>CAZWZY010000015.1:0-50457 GCA_964638175.1 uncultured Thermoplasmatales archaeon | reverse complement strand
TAACCCGGCATCATTGTGGGCTCCAGTTAGGAATGATTACAAGAGGGTCATCTGAGTTGTGATGAGTAACTGGAGCGATGACCTAAGAAGAGACCCGCCGATCTGGGTTCAAATCCCAGTGCTCCCACTTCATCTTAACAAAAAAAGAAGGGTGGAAAACATGCTGAAATTAAATCTCAAAAACATAAACATCTATACGATACTTTCACTATTGTTTCTTATCGCAGGCATTGGTATTTATTTGTATTGGGGCATGACCTACGGTGTCTGGTACGATACTGGCATATACGCCATCACGATAGTTTTTGTAATTCCGGGAATACTTGGTCTAGTTTTATCACTTTTAGAAAAAACAGAAGACTAAACCATATTCCAGGTGAGAATGGGATTTTTTGTCGCCTCTACTTCGTCTAGCCGTTTGACTGGAGTATGGGTGGGAGATTGTTTAACAAGTTCAGCTGGCTCTTCTGCAATCTTGATAAGTGTATCTACATACGCGTCCAGGTCTTGTTTTGATTCAGACTCAGTAGGCTCAATCATAAGTGCCTCCTTTACAATAAGAGGGAAATAAACGGTTGGCGGATGAAGACCGTGATCAAGGAGCCGTTTGGCAATATCCATTGCTCTAACATTTTTTTCTTGCTTCAGTGATTCGCAACTTATGACAAATTCATGCTTTCTCAAATCCTTATAAGGCATTGAGTATTTACCAGAATCAAGCAGTTTTTTCTTCATATAATTGGCATTCAATACGGCAATCTCAGATGTTTCCTTTAGACCATTTCCTCCCATGAGAAGAAGATAGATATACGCTTTTAGAAGCACAGAGAAGTTTCCATAATGTGCTTTGATTTTTCCAATCGAGTGAGGTGCATCATAATCAAAAATGTACGTGCCCTCTCGCGTTTTACCAATCCGTGGAATTGGAAGGAATTTTTCAAGTTTTATCTTCACACCAATAGGTCCACTGCCAGGACCGCCCCCGCCATGCGGAGTGGCAAATGTTTTATGCAGATTGAGATGAACAATATCAAATCCCATATCTCCAGGTCGTGTTTTACCCATGATAGCATTCATATTTGCCCCGTCGTAGTAAAGAAGTGCACCCGCCTTGTGTACCAGTTTTTGAATCTCAAGAATATCTGATTCGAAGATACCTAATGTATTAGGATTAGTAAGCATAAAACACGCCGTTTTTTCAGAAAGTACTTTTTCAAGCATCGATAAATCAACGGTGCCCTGCTCGTTTGATGGAATTTCGGTAACCGCATATCCGGCCATTGCTGCGCTCGCGGGATTTGTACCATGTGCTGTATCGGGCAATATTACCTCATTTCGTTCTCCATTGTTGTTGTTTTCGTGATAGGCACGTACAAGTAAAAGACCCAAAAATTCTCCCTGTGCACCAGCAGCAGGTTGCAAGCAAAAGTAATCCATACCAGTGATTTCGCATAACATGCGCTCTAATTCAAACATTATTTGTAAATTTCCTTGTACCGTTGATATGTCTTGATAGGGATGTGTACAAGAAAATGACTCCCATGATGCAATTGCCTCGCAGATTTTAGGATTATATTTCATGGTACAGGAGCCAAGAGGATACATGCCCGTATCCACTCCATAGTTCATCTGGCTGAGCCGATGGAAATGGCGTACCACTTGGGTTTCATCAAGATTTGGAATCTCAAGTGGTTTTTTTCGTTGTAGGTCTTTGGGCAATCCGGATACTGGTGATATACCATGAGTACGAATACTTGTTAGTTCATTCAGCAGAGGTTCATCATATGCTGCAGCTCTATACATGGGCTACCTCCTTTAATGTATGCTGGAGTTTATTGATATCATCATTACTGAAAAGCTCGGAAATTCCAAAAAGCATGCAATGTTCCAATTCTGGATACCACTGCTCAAGAGGCAACCCGCCGTGGATGTTATGATGCAATAGACGCGTATTGATTTCTTTACCATCAGAAGGACACTGTATCACACACTCGTTGAAATGAGATCCTTTAAATCGTTGTGTAAACCCATCAAGTTTAGTAAGTGCATTAACAAGAGTTTGTCCGCGTTCAATATTTTGTCTTCCAATGTCTTCTAATCCTTGACCCCCAAGCCATGAAAGGTATGCAACAGCAGCAAGTGTGCATAATCCTTCATTTGTACAAATGTTGCTGGTTGCCCTTCCTCGACGAATGTGTTGCTCTCTAGTCTGCAACGTCATACAGAATCCACGGTTGCCGTCACTATCTTTTGTTATACCAATAATGCGACCAGGCATTTGTCGTAAAAAGTCTTGTTTGCACGCAAAAATGCCCAGCGTTGAACCGCCAAAATCCATAGGGTTGCCAAGTGATCTTCCTTCCCCAATGACAATATCAGCACCATACTCAACAGGACCTTTTATGATACCAAGCGAAAGGGGATCGATACCAACAACAAACAGTGCCCCAACATCATGCGCACAAGCACCAAGGGCATCAACTTGTTCTTCAAATATACCAAAAAAATTCGGATTTTCACAATAGACGCCTGCAGTCCTATCATCGGTTAGTTCTTTGAGACGTTTAACATCGACCATGCCTGTTTTTCGATCATAAGGAGCCTCAATAATCTCCATTCTTGCTCCTTTTATGTAATTCCGAAGAACCGATTTTTTCTCCCAAGAGATATTTTCCGCAACAATAAACGTTTTTTTTCGAGTAACACGAGCACTCATAAGTGCTGCTTCTCCCAATGCCGTTGACCCATCATAAAGTGATGCATTAGCAATGTCCATACCAGTGAGCTCAGCAATCATGCTTTGATACTCAAACATCGCCTGCAGAAATCCCTGACTTGCTTCCGATTGATAGGGCGTATATGCAGTGTAAAGCTCTGCGCGAGAGGTAATCGCCTTTACCGCCGGTGGTAGATAATGTGGTTTTACTCCACCTCCAAGAAAGCTAAGCATGTCATGACACGAGATATTCTTCTGTGCGATTCGTCTAAGGTGACTGTCCACCGCCTGTTGAGATAGCCCCTCAGGAAGGTCAAGTTTTGGGATTCTGAGTTTCTTGGGAATGTCGGCAAATAATTCGTCAATGTGTTTTCGGTCAATCTCCCGCAACATTTCCTCTTTGATATCAGCATTAGGTACAAACTTCATAAACTCCCCAACCACGGTAACAACCAATTATTAAAGAATCTTGTTGTAAAAATTAGATGAATGAAATCTTTAAATGAACACAATCTATGCAGAAGGCATGCTTCAGTATCGTATGAACGATGCTACGCAAGATCGTGTTACAATAGGAAAAATTGTCTGTCTGGCAAGAACCTATAAAAAGCATGCCAAAGAAATGAAGAGCGAAGTTCCTAAAGATCCACTGCTTTTTTTAAAGCCTGCAAGTGCAGTGATTTTTGATGGAGATTCTGTCATCATACCTCAACAATCGAAATGTTTGCATCCCATGTTATCGTATCGATTGCAACAGTATCAATGAGTTCTCCAGGCAACACTGAGAGGTTCACAATAAATATTTCGTTTACCTTTGCTGTTACTGATAGTGGTGTCGGAGTTATAATAGTCTTATTCTCTGCAACCACCGATGGCAGTAAAAATAGCAATATCATAACAAAAATTATTGTTTTCTGCATGTGTATCGTATTTAATATCTTGTATTAATATATTGTCACCCACCGCAACATTTATATCTTAGTTCCAATATAATAATTACCGATGAAAAGAAGGGGCGTTTGTTTATTTGTTTTTTTTATGCTGTTGTTTTCTGTGACTTTTTCTTCTTTTGCTGTTGCTGATACTATTCTTACGCAAGGATTTGAATCTGGTGTCATGCCCCCCAGTGGATGGACTACTATCAATACTAATGAAGATTATCCATGGACAGTTATTGATAAAGATACTGCTTCTGAGCTTGTTCATTCAGGTGAATGGGCAGCATTCATAGAATATGATATTGAAAAACCTTCTAATAATAAACTTAGAACGCCATCGATAGACCTTGATTCATATTCCAGTGTACAGCTTGAATTTTGGTGTATTACAGACACCTTATTCCCTGGAGCTACTATGAAATTACATGTCAAAGGAAGTGGATTTGATGATGTTATCTGGGATTTGATTGAAGATGAGAATTGGGACACCTTTGTCTATCGTCAAAAGACTTTTGATTTAAGTTCTTATTCTGGAGAAACGATTACTATTGAATGGCAATATGTTGGAATCAATGGAGAGCTGTTTGCTCTTGATGATATTCTTATTACTGGAATAACAGGAAATCCTCCATATGTTCCAAGCAATCCCAGTCCTGTAGATGGAGAAACAGATATAAGTATTACACCTACAATAAGTTGGACTGGTGGGGACCCTGATGGGGACCCTGTTAAATACGATGTATATCTCGGAACGGAAAACCCTCCACCAAAAGTAGCTAATGATATCTCCCAAGAATCTTACGAACCAGATATACTCTATTATGAAACAGTCTATTATTGGAAAATTATTTCACAGGACAATCATGGAGGTACTACACCAGGTCCTGTATGGAGCTTTACCACTGAAATTGCTCCTCCCAATGTCCCTCCGTACGTTCCAAGTAATCCAAATCCTGAAAATGGAGAACAAAACGTATTTGTTTTCACCGAGTTGAGTTGGACTGGAGGCGATGAAAACCCATGGGATGTTGTTACATATGATGTGTATCTCGGTCTCGATAGTTCTCCTTCGATGGTTGCAAACAATATTTCTCAAGCATCATATGACCCTGGCATACTTGAATTCAATGCCACGTACTACTGGAAAATTGTTGCTTGGGACAATCATGGTGCTTATTCTGAAGGACCATTATGGAATTACACTACACGAATCAATCTGATGGGAGATACCTTGCATGTTGGCGGTACTGGTCCAGACAATTATTCTAGTATTCAAGCAGCTGTTGCTGATGCCGAAGAGTACGATGTTGTTTTTGTCCATGAAGATTCGTCTCCTTACTACATCGAGAATTATCTCTATCTCTATTCTCCAATCTACCTCATTGGGGAATGTGCTGAAACAACAATTATAAAATGTAGAATTGGCAGAAACATTATTTGTCTTTCTTCAAACAATGTAACTATCTCAAATTTTACAATAGAAGGAGGTACTTATGCTATCTCCTTTAGTGCCTATAATTCTATTTCTAATTGTCTGTTTTCTCATCTCATTTTTGAAGGGCAGTATTATGAAAACATTCGTTTTACATATTATGGTGAAGGAAATTATACCAACATTGTCGTATCTTACTGTACGTTTCAAACTGGAAAAGAACTTTCTGTTTCTACAAAGGTCAAAGATTCGGTCTTCTACGGCAATAGGTTTACTGATTGTTTATTGTCAGGAGGTGGTGATGGTAATAATATTAGTTTTTTTGAGAATGAAATGACGGATGTTGGTTTGGGAATTTATGGTGATAACAACCGTGTGTATCACAACAACATCTATTCTCATGATTCCTCTCCATTTTGTTGTGATACCTTGTTTGATGATGGCTACCCATCAGGAGGAAATTATTGGGCTGAATATAACGGGGAGGATGCCTTTAATGGACCAAACCAAGACATACCAGGTCCAGATAACATTATTGATGAGCCTTATGAATTTAACGACCATCATGATTTTGACTATTACCCATTAAAGTATCCTTGGGGACAACTCCCTCCTCTTGCACGATTTACTTATGAAGTTACTGGTACAGCAATGAAACAAGCAAAACAATCGTCCCCGTTTCAATCTTATACGGAAAAACGTCTGTCTTCATGCGGAGCTGGTGAAGGTGCAACAGTACTGTTTAATGCCTCTGAAAGCTATGATATGGATGGGAAAATCATCTCCTTTGAATGGGATTTTGATGACGGTTCGCCAGCTGGGACAGGAGAAATAACATCTCATGTCTTTGAAGAAAGTGGGACCTATAATGTATCACTTCTTGTTACCGACAACGATGGAAATACTTCTCTTTGTTGGCACTATATCACCATTGAAGTCCCTAACTCTCCTCCCAGCGTACCATCAATAGATGGACCCTCATCTGGAGAGGCTGGAGAATCATATGATTATACGTTAGTTTCTACCGACCCAGAGGAAGACGAGGTCTATTATTATATTCAATGGGGGGACGGGGAAGAAACAGAATGGCTTGGTCCCTTTGCTTCTGGTGAGAGTTATCTCCACAGTCACACATGGGATGAAGAAGGGACCTATATTATCAGAGCGAAAGCAAAAGATATTCATGGTCATGAAAGCGATTGGGGAACACTGGAAGTAACCATGCCTGTCAATTATGTTCCTGGAATCCTCCAAGGAACTTATTCACAGTCAATACCAAAAGAGGTGGTACTAAAATGATTAGTAGTCAGGCTATATCACGACCAATGTGCATTTTTTCTGTTTTATTATTATTGAATACTGGATTTATTCTCAACCATCAAAATGGTTTCTTCGTCTTCAACAAAGATATCCCTGATGAATTTCAGCAGTACACAGACAATGTCACTGTTGAAATGGAGGTCTTTCCTATAGAAACAGTATATTCCAATAAGGATGTATGGAATGATAACAGTATCCATAAGATAGTGTTTATCCAAAGCAAAAATGCTAAGGCTAACATCAGATTTGCTGACAATGATAGTGTCGTCTGCAAATCATTCAGCAGAATACAAGTCATCAGTAAAACAGGACTCACGAGATTTGTAATTTTTATCGAAGTTACCAACGTTTTTTGTAACAATACATTAGTATCTACAACATGTAAATATAAAGAACGGCACATCGGTCTCGGTCATTTTGGTCTTTTCTGGAAGAAAACGGGACCGAAAGAAGAATCTTGGCAGAGCAAAGCTGGTGCACTTCCTTTTTCCTGTATGAACTTTACTTACTCCTTTACACAACGGTTCAATAGAGAGAGTATAACGCTAAAGGCAATTATCGGTAGCAGAGCAACTACAGTTCGTGGTGTAACAACAGGATATTGTATTAATAAATATGAGGTGATGTAACATAATTGAGATTTTATATCATCCACTACGCCATGCGGTAATGGATTCGCAGACAAACAGTATGGAGGAGGTGACACGATGAAAAAGCTACAACTATTTATTGCGGTTATGGCAATATTGCTCTTAGTCTCTCCAGTTCTTGCTGAGCCATTTGCAAAACAATCAGTCTCCACTTCGGTTGATAAAGAAGAAACATCTGTCGTTGTTGATAATGAACCTGCTGGATGTATTCATATCGATTCAGCAAATCTCCAAACGTACGATATTGATGTCATTAATCTTAAAGAAAGTGAAGATATCGTTTGGGTCAGTGAAGACGAAAACTATGTAATGACTGGTGAAGGAGGAGGATACAACCCACCACGTCCACTTGGTCCATTGTTTAATACATATATTCGCTGGTGGACTCTCAGACTTTATAAAAATGTTTACGGTTTTCTTATACCTCAATTTTGGGTACGGTCTGGTGGTAAATGGGATTTTGAATACGATGAAATATATCGTGAGTGGGATTGCACGGTAGACCCATATCTATGTGGATGGGGTACTTATAAATGGTATTGGAGAAAAGTAAGTCATGAAATTGACTTTGTTTATCCAGACCCTTATGTATTAGGAAACTGTGCAACTCTTTCTCATAGAGGTGACTACTGGCATTTAACGGACCAAATAGAAGCTTATGGTGATATTCATGTCGAGGTTCGTGTATGGGGTGTTACGACTTGGAGTTGCTACTGGGGTCCTGAATGGTTAGATGGATATTAAAACAATGATGTTTTATAAAAACATCTCTTTTTTCTTTCAATATGTCTCTCCGTAGTGCAGAATCATGGTGCTCAGGTCGAGATAGTTGATGATGCCATCTCCATTCACATCTTCTGGAATCCATCCTGGTGGTCCTGAACTGCCATAAGTTATTATCAACAAAGATAAATCGAGATAGTTGATAAATCCGTCTTCATTGATGTCATATGTCGGGTAGGTCTCTGGTCGTGGTTTTTTTCGTTGTAGGTCTTTGGGCAATCCGGATACTGGTGATATACCATGAGTACGAATACTTGTTAGTTCATTCAGCAGAGGTTCATCATATGCTGCAGCTCTATACATGGGCTACCTCCTTTAATGTATGCTGGAGTTTATTGATATCATCATTACTGAAAAGCTCGGAAATTCCAAAAAGCATGCAATGTTCCAATTCTGGATACCACTGCTCAAGAGGCAACCCGCCGTGGATGTTATGATGCAATAGACGCGTATTGATTTCTTTACCATCAGAAGGACACTGTATCACACACTCGTTGAAATGAGATCCTTTAAATCGTTGTGTAAACCCATCAAGTTTAGTAAGTGCATTAACAAGAGTTTGTCCGCGTTCAATATTTTGTCTTCCAATGTCTTCTAATCCTTGACCCCCAAGCCATGAAAGGTATGCAACAGCAGCAAGTGTGCATAATCCTTCATTTGTACAAATGTTGCTGGTTGCCCTTCCTCGACGAATGTGTTGCTCTCTAGTCTGCAACGTCATACAGAATCCACGGTTGCCGTCACTATCTTTTGTTATACCAATAATGCGACCAGGCATTTGTCGTAAAAAGTCTTGTTTGCACGCAAAAATGCCCAGCGTTGAACCGCCAAAATCCATAGGGTTGCCAAGTGATCTTCCTTCCCCAATGACAATATCAGCACCATACTCAACAGGACCTTTTATGATACCAAGCGAAAGGGGATCGATACCAACAACAAACAGTGCCCCAACATCATGCGCACAAGCACCAAGGGCATCAACTTGTTCTTCAAATATACCAAAAAAATTCGGATTTTCACAATAGACGCCTGCAGTCCTATCATCGGTTAGTTCTTTGAGACGTTTAACATCGACCATGCCTGTTTTTCGATCATAAGGAGCCTCAATAATCTCCATTCTTGCTCCTTTTATGTAATTCCGAAGAACCGATTTTTTCTCCCAAGAGATATTTTCCGCAACAATAAACGTTTTTTTTCGAGTAACACGAGCACTCATAAGTGCTGCTTCTCCCAATGCCGTTGACCCATCATAAAGTGATGCATTAGCAATGTCCATACCAGTGAGCTCAGCAATCATGCTTTGATACTCAAACATCGCCTGCAGAAATCCCTGACTTGCTTCCGATTGATAGGGCGTATATGCAGTGTAAAGCTCTGCGCGAGAGGTAATCGCCTTTACCGCCGGTGGTAGATAATGTGGTTTTACTCCACCTCCAAGAAAGCTAAGCATGTCATGACACGAGATATTCTTCTGTGCGATTCGTCTAAGGTGACTGTCCACCGCCTGTTGAGATAGCCCCTCAGGAAGGTCAAGTTTTGGGATTCTGAGTTTCTTGGGAATGTCGGCAAATAATTCGTCAATGTGTTTTCGGTCAATCTCCCGCAACATTTCCTCTTTGATATCAGCATTAGGTACAAACTTCATAAACTCCCCAACCACGGTAACAACCAATTATTAAAGAATCTTGTTGTAAAAATTAGATGAATGAAATCTTTAAATGAACACAATCTATGCAGAAGGCATGCTTCAGTATCGTATGAACGATGCTACGCAAGATCGTGTTACAATAGGAAAAATTGTCTGTCTGGCAAGAACCTATAAAAAGCATGCCAAAGAAATGAAGAGCGAAGTTCCTAAAGATCCACTGCTTTTTTTAAAGCCTGCAAGTGCAGTGATTTTTGATGGAGATTCTGTCATCATACCTCAACAATCGAAATGTTTGCATCATGAAGTAGAGTTAGGGGTGGTAATCGAAAAAACCTGTAAAAACATATCAAAAAACCATGTCTTAGACTATGTGCTTGGGTATGTTCTTGCATTAGATATCACGGCAAGAGATATTCAGGCTGAAGCGAAGAAAAACGGCTGGCCTTGGGGAATCGCAAAAGGGTTTGATACCTTTGCGCCTATCAGTAATATGGTACTCAAAAACAAGATGATTAATCCAAATAATCTTAAGTTGTCATTGAGTGTTAATGGGGCCTTGCGTCAGCAAGCAAACACAAATCAAATGATATTTTCTATAGAAGAAATTATCGCATTCATTTCATCGATTATGACCTTGGAAAAAGGAGATCTTATTATGACTGGAACCCCTGAAGGTGTTGGTGAGCTTACCGCGGGTGATGAAATAGAAGCACACATTGATGGGATGTGTGAGCTCCATGTTTCTGTCAAGTAATATTTGGAAAACGTTTTAAATTCGCACCCGATAGCCAGGTCTACAGTTCTTATTCGGAGGAGGCAATTAACACATGAAAAAAGTTGTAATTGTATCAGGTGTGCGAACAGCACAAGGAAAATTTGCTGGTGCGCTTAAAGGTTTTTCAGCACCGCAACTTGGTGGCATCATTATCAAAGAAGCAGTAAAACGAGCAAATATTACCCCAGAGGACGTTGATGAGGTCATTATGGGAAATGTTGTTCCTGCAGGTCTTGGCCAGAATGTTGCTCGTCAAGCAGCTATCGCCGCAGGTATTCCGTATGAAGTTGGTGCGTTCCACATCGACAAGGTTTGTGGATCTGGTCTGAAAGCCGTTGTCTTAGCAGCTCAAGCAATTAAGTGCGGAGATGCAGATATTATCGTTGCTGGTGGCATGGAAAGCATGACCAATTGTCCCTATGCACTCCCCAAAGCTCGGTTTGGGTATCGGTTATTTGATGGAAATATCGTTGATTTAATGGTTCGCGATGGTCTCTGGGACGTGTATAATGACTTTCATATGGGCAATACTGGTGAGGTTGTTGCAGAGAAACATAAGATCTCTAGAGAAGATTGTGATAAATTTGCGATGTGGAGTCATCAGAAAGCAGCAAAGGCAACTGAAGAAGGAAAATTCAAAGACGAAATTATGCCTGTTAAAATCCCCCAGAAAAAAAGCGATCCTATCATTTTTGATAAAGATGAAGGCATTCGTGCCAATACAACACTAGAAAAGCTGGCAAAATTACCTCCATTTTTTCGAAAAGATGGAGTAGTAACCGCGGGTAATGCCTCACAAATCACTGATGGGTCGTCTGCGGTGGTGGTCATGAGCAAAGAAAAAGCAGATGACATTGGTGCCGAACCTTTTGCAACAATCAAGGCATATAACACTAGTGGTGTTGAACCTGCCTATGTAATGGGGGCACCACTTCCTGGGATAAAAGCTATCTTGAAGGATAACAAGTTGTCTATGGATGACATCGATCTCGTTGAACATAATGAGGCGTTTTCATCTGCATCAGCAACAGTCATGAAAGAATTCAACATCCCTAAAGAAAAGTTTAATGTACATGGTGGAGCCGTTGCTATTGGACACCCTATTGGGTCCAGCGGTTCACGGATACTCATAACCCTTATACATGCCATGAAGCGTTATAAGAAACATCGTGGTTTGGCTACCATTTGTCTTGGCGGGGGAAATGCAGTACAAATGATTATTGAGAGGTGAAAAAATGACGGTTAAAAAAATAGGCGTGATTGGTGCTGGCCAGATGGGACATGGCATTGCGTTAGTTGCTGCCCAGGCTGGTTTTACTGTCGTACTTCAAGACATTAAAGATGAATTTGTGAAGAAAGGAATTGGAAAAATTGACAAGTTTTTAAGTAAAAGCATAGAAAAAGGAAGAATGACCGAAGCTGACAAAAAAAAGGTTATGGCTAATCTTTCTGGCACAACAAAACTTGCAGATATGAAAGATGCTGATCTTGTCATTGAAGCGATTTTTGAAAATGTACACGTCAAAAAGGAGCTGTTCAAACAACTGGACGCGCTTTGTAAAAAGGAGTGCATTCTTGCATCAAACACAAGTACTATCCCAATTACCGATCTTGCATCTGCAATAAGTCGTCCTGAGCAATTCATTGGCATGCATTTTATGAATCCTGTGCCCCTCATGAAACTTGTTGAAGTGATTCGTGGTCTTCGAACAAATGATACAACAACCAGGATTATCTATGATCTTTCTGAAAAGATGGGCAAAATACCTGTTGAAGTAAACGATGGCCCAGGATTTGTCTCCAACAGATTACTTATGCCTATGATCAATGAGGCGATCTATTGTTATATGGAAGGCATCGGTACTCCTGAAAATATTGACAACGTCATGAAACTAGGGATGAATCACCCCATGGGGCCACTTGCTCTTGCAGATCTCATTGGACTCGATGTCGTTCTCAATATCATGCAGGTGTTATATGAAGGGTTCAATGACTCAAAATATCGACCGTGTCCTCTGTTGAAAAAGATGGTGCAAGCAGGTCAACTTGGTAGAAAAACAGGCAAGGGATTTTATGAGTATGAAAAATAGGTGAGAATATGAAACTTAATAATATTATCATAGAAAAAAAAGAAGGGATTGCTACTATCGCCGTCAATCGTCCACAAGTGCTCAATGCACTCAATAAAGCAACCATTCTTGAACTTACAGACGCTGTAGAATCTCTTGAAGAAGACAAGCAGATAAAAGTTGTTGTTATAAAAGGTGCAGGAGATAAAGCATTCATTGCAGGAGCAGATATTCGAGAAATGAAAGATATGAACGTCTTAGAAGCAAAGCAATTTTCAGAACTTGGACATCACCTCCTAGATTGTATTCGTCAATCGCGACTTCCTTACATTGCCATGATCAACGGCTATGCGCTTGGGGGCGGTTGTGAACTGCTTATGGCATGCGACATCACGGTAGCATCTAAAAATGCAAAGCTAGGACAGCCCGAAATTAACCTTGGCATTTCTCCTGGATTTTGTGGAACGCAATGTTTGCCTCGGTTAGTCGGCCGTGCCAAAGCAAAGGAAATGATGCTTACTGGCGACAATATCGGCGCAGAGGAAGCACATCGCATTGGACTTATTACTCAAACTGTAGATGATGATAAATTGGAAGAAAAAACGTACGAGATTGCCAAAAAAATTGCAAGCAAGTCCCCCGTACAAACTGGTTTTATTAAATCATTGGTAAACAAAGGTGCTGATATCGACATGCATTCTGCCTGTGCGTTGGAGGTTTCCTATTTTTCATCAGGCTTTGGCACAGAGGACCAGAAAGAAGGAATGACCGCGTTTTTAGAAAAACGCAAGCCAAATTTTAAAGGAAAATAAAAAACCTCCAAATTCTCTTTTCCATAGCATGGCAGCCCAAATAAAATGATCTTTAGTGGGTTGGAAGAAATTTAATTATTTTGTTATTATAATAACAAATTTTTATTATTATAAAATTCTAAAGTAATTTTTTATATTATAATAACATTAAATATTTATATCTATTTTGTTTGATAAATTAAAATCAAAGAACTAGGAGAAATGAAAAACATGAAAAAGGGAATACTTGTTTTTGGAGCTGTTGCCATCGCGTTGCTGACGGTCTCGTCTGTAACTGCCGTGAACGTACCGCAGTTGGATGAAAGCGAAGAATTAGAATCGGAAAAAATAGTTGATGAAAAGCTAAATTATGTCGACCCAGATATATATCTAAGTGGACAAGAAGAACTGAATATTTTATTAGAAGCGTTAGATTTGTTAGATTTTGATGATGATCCAGATTTTTATCTTTTACTACAGGGGATAGTTGCAGTGATGAATTCAAAAGGTTTTGTAGATAGTAGCAGTATAGAGCAGATTATAAATGACAATGATTTAGAAGTTGGATATATAGATTTTGGTCATATATATACAGGTGATGGATCGGAAACATGGTCGAGTGGTTATTGTGGTGGTACTGCGGGTTGTCCTAAACGTATTGAAGGTCCTCTGTTTCACGTTGCTATATCCTATGTATTATTTGCTACAATTTGGTGGAATGCATATAAAAATGGTGTTCCTATAAAAATTACAATTTCTGGTGAAGAAATCACAGGTGCTAATCATGGTGTAGTTTTAGGATATACTGGTAATTACAAGATTGATGCTGGTAGACCACAATGGTATGACTGCTCTTTTCGTTTAAATGGTTGTGCTTTATTAATCGGATGGGACTATGGAAGTATTTCAGCAGATATGGATGATGACTGTTACTCACAGATTACTCCAACATCGTTAGAACAAAATCAACTAACCACGACAACCACTCAAAATCTAGTTGATTCAACCACAACAAGCAAACAAAACACCATAAACTAAAATATCCTCTCTCTTTTTCATTTTTTATTTTAAAATTTTCCCCAGTATTTCATTAGCAGCAGAATACGGATCAATTTTCTTTTTACTAATTTGATCGACAAGATCCTCGACTTTTCCTTTAAAAGTAGATTCATCAAAAATAAAATTCATCAACCGCTTTCGAATAATTTCAACAAGTTCTGCCTCATAGCGTTTTCTTCGTTGGAAATCAAACAATTGACTTTTTTCAAGATAGTGTTGATGATCTTGTATTTCATCCATCAATTCCACAATACCTTTGTGCTGTTTTGCTGCTGTCTTAATGATAGGTATTATTCGTTCCTTACCACTACAAGAGATACCAACCAAACTTTGGAGCTCTGCTTCTGTTTGTTCGATACCGGGATGATCTGCTTTATTAATAACGTAAATATCAGCAATTTCCATTACGCCGGCCTTAATCGTTTGGATAGCATCGCCAAGTCCGGGAACTAAAACAACAAGAGTAGTGTCTGCAATTTTAACCACATCAACCTCTGCTTGCCCTACACCTACGGTTTCAACAAAAACCACATCTTTTCCTGAAGCATCTAAAATTTCAACGACATCGTAAACCGCACTGGTTAATCCTCCCAACATGCCTCGAGTCCCCATACTGCGGATAAACACACCATCATCAGTGGCAAGTTCCATCATGCGGATACGATCACCGAGCAAAGCACCTCCACTAAATGGACTTGTAGGATCGATAGCAATAATACCTACCGTCAATCCTTTTTTACGATATTGCGACGTAAGCTCGGCAATAAGCGTGCTCTTCCCACTACCCATCACTCCAGTCATACCAATAACGTGTGCATGGCCAGTATGTGAATGGATATCCTTCATTGCTTGAGAAGCAAGAGGATCACAACTTTCTGCAAGAGTAATCAGCCGTGCAATCGAGCGCTGATCCCCTTTTAAAACTTGAGACGCAAGTGCATTCATTGTTTCACATTCTTCTTGATAAACTCCACAATATCTTCACACGTAGTACCTGGTCCAAAGACTCCTGCAATGCCTGCTTTTTTCAACACGGGAACATCCTCTTCAGGAATGATGCCGCCTCCGATCAGCAGGACATTCTCCATCCCTTTTTTCTTCAGGAGTTTTGCAACATCAATAAACAAGGTCATGTGGGCACCAGAGAGTAAACTCAACCCAACAACATTAACATCTTCCTGTATTGCTGTCTCTACGACCATCTCAGCCGTCTGGTGCAGGCCGGTATAAATCACTTCCATCCCCGCATCACGGAGTGCACGAGCGACAATCTTCGCACCACGATCATGACCATCTAATCCAGGCTTTGCAACCAATACTCTAATTTTTCGTGTCATACTCTTTTTCTCCCTCAATAAATCGCAGGTTCTTCATATTCACCAAAGACATCTCGCAGGACCTGGCAGGTCTCACCCAATGTTGCATAACTATGCACACAATCAAGAATACACGGCATCAAATTCTCATCACCTTGGGCTGCCTTTCGAAGAGCCGCAAGATGCCGCTCGACGTTCTGATTGTTTCGATCTTTTCGCAACGTTTTCAAACGAGCAATCTGTCGTTCTTCTCCTTTTTCATCCATTTTCAACAACGGGATGTCAATAGGTTCATCTAACGCATATTCATTCACACCAACAATAATCCGACGTTTTTCATCAATTTCCTTCTGATATTTATACGCAGCTTCCGCAATTTCTCGTTGGAAAAAGCCTTTCTCAATCGCTGGAATGACACCACCAAGTTTCTCAACTTTATCGAAATATTTGTAGGTTTCTTCCTCCATTTTATCGGTAAGCCACTCGATATAATATGAACCACCAAGCGGATCAATGGCATGAGTAACGCCAGATTCTTCTGCAATAATTTGTTGCGTTCGTAATGCAATCCGGACTGCTTTTTCAGAAGGAAGTGCAAGTGCCTCATCCATAGAATTGGTGTGCAACGATTGTGTGCCGCCAAGAACCGCAGCGAGTGCCTGTAGCGTTACCCGAACGATATTAATTTCAGGCTGCTGAGCAGTCAAACTGCAACCAGCCGTTTGCGTATGAAAACGCATCAATAGGGATCGGTCTTTTTTTGCCCCTAATTTTTTCATCTCTTTTGCCCAAATTCTTCTGGCAGCACGATACTTTGCAATCTCCTCAAAGAAGTCGTTATGTGCATTAAAAAAGAAGCTTAATCGCGGGGCAAAATCATCAATGCGAAGTCCTCGTTTTATGGCCCAGCGGACATATTCAAGTCCATCTCCCAAGGTAAATGCTAATTCCTGAACGGCCGTAGACCCCGCCTCTCTAATGTGATAACCACTGATACTAATCGTATTCCAGCGAGGCACATGCTGAGAGCCATATTCGAATGTATCAACAACAAGCCTCATTGAGGGAGCCGGAGGGAAAATCCAGGATTTCTGTGCAATATATTCCTTCAAAATGTCATTCTGAATGGTACCTCCGATTGTGTTTTTACTAATGCCCCGATTTTCAGCATTGGCAATATAAAAGGCCCATACTACTGCTGCAGGGCCATTGATCGTCATCGAAGTAGTGACTTTATCAATAGGAATTCTACTAAACAGAATCTCCATATCTTTTAATGAAGAAATGGCAACACCACACTTGCCAAATTCGCCTCGAGCAAGAGGGTGATCGGTATCATAACCATACAAGGTAGGATAATCAAATGCCACCGAAAGACCTGTTTCTCCATGATCTAAAAGATACTTGTAGCGTTCGTTCGTTTCTTCAGCACTCCCAAATCCCGAGAATTGACGCATCGTCCACAACCGGCCACGATGCATGGTTGGGTACACGCCACGAAGAAATGGATAGATTCCGGGAAACCCCATATCTTTTTTATAATCAAGATGAGCGATATGTTCAGGAGTATAGAGATTTTTAATTTCAATAGCCGACAAGTTTTCAAACTTGTGTTTACGTTCTGGATGTTTTTTCATTATAGCATCATAACACGTTTTTTCCCACTCTGCTCGTTTCTGCTTGATTAAATCCAATGTTTTTTTCTCATACATACGCTCTTTCTCCCTTAGCAATCGATGCCCTTTCTGGCCAACACCCCTTGTTGATACGGATGTTTAATTTCCAACATTTCCGTCACCACATCAGCAATTTTGGTAATCTCTGGATGAGCATACCGGCCGGTCAAGACGAGTTCAAGAGATTCTGGTTTATTGGTAAGTAAATCCATAACCTCTTCCAATGAAACTAACTGGTAGTCAACAGCAACATTAATCTCATCAAGGATAACCATATCATATTTCCCACTTTTCACGATCTTCTGGGCGTGTGCAAAACCCTTTTTCGCAAGATCGATGTCAATCTGTTCAGGTCGCTCTTTCGACACGAATTCATCACGGCCATATTGAACAATAGTAAAATGAGGTATCTTTTTGATCGTATTTATTTCGCAGTATGTTCTTCCTTTCATGAATTGAATCATATATACGTGAAGACCTGCACCGACAGCACGAACACCTAATCCAATGGCTGCGGTCGTTTTACCTTTTCCTGGTCCTGTATATACATGAATGTAGCCTTTTTCCACTGAGGTCTCCCCCGTCCTGAAATTAACTAGGTGATTATATGTCTTTCTTTTCCTTCTAGATAGAAACCTTTATGTTTGCTAATTTTATTCCCACTCCCATGAAATTAGAATTAAATGAACAACAAAAAATGATTCAAAAAATGGTGAGAGAATTCGCTGAAAAAGAAATTGCCCCTGTTGCAGCTGACCTCGATAAAAAGGGAGAATATCCTACAGAAATTCTCAAAAAAATGGCTAAACAAGGGTTCTTAGGTGTTGTCATTCCTACAGAGTTTGGAGGAGCGGGACTAGACGTTATTAGTTACGCGATCATCATTGAAGAGATTTCTCGAAAGTGTGCCTCCACTGGTGTGATTACCTCCGTCCATAACTCACTAGTGTCGTATCCTATTATGAAGTATGGAACAGAAGAACAGAAAAAGAAATATTTACCACTGCTCGCCAAAGGAGAAAAAATTGGAGCATTTGCAGGTACAGAACCGAATGCGGGTTCTGATCTTGGTGCAATGCAAACAACTGCGGTACTAAAGGGCAATAAATACATAATTAATGGTGATAAAACCTTTATTACAAGCGGACCTAAGGCAGGCATTTTCATTGTGTTTGCCGTTACTGATAAAGAGGCGGGATCAAAGGGAATTAGTGCCTTTATCGTTGAAAAGACAATGAAAGGATTCAAGGTTGGTAGTATTTTTGATAAGATGGGGATTAATGCAAATCTTGTATCAGAACTTATTTTTGAAAATATGGAAGTACCAAAGGAAAATCTCCTGGGAAAAGAAGGAGAAGGATTCAAGATTGCATTAAGTACGCTTGATGGTGGCCGTATTGGTATTGCCTCACAAGCAGTGGGTATTGCACAAGCTGCACTTGATGAAAGTGTTGAGTATGCAAAACAACGACAACAATTTGGTCGTCCTATTGCAAAGTTTCAAGCAATTCAGTGGATGATCGCAGATATGGCGACGCGTATCGAGGCGGCACGATATCTTGTTTATAATGCTGCATCAGCAAAGGACAGGGGAGATCGCTTCAGTAAAGAAGCAGCGATGGCGAAACTCTTTGCGAGCGAAACAGCAATGGATGCAGTCATCAAAGCAGTCCAAATCCATGGCGGATATGGATACACCAAAGAATATACCGTTGAGCGGTTGTTCCGTGATGCAAAAATCACCGAGATATATGAAGGAACCTCTGAAGTGCAACGAATGGTCATTGCAGGAAGCCTTCTTCGTTAATATACGATAGTTGAGTGATATCATGGGGGAGTTTACCTACGAAAAAGAATATCAAAAGTGGAAATGGGACATTCCTAACCAATACAACATTGGATATGATTGTGTTGATAAACACGTAGATAGTAAAAAAGGGAATAAAGTCGCTCTTTACTGGGAAGATAATGAAGGAACTACTGATAGATTTACCTTCTCAGACATGAAAACCTTGACCAACAAGTTTGGCAATGCATTGAAAGAATTGGGATTTACAAAGGGCGATCGTTTTTTGATTCGTCTTCCTAACATTCCTGCATTCCAAACTTCTTTTATTGGTGGTGTGAAAATTGGTGCCGTACCGATTCCCTCAAGTGTGATGTTTCGAGCTCATGAAGTTGAATACCGGGTAAAAGACAGTGGCTCAAAAGCAGTGATTACTACGGCAAAATATGCAAAAGAAGTTGACGAAATTATTGAGAATTGTCCTTCCTTAGAGCAGGTCATTATTGTTGATGATGCATATGACAATCATTTGGCGTACGACGAGTTGATGAAAGCAGCATCAAACCGCCTGAAGATAGAACCAACCACCAAAGAAGATACGGCCTTTTTCTGCTATACCTCTGGCACCACTGGAAATCCAAAAGGTGCCGTGCATCTTCATCGATGGGTTCCTGGGAATGACCCAAGCATACTGTACTGGCAACATGCTAACGATAACGATGTTATTGCCCACACTGGGGATTTGAGTTGGATTTTTCCTCTTGGAAACGGATTTTTATATCCATGGCGATGGGGATTTTCGACCTTTATTTATGACGGGCGATTTGGGGCAGAGCGATGGTTTGAATTACTTGAGAAGTATAAAATAACTAATCTTGCCTCAGTGCCAACGGCATATCGATTATTTGTTGCAGTGAAAAATGCTGAGAACAGGTATGATTTATCTGCTTTACGGCATTGTATCTCTGCTGGAGAGCCCTTAAATCCTGAGATTATCAAGGAATGGAAACGGCGGTTTAAACTTAACATCTATGATGGTATTGGCATGACTGAGGTGATGGTATATTTATCAAACATGCCCGGCATGAACATCAAACCAGGATCTTGTGGAAAGCCACAACCTGGAAAAATCTGTGCTATTGTTAATCACCGCGGAAAACCAGTGAAAGAAGGAGAACCAGGAATCCTTGCTGTAAAACAAACTGATCCAGGATTGTTCAGAAAATACTGGAATAAACCAGAACGAACAGAACAAAGCTTCAAAAACGGATGGTTTTTGAGTGGCGATGTCTTGTACCAAGATGAAGAGGGATATTATTGGTTTAGTGGCCGTGATGATGATTTAATCATGGCTGCTGGCTACCGGATTTCCCCGTTTGAAGTTGAATCAGCCATCATTTCTCACCCTGAGGTACTTGAATGTGCGGTCGTTGCCAGTCCTGACAAGATACGAGGGGTTATCGTGAAGGCATTTGTCATTTTACATGATAAAACAAAAGCATCAGATGATCTGGTAAAAAATATTCAAGAGCATACGAAGATGATTGCTGCTCCGTATAAATACCCTCGAGAAATTGAATTTGTCGAGGAATTACCAAAAACCCAAAGTGGAAAAATAAAACGAAAACAATTGCGAGAGTTAGAGAGAGAAAGGAAGGGAGTGATGAAATGAACATTATTGTGTGTGCAAAGCAAGTTGTTGATGCATCAGAAATGAAAATTGATTCGAGTACAAAAAAGCCGATAATACAAGGTGTGCCCCAGAAAATTAGTGACATTGACAAAAACGCTGTAGAGGAAGCCATAAAAATTAAAGAGAAGCATGGTGGAAAAATTACGGTCATCACCATCGGTCCTGCGAATGCAAAAGAACGGATCAAGGAGTTGTTGGCAATGGGGGCTGACGAGGGAGTGCTCGTCACCGCTTCAGATAACATAGATTATCATATGACAGCAACGCTGTTGGCTGAAGCAATAAAAAAGATTGGATCATACGATATGATTCTTTGCGGTGAGGCATCCACCGACTTGTTCTCTGGCCAAATCGGACCACGTGTCGCTGGCCTTCTCACCATTCCACAATTAACCTATGCGCAATCCTTGGATGCTGAAAAGGGTAAAGTAACCGCCAATCGGAATATGGGTGCTAAAGTGGTAACTTCTGAGTCGTCCTATCCTGTACTCATTACTGTAACCAAAGAGATTAACGAACCCCGATTACCAAGTTTGATGCAGATATTAGGAGCAGCCAATAAACCCATACAAGAATGGGCTGCAGAATCACTGAGCAGCGGACTTCAACCATTGGTTGAAACTGTCGAACTAAAGGGAGTTGCCATGGAACGAAAAAACATTATCTACAAAGATGATCTTGATGAATCAGTAAACAAGCTTGTTGACAATCTTGCAAAAGAAGGAGTATTGGGGGGGTGAAACATATGGTTCTTGTTTACTCGAATAATAAAAACCTTACTATTGAGATGCTCAGTAAAGCTGCAGATATTGCAAAAGAACAGAAAAAAACAGTTACTGCAGCCATTGTTGGAAAAGCAGATGAAGCATTGGCTAAAGATTATATTTCCCACGGAGCAGATAAAGTCTTTATTGCAGAAACAAGCCTAGACTCTTTTAAGGCAGAGGAATATGCAGATATTCTTGCTACGATTGTCAAAGAAACTGGTGCAGAAACGATTTTCATTGGTTCAGATAAAAATGGAAAGGAACTTTCAGCACGACTTGGCGGAAAACTAAATGCAGGATGTGTTGTTGACGCAAATAACATTTACATAAAAAACAATAAATTGGTAGCTGAACGAGTCGTCTATAGCGGCAATGCCATAGCAATAGAACAATTTAACGCCACGCCCGCAATCGTAACAGTTCCCTCAAAGGCTTTTGATCCATTGAAAAAAGATGAGGGGCGCAAAGGTGAAATCATTACTAAAAAAATAGAGGGGGAAAAATCTGCATCCAAGATTGTAAAAGTTCAAGAGATGAAAACAGAAGGAGTAAACGTCGAAGATGCAGAAATTATTGTTTCTTGCGGTCGGGGATTCAAAGACAAAAGTGATATCAAATTAGTAGAGGAATTGGCAGATGTTTTACAAGGAAAAACGGTCGGCTGTAGCAGGCCTATTGCCGCAGATCTCAAATGGCTGTCTGAGGACCATTGGATTGGGCTTTCAGGTCGTAAAGTAAAGCCAAAGCTGTATATTGCCGCCGGAATTTCTGGGCAAATCCAGCATATCGCAGGAATGCGTGATTCAGGAATCATCGTCGCGATAAACAAAGACCCTGAAGCACTTATTTTCAAGTCAGCTGATTACGGCATCGTAGGAGATCTCTACGAAGTATTGCCAAAATTAACAGCTGCTATTAAAGAAAAGATGGGGTAGGCCTCCCCTTCTTTTTATATTCGTACATCCGTCTACCTTGACACGGAGGAGATACAAATTAGCAGAGAATATGATAGACGACTGATTGAAGAAATCCCCAAAGAAAAACTTGCAGATTTTATATTCATGCATCTTCGGGACATGTGGGCCGTTGATGGGTTATATTATCTTGGTATCGAGGAACAATGGGGAACAGAAGCGGCAACAGAAATCGACCGAAAGGTATGGGATGTGATGGGGAAAATTGAAGCACGGAAGATAAAAGCATTGTTCAATATCAACGGTGATGACGTTACATCCATGATAAAAGCATTGCAATATTCTGGTTGGGCAATGGATTTGGAGGACAAGGAAATTACGATGGAAAAAAACAAAGCTATTTTGAGAAATACAAAATGTCGTGTACAAAACACCCGTTTACAAAAAGGATTACCAGAGTTTGGATGTAAACCTGTGCGGTGGGGGTTTCTGAAGTCTTTTGCTAAGGAATTCAATCCTCATATCGAGGTAAAATGCATTGTTTGTCCACCAGACGAGCATCCTTCTGATTTATGGTGCCAATGGGAATTTTACTTGAAGGAGAAATAATATGAAAACATCAAAAGAATATAAAGAAAGTTTACGTAAGATGAAGCCAAATATTTACAAATTTGGCGAATTGATAAAGGATGTGCCCACGCATCCTGCCACAAAGAGAACTATTGAGGGGCATGCACAGATTTTTGATGCGGCACAACAGCCTGAATACAAGGACATACTCACCACCAAGTCCATACTGACAGGAAAACAGGTAGTTCGCTATCTTTCCATTATGCAAAGTGCAGAGGACATGATTGCAAATACAAAGATGAAACGTCTGATGTTTAATCTTACTGGTACATGTACTGGTGGAAGATGTGCTGGGTTCAATGCAATAAATGCTATGTGGGCTGCAACCTATGATATAGATAAAGATTGTGGAACGGAGTATCATAAACGACTGCAAGCGTGGTTGAAAGATGCGCAGGAACGTGATATTACCATCTCTGGTGCACTGACCGATCCGAAAGGAGACCGCACAAAATCACCAACCCAGCAACAGGATCCTGACATGAGTCTTCATGTGATTGAGAAACGAAAAGATGGCATTGTAGTGAATGGTGCAAAAGTAATGATCTGCGGAGTTGCCGCGGCAAATGAACTCTTCATCATGCCGGGAACAGGATATAAAGAACCTGATAAGGACTACGCTGTTTCGTTTGTCATTCCTCGCGATATTGAAAATCTCACTATTGTAGAAACCCGTCGCCCAAGTGACACGAGAGAGCAAGAAGAAGGGTTTGATGTACCTGTTGATATTGGCGGTATTACCCAGGCGTATCTACTGTTCAAAAAGGTGTTTATTCCCAATGAGCGAGTGTTCATGCGCGGTGAATATGACTATGCTGGTCGAGCAGTCATGAACTTTATTGCACCCTATCGGGCAGCTATCGGCGGGTGTGTTGCCGGACAAGGAGATGTAATGATTGGTGCTGCTGCACTCATGGCACGCGCAAACGGACTTTCTGAAAAAGTTTTTAGACAGAAAATCACACAGATGATCATTAACAACGAAACGACATTTGGTATGGGTATCGCTGCCAGCGCCCTTGGGCATAAACATCCATCTGGTGTATGGATTCCTAACCAATTACTTTCCAATGTCAATAAAGTGCATGTAGCAACATTGCCCTATGACACCAAGCGCATAACCCAAGATATTGCTGGAGGTATTGCCGAAACAGGTTGTCTACCCTCATGCCAAGACATCAACAATCCTCGCTATGGCAAGTTGCTTAAAAAATATCTGAAGGCAAACTGCGATGGTGAAACTCGAGCAAAAATCGCTCGACTTATTGAATGGTTAACCATTGGTGCAGGGGTACCTGGATGTATGCACGGTGGTGGTTCTCCAGACGGTGCAAAACTGATGATTAATGCAAAAGCAGACATCAACCACTATATCGATTTAGCGAAACGGTTGGCAAACATTACCGAAGATGTACAGGTTGAGCAGAAGAAAAAATAAGTATATACTTTCATTACGGGATGTGGAGTCTCCCCCTATGCCAAAAACGCTCAAGAAGAACATTATTTACCAGATGGATTGCTTGAAAGGTATCAAAGCAATGCAAAAGCAATCGATGCCTGTAGATGCTATCGTCACTTCTCCACCATACAACATTGGCAAAGAGTACCAAATGTACAACGATGTGCGACCGCGGGAAGAATATCTAAATTGGATGGAAGAGATAGCACAAGAAAGCCAACAGATTATGACTGAACAGGGGTCATTTTTCTTAAATGTTGGTGGAAAACCATCTGATCATTGGATTGCTCTTGATATTGCGGCACGATTTCGGAAACATTTTGTCATGCAAAATGTGATTCATTGGATTAAATCTATTGCTATTCCTCAAGAAGATGCAGGCAAATATCCAAACATTACAGGTGACATCTCCGTTGGTCATTACAAACCCATTAACAGTAATCGCTATCTGAATAGTTGTCATGAATACATTTTTCATTTTACTAAAACAGGCGAAACTCCTCTTGAGAAACTTGCGATTGGTGTTCCATATCAAGATAAAAGTAATATCGGTCGATGGAAAGCAGCCCAGAAGGATATTCGCGATAGAGGGAATACGTGGTTTATTCCCTACGAAACCATTCAAAAGTCACGACCACACCCTACCGTCTTTCCTGTCAAACTTCCAGAGATGTGCTTGAAACTCCATGGCATACATAACATTAACCTTGTGATGGACCCTTTTATGGGCATTGGTTCAACAGCACTTGCATGTAAAAAAATGGGAATATCCTATATTGGCTTTGAGATTGATCCTTCTTACATTACCATTGCAAAAAAACGATTGGTAGACATCACACAAGAAACGTTACACTGGTGACAAAGTAGACTGCGTTGCCTTTTGCTCTTCCTGTAGGGTGTTGATGTAAATATCTTTATTACTTGCATTAAATTCACTTTTTAACCCTACACTGAGATAAAACAAATCGACAAGTTTCCAGTCAACAAGTTTCCAGTATTTGTCATTTTCTTCTTCAATTTTCCATCCAATGAGAAGGTGTCGAGCATCAGTCACAATCTTTTTGCCATTAGAATAATAGAATGAACGGAAGGTGTCATCCCATCGCTTGCTGGTAGCTTTTGACTCTAAGTAGGTTTTTCTTCCATATCGATCGTTTAATTCCATATCGGGATATCCTTTTTCAATCAGAAGGCGTGGGGAGAGATCAGTCTTTCGTAATTCTTGAACAAATTCTTCTTCAATGGCAATGCCGACCTCATTAATACGATTTCCTTGAAAACGACGACGTGTTTTGTGGCAAATTCTCAGAAGATTATTTGCAGCAGTTATCAGTTTTTCGTACAATTCATTATCTCTCGGATTGTGTTTATTAAGAGAAAGAACTGAATAACCGGAGGTTGCTTCTACAAGTTCAGGAAAGGTGATCTTTCTAAGATATTCTGATGCTTTTACCGCCGATTGAATCAACGAGGTTTTATCCATGAAAACCATAATTATATAAAAATAGTGTTATATATAATATACGCCCGGTGTTATTTTCTGTTAAACAAAACGTTTAAACAAAAAAACTTGATGACGTAAAAGGAATTGATATGAAAGTAACATGCGATCGGTGTAAAAAGACCTGCAGTGATATCTTTGATACATGTGTTCGAATAGATTATACCGCGCCGGGGAAAGGAAAGCCCTATGAATATCATCTTTGTCTTTCTTGTAGAAAGGAACTAATCAAGTGGATGAATGAACATAGATAGGAGATTTTCTCATGAAGACAATACATGAAGACTTTCGAAAAGAGGTAGAGAACATTACTCGTTTATCTGAACAAGTAAACACCAACAATACCCAAAAGATTATTGAAATGATGCGCGAACACATTAATGAGATTGCTGCATTCCATTCCTGTAATAATCAACATTGGGCTATAGAAACAGCAGACCTCATCGTGCTTTGTTATGAGCTACTTTTGAATGAACACCAAGATATCGACGACGTGTGCACTCGTTGTTTGCCGAGATTCGAAAAGAAATTGCGACAACTCCCCGTACAAGAAAAGTAAAAAAACGTTCATTCTTCAGAGATATCTTTTTAAACAATAGCTTCTATATGTTTTACATGGGGGTACCTTTATGAAAAAAGAGAATTGTCCTTTTTGTGGACATCGATGGATACGACGTTCAAGTGAATCCCCTATTATGTGTCCCAATTGCCGCGCAAAGTATTACAATCAAGAACAACTGGAAAAACGAAAAGTAGAGAGAAAATTGTCATAATTTTGAGAGTATATACATTCATGACAAAAAAATCAGAGACAGAATGGAAAAAACAACTCGATCCTGCAGCATATCAAGTCTTGCGGGAAAAAGGGACAGAGCCGCCATTTAGTGGGAAGTATCTTAAAAATAAAGAAAAAGGCAGATATCTTTGTGCTGCTTGCGGGAATCCCTTGTTTTCATCCAACAACAAATATGAATCTGAGTCAGGATGGCCAAGTTTTTTTGACGTAATTGACCGGGAGAACGTAAGGACACGGCCAGATGCGCGTCTA
This sequence comes from uncultured Thermoplasmatales archaeon, assembly GCA_964638175.1. Lineage (GTDB taxonomy): Archaea > Thermoplasmatota > E2 > DHVEG-1 > DHVEG-1 > JAFGDG01. The sequence continues at coordinate 23,486 of CAZWZY010000015.1, read as the reverse complement.
GGGACAGAAAGAAGCGAAGTGCTCTGTAGTCGGTGTAATAGTCATCTAGGACATGTATTTGATGATGGCCCTCAACCGACAGGAAAGCGATATTGTATCAATTCTTTGGCACTTTCCTTTGAGAAACAATAGACCTTTTTAGTGAAAAAAATAGGAGACAATAATGATTGGTGAAAGAGTAAAAAAGAAGGGGGCTGGCCTCATTAGGAGGGGATGGGATGCACTCAAAATAACTACCAGCCCGATTCCTTCCAATCCAGGAAATATTATAGGGTTTTAAGTACCTTTTTCGTAGCTAGGTATGTATCTAAGTATGTAGGTTTACATTTTGACATTTTACCGCGACAGTTTTATATAGATTTACTGAGAGAAATTTGTATACTCTTCAAAAGTATGAAAGGATGAAGGTAGAAAAATATGAAACATCATCACAGTAAAATTGGTGAATATGGTATTCGCTGGGAACCGGTAGAGGGGTATACCACAAAAGATGGGAAAAAAATCCCCCCTCATATGAAAAAAGTTGAATTCAAGTGGAAAAAACATCACATAAATACCTAAAACGTTTTTATTGTTTATTTTTTAAGTTTCTTTCCCCATAAATATTTTTAATAGTTATGCTTATTACCTCAGTGATTTGTGGGGGATTTTCAAATGAAGAAAACATATGTTGTTTTGTTAATAAGCATCTGCATGTTGACGATGTCAATAACAAGTTTACAAGCACAGAGAATATGTGAACACGACAAGTTAATAAAACATGAGTCGGTAACAATAACGGAACCTGCCCATGGTCAGTATGTTGTGCAATGGGAGATGAATTTTGGTAACGACCCAGGATATGGTGCCCGTTATGAAGGACCGCAACCCATCGGTGATTGTGATAATGATGGGAAAAACGAAATGCTAGTTGTGGGAAGAGATAACAAAATTAGAGTTTTTGAGTGGAATGAGGACAAACAAACATATCTTGAAATGAATACCCTGTTCCCGCCATTCTACCCGTTTCAAACACCAGATGCTGGAGGATTCGCCATCGGTGATCTGACAGGAGATGGTGAAAATGAAATCGCAGCTACATGGGGAACCTCTGTTCATAAATACATCAATGGAAAATATCGAACCATCGGGTTGAATCCTTATGTGTTTAATCGCGGTGGTGGAAGTGGAGATTGTCTTATTGGTGATTTTGACACTGATGGAAAGAATGAGTTAATCGTTACTGGAGGAGCAATAACTAGTGGGGGGACCGCACCCGAAGTCGTGATATTCAAATGGACCCCATTTGGCCTTGTCAAAATAGCAGAGTGGGACAATCCCTCTGGCGGTTATACCTATGTGTATTTCCCAGGGATTGGTGATATTGATGAAGATGGAGAAAATGAGCTTGTCGTTGGTTCAGGGTTCAAAGTATATGTTCTCGACTGGAACAAGGACACTAAAACATTTGAAGAGACGGTCATTAAAACGACAGGAGAAGACTATTATCCTTTTGGGTGTGTGCTAAAAGATAGTGATAATGACGGAAAGCTGGAAATCCATCTCAGTTACTGGAATCCCATGATTTCCATTTTTGAGTGGGATGGAGAGGGTTATGAACTAAAATTTGAGATCGAATGGCCTGGAGAAGGGGCACTCATTGAAGGGATCGACGTTGGTGATGTTGATGATGATGGTATGCCTGAAGTGTGTGCAGGAACCCATCTCGTTCATATTTTACAATGGAACGGGGAAACCTATAGCGAGGAGGCGGTGCTTCCCACCTTTGGCCATCTCGCCGTTGTTTCTATTGGCGATTGTGATAATGATGGGAAAAACGAAATTCAAGCAGGATCAGTCATGATTGACCATCATGAAGATTATATGTGTTGGGTGTACAAATACGAGAATACTCCTCTAAAAAAAGTAACAGCGAATGGGGGAACTGGAGCATTACGCGTTCATACAGAAAGTAACATTCTCGGTTTGCCCATCAAAAATGCATCAGTTGCCGCATGGAATATAGCAACCAATGCATGGCATGATATCCAACCAGAAAGGAGCAGTGCTGATTATTACTCAAGGAATGATCTTCCCGAGGGAGAATATCTCTTACGGGCACATATGGACGAATATGCAGACCAAAAAACAACTATTACGATTGTTGCTGGGGGGGAAACAACATATACTTTTTTCCTTAAACGAGCGAATATACATGGTGCTGCTGCCGTAGCTTCGCCGGCATCTCCAATTTTTATTCATGTTGCTCGACAAAGCCTCTTGCATAGCATGATCTTCAGACAACTTGAGCAATAGTGTAGACCATAATTCAAAAGTCTACAAAATATTTATATCTAGAGCATTTGATGCAAACAATTGAAAAAGGGAGAGGCTATGACCAAGATTCTACTCACCACTGTTATGAGACCATTTTATGTCGATTCTGATGATTGCACCTTTCAAACACAACCAGAACTATTTCATGGACAAATCACGCTGGCTCAAGGATTATTCAGCATGAGAACATACTCTGGTGGCTTTGGACTGGAATATATTGCACTAAACATTAAACCAAAAACAGTAGTCTTGAACTATCCTTCTGAGCAGGAGTTTATTAAGGAACTGAAGAAAGGATATGACTATGTAGGTATCTCTTATGTTATTTGTACCCATCGAAAAATGGAAAAAATGTGCACCCTGGTACGAACATATGCACCGGATGCAAAATTCATTCTTGGAGGATATGGAACGACGGTTCCTGGAGCAGATGAGCTTGCCGATTATGTCTGTCGTGAAGAAGGAGTTACCTTTATGCGTCGACTTCTTGGCGAGGATATCAATGCTCCACGGGAGCACCCCATCATTCCAGAAAAAAAGAAAATCATGAACGTAACTGTTAATCAGGGATCAATTCTCCTTGCAGGTCTTGGCTGTCCAAATGGCTGTGATTTTTGTATCACCTCTCACTTTTATAAAAGACAACACATTCCATTGTTGAAGACGGGAAAAGACGTCTGGGACGCTATTCTCAAGATTGATGCAAAACTTAATACTCGCCTTGTTGGTATTATGGAAGAAGACTTTCTTCTATACAAAAAGCGAGTGGTGGAACTTGCAGAGTATACAAGAAAAGAGATAACAAATCCAGTGCGCATGGCAGGATTTTCATCGATCAAGGCAATCAGTATGTATGACCCAACATTTCTTGCAGAGATGGGCATAGAAACACTCTGGGTCGGCATTGAATCGAAAAGCTCCCAAGATCTTCGAGCGAAACACGAAAACATTACAAAAAAAGTATCTAATGCAGAAGCAGCTATTTCATCGTATCCTAAGATGGATAAGATAGATATCAAGAAGACCATCAACAAACTTCATGATGTAGGCATCAACACCCTCATTTCGATGATTGTCGGTCTTGAACATCACACAGAAGACCTGATAAAACAAGATTTAGCATACCATCTCTCTCTTGACCCTACCCTCTCCCAGTTTCTTATCTATACACCCATTCCTGGAACTCCCTTATACGACTGTTTACTCAAAGAAGGGCGCATCTTGAAGGATCTCCCACTTCATAAAATTGATGGGTTTACCTTAAGTTTCAAACACAACCATATCGATGGGAAAAGGATGAAACAACTCCAGAGATACTGTTTTGAACAAGATTACCAGCAGTTGGGTCCATCTGCCTTTCGATTCATCCAAAAAAATCTGAAGGGATATTTACGATTCTGTGATTCTGACATTCCTATTCAACAGGCTCGTGCTAAAGTCTATGCTGCAAACTGCAAAATGTGCTATCCGCTGTATGACATTGGTGTGAAGTATGCACCAAACGAGAAAGTAGCAGCAATGATTGCTGATCTTCGTGATCAGGTGTATGAGGTCTTTGGAGAACCACATGCAAGTGATAACGTAAAGACGATCTTGGCAAAAGTAATTGCAAAACGTTATCAGAAGAAAGTAGAAAAAAATAAGGTTACAATGCAACCAAAACTGCAGCGGATTGTCTACGGGGAAAAAGCGAACCCTGCCCTGCTCCAATACTATGCACATCTATCTCCTCAAGCAACAACGCAGTAGCACATATCTTTTTATGGTCGAACTCATTGAGGTTACCGGGGAGAAACCATGGTAAATAATAAAATAAAGCCCTATCTACAGGCTGGAAATTTACTTATTGCATTTCTAACTGTTATCATTAATATTCTTGCCAATGCATTGCCACTGAATGGTAAATACACGGGCGATCTTGCGGACAACATTCCGAATTTATTTACTCCCAGTGGTTTGACCTTTACCATTTGGGGAGTAATCTATGTTCTGCTCATCGTGTTTGCCCTCTACCAAGCGCGAGGTCTCTTTTCAACAAAGGAAAGAGAGATGCCTTTTCTGCATAAGATCAGTTTCTGGTTTATTCTTGCAGGAGTTGGCAATATTGTATGGATATTTTTATGGCATTACGAGCAGGTCGTCTTATCAATTTTGCCCATGCTTCTACTGTTTGTCTCGCTACTTGCTATGTATCTGCGGTTGGATATTGGAAAAACCAAGGTACCATTCAAAGAAAAACTTGCCGTACATACTATGGTCAGTGTCTATTTGGGCTGGATAACAGTTGCTACTATCGCCAATGTCACGGCAGTGCTGGTTACTCTTGGATGGGATACCATGGTACTTGATACTCAAATTGTGCTGACGCTAGTCGTGTTGATTGTTGCGACGATCATTGGTCTGTTAGTATTGATACAACGAAAAGACATTGGTTACACAATAGTCATTATTTGGGCACTACTTGGTATCGCTACCAGGCACCTGCAATCAGACCCTCTCTTTGGTCTGCGGACAGAAATTGCTTATACGGCGTTAGCAGGAGCAATCGTTCTTACTGTCTTACTTTTAGGCACGATAGTCTGGCAGCAAAAGAAAAGACAGATTGTATCTTAGGCTTATTGAGGTTGCTTTCTAAAAATAACCAGAGGAATCAACGATGCCAGCAGACCAACAAGCACAGCATCTACTCCTGGAGAATCAAGCATAAGCCAGACCAGGGAGATAGATCCTCCAAAGATGAGAGCCAGAAATGCGCCTGTTGAAGTAACTTTTGTTTTCTGTTTGTAAAATCCAAAGATAATGGGAAGAGTCAATCCTGCGGTAAAAATCGTGTATGCTAACTTCAATGTATCAATGATATCATCAAGATATAACGCAAGTACAAGAGCCGATACTCCTACAGCAAGCAAGCCAATCCGTGAAACAAGGATATTTTTTTTTCGTATGATATCGACGCTCAGTACTGTTCCTGCAGAAATCAATATGGAGTCTGCAGAAGACAACATGACCGAAACAAAGGCGGCTAAAATGACGCCTGCAAGGAGAGGATTCAGCTGTGTGATGGCAAGAGGTAAGGCCTGCCCAGATTCAGCAGCAGTAAGACCCGGGACTAACACAAACGCAGAGATAGCAAGAACACCGATTGCTACAGCGAAAATCAGCTTAAATATTCCTGAAAACAATGCACCTGCTCGTGCCGTTTTTTCATCTTTTGCAGAAAGTAACTTCGAATAAATATCTGGACCGACAATGTGCGGCATGAGCATCATAAAAAAGAAGGAAATCATTGGAAGAATGCCTATGCTACTGTTTATAGGAAAGGATAAATGCTCAGCAGAAAGTCTATTCAAATGTGGTAATGCCTCCATAAACAGTAATGGCGCAGCAAGAAGACAAATACCAACGATCATAACGATAAATTGAACAAGGTCAGTATACACAACTGCAAATTGGCCACCGATGATGGTATAGAAAATGAAAAGTAACGTGATGATAACAAGCAATAGTTCATATTCAACAGGAAGAAGAACCGACAATATGGTACTGGTTCCTTGAATTAGTAGTGCAATCCATGCAATTTGTGTCAGCAGAACCAAAACTGATGCTGCAACTCTAGTTTTTTTGTCAAAGAGGTACCCCGTGATTTCGGGGAGTGTATATAGACCCGTCTTTCGAACGAGTTTTGCTAACGAAAAGGCAAGAACAAGTAGCCCAACTGCCCCACCAATATCCAACCATAATCCAGGCAAACCTGAGCGATAAATCAGTGCTGCAGTAGCGATCGTTGCCGAGCCACCTACCACTGTCGCAGTAAGCGTTGCAGTGAGAACTCCTGGACCGAGGCTTCGCTCAGCTAAAAAAAACCCATTTATAGATTTTATTTTACGAGAGGAATACAGTCCAATAGCAATAATGCATGCTAAATAGAGAATTATTACTCCTAGTATAGTAACCTCATCCATCTGCGGCATTGCATGAGCAATGAGTTTATAGATTTTTGGTTAACATTTAAATTCCCTGGCGGTATTCAAAGGGACCTATGACATATGATACCCTTCAAACGAAAATCAAAGACAAGGTTGCCTACATTCTTCTTAATAGACCTAAACGATTAAACTCGTTTGATCTAAAATTGGGGACAGAACTCTATCACGTCCTCCATGACATCAAAAAGAATGTAGAGATCAAAGCAGTCGTCATCAAAGGAACCGGAAAAGGATTTTGTGGGGGAGGAGATGTCAAAGAAATGCACGCAGCCACAAACAAATCTCACTATTTGCGTGACCTAACTCGCAGCATTCACAAGTGCGTCATTGAAATGAGAACCATGGAAAAACCAGTAATTGCTGCCATCAATGGTGCCGCCTTTGGTGCCGGGCTTTCACTTGCTCTTTCCTGTGACACCATTATTGCCGATAAAGAAGCAAAATTAGGGACTGCGTTTATTGGTATTGGCCTTGCTCCTGGATGCGGTACCCAATTTTTCACCAAACTTGTTGGATATCAACGAGCATGTGAGTATATCCTCACCTCAAAAGTGTTCACAGCGCAACAAGGAAAAGAACTTGGCATCGTGAATATAGCTGTAACAGCCGAAAAATTAGATGAAACAGTTGAAGAGCTTGTAAACAAATTTAGGATATTGCCTCCTATTGCCGTAGGCAAAGCAAAAATGCTTATCAATAAAAGTATGGAAAACGATATGATCACTCACCTTGAACTGGAAAGCAAGACCGCCTCATACGCTGCAGGAACAAAGGATTTCGAGGAGGGAGTAGCAGCCTTCAGCGAGAAACGAAAACCCGTCTTCATGGGGAAATAATAGCCATCGACAATTGCTGTAAAAACTTTAGAAAGGTTTATCTAATTTGCCTATAATCGTCAGGCTGCATTTGGTTCAATAGTTCATGCATAAACCGGGAGGAACCATGACATATACAACTATTAATGTTAGAAAAGAAAAAAAATCATGCGTTGTTACACTCAACAGACCTGACGTTCACAATGCAATGAATGAACAACTCATGAAAGAATTAACTCAGTGTTTTAACGAGATCTCAAAAGATGGGTGCATTCGAACGATTATTCTTACCGGAAGAGGTAAATCATTCTGTGCTGGTGCTGATCTCCATTGGATGAAAAGTATGGCAACATACTCAAAAGAAGAAAATATCAAAGATAGTAGATTATTGCTCGATTTGTATGAGGGCATCTATACCTGCCCTAAGCCGGTTATTGGCAGAATCAACGGACATGCATTTGGGGGGGGGTTGGGGCTCATTGCCGTCTGTGATATCGCAATTGGTGTTCCTGAAAAAAAATTTGCGTTTAGTGAAGTGAATCTAGGCATCATTCCTTCAGTCATATCAACTTATGTAGTGAGACGCATTGGTCTTGCTCATATGAGAAGGTTGTTTATCACTGGAGAACGCTTTACTTCTCAGCATGCACAAGAAATAGGATTACTTGATTATGTTGTACCTGAAGAAAAGCTCGATGAAGCCGTACAGACCTATGTCGGTTACCTGCGTTCTTCGGGACCAACTGCCATTAAAGAAGTGAAGCAGTTGGTCAGTGCGTGTGAACAGATGAATAGACCTGATTTTAAAGAATTTACCGTGAAAAAAATTGCTGAACTTCGTATTTCATCAGAAGGACAAGAAGGAATTTCTGCGTTCCTTGAAAAACGAAAAACAAAATGGAGCGAATAAGGCATGTTTCAAAAAGTATTGATTGCGAATAGGGGAGAAATCGCGGTACGAATCATTAAATCATGCCAAGAAATGGGCATCAAGACCGTTGCTATCTATTCAAAAGTAGATAAAAATGCGCCACATGTTCAACTTGCTGACGAATCAAAAAACCTTGGGGATCCCACTCCCATTGAGAGTTATTTGAATATCCAAAAGATCATTAAATTTGCACAAGATACCAGCGCGGAAGCCATTCACCCAGGATATGGATTCCTTGCAGAAAACCCTGATTTTGCTCAATCATGCAAAGATGTTGGTATCAAATTTATCGGTCCCTCCCCTAAGATTATCAGTCTAATGGGTGACAAGATTACCGCAAAAAAAACCATGGAGAAAGCAAATGTTCCCGTGATTCCTGGATACCATGGAATAAAGCAAGACATGTCTTCGTTGATAAAAGAAGGGAAAAAGATTGGCTTTCCTCTGTTAGTAAAAGCTGCCGCTGGTGGTGGTGGCAAAGGGATGAAACTGGTACAATCAGAAGAATTTTTAGAAGAGTCCATTGAAAGTGCCAAACGTGAATCGAAATCTGCGTTTGGTGACGATACAGTGTTTCTGGAAAAGTATCTTGATAAACCACGGCACATTGAGTTTCAAATCCTTGCCGACGAGCACGGCAATGTCATTCATTTATTTGAGCGGGAGTGTTCCGTTCAGCGACGACATCAAAAAATTATTGAAGAAACACCATCACCAGTGATGACGAAAGACCTGCGAGAAAAGATGGGAAAGGCAGCGGTAGCGGCGGCACAAACTGTTGGTTATGAAAATGCAGGTACTGTTGAATTCATGGTAGATGGCAATCTCAACTTTTACTTTATGGAAATGAATACGCGTCTTCAAGTGGAGCATCCCATTACTGAAGCAACAACAGGCATTGATTTGGCAAAATGGCAACTGCGCATCGCTAGTGGTATGGAGATGACGCTTAAACAACAGCAACTCATTCAGCGAGGACATGCCCTCGAATGCCGGATATATGCTGAAGATCCATCAAATGGATTCTTGCCCAGCATCGGCACACTCAAAAAAATAGATGTTCCTACTGGTCCAAACATTCGTGACGATACGGGCATGTATGCGGGAATGGAGGTCACACCATACTATGATCCCATGCTTGCAAAACTGATTGTCTATAGTGAAAATCGTAACGAAAGTATCAACAAAATGATCTGGGCACTCTCTCGTTACGTCGTTCTTGGAGTAACAACCAACATTGCATTTCTTAAGAAAGTACTAGATCATGAAGAATTTAGAAAAGGTCACATTACTACGCATTTTATTGACAATTATTTCAAGGATTGGACCGTTACAAAACAAGGGTTGCCTGTTGACGCAGTGATTGCCCTTGCGGTGTATGATGCGATGCATTCGAAAAAACAAGAATTGGTACGCTATAAAGAAGTCGATCCCCATTCCCCATGGAAGCATGTAGGACGATGGCGTATGGGGGCAGGGGTGTAACGCGATGTTTATCAATTACGAGCACAAAAATCACGTCTACAACGTTACTGTCGAGCGTCGCCAAGACCACTACTATATTATGTATGACAATACCGAGTATACCATCGAAGCAACAGAACTCGAAAAAGGACATCTCAAGCTTCAAGTTGGTGATCGGACCATCAAATGTGTCATCACCGAAGGTGAAAAGGAAAAGTATGTGTTCGTTGATGGAGAGGTTTTCAAAGTCCGGCCCGTCGAGCTCACTGGTAAAAAGAAAACAAGAAAGAAAGAGGAGGGTAATCTAACCTCACCCATTTCTGGAAAAGTCGTTAACGTGAAAGTAAAACCAGGGGCAAAAGTAAAGAAAGGAGAAGTGGTCATGGTCATTGAGGCTATGAAAATGGAATATCTCATTCGCGCGCCATATACGGGAACCATTAAAAAGGTGCATTTTAAGGAAAATGATCAAATTGAAATTGGTCAAAAAACCGTTGATATGACCAAAGCAAAGGGAGAGTAAACCTATGGATATTATTGAAAGTCATATTGAAACCTCGAGTAAAGAGTATAAAATCAATTATGCCCACTATGAAAAAATGGTAAATGATTTGAAGGGAAAAATTGCCGTTGCGATGCAAGGGGGAGGAGAAGAAAAGATTAAACTCCATAAATCTCGCAATAAAATGCTAGCCCGTGAACGTATTGAAGCATTGATTGACCCCGATACGCCCTTTATGGAATTCAATCCTCTCGCAGGATACGGTATGTATAGTAATCACGCTCCTTGCGCAGGCATTGTCACAGGTATCGGTATCGTTCACGGCAAAGAGGTAGTTATTGTTGCAAATGACGCAACAGTAACCGGTGGAACATATTATCCCATGACCGTCAAAAAGCATCTTCGTGCACAAGACATTGCTCTCAAGAACAATCTTCCCTGCATCTATCTAGTCGATTCCGGTGGGGCATTTTTGCCGATGCAAGATGAAGTGTTCCCCGATCGAGAACATTTTGGGAGGATTTTTTACAATCAAGCAAAAATGTCATCAGAGGAAATTCCTCAAATTGCTGTTGTGATGGGATCCTGTACTGCAGGTGGTGCGTATGTTCCTGCCATGTCGGATGAAACCATTATTGTCAAAGGAACAGGTACAATATTTCTGGGAGGACCTCCGCTTGTCAAAGCAGCAACTGGGGAAGAGGTATCTGCAGAAGACCTAGGGGGAGCCGATGTTCACTGTCGTGAGAGTGGCGTGTCAGATCACTATGCCCATGATGATCCTGAAGCGATTCATATTACTCGCAATATTGTTGAAAACTTAAATCGCCCTGAAAAAACATATCTTGATATTGCAAAACCAGAAGAACCTGCCTATGACATCAAAGAGATTTATGGCATTATTCCCAAAGATTCTCGTAAGCCTTTTGATGTTCGTGAGGTTATTGCCCGCATCGTTGATGGTTCAAAATTCCATGAGTTCAAAGCACTTTATGGTGAAACATTGGTGTGTGGTTTTGCTCGCATTATGGGATATCCAGTTGGCATTCTCGCAAACAATGGTGTATTGTTTTCTCAATCTGCATTGAAAGGGAGTCATTTCATTGAAATCTGCTGTCAGAGAAAAATCCCCCTGGCATTTCTCCAAAATATTACCGGGTTCATGGTTGGTAAAAAATATGAAGCTGGTGGTATCGCAAAAGACGGGGCAAAAATGGTTACCGCCGTTACTTGTGCACAAGTACCAAAGTTCACGGTCATTATCGGTGGATCATTTGGTGCAGGCAATTATGGAATGTGCGGTCGTGCGTATGATCCCCGGCAACTTTGGATGTGGCCCAACGCCCGTATATCTGTTATGGGGGGGCAACAGGCTGCTGGAGTATTATTAACTGTGAAACGAGATCAACTCTGGCGCAAAGGAAAAGAACTAACCAAAAAAGAGGAAAAGGCCATTACCGAACCCATATTGAATAAATATGAAACCGAAGGTAGCCCTTACTATAGTACTGCTCGCATTTGGGATGATGGAGTTATTGATCCTGTTGATACTCGTTTGGTTCTTGGATTGGGCATCTCTGCTTCATTAAATGCACCAATTCCTGACTGGAAGCCGGGCGTCTTTAGAATGTAAGCCAAAATCAAAAAGAATTAATATTAATTTCAGGAGATGAATTATGATGAAGCATAACTCTCATACCATCATGGGAATAGTATCCTTAATCCTTGGCATAATCAGCATCCTCCTCATGACAACGGGCATTATCTTGCCATTTATGATGGGTACCGCCGTATTTGATGTCTCTTCTGTTTTTAGTACTCTGCTACTGTTTTCCTATCTTGAATATCTCATTGGCATTCCTGGTGCTATTATTGCCATTATTATTGGGTATTTAGCCAAAAAACAAGGAGACAGTTATGGCCTTATTGGTCTCATCCTAGGGGCAATTGTTTTGATTCTTGTGGTCATATCAATTATCATTTCTGCAATGACGTATTTGTATGTAAGCAGTATGCTTCCAGGGCCTTCCTAATATTTTCTTTTTAGCGTGAAGACAATATTTATATACTTTGTATTATATATTATTGACACGGTGTAACACCATGCAAAAGAAAAAAGAGTCGAAAGTCATCGAGATGAGTACCTTCAACGGCATGATTACTCTCCAGAAGTTACAAATCATCATCAGTCTTATCTTTATCCTAAGCACAGTTGGCTTTATCGTCATTTTTATTGATATGTGGGCACTCGCTGGTGGACTTATCTTAGTGAGTTATCTAATGGTCCTTGGACTGATGGTTAAACTATTGATGACTAAGAAATTATAAGCTTTCCTATCTGATGGAAGTAGATAATCTTTTATTTTGTTCATTTTGACATTTTTTCAGGATACCTTTAAATAGGAGTTTTCACAGAAGGTACGATACTGGTGGTAGCAATGGATATAGATGAACAGTATGAAGCTGTCGTAGAGGAAATTGATTCGTTTTTAGCAACTATCGAAAAACAAAAGAAAAAAACACGTGCGTAAGCAGGTGTTTTCTTTTCCTTTATTGCCATACGCTTTCTTTGATAAATTCCCCTAATTTACTTGAAAAGACAAGCCCCATTATAACCATGACGTGAAAGCCATAGGGTACAAAGAATTGTGTGAGCATAAGAACAAACCATATCATCACAACCAAGAGAGCAAGCAGAAAGTATCGTCTCAGTTGTACACTTGTTACTTTGCATACATTCATGTCTAGCCTCGCCCCATTGTTGAAACAAAGGTCCCATTTTTAAGCGTTTCAGTTTGTTATATATTATTACCAGCTTGTAAACAAGACAAGGCATAAAATTATATGTTTATAAAGAGCAGAAGGATATCAACTCATTTCCTTAAACATTCGTTATGCTATTTTTCCCAAAAAGGGAGGAGTGCCAACCGATGAATCATAACATTATCCTTTTTTTGGTGGCTTACCAAAAGGAAACATATTGAACACAAAAAGATGATCTTCTGGCGAGTTTGTGCGATATTCTGGAAAATGATTTTTTTTGCAATCGACACAAATCGTAAGCAACATATCTGACTCATCATAACACTGATATTTGTCAAACCATCCTAACGTTTTTCCACAGATGGCACAGGCGACCACGTTACATATCCTCCTCACGCACATTGATTACATCGCTTGTATGAATTTATAGTTTGTGTTGACTGATTACTAGATTATACTTCAGATGATTTAAAGAAGAAAGTCGTCATTTCCCATACTGATGATTCCGAAAGAAGATGTGTATCAGACCATTCGATCCTTCAAACAGATCTTGCCATCCTTCCCTGATGGGAGAATTGATTTTTCCAATGCTGATAAGGCACCAGTAATTACCATCTTTGTTTCGTATCAAAAGAATATACTCTTGCTAAAGCGAAGCAGTAAGGTACACGCCTACAAGCGAAAATGGAATACGGTCGCAGGATATCTTGATGAAATAAAACCACTGAAGGAAAAAATACTTGAGGAATTGCACGAGGAAACAGGAATAGAAGACAACGACATTGCCTCCTATCATTTAGGTGAGCCATATACCTTTACCGATAAGACTGCAGAAAAAACATGGATTGTTCATCCTGCTCTTGTCAGACTTAATCGCCAGTCAACCATTACTCTTGATTGGGAACACACTGAGTATCGATGGATTAGTCCTCAAGAGGTATCAACCTTTGATCATGTTCCTCAGTTGACTACAAGTCTTGCTCGCGTACAAAAGTGGTTGTTATAGTGGATATTATTGTTTCCGTAATTCTCGACGCAAGATTTTTCCAGAGATGGTCTTTGGCAGCTCTTCAGTATATTCAACGATTCGTGGATACTTGTAGGGTGCTGTAACCTTTTTTACGTAGTCCTGCAACTCTTTGGTTAGTTTTTCTGAGGGGCTGTACCCTTTAGCAAGGACAACAAATGCTTTCACCACGATACCACGGATTCCTTTAGGGTCGTCGGCGCCAACCACTGCGCATTCTGCAACAGCAGGATGTTCCATAAGAGCAGATTCTACCTCAAACGGACCAATTCGATAACCAGATGATTTGATGACATCGTCATCTCGACCGACAAACCAAAAATAGCCATCCTCGTCTTTGTATCCTCGATCCCCTGTGTAATAATAGTTATTTCTAAACGCCTTTTTCATAATGTCAGGGTCTTTCCAATACTCTTTGAACAATCCTGGTGGGCGCTGATTGCCAATATACAGGGCAATATTTCCTTCTTTATTGGGTCCAAGTTCGTTTCCTTCATCATCAACAATGCGAACATCGTGACCTGGCGTTGGCTTTCCTACCGACCCATATTTGATAGGCATAAAGGGATAATTAGACAGAACACAGACCGTTTCAGTTTGACCATAGAAATCGTAAATCTCTAACCCAAATGCTTCCTTCCAGACCCGAATAACCTCAGGATTAAGAGGCTCTCCTGCACTCATGGAATGACGAAGATTTAGATTATACTGTGATAAATCCATTTGAATGAGTAATCGGTACACCGTTGGTGGAGCGCAAAAAGTGGTTACTCCATATCGCTCCATGGCTCGTAGCAATCCATCAGGGTCAAAGCGGTCAGGTGTTTCCCACTGGATGACCGCAGCACCAACAAGCATTTGTCCAAACAGTTTTCCCCAGGCAGCCTTCGCCCATCCAGTTTCAGAAACAGTCCAATGGAGATCACATTTTGTCAGTCCTTGTGCAAAACGTGCGGTGACCTCGTGACCCAGAGGGTAACTATGGGCATGCAATACCATTTTTGGATGTCCTGTTGTCCCTGACGTGAAATAGATTAGCATGGGATCGGAGGGGAGTGTTTTTCCTGCTTCTTTTTGCGAAAGTTCGTAGGATGACTTGCCCATTTCTTCTTGATAATTCAACCAGCCTTTTCTGTTCCCATCAACAAGCATGAGATGTTGTAATGAGGAGCATTTTGAGGCGATCTTGTCAACGACGTCTGCATGATCCTCGTCAGTAAAAATCATACACGCTTCTGCGCGGTTTACTCGATATTCTACATCCTTTTCGGTAAGAAGCACAGTTCCAGGCATTGGCACCACGCCCAGTTTAAACATACCAATGAGTGCAATATACCACTCAGGAATGCTCTGAAGAATTACTAAGACACGATCCCCTTTTTTGACACCTATTCTTCGCAGGGCATTGGCATAACGATTTGATTCCACCGATAAATCGCGAAAGGTATGATAGCGATCTCGTTTACCCGTGCGGTCAATAGAGATAAGTGCCAATTTTGTTCGATCTTCTGCCCATTTGTCTACCACGTCAAATCCAAAATTAAAATACTTCGGTACATTCCAAGTAAAGTTCTTGTACAATTCCTCATATCTGTCTTTCTTCTGCAAAGGTTTTACCATGTTCCTCCCTCTTTTCCCTATAATCCTAATTGTTTTGCAATCACCATGCGCTGTACTTCAGAGGTGCCCTCACCGATTTGACAGAGTTTAATATCTCGATAATATCGTTCAAGGGGATATTCTCGCATATATCCATGCCCCCCGTAAATCTGTATTGCTTTTACCGTTGTTCTCATGGCAATTTCTGATGCAAAGAGTTTTGCCATTGCTGCCTCTTTGGTGAACGGTATGTTTTGATCCTCCATAAACGCTGCACGATACACCAACAGTCGTGCAGCATCAATTTCTGTTGCCATATCGGCAATCATCCACTGAATTGCTTGAAACTTTGCAATAGGACGACCAAATTGTTGTCGTTGCTTGGCGTACTCAATGCTGTCTTCTAATGCACCACGAGCAATACCAACAGACATGGCACCAATCGCTGTTCGACCACGATCTAGAATATTCATGGCACCGATAAAGCCTAAATCCCTCTCACCCAGCAATTGTTTTTTATGGATGCGGCAGTCCTCAAGAATCAATTCAACAGTGTGACTTCCTCGAAGGCCGAGTTTATCTTCCAACTGACCTACCTTAAAACCAGGAGTGTCTTTTTCGATAATAAAGGCACTGATGCCTTTTGCACCCTTTTCCTTGTCAGTTTTGGCCATGACGGTTACAACATCGGCAAGATCTCCACTGGTAATGAAATGTTTTGTTCCATTCAACACCCATTCATCCTTGTCAAGAACAGCCGTTGTTTGTAGTCCCGCGGCATCGGATCCAGCATTTGGTTCCGATAATGCCCAAGCAGCAAGCCCGTCTCCATTCGTTAGGTTGGGAAGATATTTCCTCCGTTGTTCCTCGGTACCCTTTTCATAAATGTGGCCAACACCAAGAGAATTATGTGCTTCAACCGTAATGCCTGTAGAGCCACACACTCGAGAGATTTCTTCCAGTGCAATCATATAGCTGACGCGATCAATCCCTGCTCCCCCATACTTTTGAGGGAGAGTCATACCCAAGAGGCCCATTTGTCCCATTTTTTTATAGAGGCTTTTAGGGAAATATTCCTCTTTGTCGATTTTTGAGGCAAGAGGTTTAAGTTCTTTTTCACAAAATGCTCTAATCGTCTTCTGGAACAACGTTTGTTGTTCTGTTAACATAAAATCCATACGTAGCCCTCATACCGTGATAGGCAAAGGGTACAAAAAGCTTTAGGAAGCTTTAGGCAATAAGATTAAAAAGGTATCCCAATACCAATATTTGTGGAACGGTAATGATGGGTAGCCATAGTGCCGCCTTTTTACCGATGTTTTGCCAGATTAATCCTATTTCCGTATAGTCCGTGGCAACTCCCGCCATCAAAAAAGTAAAGCTGTTCCCAAAGGCACCGGTTTGATTGAATATTTCAAACGCGAGGGGGGAACTTCCTTCTGAGCAGACTTCAATAATCGTCGCAAAAAACAAGGTGACAATAAGACCCAATACAGTCGGGCCCATATATGTTAAAAATAAATGGTGTGGTACATACGCTCGTGCAAATGCCGCCATTACCATGCCGACTAACAACCACCACAACACCATTTTTGAAAGTGCCCATGACCCACTAAATACGCCTTTAAGAGCGGTAAGAATATTTGCTTGCGTAAATTCAAATCTGCGCCATCGTTTTTTCACATCGGCACGTATAGAAAACGTGGTAAGAATCGCATGATCTTCACCATGCTGACATTTATCGCATTCAACCATCCCTCGGCGCTCTAACGCCTGATAAATAAGACCCGTAATGACAGCAATAAGTAACGCTGAGAGCACAATGAATGCTGCTTTGATACCAAAAAACCTAAAGAGAAGCACTGTAATAGGAAGATTTGCCCAAGGGGACGCAAGTAAAAACGCGACCACCGAAGAAGTGCTTGCTCCTTTTTTGTACAGTTCAATAGCAATCGCAAGAATGCCATGAGAGCAGGCACTCATCAAAAATCCAAAAACAATGGAATAGAAAATTGTTCGTTTTTTGTGTCTAGACAGGTATTTTTGGATATATTCTCGAGGAATAAAATAATCAATGATACCTCCAATAAGAAATCCAACCAGAATTGCCCACCAGATTAACAGCAAGTACTCAATAAACGCATCATAGAAGGGATGAAGAAGTGGTATCAAAATACTTGCGATAAGCAGGATGATGACAACTAGCGTAACAATAAATAATCGTTCTTTGTACCATTTTTTATGAGGAGCGTGGGTAGAACAACTTGGGCAGTATTGTTCCCCTGCTTTGATATGATGTTGCTCTTCATATTTTTTTATACAGCGGTTGCTGCAGAAATAGTGGCCATGTGCTTTAATGGTTCCTTTCATCCCACAAATTGGATCGGTCTTATCCATTTACCACCAAAATCATTCGTTCTTATTTCAATATTATGGATGAGGTTGTAGAAAAAGGATGGATGGGAGATGCAAAGTATCGGAGGCAAGGGACGGTGAGGAGAGGAGGAAAGGATGGGATTTTCTCAAAAAATTTTGCCTCCAAATAGATTTACATCTCCACATTCGTTGTTAATCTCATGAGTAGTTTCCTAAATCGCCTCGCGGACATCTAATTGACGTTGTGTGAGGTCCCCCATACAACCCCTTTATTAACAATTGTTAATAATGCTAGAGTATTTAAAGATTTTGGTTAAATCATTACTTCCGAATGCAAAAAAACGCCAAAGAACTCAAATAACAAGATTAAATTTCAATCCAAATCTTCACTGAATAATAATTGAGATATATCTTTATTTTCAACTTGCTGGCCCTTTTTTAGATTATCACTCCTCATCGCTTGACATATCTCAATGAATAAATGCTTTTCTTCAGGTGTATCAACTTTTGCATCTGATCTCCAAAAATTTGCGATTTTTTGAATAACTTCTTTACTTCCATAAATCGATATTCTTGTTTTAGCATCCACTAAAATAGTAGTGTACTCCTGCCCTTTAGTTTTATTATTATTCCTATGAGCAACTGTTATACCACTTACGCCCTTTAGAAAATCTACGTATGCTTGTGTCTTCAAATTCTGTTGATGTTTTAGTTCTTCTGAATGTTTTGAAAAAACATATTGAAGTAATGCGCCAATGATTATACCAATAATTGGAAGTATTGTATACATTAAAGATTGAACTATTTCCATTTTTTACCCTTCTACAACTTATTATTTAGATTTTGTTTTAAAATCTCTGCTATCTTTTTCTTTTCTTATTGAAAGGATTATAAACGTAACCTGTTAATGCCAATGGAATTGCAATACCAAAATACTCGCATAATATTATGGCTCGTTCCAAATCATCAGTTTCAGGATTATCTAACTTTCTAAATTTTTCTTCATCTTTTCTTCTATTTTTTTCGCACAATTCCCTAACATAACCTTGATAAGTTTTTCGAGTTCGTTCACAATCGTTCATTATGTTTCTCCAATTTTCTCTGTCTCTTTGACTACCTTCTTTCATAGCTTTCCTTAATAATTCCAAGCTTCTATTAATATCATTATATGACATTATCTCCCTCACTTATTTATCATCATCTTTATCCAATATTCTTTTCACTCTATCTCTGCCTTTTTCATATCCTGTCT
The DNA here is from genome assembly GCA_964638175.1 of uncultured Thermoplasmatales archaeon. GTDB lineage: Archaea > Thermoplasmatota > E2 > DHVEG-1 > DHVEG-1 > JAFGDG01. The sequence continues at coordinate 4,455 of CAZWZY010000015.1, read as the reverse complement.
TATCATTTTTATCATATCTTTTTTTTGTACCTCTTCTAAACTCTGCTTCATCTGTACCTGGGTTAAGATAAGCATTGAATTTTCTTTTAGAAACTTCTCTATCAGATAAATTAGTATAGTTTGATGAATAATTAGCAGAGGCATCACTTTTTGAATAATGTTGGCTAGTAGATATTGATGAATGTGTTTTGGATGGTTTTTGTGTAATACTATCGCTTTTTTCTTTGTATGATGGTATTGTTCCTCCATTGGCTATGATATTTAATGCTTCATAGTAACAGTTTTCACATAAAATATTACGAGCTTTATCTGGGGCTCTTTTAAATTCATTTTTATACAAATAATAACTTTTTATTAAAAAATGATTTGATTGACTGAAGAATAAGAATTGGTCAACAGATATAAATCATTAAAATGTGATGTGATTTATACGCTTGAATCTCGATGTGGGTACATTAAAATGTACATTTATTATATCTTCAATTACTTAACTTTATTTTGCAGCGGGTATTTAATAACATTAGTTTTATCAAATGCAGAAAGAAAAACATTTTTTGTTAAAATAATAGAATCTTTAGGACATATATCTTCACAGAGGCCACAAAAGCAGCATTTTCCCAAATCTATCTTCGGATATGTTTTAGGATATTTCTCCTTATACTCTTTAGGTAATTCTATCATCTCTATTGCCCGATTAGGACATATCTTAGCGCAGAGCCCACAGCTTATGCATTTTTCAATATCATACTCGTGTTCTCCTCTATATCTATTTGGTATAGGAATTGATTCATGAGGAAATTTAATGGTCATAGGTTTTGAAAACATATTTTGTAATAATTTTGGTAATATCCCATATTTCATCAAATCACCTATCCATATCAGCAGGGCAAATATTCAAACTCCAATATACGGCAGGTACATCAGCTATTTGCACCCCTTTTAATAAATGTTCAAGGACCGGAATCATATGTAAAAAATCAGGACCTCTTACCTTAACCCTATATGGCGTACTATTTCCATTGCTCACCATATACATTGCTGCCTCTCCCCTTGCAATTTCATTACGCACATAAACTTCTCCCCCTGGTATTTTAAAAGATATTTTAGGCTTTTTTAAAGAGCCTTCTATTACATCTCCATCTGGTAAATCTTCTAATGCTTGTTTTACAATATTAACAGACTGTTTCATCTCTTCTATACCAATGTAGTATCTGGCGTATGCGTCTCCTTCTTTTCTTACAGGTACCTCAAAATCCAATCTACTATATACCTCATAAGGCTCTTCTTTTCTCACATCGACTTTCATCCCAGAAGCCCGTAATACAGGTCCTGTTACTCCTAACCGTATCGCATCTTTTAATTTTAAAACTCCAATACCTTTTGCTCTAGCATTCATAGCAGGATTTTCTAATTCTTCAAGCTTTATCATCGCATTCATTTTATCTAAAACTTTCAATATTTTCATTTTAGCATTATCTGGAAAATCTCTCCTTACACCTCCTGGACATATATAACCTGCAGGGTACACTCTGCCACCTGTAATCAACTCAAATAAATCTAATATATAATCTCTGTATCCAAAAGCCATTTTAAATCCTGTGTCAAAACCAGTACCCTTAGAAAATACGCCATACCATATAATATGAGATTGAATCCTAGAAAGCTCTGCCATTATCACTCTTATATATTTTGCACGCTCTGGTACCTCTATTCCCATTAATTCATCAACTGCCTCTGCATGGACCAAATTCCAATTTAATGGCTCAAGCACACAAAGCCTATCAGATAAAACAGCATTTTGTATAGGTGTTCTGTATTCCATTAACTTCTCAAAACCTCTGTGTAAATAACCAGGATCTGCTCTAGCAGAAACTACTATTTCTCCATCGATTTTTAATTTTACACCAAAGTTACCCGAGCCAGGATGCGCAGGACCGAAATAGAAATCGTACTCTGTACCTTTAGGGGCAGGTTCCATTTCTTCAACCATAATAAACTTTCTCCCGTTCATTTTTCTTATCGTAAAATTCTTCTCTCACGTAGTCTCTCCAATCAAAATCCTTTCTGAACGGAGCTGGCCCCTGCCAATTTTCTAAGAAAAGTGGAAGTAAATCCTTATTACCCATAAATTTGACACCGAATAACTCATGAAGTTCCCGTTCGTGAATCTGGGCACTTTCACCCCAAATCGGTGACACAGACTCAACTATTGGTTTGGTTCTAGGAATACGTGTTTTAACAGTCACCAATAGCTTACTATCATAAGACCACAAATGATACGTAAGCTCATATTCACTTTTTTCTAACCAATCAGTTACAGATATTGCCGATAGATGCACAAAACCTTTTTCGTTTAACCATTTACATATTTCAATTAATTTATTTACATTGATTGATACCCAAATTCTATGCTCTCTTTGAATCCTCCCATCAGTTTTAAATTTGGTATTAATTGCATCAAGTAACTTAGTCTCTTTTTTGGTCATTCTATTCAAGCTCCTTGACGTGTTCAAAGATTTTTTCACAGGCTTCAAAAACTGCTTCAGGTCTAGGTGGGCAACCAGGGATATACATAGTAACAGGTAGATAATCATCCAATCTTTTAATTGTATTATATGAATCCCAATACATACCACCTGTCATAGTACATGATCCTAAAGCAATTACTACCCTAGGTTCAGCCATCTGTTCATATATTCTTTTTGCCCTTTCTATAGATTTATGTGTTTGATAACCAGCAATAAAAAGTACATCTGCATGTCTTGGCGACCCAACGATAATCATACCAAAACGTTCCATATCCCATCTGGATCCAACAAGTGGAACAAGTTCTGCAAACCCACAGGAATTAAACCAATTAAAAATCCATATAGCCTTTATTAATTTCCTCATCATTTTAGCTTTCTCTGATCTCTTAACCATTCTTATTACTCCATTCGATCTTTAAAAATTACTATCAACTGAGCATACTGTTTATTTTTACTTATACAACAAATATTATTTTTCAATAAGATACTCCCGCTGTCTCAATATTAAAAATGTATATAATTCTTATGTTTTTTTATTCAAAATTAATAAAAAAATTTAATAACAATTTCAAAATGAAACTTACGTTATTTTGAAATCGTAAATCTTATTAAAATGGTCCCAAATAAAGACTGTATCCTGATTTGGGAATGATATTATTAACACAATAAATTAAAAGGAAAAAAATAACCACATACTAGAAACCTAACGCAAAAAATATTCCTCCAATTACAAGCGCAAATACTAAATTAAATACTTTTATCAAAACAGAATCCTTAATAGAATAAGAAAGCAGAGGTAACATCCCATGACCATCCTGAGAAATAGAACTAGCCAACAATACAGAAAAAGGAACCATCCCGGATGCATACATCATAACAAAAACCATATGAGGACCAGACTCAGGAATTAAACCAACCACGGCACTTATTAAAAGAACCCATGCCAGATTTGCTGAGACAAAACCTTCTAAATTCCAATATTGAAATCCAATCTGTATAAAAAGAAGCGCGAAAAAAGTCCAAAGAAAAACTCTCCATAAATGCTTTTTCATAATATGTGCCCAAATATGATCCTTCAAGTAATGATCAGGGACAGTAGCTACAACAAATGTAGTTATAATTAACAATGAAAAAAGAGTAATTCTTTGCCAATTCCATATCTGAGGACCAACAATTCCCAAACCTATTAAAGTTATTATTATAACAAGAAATGTAAGAATTGCATATCTATAAATAGAAAGTTTAGGAAATTTCCTTAATACCGCTGGTTCAAAACAATGACAAGTTTCATCCTCATGAACCTTCAATAGTTTACATTCAGTACAAGGTTTGATTTTAAAAAAAGATGCCGTTTTATCAGCAAGATACGCACCAACGATACCTAAAATAAAAAGTAGGATAAACAGTAGCAAAGCCTCTTTTGGAAAAAGAGTAAGCATAACAAATGCTTCATCACCACTGGTTGCAATCATCCCTCCTACAATTGCTCCAAATGATATCAATCCATGAACATAAAAAGAAACATTCATAAAAGCACCAAGACAACCTGGTGTTGAACCAAGAAACGATGCAGTAAAATATTGTCGGAAACGCCCGCCTTTAACTGTTTTTTGCATTTTTCCTTTTGTTAAAACATTGAAATAATCAACAAGTAACATCATTGTAAAAACAAATATAGTAATCATAACTGCATGACTAACAATTGGTATTATTTCAAACAAACAATCATCTCTTCCCAACATATTTAGCTTCAATTACTTCAATGATTTTACCTTGAACAATAGAAGCAATTATCATATAGATACAAAGGATTACAGCAAAAAATATTCCAAAATAAAAAATCATAACTGGCAAAAGTGGAATTTTAATAGAACGATTATAAAGAAAAACAGCAACAAGTCCTGATCTCATACCATGTTGTTTCAAA
>CAZWZY010000014.1:0-51781 GCA_964638175.1 uncultured Thermoplasmatales archaeon | reverse complement strand
ACTATCTTGTGGAACGTACTTATTTATCCGAGGTGATCATTATTACACAAAGCATCTTTTACCTATACATTTAAACAAAGAGAAATCGTCAATTTTATGATTAAGTTGTAATAGCAACTATCAAATCAAACCACAAGAGCCAAATAGGATTCACATTTTACCAGCTATGTGGAGAAGACAAAAAAACAAAAGACGATTAAACTTCCTATTGTTATCAGTTTGACACTGAGCATTTCTATTATTCTTGTTATCTTATATTTCACGTTAGACTCGCAAACCATTGCCTATCTTACCACTACCACCATCAGATATGAATTTTTCATCGCCGCAATTCTTGTTGAATTTGCCTATTGGATTCTCTGGGGGCTACGAATAAAAATTTTGAGTAATGCCATTGAAACATCAGCAAACATTAGATTGTGGGAATCAACAAAAATCGTGTTTGCCAATCTATTCTTGGCCAATATCACACCATCGATGGCCGGCGGAGAACCCGTTCGCATTTATTTGTTAAAGAAGGATGGATTGAGCACGGGTAGTGCCACTGCTGTGGTATTGGGCGAGCGGTTAATCGATGCTATTTTTTTGGTTCTCTGCTTTCCGTTTGCATTTTTAATATTGCGTAATTATATAGAGGTTGGACCTCTCCAGACTGCTATATCCCTCGCTGTTGCTGTTTTTCTTATTGCAATTGTTATCTTTTTTTATGTGTTATTGCGCCCTGAAAAAACGAAAAAATTCCTCGAATTCATCGGTAAAAAGTTGGGGAAGTTTTCAAAAAATAAAGAAAAGACAAAGACAACGATTGAACGCATTGGAACAGAAGTTGACAATTTCAACAAAAGTATGTCATTTTTTATCCGAGGGGGGAAAAAAACGTTTTTCATTGCAGGCCTAGTGACTGCATTGTTTTGGATGACTGGTTGGCTAGTACCACCGCTGCTTCTTATGGGACTGGGATTAGGGCCACACATCATTGAATCAACAGCATCGCAAGTATTACTCATTATTGTCGTCATGATGCCTACTACCCCTGGCAGTGCAGGGATTTCCGAAGGGGGAACGGCAGCACTATATAATCTCTTTATCAGTTCTTCTCTGATTGGTGTCTTTGTATTGCTATTTCGATTTGTGACTTACTACCTAGGACTAATTGTGGGTGCCATTTTTCAATATCGTATTTTTAAATCAGTTGCCTCATTTTCCTTGGATGCAGTTAAAAAGCATGAAAAGTAAGTCCGTTTTCATCGTCACCTTTTAATAATAGATATGTATATCAGCACATCCTATGAAACAGGCAGAACGATGTATTTCATGTGGAAAAGGACTCTTGGAAGAGGGGGCAACGACCTTTCCTTGCCCAACATGCGATGAAATTATTGGTCGGTGTAATAGCTGTCGAGAGCAGAGTGTGAAATATACCTGTTCAAAATGTGGATATAGGGGACCATAAACACAGGTGAAGGAGCATGGGGGAAGTTATTGCGTTAATTCGAGTGATGCCTGGTGGCGTTATCGACGATAGTAAACTAGAGCAGATGAAAAAAGACATCAAAAGTGTCATTAAACCACCAGTCAAACTAGGAGTCATTGAAGTCAAACCGATTGCTTTTGGATTGAAAGGCTTGAATGTCACGGTTTCTGTCCCTGATGATGCGGGTGGACTTGATCCTGTCGTAGAAGTTATTTCTAAAGTAAAAAATGTTGACAGTGCAGAAGTAACAGACGTTGGGCGGCGGATCTAAGCTGCTCTACCTGGTTTTTTTAATTGTTCGGAAAAGTCTCTGAGCACTTGATTTCCCAAATCTGTTGGAAAGTATACAGGATACGCAGAATTACTGGTATCGCCTTCGACAAGTTCAGCCATATACATCTTTTTGATATGCCATTTCACGGTATGGTGATTTAATCCAAGAGAATGGGCAATTTCAAGGAGATGTTTGCCCGGGTGATCCTGGAGATATAACATAATTTCTCTGGCGTTTTTATTTTTCAAAATTGATTCGGCAATTGCCTCTTTTCGTGCTTCAACACCACCCTCGACAAGATAATATACCTTTTTTCCACCAATGACCCTACTTCTGACCAAATTTGTTTGTTCTAATTTTCGGAGATGCCACGCTGCGTTACTGGGTTTTAAATCAAGTTCGCGGGCGATTTCCCGCAAGTGAGAGCCAGGATATTCGTCAATAAATTCATACAGGTTTTTTCTCACTTCAGTATCTAAGACATTTTCTGCAGTAACATATTTGATACCGCCTGCGGTAAGCACAGCAACGATAGTTGCTATAGCTGCAATAATAACGGCAATAGAAATCCCAATCGTAGTAAAATCATAACGAATGGGGGTAGCAGCCATTGCGTTTCCAACAAAACAAAAGAAAAAAACTATACAGATAGATAGCTCTATCATTGCCTTTCTCAAATTACGCATCTCTCATCCCATCCTCTATTATTTTGCATCCCTAATAGCAGTAGAATAAATCATGAGGTAACTTAAAAAGTTTACTTATGGGCAAAATATCCAATAAGTGCGTGGTCCTTTTTCTCGATTCTTACAAAACCAAATCGTTCAAATTGTACAAGTTCTCCAGTTTTAAGAGAGGATACTGCTTGTTCGGTGTATCCGTTGACTTGTTCAAGACTATCTGTATTGTAGGCATCATTTGTGAAAAGAGGATGGGAAATAAAAACATCCATGGGTAAAAATTGCTTTGTTGTCCATTGAAGCTTTGCCGAGTTGGGAATAAGCTCTTCACCCGCATACTCGCCAGCAATCGTTTTGTTTTTCTTTGTTATTTTCACATTAAAAAGATCTTTTAATCGAAAGACATCGCCTACCTGAAGTTTTTCTGCATCTTCTGTTGGGATGTAAAAGGTCTTATCGGTTTGTATGACACGACTGCCGAGTGTGCTATTAGTGGGGTGCAACCGTATCGTTTTTTTCCTTTGAGGAGCATTTGAAACGATCAGTTCCACGGGTTGGGGAACAAAGAAGTATCGTTTTGCAACAGGATCAACAAGTCTTCTATTGATAGCTTCTACAATGCTGAAGGTAACGGTTGATTCGACCTTTGAAATGCCTTGTGACAATACAAATTGTTTGATTGCTTCTGGAAGAATACCTCGTTTAGCTAATCCGCGCAACGTCGGCAATCGAATATCATCATATCCAGAAACGAGTCTTTTGTCAATTAAGGGTTTAATCTTTCGTTTTGACACGGGCATGCCTTCAATGGAAAGTCGAGCAAACTCCATCAAGTGCGGCTTTCGTAGCCGTAACAGGTCAAGAAGTTTAAAGTAGCATTCGTCTCGTAACTCGTATTCTTTCGTGCGGAAAGGATGGGTCACGCCACTGATACTATCTTCTACCGCACCTGCAAAATCATAGGTGGGCCAGACCCGATATTTCGTTCCTTGCCGAGGATGTTCCTTGTCAATGATTCTAAAAAGTGTTGGATCACGCATAGCTGTGTTATCACAGGTCATGTCTCCTTTCATACGCAATATGGCACCGTCAAGACCTGAAGAAAGCATCTCTTTCCATAACTCAATACTCTCACCGCAATCGACACAACGGCAGTCACATTCTTTCCCATGAAAGCGGCATTCTTTAATGAAGTCTGATTCGCACGTACACACATAGGCATGACCGTCATTGATCAATTGTTCAGCAAGACGGTAATGTTGTTCAAGATTATCTGAAGTGCAATATTCTTTATCCCAATCAATACCAAGCCATCGAAGGTCTTCTTTTTGTGCATCGTAAAACTCCTCAACAGCATTTTCTGGATTGGTGTCATCAAATCTCAGGATGAAGGTTCCATCATACATACGGGCATATTCGTAGTCAACAATGGCCGCTTTCGCATGCCCAATATGTAAATATCCATTTGGTTCAGGTGGAAAACGGGTGATGACTTTTCCTTGTTCTGCTCCAGGAAGCCCCGGCAAAGAGAAATCTCGTTCTTTCTTTTCTTTTTGAAGGAGTTCGGGCGCAAGTGATTTCAACTCAGTCATTTGCTGTTTAGAAGAAAGTGCATTGACCTGCGTAACGACCTTATTAACGATAGGAATGATGTCCTGTGGAGAAATATGGTCCTTTCGTAATGCAGCAATGACTTTACCTGTAACTGCTTTTATATTTGCCTTGCCATTAAACTGTACTGCATTCTGCAACGCATGTATACGAGCAGTTTTGGCGATTGCTTCCTTTGACATATGGCTTTACATCTCTCTTTTCATGACGTAATCAGCAAGCTCTTGAAGGATTTGTTTTTCACCAGAATCGGGCAACGAAGATAGTGCGTTTTTTGCTCGAGTGTTGTAATCTAGTGCTTTTTTCTTCGCGTATTCGATAGAGCCTAATTGTTGAAAAGCAGAAAATACGTTTTTGACTTCTTGTTCTGTTGCTTGTTTGTTTCCAAAAGAGCTATCTAGCAGTTTTTTCTGAGGACCTGTCGCTGTGCGCAATGCATGAACAGCGATAAGTGTCTTTTTTCCATTACGAATATCATTGCCAATGTCCTTGCCTAATGTTTTTTCATTACTACTAATATCTAGATAATCATCCCATATTTGAAACGCAAGTCCTAGGACAGTCCCATATGTTTTTAGACCGTTGATTTGATCGGGTGTGCCATCTCCTATAATGGTCCCTCCTTCTGTTGCAAGGCTGAAGAGTACAGCAGTTTTTTTTCGAATCATTTCTAGATATTCCTGTTCAGTAATGTATTTTTGTTGTTCAAATCCCACATCTAGTTGTTGTCCTTCACATATTTCTCTAATACAATTGACAAGAAGATAATCCAATTTTTTAAAGGTGGCATCATCTACCTCAAGCATATGCATCACTTCAAAGGATTTTGCAAAGAGAAGGTCGCCAGCCATAATGGCTGTTGGTTCACCGAATTTTACATGAACGCTAGGCTTGTTTCTTCGCAATTGTGAATGGTCCATGATATCATCATGAACAAGCGTAAAATTATGCAATAATTCAAGGGACATACTAAAGGGAATAGCACGCTCTGAATTACCGCATACTGACTCACAGGCAATCATTGCAATAACGGGTCGCAATCGTTTGCCTCCTGCAAAGGGAAGGTGACGAACCGCGTCATATAATACCTTTGGTTCACCGTTTTGCAGATAGGACGTTAACGCTTTATTAAAACGAGTGGCGCGGGTGATAAGTTCTTGTGTTAAATCCATAAATCGACACCGACATCTTTCATTTTTTGTACCGTATCTGCTCCAACTAAAAACATTGCTGCTCGCAGTTCTTTAATCAATGCCTCAACAGCAAATATGGTTGCATCTTTTCCTTTTGTCGCTGGTTCAAGAAACGCATGGGCAACTCCTGCCGCACTTGCGCCAAGAGCGAGAGCTTTTGCTGCGTCAAGTCCATTTCTGATACCACCAGTGGCAATAATCGGAAGCTTCCACTCTGTTGCCTCGCCAACTTCGAGAATAGATGTAGGAGTCGGAATGCCCCAATCCCAGAAGGTTTTTGCACCTCGCGCATGTAAATTATTATGTATCTGTTTTGCTCGAAAATGCTCAATGGCTGAAAACGATGTTCCTCCTGCACCACTGACATCGATACCTGCGATGGTTGTTTGTGCAAGTCTGCATGCTACCTCATAGGAAATGCCAGCACCTGATTCTTTCACAATAAGAGGAATGCCGAGGTTATCTGCCAAGTCAGCAATGGCCTTGAGACATCCTTTTGCATGTGCTTCTCCTTCAGGTTGAGCAACTTCTTGTAAAAAATTTAAACAAACAATAAAGACATGAGCATCAATCATGTCAATCATAGTGTGAGCGTGGTCAAGGGTTTTCTTTGGACCCCATAAAACAAGTTGCGATGCTCCAATATTAGCAAAACGAAGAGGGATGTCATAGTTTTTTATCACACCATAGGTATCTTTCAAAGCAGGCTTTTCCAATGCTGACCGCTGGGAACCAACGCCCATTCCAAGTTGAAATTGTTCTGCTGCTGCCGCGAGATATTCATTAATATGTTTTCCTTTGGTATATCCACCAGTCATGCCAGAGATGATAAGGGGTGCGCCAAGTGTCTTGTTGAATAACGGAGTTGACAAATTTACTTCATCTTTGTTAATTTCGGGAAGCGCGTTATGAACAAGTTTTACCTCATCCCAGTAGTTATGATGAGCGGCAACGTCCTCTGCTAGTGAGATGCGTACATGATCATCCTTTCGTGATTCTGTTTGATTCATACGTTTCCTCCATGAATACGCGTATGTATTGCCTCCTCTCCAACAAGTAGTTGATATACTCTCTCTGGTTTATTACCATTTACTAATAACGTATCAATGCCCTGATTGGCAATCGTTTTGATAACAGAAAGTTTTCCCTCCATTCCTTTCGTGACATCAGCATGAACATCTGCAGAAGCAGAAAGTGTGGCGAGTTCCTGTGTTGTTAATGAGGTAACAAGAGTGGCTTTTTTATCGAGTTTAGGATTGGCGGTATACAAACCATCTTCGTCGATGGTGAACATGACTTTCTCTGGTTTAAAGTGAGCTGCTAATACCTGCATTAACACGTCACCAGAGCAGATAGAAAAACCCTGTGAATCATCGAGAACGACGTCGCCAAAGGTTACGGGGGTGAATCTCTTCTCGAGATAGCATTCAAAGATAGTATAGTCGATGTGTGTAAGATGGTGATTATCAAACATGACTATGCCATGAGGGGGAAGGGAAACGGCAGCGATATCATGCTGGTGCAGAGAATCAAGCACGAAGTTGTTTAATTCTTGAACCTTGGCATGGGTTTTGGCAAAACCAAGGTGTTGAGTATCTTGCTTAAACCCTTTTTGTAGCCCATATTCTTTCGCAAGAATATGGCCAAAAGAACCGGCACCATGAACGATGATCATTTCCTTTCCTGCTCGCGCTACCGCTGCGGCAAGCCTATTCATGACGTCAGTTCTAAATGTATATCGTTTTGCCTTCTCCGTAATGACGCTTCCGCCAAGTTTAATCAAATACATACGCTGCTACATCAACTAATCTCTAAAAAGGATTTTCATGTGATAGTGAAAAAAGAAAAAGAGGAAAAGGAGATTATTTCTTTCGTCCCATAAGCATTGCTGCTATTAACAGGATGATAATTAATCCTAGAGCAACAACAAGGACAAAATATTGTTGGATGAAGGTTACTGGCTCCTTCTGATGTGGGTAGTTGGTTGCGCCAAAGGGCATATGGCCATTGACATTTAGTGCTTCGTCATATCGGAGTGGTTGTACTTCCTCTTGAGTCCAATAGTTATTGTTGCTATATTCAGTGCTAGGGACAAAAATTCGTAGCTGTGGATCCCCAAAGAAACAGACATTTTCCCAGGTATCCCACCACCATTGGCCAACAAGTAGTTCAGGAGCGGTGGCTCGCATACCTCGTTCATATGCCTGACCAATAGTATCACCCATAGCTAGTCGCTTAATGACCAACTGATTCCATACACCATTCCAGTCAGATGTTGTCCATGGATCAATGATCTGATGAACCATGCCATGACGCATCCATGTAAGATGCATGTAGGTTCCTGCAGGCAAACAGGCACCGGTATTCAACCCACACGAATGTACATTTCCAAGCGCATCATCAAATGCTAAACCAGTTATCGCAGTCATTGGTTGGTGACCACTTGCTGGAGAAATAATGACCTTTCCATCACCATCATAGATATTTACCAAAGGCAATCCCTCTCTGAGAGCTTGTAAAGGATGTCTCAATCGATCCCGATAGAGCATAACGCCATTTGCACCCCATAAATCAATGGGTAAAAATGATGCCAAGTATTTATTCAACAGCAACAATTGAGGATTGATGGTGGCGACGTCAGGGTTTTCTGTTGAGCCGATCTCGCTTAGCAAGTGGAATTTCAGGAATCCATCTGTTAATTTCGATGGTGTCTCTCCTGAAAGAGCATAGATAACCCACCGAACGAATTCACGCAAGTTACCTGGTTGTAAGAGTACTGGCTCATAGACCCGCCATGGATTTTCTTCATAGGCATAAGGATTCTCGGGATCCCACATGGAGATCTGGCCACTGTTCATGAACCAACCATGGCCTTTTAATATCCATAAAATCACACCACGGTTGAGATTTTCAGTAACTGCAGAGCCTTCCGTAGAAAAGACGGCATCGTACCCTGCTCTTCGTGCATAGAAGGGGACAACATCAGTCTCACTAATATCAGGATAGTACGCTCCTGATTTGCCAACGGCAGCACCGTCATCAATAGGATCTGGTGAATCTGTTACCCAAGGGATAACACCATCGGCTCTCGTATATCTAAAATTCCAGGTCGTCCACGAATCTTGATTAAATCGATACGCATAGGTATTAAAGGTCTGCAGAGTTGGATACGTGTATTCTTCCTCTCTCGATGGTTTTGTCTGTACAAGAGTAACGCCGCGTGGTTCTAAGAGCCGACCACCAATGCGTTGAATTTTACTCGTACTGCCGTTAATGAGAGAGACTTTTCCTTGCATCGCGGGGTTTTGATAAATAAGCCCTGGGTAAAACATACTTCGGGAAATAGCATATGCCGTGTCAACAGGAGATGCCCAAAATCGTCCATTCAACGCCGCACCAGTGAAAATACGATCCCAAGGCATTCCAATATCATACTGACCTGCCACGGTAATAATCGTTTCTTGAACTTGCTGTGCAGGTCCCCCCTCCTCAATTTTTCCAAATCCATAGTCTTCAAGTAATGAATAGACTTGCCTTCCGGAAAGTACCATACTTGCTGCAGCTGGTTCTGCCGTGTGTCGTTTTGCTGATGTTTTGTGCCAAAAGGCAGTAGGATAGCAGATTGCACGAGAAAGATCGGGGTGAACATCAACAATAAACACTGGACTGCCGTGATGAGCGGCAAGATAAGTAGCAGGACCAACAAATAATGCTCCATCATACTCACCAGCAGGTTCTAGTCCTTCGACATACCAATACGACCACGGATCGATGGTAGTAAAAACAATGGCGTTTCCATTTGCAGACGTTTTTATCATTTCGTAGAGTTGTTGCGGTTGTGTATAGTGATCTGCAAGAGGGGAAATAGCGCGAAGTTCCTCTATAATTTCATTAGTCGCATGATTACCAACATCTACAAGATAAATATGTTCGACTCCCAGCTTGTATAAGGTATTTTTTGTTTGTTCATGTATAGTTGTCGCTGTTGTAAATAATAAAGGGGCATTTAAGCTACTGGCAAGTACGGCACCATTGGTAGCAGATACCATACTATCACCATAGACAGGATCATATCGTTGCTCCCATTCGTAATCAAGCGTAAAATCAATTTCAGTGGGAACATCTTGGAGTGCAAAAACGCAAACCTGATATTGCTCTCCTTCTCCTGCTTCACCTAGCATAGGAACCTCGAGCTCTGCTTGTGCTTCTGTTAACTGAAGATCTCCTGAACTAATTTCTTCTTTAGAAAGACTTGAACAAATCTCTGTTCCTGCAGCATCAAGGAGAGTAAATCCTAAATTGATGTTAGGGTCATCCCAAGATAAGGTAAATTTTGCATTGCGACAACCGAACGGAGTGGGTTCAATAGTAACGACTGAACCAGGATATAACCAAACATTGACGTCTCCCTTATTTTTTATTGTTCTTGCCAGCTCTTTTAATGCTGATCCTTTGAAAATATCATTACTCTCGCTTGTTGAGGGATCCATGAGTGCATTAATCGCTTTTTTTGGGACGGCAGAAACACTTACCTGCCATTTTCCATAATTGTGAATGAATGAACCAACCACTTCAACTTGGGGATTTTTATAATCACCTGCCGCATTATCGACCATACCAATTTCAGGATCAAAAAGTTGTAAATCGAGATCAATACGATTTGGCCAGGACATTTCAGCGATGACGTAATGATATTTGTTGTCCGTAATTTCAAACGTTTCATAGGTCCCTCCCGTCCCTATAATAGGCTCATCCATCTCAAACTGTTGATGACCAATAGTATATGGTCGGATAGAGCCCTGGAGGGTTCCTTCTGTAACCTCATCAATAGTTTTTAGCTGTTCAGGGTCAGTAATAACGGCAACGACTGCATTATCGCTGTATGACCATTCACTTAAGGCAAGGTCATTTGCAATGCTATAAGGGTCATCTTCTTCAATAAGCGTGTATTCCTTTGCCTGCCAGCTACTGTCCAGCTTGGTTTTGGGAACATTGATGAGGGTCATATCATCCAGTTGTCCGTTGCAGTAGCCCATCCAGTCCTCCATAAAATAATCAAGTCCTTGACGAGCATTCAAGGACCGATCTTTGTCTTCTTCAACAGGATACTCATCCTGATAGAAAAGGATTGGATAAGAAAACAGCGTATCGTCATGATTAAAGACCGCTGTAGGGACGGCGGCCAGATACGCATAATCATCCAGATAACTTTCTTCATCAAAATTGATAAGGGTGGTCTTTTTAAGAGAGGTCATTGGTTTGTAGGACGGGCCCTTATCGCTTCCTTGTACATTACTGCCATATCCTCCAAATGCAGTAGGTCCAACTGTTCCAACTACTAACAGACACAAGAGTATTATCGAAAAAAGCATCTTCATGCTAGAAATTCGTTTCTTCATTCTATATCCCCCAAGGTAGATTTAATGGAAAGAGTATTTTAATAGCATTAATTAATAATATCTTCTCTTTATAAATAGTTTGTTATTTTTATCTGTCCTGAATTATAGAAAATTTTGAAAAAGAGGCATATACCCTTTTATTTTTTTATAGACATCATCGTTTTATCTTTGTTTTGTTCATGAATGAGCCAGAGAGCTATGGGCATCCCTGAGCTAGGATTTTGCATGACGCTTCGAGACCAGAGCGTGATATCTTCTTTCGATGTGGTGTGGACACAATCCTCACAGAGAAAGTGCTCATTGTTAAACACTAATCCTGAAGGATGCTCAGCCAGAGAAATTGCACGATTGCATTTACAACAGACTATCTCGCTCATCTGATCACCATCAAATTCTTCTCTATAGCAATGTAATATTTAGTAAGAGTTTATAAATACAACCCTTGAAAAGGCATGTAATGATATATTTATAAAAGCAATGAGTCATTACGATGACCGGTGGAACAAGGAAGATGCAAGAGGAATTACAGCAAGTGCAACAACATGCTCTTGAGCAGCTCCAAGGGAAGCCAAAAATTGCCTATTTTTCAATGGAGATAGGGCTAGACCGTCACATTCCTACATATAGTGGTGGACTTGGTATCTTGGCAGGCGACACTTTAAAATCATGTGCTGATCTCAATGTTCCTATTGTCGGTGTTACCCTTCTTTCTGAAAGTGGATATTTCTACCAGAAACTCGACGAACAGGGAAATCAGATTGAATTGCCATTCAATTTTAATATTAATGATTTTCTCACACTGTTGCCCAGCAGAACGAGTGTAACTATAGAAGGAAGGACAGTAAACATTCGTATTTGGTATTATCTTATCAGTGGGATAGGGGGCTATCTTGTCCCTGTCTTTTTCCTCGATACTAATCTTGAGGAAAATAGTGAATGGGATCGAGAATTAACGAAATATTTGTACGGTGGTGATGAAAAGTATCGACTTGCGCAAGAGATCGTGCTTGGAATTGGTGGTGTCCGCGCTCTTGAGTCCCTTGGGTATTCGACAATTGATAAATACCATATGAATGAAGGTCATGCTGCACTTGGTACACTAGAATTGTATCGACAATTGGGCGATATCGAAAAAGTTCGACAACAATGTGTATTTACTACCCATACCCCTGTTGCTTCAGGACATGACCAGTTTGATCTTGAGTTTGCAAAACCCATGATCGGTGACATCATGCCGGAGTCGCTTCTACACGAAATTACCTTTGAAGATCGGTTGAACATGACACGCCTTGCCCTCTTTTTTAGCCATTATGTCAACGGTGTTGCTAAAAAACATGGAGAGGTTTCGCGACAGATGTTTCCTGGATATTACATTGATGCGATAACCAACGGTGTCCATACCCCAACATGGGTTTCAGAACCATTTGAACGGTTATTCGACAAGCATATGTCAGGATGGCGTTCTGATCCGTATACTTTACGATCGGCATTTGGCATTAACAAACAAGAAATTTGGGATGCTCATATGAACGCAAAACGACATCTCATCGATTTTGTCAACAATCGGTACAATGTAGGTATGAATTACGACCATTTCACCATCGGTTTTGCTCGTCGACAGACTGCCTATAAGCGACCCGACTTGTTGATTTCTGACCCGGGCAGACTGACCAATATTGCTGAAAAAGTAGGGGCTGTCCAAATCATTTATGCTGGGAAGTCACACCCAAAAGATGAGGGGGGCAAAAAAATCATTAAAAAAATATTTGATACCATGAAAAACATTAATGGAAAGGTAAAAATTGCCTTTATCCACAACTATGATATGACCATTGGCAAGATGATGACTTCAGGAGTTGATTTGTGGCTCAACACGCCACGCAGACCGAAAGAAGCATCGGGAACATCGGGTATGAAAGCAGCACACAATGGCGTCCCTCAACTAAGTACCCTAGATGGATGGTGGATAGAAGGGTGCATCGAGAACATTACTGGTTGGTCAATTGGTCCGAGAAAAACACACGAAAAAGAATCGGATGATGTTGTTGACCGAAATGATTTATATAACAAATTAGAGCAATGGATTATTCCCAAATTCTATAATGACCGAGATAATTGGATCCGCACGATGAGAAGTTGTATTGCGATAAACGCATCATTTTTCAACACCAATAGAATGATTCAACAGTATGTCCTAAACGCTTATTTCATGTAATTTCGTATTTTCATAAGGGGGGCGAAGATTTTCAATATCTTCTACCCACGCTCTAAGTATTTCTGCAACACTCCATGCCTGCGAGATGCATCCTCTAGGCAAATAGAGAGGATCCCCATCAAAGATTTCATGTATTGAACCATCCCAGGGATCACCAAAGATTGTAAGCATTGGTTGTAAAAACTGACGGTACGCATATCGCCGCCATTTCTGTTCTCGGTTTTTCGTTTTTACAAATGCCGAAAGAAATGGGCCCAAAAGCCATGGCCATACAGTACCATTATGGTATGCGATATCCTTGTTGTAGTTACCAAGGTATGATCCTTTATACGAAGCATCATCGGGAGAAAGCGTTCGTATTCCAAAGGGGGTAACAAGGCATTCCTGTACCTGGGAAACAATCTGTTGTTGTAGATGTTTTTCAATCATAGAGTGGTCAAGAGAAACAAGAAGGAGTTGGTTTGGTCTGCAAGAGGCATCTTTGGTGTCAATAACGTCATATTGTTGGTCGTATTGACTGGTAAAACTATTTTTTACTTTATCTGCAAGATCAGAATAAACATCATCTTTGCCAATCAAGTTGGCAAGATTGCCCATAATTTGCAATGCATTATACCATAATGCCTGAATTTCAACTGCCTTTTTTGAACGAGGTGTTGGATAATAATCACCTATTTTTACATCCATCCAGGTAAGACCAGGATCATGGCCAATAAGAAAATCATGATCCATGTGAATATTGTATTCAGTTCCTTTTTTGTACCACTCAATAATGGAAGTTAGCGTTGGCCATATCAACGAAAGAAACTCGCCATCATTCGTA
The DNA here is from genome assembly GCA_964638175.1 of uncultured Thermoplasmatales archaeon. Classification (GTDB taxonomy): domain Archaea; phylum Thermoplasmatota; class E2; order DHVEG-1; family DHVEG-1; genus JAFGDG01. Next base: position 38,112 of record CAZWZY010000014.1, on the reverse strand, counting down.
TATTTCAAATAGTGAAAGACACGGTCGATGAACCACAGTGATGCATCGACAGCATTGTAAATAGGATGAGAATCCCGTTCCATAAATGCATTAGGAATAAGACCATGCAGTTCATGCTCGGCAAATGTTGATAAAATACGCTGCGCATCATCAAACCGTTTCGTAACAAGCGTAAGACCAGGCAATGAAATCAGAGTGTCCCTGCCCCAATCGCCAAACCAATGATATCCTGCCACAATCGATGTCCCATTTCCTTTCTGCACAATAAAATTGTCTGATGAAAGGATAAGTTTATCAAACTTATTAGGAAGCTGAGCTTGTTTTACTAATGCTTCTTTTCGCTTTCGTTCTCGAGCGAAACTTGTTGCAAAATCAATATTCACCGTATCCTCGAGACTTGCTACCAAATAATAGGTATCCGACCGAGAGATTTTTTTATGAAAATCGCCGAGATGAATGTTGTTATCTATCCATGAATCTTGACGTTTGCGATCGGTTTGGTAAAAAAGTTCCATCCAGCAAGGAGACAGTTCATACGTTGCCTTATCAAGAAGAAGAGTAAGTGTTTTATTGGTATTGTTAGGGCGTGCATGAACACCTCCATCAAAAACATCCTGTGTAAATGATAAGTACCGTTGTTTATTGACATCATAGAAGTGTCTTGAATTTGCTAGGATGCTGTGGACGAGAGAGACCGGTTTTTTGGTGGTAACTTCGTATTTAATGATAGTGGTATTTTTTCCATGTTCCATAAAAATGGTTTTCGTAAGTATAGTATTATCAAGGCGATAGGTAAATGAGGGAAAAAGGTCAAAAGTTGCATGGTTTTTCTGCTCATGCAAAGGATATGAATTATTCCCAACAATCAAATAATCATAGATATTGGCAAGAAACACCCACCGTTCAGTAGGGGGATGTAAACTAGAAACAAGTAGGCCATGAAATTTTCGTGTGTTTGTTTGTTGATGAGTAAGTGAAGCATACCCGCCAAGACCGTTGGTAACAATCCATTCTCTCATAGAAATTCCTTATAAATATTGAGAGTTCTCGTTGTTACTGCCTCCCAACTAAAGTGTTCAACAACCCGCTCACGTGCGTGGATGCCCATCTGTTTACTTTGTTCTGTATTGTTTAACACTTGTTTGATACCCCAAGCAATATCTTCGGGGTTGAAAGGATTAATGTGCAACCCGCATTGCTTTTCTCCATCAGGGATGATTTGCTCGCGCATACCATTGGTGCCTCGAGCACCTACCACAACAGGTTTTTGCATAGCCATTGCTTCAGTACACACAATCCCAAAGGGCTCATACAATGAAGGTAACACTACACTATCGGAGGCAGCATAGTGAATAATACGCTCTTCCTCACTAACAAATTCTGTTCTGAAAATAACCTGCTGTTGAACACCAAGTTCTTGTGCAAGTGACCGCAGACCTTGCTCCATATCACCAATACCTAGCACTACAAGTTTAGTGTTCGGAAATTCATCAAGCACAGACGGTAACGCCCGAATAAGGTTGTCAACACCTTTGACATTCACCAGACGGCCAACAAAAAAGATACAATGTTCATGGTCAGCGATGCCATATTGTTGTCTCAGTTGCTGTCTTTGTTCGTGAGATACTCTTGCAGGATCATACTTACTAGGATCAACGCCATTCCAACAGACGCGAATTTTATCTTCGGGAAACCCGAGTTTTTGTAATTCATCAGCCATTACATGAGAAACAGTGATTATACACTCTGCTTCTTGACCACCTTCAAATTCGATATCCTTGATGGCATGTGATCCCCTTCCCATTGATCGGCCTGTTTCTGTTGAATGTATGTGAAACATCAGTGGACAACGTAACTCTCGTTTGGCAATAATACCTCCTAAAATGCCCAACCAATCATGGGCATCGATAATATCAATCGAACGTCCTTCTGCCTTCACAAGTTGATTTACAAGATATGAAGAGGAAAGTATGTTATAACTTATGACATCGGCAAAAAATTTGAAGTGATTTCCCCATGAACGGAGCTCATGATCAGCAAAAAGATAGAATGTCGAACTCATATCAAGTGTTTTAGGGCGATACACGGAGATGTCATTCCAGCGATCATGGATGTCAAGGGCATTGTCTCTATTTAATGAAAATACCGATACATTATTGCCAAAGTAGACCTGCTTTTTGGTAATTTCAGCGGCAAAAGTCCCTAGTCCTCCATAGATAACTGGTGGAAATTCCCACGAGAAATGTACAATATTCATATATCTGTAATCTCCTCACCTAAATGTGCTTAAACTTGCTGCTTCAAGTCTTGTAGAATATTCATGTAATTAATAAATCCTTCATATGGGGCATCGTACGGGCTGAAATAGGCATGTACAGTGCCATCTTCAAAACCTTTAGTCGATAAATAATACAGATGATCAGAAGTTTGGAGAAGTCGCCAAACACGAAGGAAATCAGTATCGCCACTCTCCCGTATCTTTTTTCCGATTTCTTTTAATTCGTTAAAACAGGCCATTTGCATATTATTTCCTAACCACGTAGAGACATCTCTATCAGCATCTGCCCAAGAAATTGCCCATGGAACATCAATATCCCCAACAACGTCGTAGCGATTAGCTGCTTCACTCACCGTGACAAAGTCGAGATTATTTTTCTGCAATACTTCCCACGGAAGATGGCTCAAAAAATCAAAGATACCGGTTTCGATCCATTGGTGTTCGCCAAAGGTTTCGTAATCAATAAAGAGATTGATTACATCGCCTTCACACTGAGACATCCAGTGTGCATATTTATCTGCGGTAAGAGGGAATCCTGGCCAATCGCGAGCTGAAAAACGAAAGCCGACATCATCACTCAGTTTGTAATTTCGTAAGAGAACTTTAATATCTGCATTTACTGGTTTATACAAATAATTGGATGATCGCCACCCTAAGATTTTTTCAGTTCCTTCAGTAATGATGCCACGGTATCCCATCTCTGCAATTTTTTTGGCAATGCGATTATCATAGATGGCCTCTGTATTGCGGAAGATCTGTGGTTGATAGTTAAATAAACGTTTGATCATATGACGGTGCATGGTTACTTGTTCTTCAAATTCATCCAGATCATCATAGAGACTCGAAAGTGAATGGAAATATGTTTCTTCTATAAAATCGACTGCTCCTGTAGCAAATAATTCCTGAAAACTCTCAAGAAGTTGTGGCATATATCGTTCACAATATTCGACAAAAGTTCCCGTCAGACTAAAGGAAATGCGAAACTGGCCATCAAATTTCTTCACTAGGTCTAACAGCAGGTTGTTGGTGGGAAGATAACATTTTTTTGCTACCTTTTCAAAAATCCATCGATTCACTTCGTGATTAAAATAGGTTTCAAAGGAGTCTTCTGTCTTTCCAATATTAAACACAGAAAAACGATTCAATCGCATAGGTTGATGCACTTCAAAATAGAGACAGACAGAAGGCATAGTTAGCGCACCTCATTGTAAACCTCGATGGTTTTACCAGCAACTTGATCCCAAGTAAATAACTCAATTTCACGTTTACTATTCTCACTCATTGTCGAATGGAGGGGTTCATATTGTAACAACGAGATAATCTTATTTGCCATTTCATCCGTATCCCAAAAGTCAACTTGTAAGCAATTACGAAATGCTTCTGAAACGCCGGCTGTTTTTGATACAATAGTGGGCGTTCCTGCTGAGGCTGCTTCTAATGCAGTAATACCAAAAGGTTCACTGACGGAGGGCATAACGTAGACGCTTGAAATTTGATAAAGGTGCTTTACTTCCTCCTCAGTAAGAAGCCCAGTAAAAATGACCTTGTCGGAAATACCCATATCCACTGCCTGAGTGATCAATCGTGGCAACATATCTCCCATCCCTGCTACCACAAATCGACAGTCTTGGCCATGGTCTACTACACGTTTGGCGGCATTGAGGAAAAACTCGGGACCCTTCTGTATGGTTAATCTACCAAGGAATAATACAATATCTTGCTTCTTACCTTCACCAAGGGGATACACGGCATTGTGAACGACCTCAATTTTTTCACCAGGTATGCCATACTTTTCCATAATAACTCGTTTGGTGAAATGACTGACGGCAATAATTTTATCAGCTTTTTGCATGCCCTCTTTTTCGATATCGATAAACCATTGATTTGGATAAAGCCAGCCGGAACGATCATATTCTGTTGAATGAATCGTAAGAACAAGCGGCGCTCCTGTTTGCTCTTTTATGGCAATACCTGCTTTCATGGTGAGCCAATCGTGGCAATGAATAACGTCGTATTTTCCTTTTACTTTTGCAACGACTAAATCATTATATCGGTAGACGCTTTCAAAAAATTGGCCTTCCAATGCTTTATCATCAGGGTGGTCGTACGGGAAGATATCTGTTTCGCCAACTTCCTTGATAATTAAATTTGGCTTGTCGCTGCTGGTGCTATGTTTGGTTTTGGGCATGTAAAAATCAACATGTACATCTTTATCGGCCAAGCTACGAGTAAGCCCATAACAATGCGTCGCTAAGCCGCCCGCCTTGAACGGCGGATATTCCCAACCAATCATTGCTACTTTCATGTATTATGCCTTATGTACACTACCAAAGGTCCTTACACTAAGGACGGGGTCCATGGATTTGGACCTAATAGTTTGCATAGTTACCTATGAAGTAATCCTCACCTATTTCAACGTATATCGTTGACAGTCGTCCACGCGAATTTTGTCTTCACGAGCGAGCCAGCCAAGTGCAGCATGTACCTCTTCTTCACTAATGCCTGCTAATCGTTTTATCGTTGGAAAATCGACTGCCCCCCAGATATCAAGCACTTTCCAGACCTTTCCTGCATTTGCACCTACTCTAGGAGTAAGATTAGTGCGGTCCAGAATGTATTGATCATCTTGATTATATATCTTGTTCTCGCGGGCAAGCCAACCGATGGCCCCATGAAAGTCACGTTCATTGAGTTCTGTCAAAGTAACAAGTTCCTCGCCCTCAAGAGGACCATGAGTACGTAATGTTCTCCATATTTTTCCAGCATTCTCTCCGAAAAGAGTAGTGATGTCTCTCAAGGTATCCTCCAGCGCCAAAAAAAGTATGTAAAATTAGCATATAAGATTATCTAAAAATAAAGGCGGGGATTATTGAAAATATGTGAAACATATTTGAAAAAATTGAGCGTATTCCTTCATTATGTTACGAAAAAGACGGGCTTGAGGGGATTCGAACCCCTGACCATTCGGTTAAGAGCCGAGTGCTCCACCTAGCTGAGCTACAAGCCCCTACAGGAGAAATTTAAGACTGGAAAAGGGCTAACGGCTCAATGATTTTAAAGATTGTGGTAACAAAAAGACAAAAACATATCTATTAAGGATTAGATAGCCAAATTGTTATTTTTCTAAGAGACACGCCATTTTCTCTTAGCATATTTTCAAGTTCCCATGACTTTTTTTCAGGTATTAATATCGAGGCTATACCTATTCGTAAACCACCTAATTTTTCAACTAGTCCTTTTTGTTCACTTGTATAAATTTTACCTTTGTATTTTTTCTTAGTTTTAACGCCATATAGTATTCTTTTAATTTTCATTTTTTTTGACTGATCAAGATTGCTAAGATCAAATTTGATAATTTCATACGGCTCAAGTTCGAGTTGCTGTATAGAAACATCGGGCGTTTTTCCATAAATTGTAATCCCTTCCCGCAAGATAGTTTCAATAAACTGCCGGTCTAAACCTCTAAATGAAGAATCTGTAAAAACTAAATTGATATTTTTATCATATCTTTCTTCGAGATCTAGTATTTTATCTGATATATTGTCTTTACTATCCTCATTTTTTAATATAATGCAAACATCAAGATCGCTTTCTTTTCCTGCTTGATTTCTTGCTACTGATCCAAATATTATTAACGATTCTATTTCTAAAAATTTTTTAGAAATATTTTTTATTTTTTCTATTAAATCACTAGTTTTGTTAATCATTTTCATTTCCCCCTAATTTTTCAAGACATATTTGTTCAATTGTTTTAAAGCAAGTTTTTACATTATTCATATCAGTTTTAGTCCATGAAAAACCATATGCAAACTTTGGTCGTAATTGGTTTTCAATTTTTTGAAAATTTTTCCAGATTTCATCAGTATTATCTTTAAAAATAAAATCGTTCTTAGTTAACATTGATCGTAAATGCTGATGTTTATTGATATGAACTCTTTCATGCGCTGCACAAGATTCAATTAAATGATATGCAGATAGAAAATAGGCTTCTACTCTAGTTCCTTCAAAATTATCAATATTTTCCGCATCATTTTTGAATTTTTCATAGAGTTTAAAATGATTTTTTTTACTACCCATTTTATCACCTTCGTAATATTATATAACGAAAACAAGTATATGAATCTTTTCGTTATACAATATAACGAAATATCTTTGTTGATTTAATAGAAGAGCGGACTGGATTAAAAAGTTCTACCTAGCTGAGCTACAAGCCAAAAACAAGAGAAGGGAGCAATAAAATGTGGAGTATTAATGCTTTTCTTCCAATATCTTCTTAACCTCAGCCTCTTTTACTTGAGAGAGGTATTTTGCATCAATGCTATCAGCGACATAGACATCCTTTCCAGCATGATAAATAGTAACGTCATCTTTTTTTGTCTTTTTACCATCAATTTTTAAAATAAGCGGTTCTTCGGTTCGTACCCTTCCAGCCTCTATTGCTTTTTCAATAGTACCACTCAGGTGGACTTTCTTTCTATCGGTTGGATGGAGCCCCCCTTCAAGAATAATTTCTGCTTCTTCTTCAGTTACCGGATAAAAGTATTCGTCAAGGTCAGCTTCAGGAAGATCATCAAGAGTAACATCAACCGTATGCCCATACGTTGCTCGTACCATTCCTCCATCAATCTGATAACGACCACGCTGATCCGTGTTGACTAATGCCTCAATGTGATAAGGGCGGAGCCACCTAAACCCTGATCTACTCGTTCCAATCGCCTCAATTAATGAAGAAATATCGACCCAACCTCTACCATCCATCATTAATCCTAATTTATCTGGAAAGTGACGTAGCGCGCCAGCCAGAATGCGGCTTAGTGAACTTAATTCTCGATCATTCATCAGGAACTTACCTTTTTCACCACAAACGGGGCAGGATTCGCCTCGATAGTAGTCATGTTCATCACATTTTGATAACATAGTCTCATGCCCATAATTCAAATATGTAGTATAAATTTTTGTACTCATTCGTGATTACATCATCAGGTGACCTAGTGGAAACGGAAGAAATGAAAAAGTTAGCCGCGGAGAAGGCTGTCAAATATGTTGAAAATGGAATGGTTATTGGTCTAGGCACAGGATCAACAACTGAATATGCATTGAAAGAGTTAGGCCGGCGGGTGGCAGAAGGATTATCTATCAAAGGTATACCAACATCGCTCCATACGCACCGCATCGCCAAAGAACTCAATATTCCATTGACATCATTAAAGGAGAACCCGGCAATCGATATAACCATTGATGGTGCCGATGAAGTAGATTCGAATCTAAATCTTATCAAAGGTGGCGGAGGGGCCCTCACTCGAGAAAAGATTATTGCGTATCATTCAAAAAAGGAGATTATTGTTGTTGATGATTCAAAAGTGGTAAAAGCACTAGGTATTGACTTTCCTCTCCCTGTAGAGGTAGTTAAGTTTAGTTGGACGGCGACACAAAAAGCACTTGAAGAGTTTGAATGTACCGTAGCATTACGTACAATTATGAATGAGCCTTTTATCACCGACAATGGCAATTATATTTTGGATTGTGATTTTGAATATATTCCTGATCCGGAACAGTTAGAAAGTGACATTGATCATATTCCTGGTGTCGTAGAAAGTGGATTGTTTATTGGCCTTGTTGATGAAGTAATTGTTGGGAGTAAACAGGGAGTAAAAACACTCGAGTGAGCGTCATTTTTATTATCCGTAATATATTTAATAGTCATTTAACTATCGTGTTGCAGGAGTTTATTCTAGAATGAAAAGAGCGATTGCGCCGATTTCGAGTGCAAAACAAAAATTACAATCATTGGATTTTGATGCTCATTGGTATCGACGCGTGTTTCACACCTTTGGTGCCTCATTTGTCGTCTATTATATGTTACCTGATGATATTGAATGGATTGCATTTCTAAAAATGTGGGTACCGATCAGTGTACTAGTGCTTGCATTTATTCTGGAGATTGCACGCATTCGAGGGGGCATCAGCAGCAGTCATTTTTTTGGCTTACGAATGTATGAGCGGAACCGAGTGGGGAGCTATCTTTTCTTTGCCGTAGGAATTGTTATTCTCTTGTATTTCTTTCCTCAACAGATTGCTGTCCCCTGTATCTTGTGCGCCTGTCTTGCTGATCCCCTGATTGGAGAGACACGATATCGCTTTGGGAAAAAAGAGGCGTATGTAATAGGATTTCTCGTTTGTCTCTTGCTCTTTGTGGTAACCTGGTATAAAGCAAATCTTTGGGTGATGATGGCAGCGTCATTCATTGGGGCATCTGGTGCTGTCCTCGGAGAGTCAACGAACATCTGGTGGCTTGATGATGATTTTATGATACAACTTGTTCCTGCACTATTATTGCTTGTATTTCTGATTGGATTTGAGGCTATGGGAATAACGACCCTTCCCGATCCTGTTATTTATCCCAGTCTTTTACCGTGGTGATGAGTATGAATTCAATAAAAATGGAATATCTACAAAATAATTTGGAAAGCAAAAAACTCCTCAGAACTGAACTGTTGTTTACACCACTGCTTATCTTGGTACCCACTATAATCTCGGTATTCTTAATCAATGATTGGTATGTCCGTGGATTTGCGCAAGGAAATGCTGCATTTGATGGGGAATTGCTGCTTGGCATTATTATTTTTGTAGGAAATATACTATTTGATATACCCTTTATTCAATTTTTAGTGAAAAAACGAACTCCCTCATAATAACATTATTTGACGAACTTGAAATCATAAAACATGGGTAAAATAAGTGCAGCTCCAATACAAGACAAAGCCGTCATAAGGACAACCACGAGACCGAATTGTTGCAATGCGGGAATGTTGACAAAGTAAATAGCAGTCAACCCTGCAATAGTAGTCAGAGCGGCTTCCACAAGAGAAAGACCTGTTTTTTCAATGGCAATTTGAACTGCCTCATTTTTGGAAAGTCCTTCTGCTAATCCTTCACGTACTCGTTGCGTAATATGTACCCCATAGTCAATACCAATACCAATCATGATCGAACCAATAGAGATGGTGACAACTGAGAGGGGGATGTCGAAGGCAACCAAAAATCCTGGTTCCCATAATAGCACAAAACCAACGGGGATCATCGTGAGAACTCCATACAATGAGGAATTGAAAATGAAAATCAATGCAGCAAGAACAAGCAATAGTGCAATGATCATGGAACGGGTTTGTTCATCACTTAATCGTTTGTTAATGGCAACGCTTACGGCATCCTGACCAGTAAGCTTAGAGACTTCTCCATTGCGGGGAAGAGTTGTTGATGAGGTAATATCATTGATATTGGTGACAATAGTTTCAATTTCTTCCATACTTTTACCAACAGGTATAGAGACCATGATCAATGTTTTAGAATAGGTTGGATCAATGACGCCTTCTTCCGCAATCTTGTCAAAGATAATTTGATCTACACCCATCAATTCTTTCAGTTGGTTTATGATCGTTTTGCTTTCCAAGATCTCGTTGACTTCCTTCAGTTCATCAGCAATAGAATACGCAGAAACACCTTCGGCTCGTATTTCTTCCTCCATTGCAAATATCGCCTCGATCACCTCTGGATCAGTTAATCCATTGGGATCTGTTTCAACAAGTAATGCATTGAAATTGGCTCCACTGCCAAAATTTGCAGAATACTCCTGGAGTTTTTCAATTTCAGGTATGCCTTCCGGTGCCACATCCATGTAGTTAACATCGGTTTTAATATGTGGTAACATTAGAAGTGACAGAACTGCAAAGAAACACGCAATGATGATGACTCGTTTTTTATTGCTGATGGCAAATAATGCAAATTTCTTCCATGATTTCATACTGCCGTTCTTTTCAAATCGTAAGATAAGTGCAAGACAGGGAACAAGAATAATTGCAGAGATAAAACAGAAAAGAATACCGATAGCACAGCCAAACCCAAACGTGACCATAGGAGACATGCTAGAAATCATCAAAGACCCGAAACCAATCATAGTGGTAATGGTTGACAGAAGGATGGCTTTACCCGTCGATTGTAATGTTCTTTCCATCCTCTTAATTTTATCCTCTACTGTATGTTCTTCAGCAAAACGGTTCATCAAGTGAATCGAATAGTCAACACCAAGACCCATCAAGAGCGCGACAATAGAAACCGCAATGATGGTGAGTTGTGGCTGAATCACTCCTAGTGTTCCAAAAGTCAATGCTAACGCATATGCTGGTGGGAGAAACGCGATAATAATACCTTTTACCGTCCGATGGAAAATAAAGAGTACAATTGATATCAGTACCAGCGCGATGACAAAGATGACCATGAGATTTTGCATGCTATATTCCTGAATGGCTTGTTGCATAGCAATAGTGCCAGTAACCGTCATATCCGCGTAGGTAGTTCCTCTAGTATCCAACGCATTTTGCGTTCTTGTAAGGATTTCATTATAGTCAACATCTTCCGACAATTGTAAGAGAATAACGCCAATCTTGTACGTATTTGTATACAATATGCCTTTCATTTGTTGAACAGCAGATCGTGCAAGATAACGGGCAACGAGATTTTCATCCATAGGAACTTTGTTCTGTCCTGTCCCTCCAAGTCCTCCAACAATGGGTGGCTGAGCATTTTCAGCTTTGATAAGTGAGGAAAGGCTTCGAACCGAAAAAACACCATCTTCTCCATTATCAAGAGGGTTTTTGTCTATCAAGCAAATGACCTCATCCATTTCTAAGAGAACTTTTGGATCTCTGATGTCATAGACTCGATTAGTTTGGTCAATATAGATAATAATGGTTGAACCGATCTTGAATTCTTCATCGATGTGTTCCCAGAGCTGAATGGTAGCGTCATCCTGAGGGAGATATTCAGTGAGATCAGATTCCATATAAATATGAGTGGCCTGCATTCCAACCAGAAGGGTAATGATCGTGAAGGCAAACAACACCGTTTTTGGTCGTTTGACCAATAATCGCGCCAGCGGTTTCATATTCATGCCTCTTCACCTCGCTCGTCAATTCTAATTCTCACCGGCCGGTAATTTCCCGCATCTTCAGATGAAAAGGCAAGACTAGCAAGTTTGTTTAATCGATCCTCAATTTCACGTGTATATCCTTTCAATAACTTAATGGGAGAAATAGCATGATAGATGTACGGATTTTTACCGATATTGTCATTTTTCAATTTTTTTCGATAAATAAGATGCTGATCGTACATCTGGGAAAGCGTTTCCCGAACGGTGCTTGGGTGCAGGTGTGTTCCTTTGATGATTTGTTCTGTTCGGGCGCCATTTTTTCTGAGTAGATACAAATAAATGCGAGAGCGTGCTCTCGATTTTAATATTTCACGCACTGCCTTTTCGGTATTTTTATCGATACGAATCCCTGATCTACTCATTACATTGCACCATTTTTATTTTTTATATTTAATAATAATTGTTCTTTTAGACATTTAAATAGTTTTCTATTTTGTCGGCTCAAAAACGACAAAACATTTTATCGGATTAAGGGCGATAAAATTACGTGCCACTCAAAAAGACTTAATTCAACGTTTGCCATATCACTCTTCGATAGCGTGAATGATTCGATGGTAAAAAAAATAAAAAAGACAATGAAAAGGTGGAAGAGATACCACCGTGTGTCCGATGTTGCTTCCATAACACGTCGCTATTTCGTGATGAATGCATTTGATGGGGCGCTCACCATGCTCGGTGTCGTAATTGGTGCCTACGTTGCTGGTGTTCCGGAACCTATGCTCATTATTAGTGCCGCCGTTGCAGGGTCTATTGCCATGGGGACCTCAGGTATGAGTGGAGCATATATGGCTGAGAAGGCTGAACGACGGAAAAAACTAAAAAAGCTTGAGAAAGCGATGCTCACTGATCTCAAAGATGGGTTACATGATAAGTCGTACCGCTTTGCAACAGTATGGGCAGCTATTGTTGACGGAGCTTCTCCTGCTTTTGCTGCCATGATTGTAGTATCTCCGTTCTTCTTTGTTCATTATCGGTTGATATCTTCAGAAGTAGGGTTTTTTGCATGCATCTCTCTCACCCTCACCATACTCACGGTATTAGGGATTTATTTAGCTAGAATCAGTGATGAAAGCATGATAAAATATGGCATTCAGATGTTAGTTATTGGCGGCATCACTGCGTTTTTGTGCATCGGGACGTCGCTGTTATTGGGAGGAACAGTTCCCTATTAATGTTTAGTGACTGAAAGTATATTTTTATAATATTTTTACGTATAAATTTATTTAAAATTTACCGATAGATTAAAATATAATGCTCGATATATATTATTCTCGCCTAATCTATAAAAAAGGATGATAATATAAAACTGGGGGGCAAAAAGAAATGAAAAGAAAGACCACTATAAGTATCGTGCTAGCTTTATTAATGGTTATTACCACATTTACAGTTGCTCCTGTAAATGCTGAGGTATGTGACTCGATAGAAGTAACAAAAACAGTATGGAACGAAGAGACAGAAACATGGGTAGCAGAACTCGATGGTGCTGTTGTTGGTGATTCCATTTTATTCAACATCACGGTAATCTACTATAACTATAATCCGTATTGTCCCAACAACTACGCATATAATTTTTCTGTGCATGATGTTCTTCCGGATGGTTTAACCTACGTGCAAACGGAAACACCGAGAGACCCTGATGAGATACAGGGAGAAAACATCCACTGGAATTTCTCTGGTGAAGAAATTACTCTCAAAGACGAGGAAAGTTTCTCGATTGTTTTTGAAGTCGTTGCCATGGAATATGATGAGTTTGTCAACTCCGTAGAAGTTACTGCAAATGACTTCTGTCAGGGTGGTAAGCTTTACGACCATGACCAGGCAACAGTACATGTAGAGGCTGGCATTGATGTTGAAAAAACAGTATGGGATCCTGATCAAGAAAAATGGGTTGAACACCTTGGCTCCGTTATCAAAGAAAAGGATGTTCGTTTCCAAATCGAGATTACCTATTATGGCCCTGGATACATAACCTGTATGGAGGTTTATGACGAGTTTCAGGGAGAGTGTAATTGTTTAGAATATCGAGGAAATGAAGAGTTTTTTTATCCAAATGATGATCTGTTCGATGATCCTGTAATTGACATTCATAGTGATTTAAAAGTGGTTGAATTTATTTGGAGATCTGATCTGGGAAAACTATTTAACTTAAAAGATCACGAAAGTATCATCATCCAATTCGATGCTAATGTTACTGACTATTGTTATTGCGGCGAAGGATATGATACCGTTACTAACTATGCCGGAGTGTATGGATGGAATTGCGCAGATGGTGAATCGAGATACGAAGGCCAGGATGCTGCAACGGTTTCCTGCCGACCGCACGAGCCAGTCTTTGAGAAAACTGTCGCTTATAATGAAGGGGGAAAAATATTCTGGGTCGATGAAACAACTGCTCGTATGGAAGATATTGTCACGTTTAAGTTAGAACTCACCTATTACGGCAGTTACAACCTCACCGACATTGTCATCACTGACTACTTGCCAAAGAATATCTTAGAGTACAAAAATGAAGTGACATTAATTGTCTATCGCTACAACGAAACCGCAGCGTGGGTTGTTACATATGAGCCCTTTGGAGGTACCGTTTCTGAAAATGGAACCGTTATTGAATTCACTATACCAACCTCATTAAATGACAACGAAGGATTAAAACTGACCTTTGACGCGGAAGTCATTGGTCTCACGGGAGATTGTGAAGAGTGTGGAACAAACATCGCTGAATTTGTTGGAGTGGAATCAGAAACACAGGACGAATATAGTGGTTCAGACGATGCGATGGTAAAAACCTTTGAAAAGGTACCTATAGATCTGTGCCTCAGTGTTAAACGACTCAACATAGGGAAAATAAACGCCTATATCGCCAATAACGGAGCAGGCGATCTTGCCGATGTTGCATGGACCTTGACCGTCACTGGTGGGCTATTGAAACGAATCAATATCTATGATGAAGGGACTGTTGACATACCAAGTGGCATCGTTGTTTCACTATCGACACCAGCACGATCCATTGTTAGGAAATTTGGACGGGTGCAGGTTATCCTTACCGCTGAAGTCGACGGTGAAACATTTAACAAAACCATGAACGGGTTTGTCTTTGGCCGCATTATCTTGATACGGCCTTTGATTCGACGGTAAACCGTTCCTTTTCTCCTTTTTCTTTTTTGTTTGCAATATGAAAAAGTTTATGTGCTAACAGCATTCTTGTCCCTCGAGAGTTAACTATGGACGAGCAAACGAGAATTACAAAAGATATTGTAATGTTTGAAAATAATATGAAGAAAGTAACGATTTCTTCAGACAATAAAAAAATTGTTGAGCTTGCTTTTCAATATTACGAAGATGCAAAATACTATCTTAACAAAAAGGACTGTTTTACCGCCTTTGGTTGTATCAATTATGCGCATGGGTTACTTGATGCAATAATAACATTTTAAACGGTATCCCATTGAAGTTGCATCGTATCACCAGGTTTTGCCTTCAATTTTTGTGCTGCATTTCCTTGATTCATACTTAGTTCAACAAAATGACTGCTGCCAACGGTTAATAGTAGGTTTTGGGGTTTAACATATCCATATGATTTTACGAACGGAATTTTATGCTTTTTATTTTTGATGGAAACAGTTACTATACTGCCATATCTAAGACGGTGGATCTGAGATTCCTTGATATTGGTAATGATATTTCCGAAGGAATCAATATACAGGATTGTTCCTACAATTCCCTCATCATTACATACTGGTTGTCCAAAATCCAAATCAACAAAATCATCAATTTTAGATCCAATCTCTTTAAAAGAAACTCCTTCAACTATATGCGCAGCAACCGGTGTGAAGATATCCCGTGCATGAAATGTTGAAGAGATGGGAGAAATCATATACTTTGGATTGGTGATTTCATAGACCGTAAACGATCCCAGAGTTCGTGCGGTGGGAAGTAACAATCCGTTGTCTGGGCCAACTAAGATTTGACTATTTGTAGTAACCACGATGCCTTTCCTTGGTGTACCCACGCCAGGATCAACCACCGCAACATGAACTGTCCCTACAGGAAAACGAGATGCTGCCATTTGAAGCAAAAAGCCCCCTTCCCTGATATTATGAGGTGTTACATCATGCGTGATATCGACGAGTCTCGCGTTGGAAAGAGAAAGGGCAACAGCTTTCATTTGTGCAACATATGCATTTTTTGTCCCAAAATCTGTAAGAAACGTTATAATCTCCATCATGATGCCCTCCGATATAACATATTACAAGTAATTATTTAATGTATTAAAAAAGATAGTATTTTGTGTCTTTTCTTACAAAAGTATTTATGCAAGAAGCGCCGTATGTATAAAGAAGGTGATTTTGGCAACATGGGGTACAATAAAAAATCCATGGAAATTTTGGCCGACATCTGGCAGAAAGATGCGGGCGGTTCCATGAAATGCCCTAAATGCAATGGAAAATTAGTATTGGTGCAAGTAGAACCAATCCACGATGCTGAAAATGCTTATGTTCCCTATGATACGATTATCGAATGTACATCGTGTTCTTTTAAGATACGGGCGGAATCATTTACTATCCTTGGCAGCGTGAAGGATTTTGATATAAAAAAGGTGGAAATTGGTAGTTGGTCTCCCAGCGGCAGCAGGGTGTTATCAAAGTATGAACATATCATTGATTACGAACTTCTCAAGTCGTTAAAAGAATCTGGGGAATTGGTGGAATTTCTTGTCGTCGATGACCAAGTAGTACAGGTTATCTAAAATATCTTGTAATTGCTGTTGGTGTTGACTTTTTTTCTATTACACTAAAGTGAAAATCCCATGATTTGATAGAATGTCGGCCAATATTTATATAGAAGAAAAAGCAAAAAGTACTCTAAGAGATGAACACATGGTAAAAAAAGCTACAAAATCTATCAAGAAAAACATCCCAAAGGAAATTGCTATTATTTGGGTCAATGTTGTAGAATCATTTTCCTAAGAGTGCATCATGCCATCATATTCTTTGTTTTTTGGTCGTTTTCCCTGACCACGATGTTTGATAAATTTGCGTTGACGTTTTTTACCGATGAAACTAAAATCGTTTCGTAATAATCGGATATAAATTTTATCAGGCAAAGGATCAAGTTGCACAATTCCTTTCGTTTGAAATTTCTGCAGTGTCCGGAGGATAGTCATTCGTGAAAGATATAGTTCTTGCTCAACGTCAGCAATGGTAAGAGGATATGTTTTTTGTAAAAGCTTGATAATGCGCTCTTCAACAGTTCCTGTAGTAATTTCAATCATTGTACTACCTAAACACAATGGAAGGGAGTATCGTAACACGTTTTCTACATGTATTCATATGCGCGCATGCCACGGTTCTTATTATTATAGAACTTAACTACATCTTTTTGCATGAAAGCAGGATATCCTTCAGGAAACTCAATACATCCTTTACAGACGTCTGAACCAATAGCTACTTTCAAATCCTCGATACTAGTATATGCAAGTGAATTAGCTCCAATTTCTTTGGCGATAGTTTCCCATGTTTTTATCTTCCCGTTGGTGTCTCTTGCGATGAATTCTTTTTTGCTGCGCATATCGATTCCTAGATAACAAGGAGCAATCAATGGAGGGCATCCGATGCGAATGTGGACTTCTTTTCCTCCCGCTGCTTTGATGCCTCGTACTAACTTTCTGATATTTGTTCCACGGACAATAGAATCATCTACGAGGACAACACGTTTACCATGTAAGACTGAGCGCAAATAGGAAAGTCCTTCTTCGACCACTTTATCTCTACTCTCCTGTGTTTGTTGAATAAAAGATCGCTCATCTTTGTCCTTCATGAGCCCTTCATCCAAGGGGATACCTGACCCTCGAGAAAAACCAGTTGCATATCGTCTTCCTGATTCAGGAACAGGTACAACAATATCTGCATCTACAGGATAACGCTCTGCAAGCAACCTACCAATTCTGACACGAACATTGTGTACCGATCGGCCATTGATGCGGGAATCGGGTTTAGCAAAATAGACAAACTCAAACATACAGGGTTTTTCCTGTTTTTTGATAAGTTGCTTTTCAAAAATATTACCATCCTCATCGATGATAACAACAGATCCTCCAGGAATGTCCTTCACATACTCAAAATTAATTTTCTTAAAAACTCGAGTTTCCGAGGTGAGACAATACATACCATCATATTTTCCTAGGACAAGAGGTCGTATCTTGTAAGGATCGGTCATGGCAAATAGAAAGGGATGATCTCCTTCATCGGCAAGAAAGAGGGCGGAATAACTCCCCTTAATCATAGTCATGACTTTGCTACAAGCATCAGTAATGGTTTCAATCGTAAGATCTTTTTTATAGAGTTGGTCAGCCATAGGGAGTAAAAGCCATTGGATATCACAATCAGTCCGTGGTGTTCGTTTCATTTTTTTTGCTACTTCAGAACCATTATAGATGTTGCCGTTATGAACGGTCGCAAGAAAAGGATTGACTAGATATTCGGGCTGTGCATTTTGTTTTAACGAATCAATATCATCCATCCCTGCTGTTGAATATCGAGTATGCCCGATACCAACATTTCCAGGTGTATTGATTTTTCGCTCATCATTCAGAACTTCACGAACAAGACCTGCATCCTTGTACACATGGATATTTCCATCGTACGTAAGTTTTCCAGCAGATGATTGTCCACGATGTTGAATAGAAAATAAACTATGGTAGATTAAACGTGAAACTGGCCGTCCCCCAATAATGCCAACAATGCCACACATGACAAAAAAGGGAATGAACAGGCATTATTTATAGATTGTTTTATATAGAAGAAAAGGGCATTACTAAACCATCACTAAATATCTTCCCATTCTTTGAGGACTGATTGCCATTTGTATTCCTTGATTCCGTTCACTGCCTCAACCCTTCTCAAAATTCGCTCATATCCCTTGACGAGCGTTCGTGTTCTAATCTTGATAATAAGATCGTAGGGGCCAGCAACGGCACATACTCGATTGACTCCTTTGATATTCCAGAGTTGCTTCATGGTCTCTTCAATTGGGTACCCTGGCTTCATTCTGATAAAGACATAGGCTTTCGTAAGAGTAAGAGCAAAGGAGACAATACCAAGCACCATCAACACCATACCTATGAATTTAATGAGGAGAAGAACAGGATCGGTGGTAAAGGGTGCAATGATTCCTAAGCAGCCCAAAACAATGGAAACAGGGATAGAAAAAATAATCACTGATGATTTCACCGCTTGGGTGACACTTGCCTTTCCAATACCAAGTGCCCTGATATACACCACAAAGGAAAAGAATGTTCCTGTACCTATGAGTATAAATAACCAAAAGTATTGAAAGGAAATAGTCATACCCTCAACAAGTGTTGACGTGTTATTAATCAAATCATAAACCCAAACAAACAGTATCGTAAAGAGGCAAGCAAAGATGACATTATACAACCGAATGTTAAGAGCATCATTTGGTCGCTGGGCAATTTTCATAGTTTTTAATTTTCGTTGATAAATGGAAAGTAGCACCCAGCCAGGGTTTATCACTAAAAAGACGATAGCCAACGCTTCTAAACTAATAGATCCAGAGAGACTGATCGAACCGAGGATAGCGCCGAAGGTAACAATAACTGCTGATTGTACTTCTACAAGGGTTGGTGTATCTTTTTCAGTAATGGATTCAATAATCACGAGATACAAAATAACAACTTGGGCAAAGGGAAGAACCACTGAAGGGTCATTTATCATAGAAAGTAAAATAAAATATCCTGTGGTCAGAACAGCATTGCCTAACCCTGCTAAGATATGATAGAGCAGTTCCTCTTTTTTTAAGAGCCGTATTCTTCGAAAACTTGGATCGATGGTTTGCTCACCGAGACTCTTACCTTTATATGGTATCGAGAAAACAAGAGTAAATGCAAGAGAGACAATAACGCCGATAATAAAAATTGACAGCCCAAGAACCCAAGGATTAGAAATAAACTGTTGCGCAAAAGCATCTACTCCTGAAAGTAGAGCTGCAAGTATCGCAGAAGTAAACGCAAGAACGTAAAAAAGGTATCGTTTTCGAATTTTTATTTTCATAATGCGATTTCTTTTTCTATGACTTGTGTTGTCGTTTTTTCCACGCCATTAATCATTTGAAGTTTATCAGTGACAGTCAACAATTGATCTAAATTTTTTACTTGCGCCCTAACGACAATATCATACTCTCCTGCCACGATAGATATCTTTGCAACATTAGAAATGGTCCTCATTTCTTCAATGGCTTTCTTTGAATCTCCAGGCCGCATCGTGATGAGTATATATGCACTGATCATGATTTCACCTTAATTTTGACGCCGAATACGAGGCTTTGATATAAAGTTATCTATAGCATGCATATATGAATTGTGCTAGGTGCAGAATGAAGTCGTGGGGTTTTTTATAGGAGAAATTAAGGAAAGATTTAAATCACAAGATACGTATTCCCTATATGGAGGTATAATTTATGGCCTATACACATGAAGGTTGGACATTATATACACGAAATGTAAAACTTAAAGGCGGGAGAAACCAAACAATCTATTTCTTCAGCAAGAGAACGCCAAAAAGTGGAAACCCCTGTGAGTTGCCAAGTGGATATACTGTTGGCGTGAACAAAAGAACTGGATTACCATATCTAAAAAAGAAGTAAGAACACATTTCTTTCTTTACTTCTTCTTTTTTTATATTTAAAAGAATAATTGTTTTTTGTAAGGATAATGTTTAAATACTTAACAATTGTTAATGTTTTAGGGGAGATAGTAATATGAATATGCGAAGACATGGTCTTGTATTAGAAGCAGTTATGATTTGTGTATTACTCTTCTTCACGCTAGGAGCCGTAGCAACCAACAGTCAAAGTCAACAAACCGAAGAACAGCCTTATGAAGGACATCTTCGTATCTACATTGTTGAACCAGAGTCTCGATGGAATATGGCAAACCAAGAACCATATCACTACGCAATGCTTGATATGGCTTTTGATGACACCATTTCTATTCCATATCTTGACACGTATGAAGACACCCGTACATGGAGTGGAGATGCCGCCGAGGATAATATTATGATAATGGCAGCATTGTTTAATCCAGTAAGTCATCAAGGATATGCATACCCTCCCAGTAACAATCCGTTTGATGCATACTATGTTGATGCTGCCGCAGCAGCATATCCCGGTGAAACAGGATACAATACAGTTAACGAGGAATTTACCCATACCGTATTTATAGAAGAGGGATCAGCAACATGGTGTGGCTATTGTCCTGCGATGGCAACTACACTAAAATCGATTTATGATTCAGGTGATTATCCTTTCTATTTTGTTGCACTGGTTGACGATAAAAGTCCCGATGCTGCGGACCGCTTACGAAATGATTACAATATTTATGGATTTCCCACCGCCTTTTTTGATGGTGGACGGCAGGTACTTGTTGGCGGTGTTGGCACAGAGCCCCCATATCGAACAAGGATTGAGTCTTGTGGATCAGAAGATGTACATGAGGTAAATTTCAGTATTTCCCTACGGTGGTTAGGCAGCGGCAGTCTGGAAATTGATGTCAGTATCACCAACAATGAAATCATTCATTACCCTGAGGCTCCTACGAAGCCAACAGGTTCTGCATCAGGAAAAGTGGGAGAAACGTGTACCTATTGTACAACCGCAACAGATCCTGATGGAGACCAAGTGTATTATTTCTGGGATTGGGGGGATGGTACCGATTCTGGATGGTTAGGGACTTATGATTCTGGCGTCGAAGTATGCGCCAACCATTCGTGGGATCAACGTGGCGTCTACGACATACGAGTAAAGGCAAAAGATACATCGGGTCTTGAAAGCCCGTGGTCTGATTCACTATCTGTCTCTATGCCGAAAAGTAAAGATACGTTGCGATCAGCATTTGTCAGCTTCCTTGAAAAATATCCTTATCTGTTCCCCTTTATTCGCATGATCCTTAATGCCTAGATGATGCCTCAGATATGCAAAACACCATACGAATTTAAGCTAAAAGCCCATACTAGTTTTTAAGAGATTAGTATGGTGTTATTAACAGTTCACGAGAACTATAAAAAAACGGAAGAAAGAGTTATTCAAAAAAATGGATTTTATTTTCCTGGGAAAAATCACAAAGACTTCCAGAGAGAAATACCTATCGAAATAGTTCATCAAGATGGGGCATCTGAAAGTATTACCTATAGACAAGTTGCTGGTTCGTTTTATTGGGATGTTGATGAATTAGTTTCCGCAGAAGAGAAAAATTCCATCTTGTCCAAAAAAAGAGAAAAACAGTCCATTGTCGTTGGCGTCCCAACGTACGGGACAGGAGATCATATTTACAATACTCTTATGGGAGATATAACTCATGGAGGCGTTCTTCATCAATTAATAGAAATCAAGACGATGCATAAGGATTGGGACATTGAATTAGTGGTAAATGTAACTCCAAAGGGAGAAGTAGATCTTGCGGTAGATACTATTAAAAAGGTTCAAAAAGAATCGCTAACGAAATTTCCATCCATCAAAGTAACGTTGATGATAATGCCTATAAGAGGGAAAGTCAACGCAATGAATGTAGTCGCTGATTATGCGGTGAAAAACAATGCTACAATTCTTTGTTTTTTAGATGATGACACCCTGCATTCTCCAAAGCAAGCACTATTACAAAACATTGAGATGTTATTGTCTGCAGATGACCTTTCTATTGTTACCTCAAAATATTCTCCACCTCAACTAACGAGCCTATGGGAAAAAATCAGAACTATCCGTTTTCTCTTGCACGAAAATATTACTGTTACAGGAAGAGCTATGTTCATGTATGTCAAGAGTTACCCAAAAATACCCTCCCACCTTAACAGCGATGATCTTTATCTTACGACCTATTTTTTAGACCTCAAGCACACTGATCCTCTTCGGCACATATTGGTAAACAGGAATGCTCTTGCAATAAGTAAATTAGCGGGGAATAACGCATTATTGGGGATGAAAGCTTTTCGAAGGTCTCTATTGGGAATCTACCAATTATTAGCGTTTATGCCTGATAAAAAAAGAAAAATCATGAAAGAAATTATAACCGGAGAATCTTTTTTTTCTGAATTAGGAAATATCCGCATGAAAAACAATAGATTCGACATACTTTTCTATTTTATTTGGAAAATTATAAAGATTCCTTTCATTTTAGGTGTCAAACTGGAATTATTCATGAGAAGATGTCTCGGTGTTCCAAAAAAAACCATTATCTATTTTAGAGATGAGAGCACCTTTTGAAGAAGTTTTAAATTATTATTACGGATAAAACATACCAAATGTGTGGGTAATGAAAACGAATGACAACATGAGTAGGCTTAATGTCTTACTTTCTCTTCTTTTGATGAAAATACATTATTTTTGGAGTGGGGAGATAATGATTACAACCAAATGTAGTGCTGGTTGTAGACATTGTGTATATGCTCATGTTAAAAAAGAAGATATGCCAATAAAAATAGTAGCGGATGGCATGAGTTTATTAAGAGATCTGGGTATTCGACGTGTCCTGATCACAGGCGGGGAACCTTTTGAGTCGTACGAGACTCTCGTATATACACTCGAAAAAGCATTAACTTTTCTTCCTCCAGAGAACATTGCTTTAATAACTTCTGGGAGTTGGGCAAAAACACGAGAAACGGTGGAAAGAAGAATTGATCCATTAGTGTCAATGGGGCTAAAGAAGATATCTATTAGTATCGATGCATTTCATCTTGAAAATATCGATCCCAATAATTATTTTTTAATTTTGAACTATCTAAAGAAAAAACATGTAACTCCGGTAATATTAATAAGATATAATACTAAAATAAACATGCATCGAAGTCTATTAGAAAGAATAAAAAATAATTACGATGTGATGATAATAACAGACATAATAGTTAGGACAGGGGGGGCGGCATCTTTACCAATTAACGAAACAAAAGCAGATCCAAGAGATTTGAAAGAATTTCAAAATACATTTGATTCTAAACTTCCATATGTAGCAGAAAACCCCATTGACCATGTTGTTAAATCATTAATTTCAAAATACATCCGATCAACCTGCATCTATCCAACACTATTTCCCAATGGAGATTTTCATCTATGCTGCAGAAAAAACGAAAATACCAAGATATGTAACTTGTCAACTGACAACATAAATGATTTTTATGAATCTCTTAAAAAGTTTAACGATAATTTTACCAATAACGTTAGAAGAGTTTTGTCTCAACCACTTGATTGCAATAATTGTCCAATATCCAAATATTGAATTTTTATGAATAATCGGTATCACATTAATTTTTATAATATATATTCTATAAAAAATACCCAATCGCCCCCAAGCTTATATCTCCAATATTTTTCATAGATCTAGGTGTAGCAGTTCAAGATATAGCCCTAACATTGCTGTTGGTAGAAAATATGATGGGTCTTTTATAAACAAAACCTATTATTCATATACATTATCTCTATTTAGAAGTGAAATACTATGAGTGGTTTTGAGACCATACGAACGATCAGTTTTATGAAATTAAAGCTATTTTGGGGTGCTGGCATTTTAATTACAACAAAGTGTAGTACCGGTTGCAAACATTGTATATATGGTGGGCTTAAAAGAGAGAATATAACAAAAATAACTATTAAAAAAGGCTTAAAATTATTCAAAACGTTGAACATTAGTAATATTGGAATTTCTGGTGGAGAACCTTTTGAATCGTATGAAACACTTGTTTTTTTGATCCAAGAGGGGGTCAAAACTTTCCCAGCAAAAAAATTATTCCTGATAACCTCTGCAAATTGGGCAAAAACAAGCCAAGAGATAGAAGAAAAATTAGATCCGTTATTCGTGCTTGGATTAAAAAACCTTATAATAAGTATTGATTCGTTTCATCTTGAAAAAATAAATTCCAGAAATTATTTTTTAATTCTAAATTATTTAAACAGAAAGGGCATCGTCCCCATCATATCGGTCAGATACAATAAGGATATAAACAAATACAGAAAACTATTTGAAATAATTAAAAACGAATATGATGTAAAAATTTTCACAAAAAAGATATCGCGAGCAGGTAACGCAGCTTTGTTAAAAGATGAGGAAATAGATGCAGACATCAGAGGCGTCAAAAAATTTCGAAAAAAATTCGATACATTTTATGTAAATAATTATATTCGACCACAATGTCTGCAACTAACACTGTTCCCTAATGGAGACATACATCTTTGTTGTGTAAAAAAAGAAAATACAAAAATTTGTAATATAAATACAGATGATTTCTTCCAATCTCTTCAGGCATTCGATAAAAATTGGAAAAATAACCTCTATGCAGGGCTATTAAACTCCTTAGATTACACAGATTGCAATAATTGTCCAATATCCAAATATTGAATTTTTATGAATAATCGGTATCACATTAATTTTTATAATATATATTCTATAAAAAAATTACCAATCGTTTCTGATTTTATATTTTCAATTTTTTTATCATATATTTTAAATCCAGCGTTTTCATAAAATTTTTTTTCATCTAATTTTGAAATCGATATATCCATAACCACTCGTCTACACTTCTCACGCTTGGCCCATTCTATGGCGTTTTTTAAAAGAAAGGAAGCTACATTGGAATCTCGATAGTTTTTGTCTATCAAAATACCGCCAATATAAAAATCATCTTTTTTCATATCAACAAGCGATATTTTCATGAAAAGTGGCCTTACAAATAGCTTATATTTGACGATACCATACGCGTGCATCAGTTTCAAAAATGTCAGAAAATCTGTGTTTTTTCTTCTTTCATCTTGCTCTTGGCCAGTATACCCAACAAAAAAACCAGCAATCTTTTTACCATCACGTGCAACATAAATATTTTCGTAACCATAATGATTTTTTCCTATTCGAACAAGTTTTTCAATCCTCTTTTGTGCTATTTTTTTGTTCTTCCCAAAAGCATATCGCAAAATCTTTCTATTTGATTCGTAGAGTAATCCCGAAACGTTTTTTACGTTTGCGTTCGTAACTTCGAAGCGATCGAATTGCATAATACCAAACTCTCATCTATAAAAATTTGACATCTAGAATGTATCATTTTTTATATGCTTTATGTAAAACGTCTTGCCACATTAAAATTGGTATCAACGCAACTAATAAGGGGGTAAAGACCAAAGGTAATGCTTCTAATAATTCTTTTCATACGTGGATAAAGAGAATAACAATTTTTATACAATTGTTTTACTTCGTCTTTCAAAAACTCAGGACTCATCTGTTTTGGTTGAAATACAACGTTATTAATTGTATATTCCGACCAATCTTTCGTTAGGATTCGTCCTTCTCTCTGCAGTTTATCAAAGAGAGGAGAGCCAGGATAGGGAACAAGAATCTGAAAGCCAGGCATCATATTCCAATCTCGTATTGCCTCTTCAGTTTGCTTAAAAATTTTAGGGGAGTCTGTATCAAAACCAAACACAAATTCACCAAAAACGTTCATTCCATAATCATTTATGTTTTGTATTGCAGCATGATACTCTTCAATTTTGTTCATCTTTTTTCCCATAAATTGTAAGGATTCGGGGTTGATTGATTCAATTCCAACGTGCCACAGTACACAGCCAGCATCGCTTGCGAGTTTTAACAATTCTTTGTCTTTTGCCAATACATCCATATTGCCAAAGCAATTGAATTTTTTATTCAATGCTGTTATTTCTTTAAACAGTTGTTTTGTGTATTTTGTATCTATTGTTAAGGAGGGGTCAGCAAAAAAGAAGAATTTTTCATCAATTGATTGAATGTCTTGGATGACCTTTTCTATAGGTTTTTTACGGAAGATGTGCCCAAATTTTTGGTAGTAAATTGAACAAAACTCACATCCATAAGGACAACCTTTTGTTGCTTGTACAACAGCATAAGAACTATGCTTTTTTGTTTTGTAGCGTATTGGATTTGGTATATGTAGGGGGTCAACGGGTTTGGTATGCTCATAAAAAGGCCGCAACTTTCCTTTTTCAACATCATTTAATAGTTGAGGCCATGAAAATTCAGCTTCTCCAATCACTACGGCGTCAGCGTGTTGTTTTGCTTCGTCAGGTAAAGCGGTGGGGTGATAGCCACCAAGAACAACGATTTTACTATGACTTCTAAAAGAGTCTGCAAGCTTGTACGCAAAGGGAGCAGAAGGGGTTATCGTAGATATCCCTACAATATCGTAATTCCCCTCACAATCAATCGTGGTTGGTTGTGAGATATTTTGCAGTTCCAATGTATGTTTTTTTGGCGTCAATGCTGCAAGTTCTCCCAGCGTTATCGATGAGGTGTGTAGTGGTTTTCTTGTCTTTTCATAATGGACATCTAAAAGCAAAATATGCATACACTCACCTCAACGAGTATTAATTTAAAATGTTTTATTGTCTTTATTTTTTGTTAAAAAAAGATATACTTCTGCCTGTATTCCATGTATAATCATGTGTTTTTTTAAGGAGAGAGAAAATAGTATTCATCCTTTTCCGTTTTTCTTTTTCAGGAACCTTGGGAACCATAGTAAACGATTCCGTACCCTCCACATCAGAATATTTGAATACGCCCCCATAATCAAAATCCATGGTTTTAATTAACTCATACGTTTGATCGAAGTCCTTCGCCGACTCGATAGGAAAACCGATAATAAACTGCCCCCCAATTTCTAGATCAGGGCAGGCAATTCTTAGTCTAGAAATAAGCATTTTAATCTCTTCTTTAGTATACGGGCGACGCATAAGATCAAGTATTTTATTACTTCCAGATTGAATAGAAAGAACGATACTCTTGATTTTTTTTCTTTTTAACATTTCCTCGATCTCTTCGATATGCTTTAGGAGAAATGTTGGATGTGTAACGCCTAATCTTATGAGATAATCTCCTTCAACGCTGGTCATTTGATTTAACAAGTTTATAATATTGCTTTCGATATCAAGACCATAAACTCCAACATCGTCTGCCTCCAATACAAACTGAGTGTATCCATCATCTAACCCTTTTTTGAATTCTTCTAAACATAAGCTAATTGGCTTACTTTTTAGAGGGCCTATTGCCTTCTTTATCGAACAATATGAACAGTTATGAATACACCCTCGGCTGATTAAAAGAGTGTACCCGGCATAATATTTTTCCTCAAAAATTTTTTCAGCATAAATATGATTAACAACAGGCATCTTTGTTAATATAGATTTAGTAAAAAGTGTACATATCTCTTCTGTTAAAGCCTGTTTTTTATGCGGATTGTTTTTTAACCGTGCTGGTTTTTTTGTAAAAGGCAGTTGGGCCACATTATCCCATGGAGAAAATGCAGAAGGAACCTTATTCAATTTTATGAGATTTTCAGGGAATTTTTCATCAATTTTGTCTAAATTCTCTGTAGGTATTATTGTCCCATTGAAGATGCGTTCCACTTTTTGTCTTGCTATTGCTGGCAGACAGCCCGCGAGAATAAGTTCTGCATCAAATTTTTGAAAGTGCCGTATTGCATCTAAACATCTATTGATAATTTGATCATGAAAGCCGCAGGTGAATAGAACAATGTAATCAGCCTCTTTAGGATTATCTACTATCTTAAAATTATTCTCAAAAAAATATTGGGAGATTCTCTCTGCATCAATCCTCCTCCTAAGACAGCTAATCGCATGAATGAAAACTTTATTAGTTTGTCGCACTTAATCTTGGAGTTTCTTTATTTATTTAATGCTTTCTATTCTACAAACGGTTGATAATTTGTAAAATTATTGCTTTAAAAATAATCGGGAATCGGATTTTCTAAAAAAATTATCAAGACCCATCATTAGAAAGGGGTAAAGACCGGATATCAAACAATTGGATGCTCTTTTAACAACGTTGTACGTCGAGTAAAATTCTTCATATGCTTTTTTTGTGCCATTCAGAAGTTGTTCGGGAGACATGTGCTTGGGTTGAAAAACAACATGATTAACATCGTACTTGGACCAGTCCCTGGTTATTATGCGCTGCTCTTTTTCAAGAAAGGTGAATAGCGGCGTTCCTGGAAAGGGTGTAAAGATATGAAATTGCGCGATATCTAAGTCCCAATGATGTATTGCATCTAATGTTTTATCAAAAATATCAGGATAATCGCCGTCTAACCCAAACATAAAAGAACCTATAACTCCCATTCCATAATCGTGTATCTTTTTTATTACAGGTCCATATTCACTGACCTCGTTTGTTTTCTTGCCAATAAACTCTAAACTTTCCTGAGAAATAGATTCAAATCCTATGCCCCAATTAATACAACCTGCTTCGCTTGCCAATTTTAACAGTTCTTCATCATGATTTAAGATACTGACATTCCCAAGACAAAAGAGTTTTTTATTCAAATTTTTCATTGCTTTAAATAATTGTTTGGTATACCGTGGATTTGTTGTCAACGATGGATCGCAAAAATGTATTACTTTTTGTCGAATGGAGGTCAATTCCTTGACCACGTTATCTATTGATTTGTAGCGAAACTCCTTTCCACAAGCACTGTTACTTATGAGACAATATTTACAACCTACAGTACAACCTCTTGTGGCCTGCATTCTCTCTATGATAAACCCTTGTCTATGAGGCATTCTCTTTCTATCAGGTAATGGAATGTTGTAAAGGTCTACTGGTTTTTCATTTTCATATAATGATTTTAGCTTTCCATGTTGAAAATCACGTAGTAGACAAGGCCAAGTCCGTTCTGCTTCCCCAACAACGACTGCATCTGCATGCTGTTTTGCTTCCTCGGGTAGCGCAGAGGAATGCAAGCCACCGAGTACAACAACCTTTCCCCTTGCGCGGAATGTATCGGCAATTTGATGCGCTCTAGTCGCCAAGGGCGTTGTTACAGTAATCCCAACGATATCGCATGTTTCATCATAGTTAATCTGTTGATACTCCTCATCTATCCATCTGATGTCGTATTCTGGGGGTGTTACAGCCGCCAACATTCTAAAATTGAGAGGGGGGGCAAAAAAGATTTTTCCTAGGACATGGTAAATCGAAGGAAAGTATTTTCTCTCATCGTTAATTGATAAATTATGAGGTGAGATAAATAATAGTTTCATTCGGATAGGTAACATTGGGTTGAATAATAAATTTTTAGGATAGGGAAATAATTTATACAATTCAAATATTCTGCAGATAATTGTTTATGCTATTTAGAAGTCCTCTTCGTTATTCTCAATCCTGGGAAGATTATAACGTAGTAGAAAAGGGATTAGAAGTTAACAAAGGAGATGTTGTTGCATCTATATTATCATCAGGGGACAACGTTTTCAATTTATTGCGGTATGAACCAAAAATCATCTATGGATTTGATAGAAATTCTGCACAATGTTATGAAGTAAAATTAAAAATGGCTGCTATGGGCTGTTTTGATCATGAGGATTTTTTAAAATTGTTAGGCTATGTTGGTGATGACGATGAAAGACAGGAACTGTTCAGTTATCTTTCAGATAAACTAGATCATGAAACCTACACCTTTTGGAAAAAACACAGAAGCATTATTCGAAAAGGAGTGTCATTGCAGGGATTTACTGAAAAAAAAATCTTTTTTGAGCGGCAAATATTCAAATTTTTTATTGGGACGGAATATTCTGCCTTTATTACCTCAAATAGTAGAGATGAAAGAGAAAGAATTTATGAAAAAAAGATTAATCGGGCAATATTAAGATCTTTTTCTAGATTTACCAAAACCAAAACAATGGCTCATCTTTTTTATCATAAGGACTTGGTAAAAAACCTGCCACCTGATTTTGATCATTATTCACTTTTTTGGCAAAAAAATAGACGCGTTTGTGTAGATATTGGATGTCTGAATAATCCCTATTTGTATTGGTATTTTACGGGAAGTTTGCCTGAAAACAAAAAATATTGGCAACCTTATCTTCAAAAAGAACATTATCAGACGATTAAAAAGAATGTACATAAGATACTTGTTTGTAAAAAAGATATTTATAGTGGATTAAAAGAAATTCAAAGCAACTCGGTAAATGCTTTTTACATCTCAGATATATTTGATTGGATGGGTTATGAGGAAATGGAAAAAAACCTAAAAGAGATGATACGGGTAGCAACACATAACGCAAAAATCATTAGTTTTATCATTATGTATGATAAGGGGATTCCAAAAAGCGTAGAAAGAAATCTGGCATATAATGAAAAAACAAACGAAACTCTACTTGGATACGATAGGGTCGGGTTTTACCCGAACATCTATCTTTTACATGTTGTAAAGGAAGTAGATTCTTCCTAAGTATCGTTGTTTTCACTGATTTTTTGGCTTTCAAATGAACGTAGTTTGATGACTTCTTTTTGTAAAAGAGATGCTAAGAGTAAAAACAAACGATTTGGTTCTTTCACAACAACAGCGTTATTCGGACATATTTCTTGGCAGCAATAGCAGCGAATGCATTTGTTATATTCTATGTGTGCTTTCTTTTGGTTCAACGTTATTGCTGTTGTGGGGCATAGTGTTACACACTCTGCACATCGCCTACATGCATCAGTGATATATGGTTTACCTATGGAATTCTTAAGAAAAAATGAATCGAACATTGATATCGTCATTGAAGAAATGGCTTCTCGATGATTGATTTCGTATTCGAATCGTTCTGTCAAAGGAAAAGCGCAAGCATCACCCAAGAGTTCAATAGTATTTTTTTGTGCAACTCCTAAGTTACGCTCCTCTCCAAGAATAGTTGTTAAGACAATATCAACAGGAATGCCCAAAATATTGCATGCTACGGTATCAAGCGCTATTGCATCATTGCTTGTAAGTATCGCTCCTACCTGTTTTGTGCATCCTGTGCTGTCTACTCCCTGAATAGCATCCATAATTGTAAGCTCTGGTCGAACGATAGAATACAAATCAAGAAGCATGTGACAAAAGTCATACTTCTTTTTGAATCTCAGATGGAATTGAGATTTTGTGGTACCAGTACAAAGTCCAAACATATTTTTCACCGAACCGCTAAACACGGTAAGAGGGTGTGACTTGATCTTTGGTAAGTTAATGAGTAAATCCATATCATCAAGAAATTGGGGAAGAAAGAATGTTTGAGATCGTCGAGAATTACGCGCAATTTTTTTATGCACCGTTTTTATTGGAAGCATTGTAATATCTAACTCAATACATACATCAGCAATTCCGGTGAAATCAGCGACTTCTTTTAATGAATGTACCATGGGAGAATCAGTCAGAAATATATTTGCACCGTTTTCCTTAAAAATCTTAGCAACGGCATACACGACAGCTGGGTGTGTTGTTCCCTGGCTGCTTGGTCTAAACATATTGGGTTTTAAAAGGACATTGTCTCCTTTTTTGACAAAAGATTGTGCTCCTCCAAGAAGATCGATACTTTTTTTAATGGCGTTATAAACATCAGGCAATGTATAATCATTGCATTTTAGAACAGAAACTTTGTTTTTACATGAAGAAACATCCATTAAAACGAACAGAATAGCTTTTACTTATTAAGAGCTTTGGAAAGAGTTTCTGGATTACTTACTATTTTTAGTATTTCTTATACATTTTATGATATTCTCGCTGCTTCAAACCTTTCATTTTATAGTAAATTTTATAATCTAAATATTTCAACTTCCACGTGTTAAAGAAGAAAAGCAGGTTGGTATTTTTATTTGTAATGACTCTTTTGATGATGTTTGGCACAGAATAGAATTCTCTGTAGCATTTCATTCCTCCTTGTACTAGTTCCTCTGCGGTCATGTGTTTTGGTTCAAACACAACGTCGGCTTCAGTATATTTTGACCAATCTTTTGTTGTAATCCGTCCTTCTTTTTCTAATCGCTGAAAGAGAGGCGTTCCTGGGAAGGGAGTTAGCACAGAAAATTGTGCCAAATCTAATTTGATTCTTTCTGCTAATCTTAGTGTGTCATCAAAAACTTTGGGTGTGTCCCCATCGAATCCAAAGACAAAATTTCCAAGAATCTTCATATCATATTGATGAATTTTTTGAACGGTCCGTTCATAGTCTTGGACTTTATTGGTTTTTTTCCCGATGGAGTTTATCGTATCTTGTGAAATAGATTCAAACCCCACAAGCCAGTAGTGACAGCCTGCTTCACTTGCTACTTGTAAAAGTTCTTCATCTCTCCCTAAAACATTTGCATTTCCATAACATGTAAACTTCTTATTTAATCCAATCATTTCTTTAAATAAGGATTTTGAATATGCGGGATTTGCTGTCATCGAAGGGGAGAAAAAAAACAAAAACTTGTTTTTTATGGATTTTATTTCATCGATTACATCACTGACAGGCCTCATCCTAAAAACATTTCCTCCAACTCTATGAGAAACAGCACAAAATTCGCAGCCCACGGGGCAGCCTCGTGAAGCTTCTAGTGCGGCAACAAAAGGACGATTGCTGCCTGCTTCCCTATTTGCTGGAGGGATGAAACGAGCATCAACGGCTTTCGTCTGTTTATAATATGGTTTTAGTTCTCCGTTCTCCATATCTTCAAGAAGTTGAGACCAGCTCGCTTCAGCCTCGCCAACAACCACAGCATCAGCATGTTGTTTTGCTTCTTCAGGCATTACTGAGGCATGGTCGCCTCCAATAACAACGATTGATCCTTTTTTTCTAAACTCGTCTGCAATTTTGTATGCTCGTGCTGCAAGGTATGTTAAACAGGAAATTCCTACAACATCGTATTTTTTATCAAATTTTAACGTCTGGTATCGCTCGTCTATGATAGTGACAGTATGTTTCTTTGGGGTAGAACCTGCAACTTGTTGTAACGTAAAAAGAGGGTATGTAAAAATTGCAAGTGATAACTTTTTTCGAATATGAGGCCAAACCAATAAAATATTCATATGGATAGCTAATTACTTCAAAATTATTATATCTTTGTATTTTTATCAGTTTAAAGAGTGATTTCGATGGGGATTGATTTTTTGACCCTTGGTCAGAAGGATTGAAAGAGATTATCAAAGAGATTATGCAAGATAAATTGTTTATTATGTAATGATCTTCGTAAAATTCCAGAAAGTGAGTTTACCTCTTGTTTAACCTGTTGGGTTCCTTCCAATAACTCATCGGGACTCATCTGTTTTGGTTTGAAGACTACGTTGTCTTTCTCAGTATATTTTGACCAATCTTTTGTAAGAATTCGTCCTTCTCTATCGAGACGATCAAACAAAGGTGTGCCTGGGTAAGGTGTCAAAATCGTAAATTCGGCAATGTCGATGTGCAGATCATAAATCATTTGTGTAGTTGTACAAAATACATCTTTTGTATCTGTATCAAAGCCAAAAATAAAGGCTCCAATAACAGCCATACCATAGTCATGTATCTTTTTGATCGAGGAAGCGTATTGCTCAACTTTGTTGGATCGTTTTCCTAGTTTGTTGATGGTTTCCTGTGAGACAGATTCGAAGCCAATAAACCATTTTTGGCAACCTGCCTCACTTGCAGTTTGCAATAATTCTTCGTCTTTTTGCAATACATCGACATTTCCAAAACAGATGAATTTTTTATGCAAAGACTTCATTTCACGAAATAATTGTTTTGTATACTTTGGATCAATGGTAAGAGAAGGATCATAAAAATACAAATATTTCTGTTTAATCGATTGTATCTCTTTTATGACATGTTCGATAGGTCTCTTACGGAAAATACGTCCATCTGAACTGTTCGTAACACCACAAAACTCACAACCCATTGGACATCCTCGGGATGCCTGAATACCAGCAATAAAACCAATTCCTTGATTCACTGATCGGTTTGCTGATTGTATACAACAAAGATCTACAGGTTTAGTATTTCTATAAAATGACTTTAACTCATTGTGTTGAATATCTATCAGTATTTTTTCCCAGACAGCCTCTGCTTCCCCAACAACGACTGCATCTGCATGCTGTTTTGCTTCTTCAGGTAGTGCGGAGGGATGCCACCCGCCAAGAATAACAGGGATTTTCTTTTCTCTAAAAGTATCTGCAATTTCATATGCTCTGGGAGCTACTGGAGTTAAACAAGAAATGCAAACAAGATCGGCGCCCCATTCAAAATCAATCCTTTGGTATTTTTCAAATATAGCTTTCACTTCATGACAATTTGGAGTTATCCCAGCAAGCTGAGCGAGTGTAAGAGGAGGGTAAATATTCAACCGATTTGATAGTTTCTTACTATATATTTGAGTATGCGATAACGTTGGCTCAATAAGTAATATTTTCATTAAGTTGTCTCACGCCTATTCACGTAGTGAATGAGAAAGTTGATGCTTAACATTTTCTTTAAGTAAAAAGGTATCTTTTTTGTGTTTTGTCGAAGAAAGATGATTGCGCAGTATATGTACCATCTTTACCATATCTTCCCTGTTTAGGTGAGGTTGAACCGGCAAATAAATCAACTGCTTGGAAATTTCTCTAGCCTTTGGACACTCTGCTTGATACTCTTTAAACATCTCTAAATCAGAGAGAACAGCATACGACCCGTCCGTCGTTAATATCCCTGCTTTAAACAATTCTTTCAATATTGTTTTTGGATGTTCTGTTTTTATACCATATCGATAAAATGTGCATCTATGACTAGTATCGAGCATGGCATCGGTCTGCAACTGCTCATTAAGAAAAGCAGCATTATTATTTTTTATTGAAAGATGTCGTTCGACGTTTTTGAATTGCTCAAGTGCCACTGTTGCCTGAAGATTTGTGTACAAAAATCTGTATTTTTTAAAAAACAGTCTCTCATTGATATTTTTTAATTTCAGAATGTCTTTCGATTTAGTTCTATTAAACACAAATTCTTTATCAAATACATAAGCTACTCGTAACAAAGGATAGGTCACGTAATCAAATATAAAGGATATCCCAGAGACCCAAGCGACAATATTGTGAAGGAATCTTTTTACAAGCATGCTTTTTTTAGGCCATTCGAAATCTCGGAGTTTATTTTGAATACTTTCATGAAGAGCGTCATCATTAGTGGCAATCATACCACCACCAAAGGTGTTTATATCCTTAGCACATCCGAAACTAAAGTAGCTTGCCTTGCCAAAGGTGCCTACTTTTTTTCCATCAAATGTTGCTCCAACTGCTTGAGCACAGTCCTCTATAAGTATGAGATTATATTTTCGTGCCAGTTGTTCAATTTTCTTTATGGGACAAGGGCGACCAAAAAGATGCACTGCAAGAATAACTTTTGATTTTGGAGTGATTTTCTTTTCAATATCTGCTGGGTCAATATTAAATGTACAAGGATCGATATCAACAAACACAGGTTTCAATCTGCAATAAAGAGAAACTTGTGGAAGTGCAGGAAGCATATATGAGGGCATTAATATTTCACTTCCCTCTTCCAAAGATAGTGAGTTAAGTATCAAATATAATGCCATTCTGCCAGAAGATGTGAGCGTAGTATGCTTAACATCTAAATAATTCCGAAAAGTATTTTCGAATTTCTTAATATTTTCTCCTTCAAACACGTGATTTGAAATAAGTAGTTTAAGAGTTATAAAAAGAATTTTTTTTGAGAGCATCACTCGATGTGTTATTTTTCTTCCACTGATCTTTTGAGTTGAAACATCGCCTGCTTTTACATTCGTTGAATGGGGATTCTTTTCAGCAGCATGTTGAATATAATATGAGCAGAATTTATGGGACCGTTCTTCCTCCCTTAATATCCTTACAATGTCCGGTTCTTGTTTCATGCTTGTCTCTTCTACAAAAATTCTCATACAATAATATTCAAACACTGCGCAAAATATGAAGTAACATTCATCAATGTCCCCTCCAGCCTCTTTTTAATTGATGAAAGAGATGTGAATTTAAAATATTTACGGAAATGATTGAACATTACTATTTCACTTTCCGTATTTCTTTTTTTAATAGCTGACTTACTACTTCACCATCGACTTTTCCACGGAGTTTTTTCATAACAATGCCCATCAGCGCTCTATGTGCATCGTCCCCCTGTTTTCTTATAAATTCACGGTGTTCTTTGACAATTTTGCGAATAATCTCACCAGCTTTCTCTTCACTTAATAGATGGATGTCGCAAGCTTTCATAGCCTGTTCAATGGTTTTGGTATTGTGCTCTCCAAGATATTGAAGGATACTAGGGATTGCCTCTTTCTCGCATTTGTTTTCAGAAAGCGCAGAAAATATCCGAATGAGCATAGAATTATCAATCTTCTCAAGATTAACGCCTCTTCTTTTAAGCATAGGAAAGGTGTTAAGAAACGTTCCAAAGATCACATTTGCCAATTGAGGAAAGTATCTGACAAGTTCTTCGAAGCGTTTTTCATAACCACTAGAGATGAGCTGGGTTGCCTGCTCGGTATTGAGTTGATAGTGATTCATCAACTGTTTATGCCGTTTTTTTCTATTTTGAGAAGAATTTTGTTTTCCTTCATCAACTACAACAAGAGAAGTTATTGAGATTTTTCCACTCGACTTTTCGTTGGAAAGAATGACACTAGAAAGGGGTTTATTGTCAAAACAACTAGAATCAGTTGTTCTCAGTTCCACACTTGTCTGTTTCTCAAATATCTCTGTTAAAATGTAATCCAGATTGTTCTTGAGAGTCACCACAAACAACTGCTGTATTCCTGGCGTATAATAGATATCCTGTATCTTTTTTATATCGTCAAGAAAAAACAATTCAGGTAAAAAAACAACGCCACATAAATCATGATTATTAACGTAAGTGAAAGGATTGTTTATTAAAAAACTGCGAATGGCTTTTGATTTATAGTTGATAATATTTAATCCAAAAATGTCAAAAAATCGTTTACTACGAGAAACAGAGCACCCCCATTTTTTCTTATACTGAAAAGAACCGTTGTTTAGAAACGATCGGTTATTGCCAAAATCCAGCAATTTCATGTGGTGCTCTTTTGCCCATAAGATAGAGAAATAATACAGAGCCGCACCAGCACCTTTTGACAAATAGTATGAGGGGTTTGCGATGCCCATGTAACAAGCGTGTGCCCTCCTGTTTTTAGTAATAAGAAAAAAACCAGATACGATGTCATTTTTTTGTTGAATTAGGAATAATTCTCCTCGTTCAAAGATGTCTTTTGTTTCCTCATAATTTGTAGTCGTAGGGATGGTTAATTGCCCCAATCGTTGAGATAAGTAAGGGATGCGTATCTTATGATAAAAATATTCAAATGTATCAGGATCATCTGTTGTAGCATAGGAATATTGATTTTTTTTGATAATCCTAATATCTTCAAGAGCGCTTTTAGTAAATTGTTGGGAAAGTGCATCTATCGAGGGAGTAACATCTAATTTTAATTCAAGCCACGCAGGCAGAGTGATGAAGTTTTTCTTTTGTAAAAATCTGGAGAAAAATCTATCTGTATGCACAATAACTGCATCAACATTTGCTGAATATCGGTGCAAAAATTTGTGTACATTCCAAATATAGATCATTCCCAGCTTTCTGACATGAGGAATATTATCAAAAAGTAGTTCGGAAAAATAAAAAAATGAGATATCATCGCCAAAAAAAAGTAATGTAACTTGTTCTCCGCTAAATTTTTCTACACCTTGGACTAAATATGTTCGAAGGTGAAGATGAAATAGTCTCGCAATAATCCTGAATTTAAGAAAAAAGAGGAGAGGAGATATGTATCTTCTAACAGATGGTGGCGCCCGTTGATAATATCGCTTGTATGCTTTGGCAACTATTTGTCCAAGTAGGGGATGCATCATAGAGTTATCGTTACATATCTTTGAGAAGTATAAATCTTATTATATGACAGTCAAAAAGAAAGATTGGAGCATCATATACGTTAGAAAAAATAAGGTGTTAGCTGCTTTGTGTAATAATTTCACCTCGGGTAAATTAAAGCATTCCACAAAATAGT
>CAZWZY010000013.1:0-53942 GCA_964638175.1 uncultured Thermoplasmatales archaeon | reverse complement strand
CTACATCCCTGTTGGATGCATCGGACTAATCCTTAAAAATAATTACACAAAGCAGTCACCAAAAACAAATATTAAAATACCAAGGGGGTGTTATATTGGATATTATGGAGGATTGGACTGAAAAATACCGGCCACAAAGCCTAGATGATATTGTCGGAAATGACCGCGCGATCGGCGAACTGAGAAAATGGGCAAATGCATGGAAAGAAGGGAAACCAAAAAAACGAGCTGTTGTCCTCTCCGGGAGGGCAGGTACAGGAAAAACCAGTAGTGCACTTGCTCTTGCCCATGATTACAAGTGGGCAGTTATTGAGCTTAATACATCAGATGCAAGAAATGCAACTACTATCAAGCGCATTGCAACCTCAGGAGCCATTCACGAGACATTTGATACGGATGGATCATTTATTTCTTCAAGGGCAGGGGGCAGAAAACTCATTATCCTCGATGAAGCAGATAATCTATATGAAAAAGCGAGCGGGGGAAGTGACACCAGTGTCGATTTAAGCGATAAAGGAGGAAAAAAAGCGATTATTGAAACTATTAAAATGACCAATCAACCAATAGTGTTGATTGTAAACGATTACTATAGTCTGATTAAAGGGAGTGGGGATTCCTTGAAGTATAGTTGTCTCTTGTTACGATTTCACGACCCCTACCCAAGTGCTATATTTGCCCTTCTACGAAGAATCGTCACTGAAGAGGGCATCGTTGTTGACCAAAAAGTGCTTCAGACAATAGCAGATCGATGCAAGGGAGACATCAGATCAGCCATTAATGATTTGCAATCAATTTGTTTAGCAAACACCCAAATAAGTACACAATCATTAAACGTGTTAGGTTACCGAGATCGGGAAAAGATAATCTTTGATGCATTACGGGAAATTTTTAAAACAAGAAATATACAAAGCATTAAAGAAAGTCTTGCCCATCTTGACGAAGATCCTCGTAGTGTCCTTTTATGGATCTCTGAAAATTTACCTGCCGAATATCGAGATATTAACGATTTGGTCAAAGGATATGACGCACTTTCGAAAGCTGATCTGTTTCTTGGAAGAACAAAGCGCAACCAACAGTACGGATTGTGGCCATATGCTTGTGATATGATGTACGGCGGTGTTGCCACGGCAAAAACCCATGAGTATCCCAATGAGCGGTACGCATTCCCTACATGGTTACGGGAGATGAAACAAAGCAAATCCTCTCGAGATGTGCGAGACTCTATTCTAGAAAGGATGAGTAAGTGTTGCCATCAATCAAAAAACAAGGGGAAAGAATTCCTCTCAAGTTCATTTATGCCTTTGATGCGTAATAATACCACATTTGCTCTGCAGATGAATAAACAATTTGAATTTTCAGAACAAGAATTAAGTTATCTCGTAGGAAAAACACGGGCACGAAAATTAAAAGAAATCATTGAGGGAGAAACGGTACACACGAAACAGTTTGTTGCAGAATCTGAACCAATAGCTGAAAAGAAAAAAGAGAAACAAGAAGAAAAGCAACAGAGTTTATTTGATTTTTAGTTTATTTTTTTTCTTCTAGTTGCTTCATGGTTTCGACAGCTTGTTGTTTATACTGATCCTTGAGTTTGTGATAGGTATCGTCAGAGATTTGTTGCGCTCGATGTTGTTTTTCTATTTCTTTGAGCACCGACATGAGAAGTTTTTTTCTTGTTTGCAAGACTTCTTGAGAATCACTACCCGATTTTTTAACTGTTGAAGATTTCTGTTTTCTGAAAG
Source organism: uncultured Thermoplasmatales archaeon (assembly GCA_964638175.1). Classification (GTDB taxonomy): domain Archaea; phylum Thermoplasmatota; class E2; order DHVEG-1; family DHVEG-1; genus JAFGDG01. Next base: position 52,200 of record CAZWZY010000013.1, on the reverse strand, counting down.
AATAGAACATGGAAACAACTAAAAGAACGACGAGCAGAAAAATAAAGACAACAATGTACCAGCTTAGTGGTGCTTCTGTTGGCTTATAAAGGCAGAGTGTAAATAAGGCGTTGGCCATCACCTGTTGCGCGCTATAAAGTTCCTGGTCGTTGAAAGTAACGGTAAGAGAAACGGTGTTGTGAAGGATCATTCGTTGAAATTCTTCATTACTGCTTGAAAGAGCATAGAAGATAGCTACTTGTACAGAAGTGTTCATAGGAATAGACAAACTGGAAAGATTGCAGGTATATTCATTACCTGACACGCTAGAGGTAACCGCATTACTATTTATGGCTATACTAACTTCTTCAGCTCCAGTAGGAATCCAAAAAGTCATTGATTCGTACGTTTCATTTGAATCACCTTCTGCAACATGCAAACTCTCGCTGATTGAAAGTCGATTTTCAACAGTAGTGATGGAGATCGTATGCGTACTCACCAAAAGACCAGCCGTTTGTTCATTGGGCACATCATCAGCAGATATTGGAGAATTGTGAATAACGCCAATGAGCACCATACTAATTGTTATATAGAGTAATATGTTCTTCATATTGCCTCTCCAGAAGAGGCATATTTATATAGGTCTTTATGTAGTTTTCTAAATACGCCGTATAGAGAGGGCGAAACATGTAAAAGGGTGTTGCGTGTTATGGACGTGAACCATGAAAATTAGAAATATTCATCTTAGGTCCATTGAAGCAAGGCGCTATACGGGGCGGAATGAGCGGCCGAAACAAGTGCGCATTGATCATAATAGCACTATTACCCAAATTTATGATGTGCAGGATAAACAGTCACTGATCGACTTTCAGTATACGGCAAGTTATGGACCTGTTGGAGTTATTAAACTTGAAGGAACGTTACAATACCAAGCAGATGATGCGAAAACATTAGCGAAAGAATGGAATGCATCGAGAAAAATGCCTAATCAGATTGCGAGTCGACTGCACACTGCTATTATGCATGCCTGTGTTCCAGAAGCTGTAGGCATTGCAAAAGATTTGGGGCTACCCCCGCCCATTCCTTTGCCACAGGTGAGATTGGGAGACAATCCTAAACAAGGGCAAGTAGGCCCAGAAGTTGCCTAAGCATTACCGAAGATTAAAAATTCTAATAAGCCACCTCTGCATACTAGTCTATCCATGGAAACCATTGTAATCTCTATTGGTGGATCTGTTCTCCTTTCCTCAGAGGCAAATCATTCGTTTTTTACCAAGCTAGTAAATCTCTTAATGAAGTTGAGTAAACGATACAAACTCTATCTTGTTGTTGGAGGTGGAAAAACTGCACGAGATTACATCTCTATCGGTAGGTCTTTACAGCTAACTGAAGAATCATTGGATACTATAGGTATTGCCATTACTCGAGTAAATGCGTCATTATTAACAAGTCTTATCAAGGATGCTAATACCGACATACCTACAACAACAAATGAAGCAAAGGCAATGGATGCTCCCATCGTAATTATGGGGGGAACAACACCCGGCCATAGTACAGACATGGTGGGTGCAGAACTTGCTGAAAAAGTGCAGGCAAATCGTTTTGTTATTGCCACTAACGTCAACGGCGTATATGATAAGGACCCAAACAAATTTGCTGATGCCGTTCACTTAACAGAAATATCCATTGACGAGTTATTGAAAACACATGGAACGACATGGACTGCAGCAGGAAGTAATGTTGTCGTTGACGGACCAGCACTTCAAATTATGAAACAGGCAAAAATACCAACGGCAGTAGTGAATGGTAAACGACTAGACCAACTCGAGCGGGCAATTACTGGTCAGCCATTCAACGGAACGAAAATAACAGTGTAAGGGAAAAAATACTGCTATTTTTCCAAGAAGATGGTCTGCGTGGGAAATGCCATTTCGATGCCTTCTTTTTCAAAAGCTTCTTTGATTTGGAAATTGACCTCCTGTTGAGTGTCCATATACTTGCTGTAATCGCCGGTTTTGATGTAATACACCACTTCAAAGTTTAAGCTGAAATCTCCAAATTTTTTAAAATGTACTCGATCAAGTGTATCCACATGTTCGATGTTTTTCGTGTTAACGATATCTTTAATAATTTCCGGGATTCTCTTCAATTTAGTAAGTGGAGTTCCATAAATCACACCAAAAGTAAACACAATACGACGTTTCTTCATTTTCTTATAATTATGGATTCTACTGTTGATCATGTCGTTGTTTGATACGACAAGTTCTTCTCCCTGCAACGTCTGTAGACGAGTGGATTTAATACCGATTTTTTTTACCACACCCATGTCTTCTCCGATAATAATGAAATCACCAACTTCATAAGGTTTATCAAAATAAATGGTAAACGCACTGAAGAAATCGCCTAAGATGTTCTGCAGTGCAAAACCGATGACAATACCGGTAACTCCTAGGCCAACCATCGCACCAGTAAGATCAACGTTAAAGGCAGCAAGGACAGCAAGAAACGCAAAGATAACCACAATAATCTGCAGGATTTTCTTCATGATGAATAATAAGTGGTCACTCATGGACTTTCCTCGTTTTTTACTGCGTTCCCCATACCAGGCGATAAGCACGTTAAGAATTCGAATGATAATGAGTGCAACCAAAGCAATTTGTGCAACCTTAAAGGCAGCACTAAGAAGATCACCATATGGCTGCAAGACGCTTAATGATCCTAAACTATAGAAGGCTCCAAGAAGAATGACAAAAGCATAGACGGGTGCTTTAATATTGGCAAGGATTTCATCATCGAGCTTAGTCTTTGTTTTTTTCGCCCACTTGGCAAGGAATTTTTCAAAGATATGATAAACAATCCAACCTGCAGTTATAAACAAGATAAGAATTAAAATAGAAGCGAGAATTTCCTCAGCTAGTGAACTAAGTTTAATCCCAAATAAATCAAATAGCCATCCTATTGCTTCCGATGTCTCTGCCCCTAAACTCATATAAATCAACCACATATAAAAAAACAAGTCCTATTTAATATTTAAGCCTTAGTTCTTAGTTCACTCACCAATAGATTTAGTAGAGGGCATAAATAATCGGACATTTATGGAAACATATGATTAGAGTAACAGATGAAAATGCTTAATGTAATGTCCAAGAGCTTACATTCCTTACTAATTTTTGGAAAAATTAATACATAATCACCTAATACATACAGTCTAAGTTACACTTATTTAAACAATGGAGGGTAACATGACTATAGTTTTAGATGGTTCAAACCTTACAATCAAAAAATTAGTTCAGGTAGCGAGAGGGAGAGAAAAAGTTGAACTTCATCCTGGTGCAGTTAACCGTATCAGAAAATGTAGAGGTACTCTTGAAAAAAAAATAAAAAAACGCGAGATAATGTACGGTGTTAATACGGGCATTGGAGAGTTTTCAGAAATAGTCCTCTCTGATAAACAAGTGAAACAATTCCAAAAGTATCTTATCTATAACCACGCAGCGGGGATTGGTGAACATGCACCCATTGAATATGTAAGGGGGGCAATGGTTTCAAGAGCAAATGTTCATGCACATGGTCAATCGGCCTGTCGTCTTGAAATAACTCAAACATTACTAGATATGCTGAACAAAGGAGTTACACCATATGTGTGTCAGAAAGGATCTGTTGGTGCATGCGGCGATTTAGCTCCCATGTCACAAATTGCTTTGCTCATGATGGGTGAAGGAAAAGCATTTTATAAAGGTAAACTTTTTAAAGGAAAGGAAGCCATGAATAAGGCAAGTATTTCTATCCCTGGTTTACATGCAAGGGATGGGCTTGCAATAATAAATGGCTCAAATCTTCTTACCGCAATGAGTGCTATTTTTCTGTATGACGCAAGTAGATGGTTGGCACAAGCAGAAATTGCTGCTGCAATGTCTCTTGAAGCACTTAGAGCAAACATGAAACCCTACACCATAAAATTACATAAAGTTCGAGGATTCAAAGGTGCAATACGGAGTGCAAACGCGATTCAAAAACTGATAAAAGGTGGTGATCTTGAGCAAGGGAACATCAAATGTAAAGTGCAAGACGCCTATTCAATGCGGTCAACACCACAAGTAATCGGTGCCGCTCATGACGCATTGGATTATGCACGGTCGCAGGTTGAAATCGAACTCAATGGCGTAGGGGATAATCCTGTATTTTTCCCGAAAGAAGATCTTCAGCTTTCTGGTGCGAACTTTCAAGGAACACCAGTGTCATTGCCAATGGACATGGCAGGCACGGCCATCACAATGGTAAGCGTTATGTCAGAGCGGCGAATGAACCGGCTCAACAACCCTGCACTCAGCGCAGGATTACCTGCATTTCTTACTAAGGGAGCAGGAATGATGTCTGGGTTAATGTTGAGCCAGTATACTGCAGATAGTTTGATTGTGGAGCAACGGATTCTTTCAATGCCTGCATCAATACAATCCATACCTGCCGCTGCCGATCAAGAAGATTTCGTCTCTATGGGAATGAATACAGCAATAAAGAATTTTCAGATACTTGACAACGCCTATGGAATTCTGGGTATCGAATTTATGGCTGCTGCTCAAGCTCTCGATTTTCGAGAATACACGTTTGGAAAAGGTGTCGAAACAGCAAAAAAAGTCATACGAAAACATGTGAAATTTCTCGATGTTGACAGGCCGCTTTATCCAGATCATACCAAAATGAAAGAGCTTGTGAAGTCTGGAGAAATACTTCAAGAAGTAGAAAAAGCTGTAGGAAGCCTAGGGTAATGGTAGATTACCGAAGTTTCCACCAAAGAATACTTTTATACACCACAACGAGAAGATAGCCTACGGTAGCCACTGGTAAAATGATTCTGAAACTTTCAACGAAGAAATTATGAGTATAAATAGTATGAAAGAACCATGACGCAATGAAAAGAGCAAGGGCAATAGCAAGAAACAAAAAGACACTAAGAGCTTCCATTCTCCCACCTAATCGATTGACTTTCGCCTCAATGTCCTCAAGCTTGTCGAAAAGATCTCTTTCAGTTAATGGCGTTATCGTTCGTTTGCTCATCTCAACACGGTAATATCATACAAGTATTATTATTTTATCATTGGAATATGAATGTCTGTTTGTTTAACAAGTTCAATAGATTCAGCGTACCCTGCATCAGTATGTCGTGCAACGCCCAGCCCTGGATCAGCCGTGAATACTCGTTGTATTCGTTCGTCGGTTTCTTTCGTACCATCGCACACCACAACCATGCCTGCATGTGTTGATAGGCCTATACCAACGCCTCCACCGTTATGAATCTGAACACTATCTGCCCCTGCAGCACAATTTAATAATGCATTCAATAGTGGCCAATCAGCAATAGCATCACTCCCATCACGCATATTTTCTGTTTCTCGATACGGAGATGCAACACTGCCACTATCAAGATGATCTCTGGTTATGGCAATGGGGCCGATGTCGCCATCCCGTACCATTTTATTAATCTTCAGTGCAAATTGTGTTCGTTCTCCATATCCGAGCCAACAGACACGAGCAGGCAGTCCTTCCCAGGGAAGATGTTTCTCAGCGAGAGTAATCCAGTTGGTTAACACCTCATCTTCAGGAAACATTTCTATTACTGCTTTATCTGTCTTTATAATGTCCTCAGGATTCCCCATTAAGGAAAGCCACCGGAATGGACCACGACCAACACAGAACAGAGGTCGAATATAGGCAGGAACAAAACCAGGATAATCAAATGCATGTTTCAACCCTGCTTTTTGTGCTTGCCCTCGGAGGTTATTTCCATAGTCAAAAACAATAGCTCCGTTCTTCTGGAAGTCGAGGAGTGCTTGACAATGCCGTTTCATGCTGCCCATGGATTGTTTTATATATTCCTGGGGGTGCTCTTCTCGCAGAGTAATGGCCTCCTTGAGTGACTCTCCAGCATGTCCTGCAGGGACATATCCATTCAACTCGTCATGAGCAGACGTTTGATCGGTCACCACATCTGGAGTAAACCCATCTAGCACTAATTGAGGCATAATATCTGCACAATTACCAAGAACACCTATTGAAAGAGGAAAATGCTCTTCTTTTGCCTTGTGAGCCAACTCCACTGCTTCCTCAATATGTTTTACTTTCTTATCACAAAAACCCGATTGTATCCTACGATCGATACGTGATTCATCGCATTCGACTGCAATACAGACACCATGATTCATGGTCACTGCAAGGGGTTGCGCACCACCCATGCCACCAAGGCCACCAGTAAGAACGATTTTACCTGCCAAATCTTGTTGGAAATGCTGCTTAGCAAGGGCAGCAAAGGTTTCATATGTTCCTTGAATAATCCCTTGTGTACCGATGTAACACCATGAGCCCGCAGTCATTTGCCCATACATGGTCAAGCCCAACTGATCAAATTTCCGAAAGTCTTCCCAATTACTCCATTTAGGGACAAGATTTGAATTTGCCATAAGTACTCGAGGAGAATTTTTCCATGTTTTAAACACCGCAACAGGTTTTCCAGATTGAATGATCATAGTTTCGTCATTTTCTAGCGTTTTGAGTGTGTCGACAATAGCGTCATAACATTCCCAGCTTCGTGCAGCTTTTCCCGTACCACCATAAATAATCAGCTCCTCAGGAATCTCAGCATTTTCTAAGTTGTTTTCAAGCATACGTAAAATTGCTTCTTGTTTCCAACCCTTACAACGTAAGATAGCGCCCGTGGTTGCTTCGATGATTCTCCCCATAAAACTCGGGGTTTAGTATTGAAAATCGGTACTTAACCTTTATTGTATAGTATCAACACTATAACCAACTATAAAACAAAAAGGGAAGGATGGCTGGCCTCACTAGGAGGGGATGGGATGCACTCTAACAAAACTACCAGCCCGATTCCTTCCACTACCTACATATAACTACTACATATATATGTTTTTCGCTTAAATAAGTGAGATACTAACAACGTTATTTCCTCGAAGAATAATGGTGCCAAGTCGTCGCTTTGTATCATCGTTTTTTTCTTCGACATCATTTAGCACCATGTTCATATACTCGTCGTATCCAGAAAGCGTGCCTTCAATAAGTCTTCCATCTTTTAGCAAGAGCGAAAGCTTTTGATTGACTGACTTTTCTAGAACATCCAATGGTAATGCCATGAGATAGGTGAATTATCTTTTCCTTTTTAAGTATTCCCCTGGCATCTTCTGTAAACAAATGATAACAATTAAATGGTATATGTTGATTACAGAATTGCTCTATTGGGGAGGTATACGCGTAATGGCAGATGGAAAAATTGTTCATGTAGTGGGGACAGGCACCATAGGAGAACCACTAATTGGCTTACTCTGTGATGCCAAAGACGAGTTAGGTATCGATGAGGTCACCTTTTACAAACATAGTCCAGTTCTCACTGATAGACCAAAAGTGAAAGGACTAACTAAACGAGGGGCAAATCTTGCAGTTGCAGAAGAAAAAGTCAAAGAATTTCAAGAACTTGGTACTGAACCCGTGTATGAGGCAGAGGAAGCAATAAAACGTGCTTCTGTGGTCATTGATTGTACCCCCAAGGGAACAGGACTCATGAATAAGGAGAAATATTATAACAAGTATAAAAACAAGATAAAAGGTTTCTTGGCCCAGGGATCGGAATTTGGCTTTGGAAAGATGTATGCAGTCGGTATTAATGATAGTGCAATTACTTCAAAAGACCAATTTATCCATATTGTCAGCTGTAACACCCACAATATGGCAGTGATCATTCATACGTTAGCCATGGAAAAGAAAAAGAATCATCTTACTGAAGGGAGATTTCTCTGTATGCGAAGAGCAAATGACATTAGTCAAGTTAAAAGTTTCATCCCTGCTCCTGAAGTAGGAACTCACAAGGATGACAAAATGGGAACCCATCACGCTGTTGACGTGCATCAGCTCTATAAAACTATAGGAATCGATCTTAATGTTTTTTCCAGTGCCTTAAAACTCAATACACAATATATGCATTCTATTTGGTATGATATTAAATTAGATAAAAAGATAACAAAAGATGAGGCCATACAACGGTTTATCGATAATCCTCGAGTAGCAGTAACATACAAAAAAGCGGCAAATCTTGTATTCTCCTTTGGAAGGGAGCACGGCCATTATGGAAGGATCCTTGACCAGACTGTCGTCGTTATTCCTACCATTCATGTACTCAATGAGCGTGAAGTGATTGGGTTTTGCTTTACACCACAGGACGGGAATTCCATTTTGAGCAGTATTTCCGCGGCTGAACGATTTCTGTATCCAGAATCTTACAAGGAGAGGTTGCAATGTCTTGGTGCATTCCTCCTTCAAGAAGTGTAACCGCAACATAGTAAGAAAAGAAACTATTTCAAGTGTCGATCTATTCTTCTCAAGATATTTGATACCATGACCAAACAATACAAGATTATTAGAGATTCGATTCACGGGGACATCAAACTTGAAGGGTTGTTTCTCGACCTTCTAGAAACGCCAGAGATACAACGATTGTACAATATCAAACAACTGGGTCTTGCTCATCTCGTCTTCCCTGGAGCACACCATACAAGACTGGAACACTCGCTTGGTGCTTACCATATGGCATCTCAAGCAGTAGAATATCTTGACATCGGCGCAGAGGATGGAGAAACAATACGTTGTGCTGCATTACTCCATGATATTGGTCATGGTCCGTTTTCTCACACCTTAGAGTCAATCTTACGAACGTCACTTGATGTTGATCATGTAGACGTAACAGAAAAACTTCTCCTAGGCACCTATCAAATTGTCGATGAGCAAGAAAAGGCTATTATCGCATCGCCCAGTGTTGGAGAGGTACTAGAACAGCATCAAGTCAATACAACGGATGTAGCTAACATTATTCGAGGAAGAGCAGGACAAGCACCCTTTCGTACCCAGTTATTGAACAGTGCAATAGATGTCGATCAGCTGGACTACCTTGTTCGCGATGCATATTACACAGGCGTTGCTTATGGAATGATTGACATCGAACGATTCTTACAAACGTTACTCATCAGTCATAATCATCTTGCAATAAAGCGAAAAGGTGTCGGCGTTGTCGAAAATATCTTAATGGCACGGGCACTGATGTATTCTTCAGTCTATTTCCACAAGACGGTTCGTATCGCTGAATTAATGCTTTCAAAATCCCTTGAGATGGTTTCCGATCTTGATCCTTTTCAGTTCTTTAAGATGATCGATGCAGAACTTATGAGTGCGCTAAGCAACATGGGGCCGTTTCAACAAGAAATTGCCACTCGTCTGAAATATCGTAAACTGTTCAAACAGGCGTATTGGATATCTGCATCTCATTTAAATAAGGATCGTCTTGAGCGGGTAAAGAAATTAGAAAATAACGACCTTCGTAGAGCTAAGGAACAAGAGATTGAAGATCGGCTTAACATTCCGAAAGGACACATTATTATTGATGTTCCCTATCAGGAGCTACATCATGCTGAACCGCGCATCAACCAAACAGACATTATGATTGATGATGATAATCAGCTTAAATCATTAGATGAATTTACACCAACTGCTGGAGCGATTAGATCGCGCTTGATCCCCGATTGGGTCATTATGATTGTCACTGACGAGAGGTACCGAGAAGTTGTCTCACAACAAGCAGAGCAGTTCTTATTCAGATAATCCGTTTTGAGAAGAGAGAATGGGAATGGGGAAGATTGAAGGTGGTGAGGAGAGATTTTGAAAAATCTATCAGTATCTCCCCCATTCGTATGAGTTATATATCAGGAGAGAGTATATAAATCTTATTATAAAAATATCGCTTATCGTCGTAATCTCTTCCCTACCTTTAAAATTTAATACTGATAATAATATTATATTTGATATTGGATATTAAGTTATTAATATTTATAATTAGACAGATATACGCGTCGATAAAATCAAATAAACTTAATGAAGATGACAAAAGTAAAAAGGACGGGGCTGATATCTAAGATATCTGATACGTATGGAAACAAATGTGGTCAGTTTCATTGTAGAAAATATTTTTCTTTTTTTACCACTTGGCATCATTGGCATCGCTGTTACTGTGTACCTTTATTTTACGGGAACGCGACAAGAAGGCGAACACAAAGAGAATTTTGATGACGATTACCTCACAATATTCTCGTTTACAGTCAACATCTACAGCATGATTTATCTGTTCATTTGTGTCATGATCGTTATTATTGCGTTGCTTTCAAACTTTATCATCCCCGCAATCGTGGGAAGTATCTTTGCTTCAATTCCTTTGATTCTGATGAGCATCATACGATGGAAATTCCGGCGAAAAGAGGTGCCATAACGTATGATTTATCTTGAAGTAAATCAGCATATTGGGGAACAAACAGAGTTTCTTTTCCTCTTTATTGTTACCATCGCTATTATATGGTCCTCACTGGTATTATACTCCTACAAAAGATATGGTGGAAAAAAAACTATTATGTATTTTCTTCCCATGATTATTGCCGCATTATTTATTGAATCAGCAGGAGTGGCAAGTGGAAGATATTACTATCCTGGTTACTTTCTCTATTTATCCGTTGTTGGTGGTGGAGTACCACTCATTATTATTCTCGCTTGGAGCGCGAATCTCTTCTTATTTTTCAACATGGCTAAACATGTGGTCATGCCCATTTACCAAAAACGCAATTATGTGCAACTGGTACTTATCTCCCTTGTTGCAGGAGGTTTTTCCGTTTTTCTTGATTTGCTTGAAGATCCACTTGCGCATTATAACAATTGGTGGATTTGGGAGGAAACATTGGGGGGACTAAAATTTTATGAGGTCCCTCCCCTCAATTTCATTGGATGGTTTGTGTTAATCTTTTTTATGACCTTTGCAACATTGCTACTTGAACGATCACAGTTTTCAGAAAATAGAAAGGTACTGCTTTCGATATCCTCTATTTCTATCACTGGGGTAATTATTTTTATTGTCCATGGGTTGCTCTCGAAACTGCTACAAATGGTAGGTTTTGCCTGAATCTATTGAAATTGGTCTATTCCCAAAAGATAAAAAAGGAATTTTCCATTGCAGGAACTAATGGCAATAAAACAACTACTGCTTGCTTGGGGAAGAATGGTCAGACCACCCATCATGTTTTTATGTGCATTTGGTGCATTAGTTAGTGCATTGAATTGCGCAGTCTATCTCGATGTTGAATTATCCCTGTTTCAACTGTTTATGATTCTTTTGGTCCCTTCATTTCTTTCAACAGGCATTATGCTTCATAATGATGTACCTGATCTAGAATCAGATAGAATAAACAGACCTCACAAGCCACTCCCTTCAGGAACAATAAAGGTTCGTACTGCATTTATTACAGGAGTTACGCTTATGATGTTAGCCATTATACTTTCTCTTTTTGTCAATATTCAGGATGAGGGCACGCTCAATTGGAATTGTGCACTCCTCACTACAATATTAGTTGCTCTTGGCATCTATTATAACTATCGCGGAAAATATCATGGAATTTTTGGTCATATGGCTGTTGCCTTTGGTGTAGGTGCTATACCTTATTGGGGCGGAATTGCTGCATTTCCCCAGCTACCATTATTGATGCTTCCATTGGCAGTTGCAATTTTTTTCCAAGAAACAGGTAGAGAAATCATGGTTTGTGCTGGTGACTACCAAGGTGATCTGAAAGCTGGTTGGAAGACGATTCCTGTAAAACTAGGGAGAAAGCGTGCGATGATTGTTGCATTGCTCTTTTATCTGTCTTTTATTCCTCTTTTCCCACTCCCTGCATTTGACTGGGCTGGAGTGGGGGCTCCACAAATTTTTGGCACCGTGTATTTGATTGGTGGTGTTTTCTTAGCAAGCTCGCTGCTCCTCACCTGGCTCTTAACCTATCGTGCAGTACTAACTGATAATGAAAGCAAGATTTGGAAAGCCTTTGAACGATATGAGCGGACAGGCACTCGATTGATGATTGTTGTGTTTCAACTCTTCATGCTCATCGAAGTATTTTATTAAAGGAAACGGTGTATTGGAAAAACTCATATACCGAGATACTCTTTCTCAGAGTAGATGAAGAAGGTAGCGGCATATGCAAAATTATTACGCCTTCCGGGGATCGGCGCATTAGGAATACCTACAGTTATTGCAGCGTTGACTGTTGGTGTTGTCGATCCTGTCGATCTAAGTCTTGTTTTTCTGATTGGTGCTATTGCCTGTATTTTTGGTTTCATTCTCAATGACTATGCTGATGTTGAACTAGATGGATTAATAGACGATCTGAAAGAAAAGCCGCTGGTAAGCGGTGCAATTTCAAAGAAAAATGCCCTGACGATTTCGATTTTTTTGGCACTCTTATCCTTTGTACTTATTACTATTCTCTGGTACGGACAAACCATCGATTATTACAAAATTCTGGCAGTGTTATGTATTTTTTCTGCAGGCATTTTCGGGAGCGTTTATGATTTGTATGGAAAACATATCATTGGTTCTGATTTTTTAGTGGCTTTCTCTGTTGCACTAGTCTTTTTATTTGGTGCATTATCGTTTGGGAGGCCAGAGATTGTCACTTGGATCATCTTTGTGCTAACATTCAATAATTTACTCTATATGAACGCCATTCAAAATGGAATAAAAGATGCAGATCACGACTACAAAATGGGTGTCAAAAATATTGCTCTTTCTTCAGGTGTGGAAGTAAAAGGATTGCATCTTATTGTTCCACAGGGCTTTAAAGTGTTTGGCATGGGAATTCGCCTGTGCTCAGCCGTTCTCTTGTTTTCTCCATTTCTGTTCTTTCAGTACGAATACTATGTGTGGCAACTATTTCTACTAACAATATTCACGGTACTCTTCCTTGTTATTGACATAAAATTCCTTACGTTAAAAACATTTGACAGGGGAAAAATTAGAAAAATCATTGGAGTGCAATCATTTCTACGGTATTCTCTTGTTCCGCTGATGCTCATCTCCATCATCGGTGTCATGTATTCGGTAATCTTAATCATCTTTCCCATAGCATGGTATATCATTTTTACACCGCTTCTTGGGGAAAAATTATTTAAACCAAGGATGTGACAATGACCCCGAAGAACAAGAGAACGGTTTGCATTATCGGTGCAGGAATCGGTGGCCTAACTGCAGGAGCATTACTTGTACAACAAGGACGGTATGTAAAGATTTTTGAGAAAGAGCATGTAATTGGAGGAAGAGCACTCACCCTTGATATGTCCTCACTCACCCTCAAGAAGTATAAAGAAACACTTTCAAAGTTTCACATGCATGTCCCTTTCTCTGAACCTTCATTAGAGACTATTTTTCAAAATAACCTGCTACAGGGTTATCATTTAGACCTTGGCTTTCATGTTTTTGGTGGAGGAATAGCAGACAACATCAAACAAGCAACACCTGATGCATTTATTGATATGATTCAGTCAAAACTCTATGTTGCAAAACAAGGCAATCCATATCTTTTTGCTACCACTGTAGACAAAATCAAAATAATTCCCAATCTTCTTCGCTTATTTTTATCTGGTGAAACAACCATAAATCAGTTAGATAACATATCCATAACAGACACAATAAAGAAATATGGTAAAGGAAAAACGAAGTCAATTCTAGAACTCAATCCTCGATTGATCACCACTGTAAATAATCTCGATATCATATCAGCTGGAGAAGTATTGCGCACACAACGGGAAATGAAACTACGAGGAGTGAAATATCCAAGACAGGGGATCAAGCAAGTATGTAAAACTCTTGCAGAAGTTATTACAAAACATGGTGGAGAACTCCATCTCAATACCCCAGTTACTAAGATACTTATTGAGGGGGGCAAGGCAATAGGCATTGTTGCTGCAGGAAAAACTTATTACTGTGATGTTGTTGTTTCAACGATACTTGTCCAACACCTCTTCTCCATTGTAGAGAAAAATCACTTTCCAAAAGACTACGTAAAAACCCTACAATCACTTCAGGGAACTGGCAGTCTTTGTGCCTATTACGCATTAAGCCACGTTGATGAAAAAGTTCTCGGCAAGAATTTTGTCTTTATCGAACGTGATGCCGGTGTTGATGGCAAGGATGCTGCAGGAATGGTTGATTTAATGTCGGCACGTCCTGAATCAGGGTTGGCACCCCCAGACCAATATCTTGTTCAATCCTATATTATTTGCAAGCCTGAAGAAGCAAAACATCACCAAACGCTAGAACAACTGAAAAATATCTTAGATGCGCAACTTGAAAATATCATTCCTGATTTTCGACAACATCTTCGATGGGCAATATATCCTGCAATTTGGCATCTTGATGGAGTGGCAAAAACAATTGAAAACGAGAAACCAGATATTAAGACACCTATAGAGCATCTGTATCTTGTGGGAGATTGTGTAAAAGCACCTGGAATCGGTCTTAATTGTGCGATGAATTCTGCGCAGTTATTACAAGATCTTTTGAAAGAGAATTGAATGTTTGTCTACACTTTATCTCATAGTTGATAGACAACAAGAGAAAAAACATTTAATAACATGAATGTTACACGATAGCAATGTCCAAACTGGAAATACCTGACGACGCACTACATATCGGCAAATTGACTATGAAGGAGCCCTACAGCAAAACAAGGGTATTTCCTGTCCGTATTCGAGGGTATTTTGATCTTCTTCGCCCCTTTACATTGTTGGCACCTATTATTGTTTCTATGTCGATTATGGTTGCGAGTCTCGTATACAGAAACCAACCAGTACCAGAGGATTGGTGGGCAACGATTGCCTTTGCCGGATTGACCTTGGCCTTTGTCAATGGTGCATCCAATGCATTAAATCAGGCAACTGATGTCGAGGCGGATAAAATTTCAAAACCGTATCGTCCCATCCCTCGAGGGGTTGTTACTGCAGAAGAAGCACAAAGTATCGCGTACATTTTATACCTCTTTGCTCTTCTTCGATCCATAACTATCAACATTTGGTTTGGTCTCTTTGTCTTTTTAATTATGTTGTTTACCGTGACCTATTCTCTTCCCCCCAGAATGAAACGTTTTATGTTTATCAATCAAGTGTGGATCGCTATTCCAAGAGGTTTACTCGGCATCCTAGCTGCTTGGAGCGTATTTGGAGATCCTTTCCAAAAAGAATCGTTAATCATCGGAATCATTGCAACGTTATTTCTGGTAGGTGGCATGGCAACGAAGGATGTAGTAGACAAAAAAGCTGACAAACTCACTGGAACGCATACACTCATTAATACGTATGGAAGTAAGAAAACTGCCATGATTTGTTTTCCGTTTATGTTTTTCCCTTTCCTTTCCGTTCCCCTTCTGATAAATGGCGGGTTTTTAAATGCATATTTCTGGCCTCTTACACTACTGATGATCCCTAGTTTGTTGGTATTTTATTTACTGATGAAAGAAAGTGAAAGCAAAACATTAGAAAATGTACATGCATGGTCAATTATGTACGTTGAATATATGTTTTTTGCCCTTGGATTTCCTCTAATGATTATTTTTGCAAGGCTCTTTTTCTAAAATCAACCTTTAGGAGAAGTCTACTCTTCCTGCTGCCTCTTGAGATTGAAATTCCCCTTCGCCCTCTGCTGATTCACTCAGTTCTTTATGAGTGAAAAAACTCAAATAGCTTGCAGCAATCCGCTTAAGATAGTACCCAATGACTTCGATTTCTCGTGGGTCATATCCATTCTCAGAGAGTTCACAGTTGATTTCATGAGCCTTTTTACGAAGTTCGGCTAATGAGTGTATTTCAGACATCTTGCATCCTCCAGATGTATATTTGCTGCCAGTTTAAAATGATATTGTATAAAATGTCGGGGGCGGGATCTGAACCCGCGACCTCCTGATTTCTTAGCGCGGAGCTAAATAACGAACCCTTTAGCTGTGCTTATGAGTCAGGCGCTCTGACCAGGCTGAGCCACCCCGACAATGGAGATATGAAATGGTAAGCAGAATTGGGTCTTCTTTATAAAAACTTTCTTTAGCCACATGTTGACACTATGATGCAATGCAGTAGCTCTTAAATACTACAGTTCGTATTTGGTTTACATACAATTGTGGATGCGCTACTGCCATGAATTCTAATTCATGTTCTTTACTGGGTTTATACATGGATATCTGGGAGGTTGCTTGGTGCAAAAAGAACCTGATATCATCAAAATACTAAGAGAAGAAGAACAATTGGGAAAACTCTGTACCCAATGGCTAAATGCCTATCAGCAATTTATTCTTCCAGATGACTTTGAGGAAAAGCAACCACATGAAACTCCTCCAATAAAACACCAATCCTCATTTTATAAGACAACTGATTTACGCGAAATCTATCAAATTGTTTTTGAGAACTCAGCTGTCGCCATCATGCTTACCAACGAAAAGGAACAGATTATTTCCTGGAATAAATATGCTGAAGATCTTCTAGGAATGGAAAAAGATGATTTATATTTGAAGCCTGTTAGGTCATTGTATCCTGAAGAGGAATGGAAAAAGATACGAGCAGAAAATGTCCGACAAAAGGGAATGCAGCACCATCTAGAAACAAAGATGATTAGGAAAAATAACACACTTTTTGATGTTGATATTTCTCTGAGCGTGCTGAAAAATTGTGATGGATATATTATTGGTTCTATTGGTGTAATTAAGGACATATCAAAACAGAAACAAATTGAACGGAAGTTGAAACAGTCTGAAAAAAAATTTAAGCAACTCTACGAAAAAGCACCCATCCCATATCATACGTTATTACCAACAGGAGAAATAACAAATGTCAGCGATAAATGGTGTCAAATATTAGGATACAAAAAAGAGGAAATCATTGGAGGGTCTATTTTTGAGTTAATCGCGGAGGATGAAAGAGAAATAGCAAAAGTATCATTTAAAGAAAAAATACGAAGTAAACGAACTTATACGGGCGGCCATGAACGCGCATTTATTACAAAGAAAGGGGAGAAACACATCTTTGTTATTAATGATTTTTTTTCGTTTGATGAATGTGGGAATGTTTCCTCTGTGCATACGACGATGGAAGACATCACCCACCGAAAGGAAATGGAGGAGAAGCTGAAAAACAGTGAGAAGCGATTTCGAGATATTTCATATAGTATGGCAGACTGGATTTGGGAAGTCGATGCCACTGGGAGATATACCTTTGCCTCTGGAAAAGTAAAGGAGGTTCTTGGATATACTGCTGAAGAGTTGATCGGGAAAACACCATTTGATTTAATGAGCGAGGGTGAAGCAAAGCGCGTAAAACAACTATTTAAAGAGATAGCTACTGAAAAAAAACCAATTATTGATTTGGAAAATTGGAACATTACCAAAAATGGTAAGCTCGTTTGTATGCAAACCACTGGCGTTCCCATCCTAGGTAACAAGAGGCAATTAGTAGGATATCGTGGTGTCGATAAAAATATTACCGAAAGAAAAAAGGCAGAAGAATCTCTTCGATTAACTAATCAAGAATTAACTATATTGAAAGAAGAATTGAGTAAATTAAATCAAGAGCTTGAAAAAAAGGTGCAAGAACGAACGAAGGAGGTAGTAACACTATTAAAACAAAAGGATGAATTTATCAGTCAGCTTGGTCATGATTTGAAGACGCCTCTTTCTGTCATTCTAAATGTGCTACCTATGATAAAAGAAGAGATACGTCGTACAGATCTTCAGAGAGATTGTGAGATTGCTATTCGCAATAGCAATTATATTAGTAACCTGGTAACGGAGACGCTAAAGATTGCGGAACTAAGTTCACCGAATATTAAATTTAATACGGAGCCGCTAAGCCTTTGTGATGTTATTCAAGAAGTTGTTACTGATAAACAGTTGACTTTTGATGAGAAAAATATTACATTCGTCAACAATGTCGAGGAGGATCTTAGTATATGTGCAGACAAATTACGAATAGGAGAATTACTAACAAATATTATTACCAACGCATTGAAATATACATCCCATGGCGGTACGATAACCATTGACGCGACGCAGAGTGATAACGAGGTCACCGTATGTGTAACTGATACCGGAGTTGGGTTAAGCAGAACAGAAATAGACCGTGTCTTCGACGAATTTTACAAAGTAGATAAGTCACGTCATGAGATCAATACTTGTGGACTGGGGCTCTCCATTTGTAAACGTATTGTCGAAAAACATGGCGGCAAGATTTGGGCAGAAAGTCCAGGGTTGGGTAAAGGAACTTCGCTGTACTTTACGTTAAAATGCGGGTAACAGACGAGAAAAAATAATTAAAATATAGGAAAGATATTACAAAGAGGTTGTGAGATATGAAAAAAATTATGCTGGTAGACGATAACATCGATTTGACCTATGTGGTAAAAAAGCGGTTAGAACAACTGGACAACACTTACGAAGTCATAAACGCTAATAGTGGTAAGGAATGTATTACGCTTTTACAACAAGGAAACATTCCTGATCTAATCCTGCTTGATATCATGATGCCAGATATTGACGGGTGGGACATTTTTGCGAAGATAAAGGAAAATCCTTCCTGGAGAGAGATTCCTATCGTCTTTCTTACAGCAAAGACCGACCCCTATAGCAAAGCCTTTGGAAAAATTCCTGCACAAGATTACATCGAAAAACCCTTTGAGATTCTTGACTTAAAAGAACGTCTTGACAAGATATTAACCAAATAAGACTATGACAACGCTACAAAACGCTGATATTATTGGTTATACGCTTGAAACAATTATTAGAGTGATAGGTAGACGAAGTTCTGAAAATTTTGCGTTAGTGACTATTGACACGGTGCTAAAAAAGCTTGCATCAAAACATGAACCTGTTAGGTACATCGAAATTAAAAGTGCTCTTTACTCGGAGGGATTTGACGCTGTTGCTATTCATGAAAAGATTAACACAGTTGACACGAAGAATCTCATCGACGCTATTGCTGAATTACTAGATTTCATTACCGATGCTTTAGGAAAAGGAGTAGGATACTTTTTTATCAAAGAAATCAGAGATGATCTTGAACCAGAAGTGTTGTCAATTTTCAAAGAGTATGGCGTAGATCTGACCGTTAAACATGCAGAACATCTCAATGTAATAAAAGAAACGGAGCTGGCAAAAATCCAACGAATGAAAAATTCTGAAAGAATCGGACCATTGATAAAAGCATTAGTTCAACTAATGAATCGGCATTTACCTGAATCAGAAGCGGTAAGAAAAATAAATACGTCGATAGGGGAATTGACGCATCATTATCCGTTTTTATCACATGTAACCATCGGTAACGAGCCTACCGATGACGGTTTTTACATCATCGACATTGGATCAGCATTGGATAAGGTTTTGCCGTCAAAACTTGGAGAGGCAATGCATGAATTGGTAAAAAAAGTAGGCAGAGAAATTGAAAGTAAGATGCAACATTCGTTTGTAGAAGACATCACCGTTATTCTAGGAGATGAGAATCGTCTTCGCGTAAAAGAATTAGGAGTGAATTTCGATCGCATTGAAAAAGCACTACGACAACAAAACCACGATATTTTACTTCGTAAAACCTTGGATGGATTACTGCAAATAATAGGAGGAAAAACCTCAACAAGTTTTGCTGTTGCATCCCTTGAACATCTACTTGAAAAATTACAAGAGAAGCATGCTGCTCTTCGGACTATTTTAATAGATAAAGCAAAGTATGGGCAAGGAATAGATGCCGTTACCATATCACCAGAAATAAACACGATTGAGTCCTACGAACTTGCAAAAGCAATTGAAGCGATCATCAAAGGTACACAGGAGCATATCGAAGATAAAACTCTTCCGTTTATGGAGGAATTCAAACAGAAACTTGGTAAAGATACGTTAGTAGATTTAGAAAAACTAGGGGTAAATTTTCACCTTCTTGCATTACGTTTTAAATAACACTTTAGATACTACTAACCATCGGCTCATTAGGTTAATGCCAATTGTTTTTTTCCACGGAGGAATATCACAGAAAGTCCGTGGTTCTTTGCTCTTTTTCGCAACTCTGCATCATTAGTCACTACGATTCCGTTCATCTTGCGAGCTACAGAAAGCACAGCATCATCAGCAGTTTTTTCATCTGTAGACACAACAGGATAGTGTGCTATCAACTGGAGTGCTGCCTTTGCCATTTGGGCTTTTTTACCCACTGTTCGCATCGCCAATAGTGTCAATTCATCTGTGATAGCAGAAGGAATAATGATATCGTAGGTACCAAGAAGGCGGGTGAGCTCCCCCTCAAGATCAATAGCAAATTCAAAAAGCATTAAGATGGCGCTACTGTCAAGGATCACTTGATGTTTGGCTCGATTTCCCCGTACCCGATCAGATGCCATCTTCCGTCAATCCTTCTACTTATCGCGATGCGCTGTCCTTCATTAGCACAGACAGGTAATTTTAATTTTACCCCAATCTTTTCGCCGTGAAATTCTGACACAATGCCAACAGTTGTAGCTGTTCCAATCGTAAGCATCAACGGTTCATTTGTCTTGATAGGCTCAACATTTTTTTCATCAATCGTTCCTACTACACGCTTAAGAAGTGTTATGGATAGAAAAAAACTTTCCAAAGTGGGAGGAAGATACCCTCGTTTACCAACGACCTTTCCCGCATATGAATCTGATTTGGTTCGTGTGGGATCAAGACCCGAGCCGATGGCAATCAATCCACCGGGAGTTGCCCCCTCAACAGACTTTCCTGCGGTGAAAAGAGAATCTATTGTAGTCGTAATCGGCTCCAGAGCTTTTCGTCCTTCAACTTCAATTTTTCTTCCAGGAGCAATTTCAATTTCATCTCCTTTTTTGAGAACTCCTTGAGTCAAGGAACCGCCAATGACGCCTCCACGCAAATCTTTTGGCCGGACTCCGGGTTTATTAATGTCAAAACTTCGTGCCACATACATAAGAGGAGGTTTCTCAAAATCGCGCTTTGGTGTAGGAATATGAGCCTCCATCATTTTAATGAGTATGCCAATGTTAGTATCATGATGAGCACTTACTGGGATGATGGGAGCACCTTCAGCGCAGGTTCCTTTGACAAATTTAACAATCTGTTCATAATTTTTAATAGCGTTTTTTTCTGATACTAAATCGATCTTATTTTGGACAATGACAATATTTTTGATACCTGCAATGTCAAGTGCCGTAAGATGCTCTCGAGTTTGTGGTTGCGGACATTGTTCATTTGCGGCAATCACAAGTACTGCGCCATCCATAATAGCTGCACCTGAAAGCATAATCGCCATAAGAGTTTCGTGACCTGGTGCATCAACAAATGATACCACACGTAACAGCTCAGCCTTTCCCCCGCATGAAGGACACTTCTCTGTTGTACAATAGCAATCAGGTTCCTTGCATGTTGGACATTTATAAAACGCAGCATCAGCATATCCTAATTTTATAGAAATGCCTCGTTTCAATTCTTCTGAATGTTCATCAGTCCATTTACCAGTCAGCCGCTGAGTGAGTGTTGTTTTTCCATGATCGACGTGACCAATCATACCAATGTTAATTTCTGGTTGATTTGGTAAAGTCATTATTGTTCCTCTTTTTTCTCCTCACTTTCTTGTTTTTCTTCTTCAGATTCCCCTTCGTCTTTTTTCTGAACAGCAATAAGCTGATCAATAGGCTTTGAGCTATATTTAGTGACCTTCATATTTATCTGAACAACATCCTGATTGATAGTGTTCCCTTTGACCGATTTTTTCTTACGCATGCCTCTCGCTATAGGATTAAATCCTTGCCCTTTACTCAATAGTAATCGTCGTCGTCCCATGCCAGGAAGATCACTTCGCATGGAAAAACCATCTTTATCTGTTCCCCCAGTAATTTGCAATTTGTATCCTGGAAGCGAAACGAAAATACCATCAACCTCATCGCCGATTTTTTTACCAATTAATGAATTTGCATGATGTCCAGTAACTTCTATTTGATGAGATTTACCATTTTTTGTATCGTTTATTACTACCTTGAAATCTACCATGTGCACTTCTCCTTGAGCGGACTTTTTATCTTAAACGTTTTTTCGGTAACACTATTGCCTATTAATAAGTTATTGGTAGTGGACCAGTTGCGCATTTAATTTGAACTTTGCATACAAAGCAGCTGCCCAAAAAAATTTATGCGCGACATGTCTTATTAGAAATGTTGGTAAAATGACTTTGAAAAGTAAAATGATTGAGTTTATAGTTAAAAGAGATTTAATTCCTAAGAGACTTAAATGGGAAAGAAACGTTGATGGTGTCGCAAGAATGTACTGCGGTGCCTATAGTTTACTTGATTCTACCAGAAAAAAGAAGTTGACAGATATGCTTTATAAGTGGGGGTTTCAAGATTCAGATGAAGTTGTTAAACTATTGGGCATTAATCGAAATCTACATGGATGTGCTATAGCCCTAATTGCTTCTAATCATGCTTTTGCTATGAAAAGTCATATAGTAAAAGAAACCGAAGATGAAATTGTGATTCATATTACAGATTGCAGATTTAAATATCGAGATGATTGGACTTCAAAACATTGTACATCCATTGATAGATATGACTATGGTTTAATTGAGGGAATTAACAAAAATGTCAAACTTACTGTCACAAAAAGGAGAAGCAAAGGAAATAATGTTTGTGAAGCCATTCTCCAGAAGAAAGAAATTCACAAATGAGTTTATGTGCAAAGCCATTTATTTAACAAATTATTTAAACAAGAGACAAACTACCCGTCGTCTATCAAACTGGTAGTTATGGGGGAGAATTATGTCGGAATTTGTCTGGCATTGGACTAGAGGAAATAGCAAAATATACACAAGAAAAACAGAGGTGGCTGAAGAGGCAATGAAAGAAGGTATGCTTGTCATGGGCGTAAAAGTCAAACCCAATATTATAAAGTATTAAGTGACAGTATGCCTCTTTGATATAAACGCATTCGGAGGGGGTTTCTTTTAACGGAAGATTTTTAGTAAGAGAGTGTATTAGCTCTAAAAGTCATGACAGACCCTGAGTATGAAAAGCTGCTAAAGCGCGTTTTAGACACTACGTCTACCAAAAAAATTGAGGATGATCGATTCAAACTACCAAAGGCAGAAATTTTTTATGAAGGAAATACGACAGTCATTAAAAACTTTGATCGCATAACTGATGCCATAAACCGCGATGAAGAGCTCGTGTTGAAATTTCTTCTAGGTGCCGTGGGAACCGCTGGAGAAATGGAAGGGGGACGAGTCGTATTTCAGGGAAAAATACCGCCAAAACAGATCCAAGATAAACTGAAGGAGTATATTGACACCTACGTAATCTGTTCTGAATGTAATAGACCAGACACGCATCTCGTCAAACAGGGGCGAATGATGCTCCTCCGTTGTGATGCATGTGGTGCGTTTCGTTCAGTAAAATCAAAAAAGAAAAAGACCACACCACAACCAACATCATCACTAAAAGAGGGAGAAATATACGATTTAACCATCAAAGACATTGGCAGAAAAGGCGATGGTGTTGCATACTATGATAAGTACACGGTGTACATTGCTGGTGCAGTCAAAGGATCTACACTAAAAGTCAAAATCGAAAAAGTTTCTGGTACGGTTGCCTTTGGACAAATTGTACCGACATAATTTATTCCCTCGTCTAGCGAAAATTATTTAAACATAACTGCTTATTCTTTTTATGTTTGTCAGACAGAAGATGTCGTTTGTCATTCATTTGATGTATAACAGACACATACCCGACGGACAAATGACATCAGAATGACAACAGAGATGTGAGGAGAAGTATGGAAACACACCGTATCACAATTCGATTGCCTCAGCACGATATTCACTCGATCGATCTTTTTGTGAGAGCTGGTGAGTTTTCCACTCGGTCTGAAGTCATACGGCATGCAGTAAACGACTTCATTAAAAATTATGCAAATAACATAATTGAAAAAGCCGAGAAAATTAAAAAAGTGCAGGAATTGGAACTTGCGGTTGAATCCATAGAACCTTACATGAAAAAATGATGGTTAGAGCCATATAGGGGATGGGATGCACCCCTTTCGAAGGGCGCCTTTGATGGAAGGCGCCCTTCAAACTACCAGTATAGGAGGAATGGTATGAGCGGAAATAAGAATATGGAAACTTTTATAACAAATGCGATAGAAAATAAAACAGAAGAAGAAAGCAGATTGAAACTTGATGGCGATATGTTTGGTACCCCGCGTATTACAATCGTCGGTTGTGGCGGTGCCGGTGGAAATACAATAACACGATTAAATAAACTCGGCGTAAAAGGTGCTGAAACCATTGCCATTAATACCGACAAACAGGCATTGGATTTAGTAGAAGCAGATCACAAGCTGTTAATTGGAAGAAATATTACCCGCGGATTAGGCGCCGGTGGATTTCCTGAAGTTGCGGAACGTGCCGCCAGAGAATCAAGCAGAGAAATAGAAGAGCTGATTAAAGACGCTGATTTAGTGTTTATTACCGCAGGCATGGGCGGTGGGACCGGAACCGGTTCTGCGCCGGTAGTTGCAGAAACGGCAAAAAAACACAACGCCGTGGTCACCTGTATGGTGTCAACACCCTTCAATGTTGAACGAGCCCGCCTCATCAAAGCAGACGAGGGCCTTGATCAATTACGAATCAAGGCAGATAGTACGGTTGTGCTTGACAACAACAGATTGTTGGAGTTTGTCCCGAACTTACCCATTAACCAGGCATTCTCTGTAATGGATCAGATGATTGCAGAAACGGTTAAGGGGCTATCAGAGACCATTACCGTTCCTTCGCTCATTAACCTCGATTATGCAGATATGAAAACCATTATGGACACAGGTGGATTATCTGTCATGCTCTGGGGAGAAGCAGATGAAGATGCTGGCGTAGAGACTATTGTTACAGAAGCATTGAACCACCCATTACTCAACGTTGACTACAAAGGAGCAAATGGCGCACTCGTGCATATTACTGGCGGACCAAACATGAGCTTGAAATATGTACAAGATGTCGCGAAGAAACTCACAGAAGATTTGGACTGCTACTCAAACGTAATTCTCGGTGCACGAGTCTTACCAGAATTCGAAGGAAAATGCCGCGTCATGGCTATCATGACCGGTGTACAATCGCCAAATCTGCTTGGGCCAAGAGGCTTTTCTTCAGCACACGAGCGACCGATAAAAACCGTTGCTAGCAACAAGTTTGATATCGACTTTGTTCGATAATCAAACACTTTTTTTCTTTTTTAATTTTTAAAATGTTTAAAGAGCGGAAGCTAAAGCCATTTTTTTCGTTTAAAGTACACTAACATTGTAATAGCTACACCGACCATTACAAATAAAGCAAAAGGATACCCGAAATACCATTCAAGTTCAGGCATATTTAAAGGGCTTATACTGGGGTCAAAGTTCATGCCATAAACTCCTGCAACAAAAGTTAAAGGAATAAAAATCGCTGCAAAGATAGTAAGAACCTTCATGACTTCATTCATCTTATTACTAACACTACTCATATAGATATCAAGCATACCTGATGTCATATCACGAAAAGTTTCAACCGTATCAATCACTTGAATAGTATGATCATAAAGATCTCTAAGATAAATATGCGTATCTTTCTGGATAATATCTGATTCTTCTCTCTGTAAACTATTAATTACCTCACGAAGAGGCCATACAGATTTACGAAGATAAATCATCTCTCGCTTCAAACCATGTATTATCTGAACCGTGTTAGGTGTAGGATTAGCTACTAAATCTTCTTCAATATCTTCAATTCTTTCACCAATTTTTTCAAGTATTACAAAATAGTTATCAACAACTGCATCAATCAGTGCATAGACCAGATAATCAGCACTTTTCTTCCGAATCTTCCCTTTACCATTTCTAAGCCGTTCACGAACAGCATCAAAAACATCACCAACGCTTTCCTGAAAAGAAATCACACAGTTATGACAAAGAATCAGGCTAACCTGTTCAGTATGCAATTCCTCTTTTTTGTCGTCATAGTAAATCATTTTTAAAACAAAAAATATGTATTTTTCCAAATCTTCCATCTTAGGACGCTGATCAGTATTCAATATGTCCTCAAGCACCAATGAATGAATATCAAAATGCTTACCCAGTTTTTCAATCACAGATATCTCATGTAAACCATCGATATTTAACCAAGTAACTGTAGGTTTTTCCTTAAACGGGAAACATTCCTCAACGTTTTCAGCCTCTTTTTCTTGAAATTTCTCTTCATTATAGTCAATAATAGAAATACGTACTTTTTCCGTTTTCTTTTCTCCTATATGAATAAGAGAACCCGGTGGAAGCCCTCGGCTTTTTGAACTCTTTTTAATAAATCTAGACATAAAATCACTTATTTTTTAATATTATAAATTTTTCTAATCGGCCAACTAATTTCAATATTTTCTCTATCGAAACGCTCTTTTAATGCTTTAATGAACTCATTTCTAACAACAAATCTTTTTATAGGCTCTGATACCCTCAAAATTGTGATAAAATTAATATTAGAATCACCAAACTCTCTAAATCTAAATGCTGGTTCAAAATCCTTAACAGCACCGTCTACCGTTTGTTGGATTTCTTTAGCAACCTCAAGAGAAACCTTTTCAACTTTTTTAAGATCTGATTCATAAGCAACACCACAAGGTATCCATATAGAAAGGTCTTGTTTAGGCATAGAATAATTAATAATATTACTCTCAGCAAGTTTTCCATTTGGAATAATAAGAAGATTATCAGTAAGCATTCTTATCCTTGTTGATCTCCATCCAATATCCACTACAAACCCCGATGTTTTTTCATCAAGCTCAATAAAATCTCCTGCCCGTATTGGCTTATCAGAAATTAGATGAACCCCGGCAAAAAAATTTGAAAGAGTACTCTGAAGAGCAAGACCAATGGCAAGTGCACCAAGCCCCACACCAGCAATCATGGGTGTGATGTCAAGTTTAAAGTAGCCCAGTATCACAAAAATTGCAACAACATAAATAAAAACAGTAATAAGTTTATTAATCAGGCCTGGGGTTCTATCAAAACCTTTAGTCGCTTTAAGCCAGCCGACCATGAAAACACTAACTAGTCTGGAAACGAATAGTGCCAAAAGAAAGGCAAGTAAGACAAAGAAGATACCATCAATCCAGTTGTAGACATTAGCGTCAATACTAAAAGTGTACCCGTTAATCATGGAAAGGTTTTTCAAGGAAATATATAATCCTGTGAAAAAGATAAGATAAAATGTCGGTTTTGATAATTTTTTAATAATAAACTGACTATAACTTTTTTTCTTTCCAGCAATTTTTCTTATCAGCAATTTCATAATGCAATAGACTAGCATAACAGCAATGATCGTTGCAAGAAGGATGAAGAAAAATTGCACATACTCGTCATTCAGTAATGCTTCAAGAGAAGCCATACTATCATATTCCAGTTCTCACCTATAAACCTTATTATTGATCCGAAGAGCTGTCAACTTAAGCAATTTTAACGAACGATTTTCCTTGATACTTCATGTTAAAAACATCTTAAGTTGACAACCACTCTGAATAACCTCTGGCGCATACTCTTATAAGAAGTGGCAATATTACGGATTTTAAAATACGCATATCACATAGCCCCGTAGTGTAGCGGTCAATCATACGAGACTCTGGATTTCGTGACTCCAGTTCGAATCTGGACGGGGCTATTTCTGGTTTACCATCTTTACGTTAATCGTGTCAGTTATGTCGATAAGTGCGCCTTCTCCTCGTTTTCCCATGCTACAATTTACTACTATGGTGTGCTTCGTACTTGTGTACCCGGGATCTTCGTGGATATGCCCGCAGAGCACAAGACGTGGTTTACAGATGTCAACTACTCCTCTTAGCTCCTTACTACCTGAATGCATGCCTAAAAACACGTTATCCTGCAGACCATAAGGGGGGACATGAGAAATAAGTACCGTGTGTTTATCGATTTTTGGTGTTTTTTTTGCTAGAACATATCCAATCTGTTGAGGATGTATGCCACTTAGCCCAACAAAGGCGATATTGTTTTTTTCTATCCGCTTCATATCAATATTTATTGCTCGGCTCGTATCAATTGCTTCACTGACATCTTGAGAATCAATATTTCCTGGAACTGCAAGAGTTTGTACCGGGATTTGATCAAGAAACTGTTTCGCAACATCTCCTGGACCAAACTGCGTGAGATCGCCGCAAAGTATCACCAGTTCAGGTTGATAAATATCAATATTTTTTAGAAGAAGATTCAGACGATATTGAGAGCCATGAAGATCTGCCGTAGCAAGAATTTTCATAAGAACCAGACCAGGATGTTTGTTCCCGTTTTAAAAGATTTCGCGTCATGGCTCCATCATTGTCTTTGGCCAACTCTTATGTAGGCGACAAGAATTACCATATTTGATGAAACATTCAGTGAAGGTGGGGTTTAGCTTTGGTGTAACCTCTGGCATCATTACCACACTAGGCCTGATGGTTGGCCTAAGTTCAGGAACTCACTCAAAACTTGCGGTTACTGGTGGTATATTGACCATTGCCATTGCAGACTCTCTCTCAGATGCGTTAGGCATTCATGTCTCCGAGGAGGCAGAAAATCAACATACGTCTAAAGAAATCTGGGAATCAACACTTTCAACATTTTTCTGCAAATTTCTCATTGCATCTTCGTTTATCCTTCCTGTTCTTTTTCTTGATCTTGATTTTGCCATCCTTATTAGTATTATTTGGGGACTGTCCGTCCTTGGAGTTTTCAGCCATTACATCGCAAAAACACAGGGATCACGTGCGCGGCCAGTGGTTGCGGAACATATTATCATTGCGGTGATTGTTATTATTGCTGCACACTATGTTGGACAGGTAATCGAAATATTTTGTAGTTAGTAGACGAAACTACTAGTTACTTACTCAATATTGTGTAAACATTTTGGGGCAATCGATTGGTTAGTTCTAATTCTCGTTGTCAGCAATAACAATATCAAGGAGTTGTTCTCGTATTTTCTTACGTGCAGAAATCGTTCTCAACCAGTCGGGTATTCGAGTTCCCACGGGTTTTCTCAAATACTTAACCCCCGCATTTGTAATTTGCCGATTAAAAAGCTCCACCATCGTTTCCTCTGCATGTCGGTCATACTTCAGGGTATTAAAATGAGCGTCCGCATGATACTTTCGAATACTATCTTGCGCATTTTTCTGGTACAACACCCTCAGAGAAATAAGAAACTCTTTTGAAATTTTTACATGATCTTGCTCGATGAGCACACGCAATAATGTTTTGAGAATATCTCCACTCATCTTGATAAGGCCACTTTGTTCGGTCCCTACTTTCTGGTGCTTGTGATCATAAAATCCGAGATCAGTTTGACAGATACTTTTTGGTGCAACGTTTCGGTACATTTCGGCCATAATCCCAATCTCTAGCCCCCAATCACCAGGAAGATCAACATCAAGTGCTAAATTACTGGTAAGCGCAAATTCTCCAGAGATGGGGTAGCGGAATGAACGCAAAAATCGTACAAAATCTGTTTCATTCCCTATCAAATCAACCAATGACTGGAGCAAGGGGTGAAGGAATAATCGAAATACTCTACCATACATCACGTTTTTTTCAGGGTTTACCCGAGCATAATAGCCTTTATTAAATTTAAAATCAAGTTCTGGCTCAACAATAGGATATAACATCCTGGTGGGAAGAATACTTGTGTATCCATGAATGTCTGCATCATGCAACGCGATTGCATAGGATCTAAGGCTGGCAATGCCCAGTGCGAGCCACACATCTCGCCCTTTTCCTTGATACTTTGTCAGATTTAATCCTTCGTTCTTAAGTTCTTCCAATATTTTATTTATTTTTGGTCCATTGCACCACATAATCACGTGAGGGGCTTCTAATTGTGAAAAAAAACGTTTTACACGAGTGAATTCTTTGTTATCTTTTGCTGCTAATGGTATTACAATTTCGTTTAAATAATCACATTTGTTCAATTGTTTGACGATAGTATTCAGAGCGTCACTTTTCATCTCTTTGTAAAGCATAGGCATAACAATAGCTGCAGGTCGGACATTCGTTGCATCGCGAACGCTTTTCATCAATTTCTTCTCATCAACGCAAAAATCATGTAGCGTTGTGATGTGATCTTGTTTTATATCCATACGATCACTCTTTTTTTAATAGTGACAATATCATTCTCATATCAGTAATACTAACGTCAGCATACTGTTGTACCTCTGGCGGTGCATTGAATGCAATGCCCAACCCTGCTTTTTGTAACATACTTGCATCAACCTTTCCGTCACCAACAGCAATCGCTTCACTCATACTGATGCCTAGTTGCGTACAAAGATGCTCCATTACGCCACTTTTACAAATGGAATAGATGCCGCCCGTAATGCCATCAGGCACCAATTGAGTATTGTGAATTTCTAAGTTGCCTGTTACAATGCCCTCATCTATTATAAGATTATTGGCGAAAACGTAGTCTATTCCTAGACGTTTTTGTAAGTCTTCAGCAACAAATTGATAGCTGTCAGTGATAATCCCTGTTTCTATTCTGTGTTTTTTTAGTTCGTTGATAACTTCTTGAACGTGATCTTGTAATGGGATGCTTCGAAAAATGTCTAGAAGTTCAAGGCTGTCCGTTCCTTTTAATGCTTTTGCAATTTCTATGCTCCGTTCATAAAAATGAAGAGAGCCATTCATTATTCGCTGCATCTCTTGCATAAAACCCTTTTTCTCAGCAAACACAAAAATAGTTCTTCCCTGGAGTAGGGTTCCATCCATATCAAACAGCACAAGTTTATAGGCGGTCATGAATCCTCCGTCGCCAGTGGAAAGTAATAAAAAAAAATTTAATAACTTTTTCACCGATCTGTTTACGTATAAAATCCACCAAAATCA
This sequence comes from uncultured Thermoplasmatales archaeon, assembly GCA_964638175.1. Classification (GTDB taxonomy): domain Archaea; phylum Thermoplasmatota; class E2; order DHVEG-1; family DHVEG-1; genus JAFGDG01. The sequence continues at coordinate 21,406 of CAZWZY010000013.1, read as the reverse complement.
AATATACCAAAAACCTATTTCATCTTTTATATGCCCGTTGTTACCTTTGATTATACTGACTTTAGCAATCTTCTTGGACATACTATTTCAAAAAAAGATTTACTCGACCGATTACCCCTTATCGGAGCCGATATCAATAAAGTAGACGGCGACGAAATAAGTATCGAATTTTTTCCCAATCGACCTGATTTAACCTCTATCGAAGGTATCGTCCGCGCCTGCCGATCGTTTTTTGGATTTAAACTAGGAATGACGACATATCCAATAAAGAAATCAGACATTTGTCTTACTGTTGATCCTTCTGTTAAAAAGGTTCGTCCATTTGTGACAACTGCACTGATTAAAAATGTAAACATGACTGATGAGCTCATCACTTCACTTATGGATTTACAAGAAAAACTTCACTTTGGCTTAGGGAGAAATCGAAAAAAGGTTGCTATTGGCGTTCATAATTTTGAACCAGTGCAACCGCCCTTTACCTACAAAGCAGTTGATCCAGATGCCGTTGAATTTGTCCCTCTCACAAAGGTTGAATCCATGACATTACGAGAAATTCTTGAAAAACATGAAAAAGGTGTTGATTATGCTCATATTTTAGAGGAGCATAACTCCTACCCATTGATTGTCGATTCAAATAATAACGTTCTTTCATTTCCCCCCATTATTAATGGATCATTAACCGAAGTAACTCCCTTCACTAGCGAGTTATTTATTGATGTCACGGGAACTGATTTGAAAGCCATCAACTATGCCCTCAATATTATTGTCACAGCCCTTGCAGAACGTGAAGCACAACTATGTTCAACAACAGTTCGTGATGGAAAAACAACCTATACTTCTCCTAATCTCACACCAACAAAACGACCATTATCCCTTTCCTATGTCAATAAGATTTTAGGAACAACACTCACAGATCAAGACATCAAAAAATGTTTAGAAAAAATGGGATACCGTACAGAAAAAAAAACAAAGCAGATGCTTGATGTGAGCATTCCAGCATGGCGTGCTGATATTCTGCATGAAATTGACCTAGTGGAAGATGTAGCAATTGGCTATGGTTTTGATAAATTTAAAACTGATTTCCCCAAGACACTCACCTTTGGAAAAACATTACCAAAACAGCAATTATATGACGGACTGCGAATGATCATGATCGGCCTTGGGTTTCATGAAGTAACAACGTTTACCATCTCAAACGAAGATGACGAGTTTACCAAACTGGGGGCCAAGAAAAAGAAACGTGTGGAAATCGACAATCCCATCGGTGAAGATTACTCCTGCCTACGAGTAAGTCTGTTGCCTTCGTTACTAAAGATCCTTAATGAAAATCGACATCATCCATTGCCTCAACAGATTTTTGAGGTAGGGATTGTCATTGGTGGCCAGTATCGCAATTACCATCACCTTGCTGCAGTAAAGATTGATGCGAAAGCAAATTTCACTGAGTGTAAATCATTGATTGATGCCGTTATGCGTGATAGTGGTATATCGTACACGATTACAGACAACATTCATCCTGGCTTTGTCCAAGGAAGATGCGCCTCAATTGTATTCAACAGTAAAGACATTGGCGTATTTGGAGAACTACATCCCCAAACAATTTCCGCATTTTCTTTAGAGCATCCTATCATTGGTTTTGAACTCTGGGCAGATGCCCTCCAACCATAACTATTTTATTGAGAAGATATTCTTAGGTGTGGATGACGAAGGTCTGTAGTAAGTGTAGGAAACCGGCAGTAACCCATATCCGATACAATGGTACGCACTTATGCAGGGATCATTTTCTACAATATGTCGAGCGGAGAGTCAAAAAGGATATTAAAAAACAAGGAAAAACAGAGCAAGGATGTACTATCGGTATAGCACTATCTGGAGGGAAAGATAGTGTGGTCGCACTTTATTTGGCTCATGATATCTATGCAAAACGAACAAACACCAGGCTTGTAGCGATTACGGTAGATGAGGGGATACAAGGATACCGAAATAAGAGTATACCTGCTGCCGCCCATAATTGCTCAGATTTAGGTATTGAACACCATATCGTGTCATTTGAAACTCTTATTGGTACAACAATGGATGAAATTGCGCTGAAAAAAGAGGCGTTGGGTGAGTGTAGTTATTGTGGTGTGTTCCGTCGGTTTTGTCTGAATGTAACAGCAAAAAATCTTGGGGTCAATAAATTAATTACAGGACATAATCTTGATGATATGGTACAATCAATTCTGATGAATTTTGTCAGCGGGGATATGCAAAAACTTGCACGGCTTGGACCCCATCGTAAGATTCAACCAGGATTAGTCCCCCGTCTTCTACCATTACGAACAATCCCTGAAAAAGAAACAACGTTGTATGCCATTCTTAAAGCCATTGAATATTTTGATGGTGAATGTCCCTATTCGTTTCGTGCATTACGCGGAGAGTTTCGCGATATTCTCGATGCATTAGAATATAAAACTCCTGGAACGCGACACAGCATTTTAAACAGTTATGAAAGCATTAAAGATATCTTGTACAAAAAATATCCCCCAGGCACCTTACGAAACTGCGCAGATTGTGGCGAACCGACCTCGCAACAGAAGTGCAAAGCATGCATACTCAAAGAAACTCTCATATAACAACAGATGAGAGATTCTACGATTACTTACCATAGATTATTATTGAGACCCTCCAGTAAACTGTCTCCATACTTGGTGAATAAATCAATGATATCTGGTTCGTTTTTAATTCTATATTGTAACTCGTTACCATTGGGCGTATATTCAATGAGGTCTGCCTCGAGTAACTTATCTAAATGAAATGAGACCGTGGTTGGGTGTCTCTTGAGGTGTTTACTAATACATATCTGCGACGAATTGGGGTTTTGTAGCAAATACATGACAATGCGGAAGGGAGTATCATGCCTCAAAAGGTTGATAATTTTTTTATCTGCTAATCCTATCTTTTGAGGAATATAATAGCGGACATATCGTCCTTCATGCTTCGCAACAATGGTTCCTAGCTTTTTGAGATAACCAAGATGGTAGTTGATCGTGCTAATGGGGATATCCAATTTCCTCGAAAGTTCGCTTAAATGTAACCCAGGATGGCAAGAAATGAAATTGTAGACAGTTTTTCTAGTTTCTAAATCTAAAACTTCTTTTTTTACCATCGACTTTCACCTCTTCTTCTATCTAATATTCTTCTGTTGATGAGAGTATATAAAAAAGATGACATATTTAACCTAAAAAAATATAGTTTTACATAATTATGATTATTTTAACATATTTTAAGTAACAATTTTAGATATAACAAAAATAAAACACATATGACAAACGTTAAATAATACAATGGATAATACTACTATCATGAAGAATACTGTAGGAATCGTATGGAGATTTTTAGATAGCAGCCCCTGTGTTAAGCGGGACTTGAGTCGAGGAATAATCAATTCCCGAGCGTTGGCAAAATACATCCTCAAACAAGAAAAATTGGACACCAGTTTGGATGCTATCATTAGTGCAATACGACGCTATGAAGTAGGAAAAAAGGATGATGTGTTTAATATTGCTTCCAAGCTCATCGGTCAAACAGTCAATCTTTCTACCAGGAGTGGTCTTGCCGAAATTTCATTAATAAAAGATGAAGAAGTACAACATTTGTTACCAGAACTATTTAGCCTTATTGAATACGTTCGTGGGGAAGTGCTACGAGTGATGCAGGCTAATGAATCCATTCGGGTACTTGTTGATGAAAAAAACCTTGATAGCGTTATGGAACTCTTTCCAAAGGAAAAGATATTGAAAGTTGAAACCAAAATTGCAGAAATCAATATGAACATGCACCCCAAAATGCAGACCACGCATGGCATTTTGGCAGTGATAGCAAATGAGTTAGCGATCAATAGCATTAATATTATCGAAATGATGAGTTGTTTTCCAGAGATGCTGTTCTTTGTAAAAGAAAAGGACGTATTGAAGGCACATCAGGTTTTGTACCAACTCTGTCATTTAAATGGGAGTGCAGAATAACAGGACTGGTTACATTAAAAAACCTTTTTATGCTCTTGTTTGCTGTCGAGATGTACGATGAAGCGGTTATTACTCAACTGTAACCCTCTCGATAAATTATTAGGGGGAGGCATAGAAGAAGGTACCCTTACAGAGATTTATGGTGAAGCGGGGAGCGGGAAAACAAATTTCTGCCTCCAGGCTGCCCGAGAATGTGTTTCATCAGGAAAAAAAGTAGCGTACATTGATGCAGATGGCATATCAATAGAACGACTTCGACAACTCTGCGATGACTATAATTATAAAAAGATTCTTTCCAACATCCTTTTTTTTACTCCAACATCATTTGAAGAACAAGAACAGATGATTGCGAAGGCCATCAACATCGAAGACATAGGGATGATTATTATCGATACGTTCAATATGTTTTATCGCATCGTGCTCGAATACGATGAGGATGGAGTCAACCGAGCACTTAACAGACAAATTACGACACTTCAAATAGCTGCCCGTACAAAGGGATTTTATGTACTCTTAGCAGGACAAGTATATTCTACCGAAGATCATGACGTCTTGCCCTTTGCAGGACGAGGAATTGAGCATATGGCAAAAACGATTATTAAATTTGAACGGACGGGCATCGGAAAACGACAGGCAACCATTATGAAACATCGATCACAACCTGAAGGGAAAACAGCGATGTTTACTATTACGCAGCATGGTTTGGAGTAAGATATGCGCAAGAAGCACACATGGCTCCATGATAGCACATATATTTCTCCCCTCTCACCCGCCTGCAAGATGTGCGCCAAAGGATCAAAGCTGGTAGTATTAATCACCGGTCAATGCCCCGCCTCCTGTTTCTATTGCCCATTAAGTTTTGAAAAAGGTGGAACCGACCGTATTTTTGCTGATGAATGGGAACTGGACGATGGGAATGACATCGAAAAATTGATTCAGGAGGCAACATACATCGATGCCGAAGGTGCAGGTATCACAGGAGGAGACCCACTTGTCGTTTGGCAGCGGACATGTGAGTATATCTCACTCCTGAAGGACAGTTTTGGACCATCCTTTCATATTCATCTCTATACGTCAGGATTACAAAATGCGGATCATATCGATAGTCTTGTCGATGCGGGGCTTGATGAGATACGCTTTCATCCTGCTCCTTTGCATTGGCGTGACATGCAAAATAGCCCTCTTTGCCCAGTGATTGAACGTGCAGTATCTCTTGATATAGACACGGCGATTGAGGTTCCTGTAATGCCTGAAAAAAAACGAGAAATATTTGCACTCATACAATGGGGAAGCGGACAAGGCATCCGATGGATAAATCTGAATGAACTTGAATTTTCTGAGCGAAACGCAGAAGCACTGACTGCTAAGCATTATACCGTAAAAGATGACGTTTCTGCTGCAGTGAAAGGAAGTCAAGAGTGTGCGTATGACATTCTTGAACGTGTGGCCAGCAAAGATCTGGATATCGGAGTTCATTATTGCTCATCCTCTTTTAAGGATGGTGTACAACTCAAAAATAGAATTAAACGACGAGCGAAGCATATTGCTCAACCTCATGAAATTATTAGCGATGAGGGTACTTTACTCAAAGGAGTTGTATATTCGTCGCGTGAGTCGTTGTCCAAGTCACATACATATATACAACAAGAATTTCAGATAGCAGATAAGCACATCTTGGTAAATAATGAAAAACAACGAATCGAGATAGCACCTTGGGTCCTTGAAACCATTGCACCGCACCTAAAAAAGAAAGGATATGACTGTTATTTAGTGGAAGAATATCCCACAGCAGATGGTCTGGAAGTCGAACGAGTACCCCTCCCCCTCTAAAGAACTGAAAGGTTTCTATCTATTACTGCTGAAAAAGCTTTTTATAGGTGCCCCACATTCCAACTTTTACATTCCTTAGAGAAATCTATCGATGAATGCTTCGAAAGGAGGCTAAAACATATGGCGATGTATGTAAGATTTCAAACACCAAAAGAAGTGCAAGATTTAGCCTATGATCTTGTTGAGAAAGCACGAGATAATGGAAAAATCAGCAAAGGCGCAAATGAAACAACGAAACAGGTTGAGCGGGGACAAGCAAAGCTTGTGGTCATGGCTGAGGACGTATCACCAGAAGAAGTGCTTGCCCATATGCCCATTCTCTGTGAAGAAAAAAATATTCCGTACACCTATGTCCCTAGTAAAGAAGAACTAGGTAACGCTGCAGGTTTGCATGTGCCTACGGCTTCAGTTGCTATTGTCAACATAGGAAAAGAGAAAGCAGGAATTGAAAATATTGTGAAAAAAATTGAAGGCTTGAAAAAACAGGGTTAGACACATGATCGAAGGAACTCCTTGTGAAGTCGTAGAAATTATCGATCGGACAGGAATGGCTGGTGAGGCCTCCCAGGTTAAAGTACGAGTTCTGGATGGCATTGACAAGGGAAAAATAATCACCAGAAATGTCATTGGACCTGTTCAACTTGGCGATATTCTGATGCTTAGTGAAACACAACGGGAAGCAAAACGACTTGGTGGACCACGATAGAGGTGGTATATATGGTTGAACGAAGAACATGTTCATTCTGTGGCACAGGTATTGAACCAGGTACCGGAAAAATATATGTGAAAAAAGACGGTACGGTCCTCCATTTCTGTAAAAACAAATGCCAAAAGAATATGCTCGACCTCAAACGCATACCTAGACGGACAGAATGGAGTAAGCATTTTTCAAAAAATAAGTAGCGAGTGCAATTCTAATGGTAATGTGCTGTAGTAAACTAGACTTTAAATAATTCATACACTATGCCACATAATGCCAGAAAGCCATGGAGAAGCAAGTATGGGGTGTATAACCATTAAAACAATTGAAATTGAGAAACCCGGCAACATGAATTTTATCCTGGGACAAACCCATTTCATCAAATCTGTTGAGGATTTGTATGAAGTCATGGTAAGCACGGTACCTCAAGCAAAATTTGGCATTGCTTTTTGTGAGGCCAGCGGAGCGTGCAAAGTCCGTAGCGAAGGCAATGACTCTAAGTTGCAGAAACTTGCTGAAAAAAATGCTCTTTCCATTGGTGCAGGACATTCATTTATCATCTTTATGAACGAGTGTTTCCCCATCAATGTACTCAATGCCCTCAAGAGGGTTCCAGAAGTCTGCTCTATCTATTGTGCAACAGCAAATCCCACAAAGGTCGTTGTCGCAGAAGAGAAGCTTGGTAACGAAAAGGGACGAGGCATTCTTGGGGTAATCGATGGATGCATGCCCAAGGGAATAGAGAACAAAGAAGATATTGCTTGGAGAAAAACATTTCTGCGTAAAATAGGGTATAAGCGCTAAAAACCGTATTTACCGACAAGCGGTACAAAGGCGCAACCACCCAGATCTGTTTCAGTAGTGGTAGTTCCCTTTTTTTCAATGCGTTTGAGCGTACAAATCATTCGTCCAACAGGAATAAGAAGCTTTCCCCCATCAACGAGTTGATCGATAAGAGGTTGTGGAATATTTGGTGAGGAACAGGTAACATAGATACGATCATAGGGAGCATAGGCTAGCAATCCTTCTGATCCATCTCCTTGCTCGACCGTAACGTTAGTAACCCCTGCTCTTTTGAGATTTTCTTTTGCTTGGCTGGCAAGTGATGCATGACGTTCAATGGTATACACCTTGCCCTTACTTCCTACCATATGTGCAATAATTGCCGCATGATACCCTGATCCAGCACCAACTTCCAAAATAGTTTGATGAGGGCGAATGTCAAGTGCTTCACACATAATTGCTACCATGTGGGGGGCAGAAATGGTTTGTCCCTTACCAATCTCCAAGGGTGTGTCTATATACGCCCGATCTTTCAGGACATCCGGTAAAAAAATCTCTCGGGGAACTGACAGAAAAGCCTGTTCGACTTCAGGCAGGGTAATCCTCCCCTGTCGTTTCAAGGTAGCTACTAAGCGTTTTTGTCTATCTTGGTACATACAGTCATATCACAAATATCATTCACTATATAACAATCTATTCTCAAATCACAAGTATAATTTTTATATCGTCAAATGTTTCCTGCATTATAGTATGAAGAAACGAGCAGTGGTTGCCCTTGGAGGAAATGCATTAATTAAAAAAGGCCAAGACGGCAACATTTATGATCAATTCGACAACACCAGAGAAGCTTGCGACTCTATTGTACGAATGATAAAAGAAGGATGGGGTGTAGTTGTTACCCACGGAAATGGCCCACAAGTTGGTGCCATCCTTTTACAAAATGATTTAGCAAAGGATGTCACACCCCCCATGCCGTTAGGCATTTGTGTTGCCGAAAGTGAAGGGTATATAGGGTATATGATTCAACAATGTTTGTCAAACAAATTAAAAAAAGCGCGGGTAGAAAAACCAGTCGTTGCCCTTATCACTCAAGTACTAGTCGATAAAGAGGATCCTTCCATTGCACGCCCAACTAAACCTATTGGGCCCTACTATAACGGTGAGGAGGTAAAAGAATTGGTGGAAGAAGGATATCAAGTTACCCAACAGCCAGATGGGTGGCGGATTGCTGTTCCTTCACCAGATCCTAAATCAATTGTTGAAGGAAATATTATTAAAAATTTACTTAAAGACGGCACTGTAGTCATTGCCTCTGGGGGTGGTGGCATGCCAGTTATTGAGGAAGAAGGATGGGGATTAAATGGTTTGGAGGGAGTCATTGACAAGGATTTAGCATCTGAGCGTATCGCAGAGGCAATTAATGCTGAACTCTTGATGATATTAACCAATGTCGAATATGTGTATATTCAGTACAACACACCACAACAACAAGCACTACATGAAGTTTCGTTAAAAGAAATAAAAACGTACTATGAGCAAGGACAGTTTCCATTGGGAAGCATGGGCCCAAAGATTCTTGCAGCCATTCGATTTTTAGAGCAAGGAGGAAAACGGGTTATTATCTCTAGCGTCGAAAAGGGCTGGGATGCATTTCAGGGAAAAACAGGTACCCACATCACCTAACCGTGTTTTTATTAAACCCTTACGTATATCGCCTTTTCAACTATGGATACCTCATCAATTGAACAGCAAATCAAAGATATCGAAGATGAAATATTCAATACCCAGAAAAATAAGGCAACAGAACACCACATTGGTAAACTGAAGGCAAAGCTTGCTCGCCTTCGTGAGGAAGTTGACAAACGGAAAAGTGCTGGTGGCAAAGGCAAAGGATTTTCTGTTAAAAAAACAGGAGATGCTACGGTTTGCCTCATAGGTTTTCCTAGCATTGGAAAAAGTACCTTGCTCAATCAATTGACCGATGCTAAAAGCAGAATCGGCGACTATGAATTTACCACCCTCGATGTCATCCCAGGTATGATGAGGCATCATGGCGCTCATATCCAAATACTGGACTTGCCAGGATTAATCACTGGAGCATCAAAAGGGAAGGGCAGAGGTCGTGAAATTCTTTCCGCAGTGCGAAATGTTGATTTGATTTTATTTATGATTGATGCGAAACATGAAAGCCAACTCCAATTGATGGCACAAGAATTACAGAAAGCGGGCCTTCGATTAAATCAGCACAAGCCCGACGTAGTCGTAAAAAAAACGGGGCAAGGGGGTATTACCGTTACCTCAACTGTACCCCTCACTCATCTTGACGAGGGCTTGGTGAAATCCATTGCATCTGAGTATGTGATTAATGCCGATATTGTCGTAAGAGAAAATATCACTGAAGATCAACTAATTGATGTTTTTGTTGAGAACCGAATATATGTACCCGCACTAGTGATTATCAATAAAGAAGATGTAGTAAATAAAGAAGTTTTAAAGGATAAAATCCACAATATTACTCAGCAAGGATGGAAAGTGATTTCAATTTCTGCAAAAACGGGGGCAGGGCTCTCTGCATTGCGTGAAGCAATCTTTACGGAATTAAAGTTCATCAGAGTATACATGAAACCCGTGGGGAAACAAACTGATTACGATGAACCATTGATTCTTAAAGAAGGGGATAGCGTCGAAGATGCATGTCGAAAATTGCATCGTGATTTTCAACGGAAATTTCGTTATGCAACAGTAACTGGCCCTTCGGCAAAACATACCATGCAAAAAGTAGGATTGGATCATCGCTTACGTGATGGTGATGTTCTGACCATCGTCGTCTGGAATTAGTCACGTAGTTATTTCAATAAGCGCAGAGCACTATTGACAATATGCTTTGCATTGAGTTTGTATTTTTCTAACAAATCAGCAGGATCGCCACTTTCTGAGAATTGATCCTTGATACCCATGCGATCAAAAGGAAGCGCTATACGATTGTCAGCAAGAACTTCTGCAACAGCACTGCCTAGCCCGCCGATAATTGAATGCTCTTCTGCCGTAATAATAGCCTGCGTTTCTTTTGCACATTTCAGGACCAGTGTAGTATCAAGCGGTTTAATGGTGTGCATATCAATAACACGAGCTTCAACTCCTTTCTTTTTCAACGTTTTTGATGCCTCGAGTGCAGGTTCAACCATCGTACCGCAAGCAATCACGGTAACATCAGAACCATCGTTTGCTACAAGCCCCTTTCCTAGTTTGAGAGTATGAAGATCTTTTTTATCGTAGATAACCGGTGCATTTGCTCGACCGACCCGAGCGTACATACCTCCTGTAGTTGCAGCCATCAACTCGACAATTTTGCTGGTCTGTGGTGCATCGCTTGGCGCAAGTACCGTCATGTTTGGCAATGCTCTCATTAATGCAATATCTTCAATCATTTGATGGCTTGCACCATCTTTGCCTACACTGATACCACCATGAGTGGCAAAAATTTTGACATTTGCTTTTGAATACGCAATGTCCATGCGTATTTGGTCATAAACTCTGCCCGTAGCAAACACTGCAAAGGTGCTAACAAAAGGAATCTTACCACATGATGCCAATCCTGCAGCAGTAGAGATCATATTTGCCTCTGCAATACCCATCTCAAAAAAACGCTCAGGATATGCTTTTGCAAACATGATTGTTTTTGTTGACTTTGAAAGATCGGCATCGAGTACCACAAGGTTAGGATATCTTTTCCCTAACTTGACCAATGTCTCTCCATAAGCATTTCGTGGATTTACCATGACTTTGGTACTCACACCGATTCCTCCAATTTCTTTTCTATAAGCGTTAACTCATCCATTGCAAGTTTATACTCCATCTCATTTGGCGCAACCCCGTGAAAATCAACATTATTTTCCATAAAAGAGACGCCTTTTCCTTTGACTGTATTTAACACAATCATGGATGGTTGATTTTTGTATTTATGCGAATCATGTAATGCATCCAAGATCTGAGGAATGTCGTGTCCATCAACTTCGGTAACGTGCCAGCCAAATGAACTCCACCGATCTGTAACTGACTCGATTTTCAAGACCTCTTCTGTTCTCCCATCAATTTGTAAAAAATTCCTATCAATCATCGCAGTAATATTATCTAATTTATAATGGGAGGCAGATGCTGCTGCTTCCCAAATCTGTCCCTCATTAGTTTCTCCGTCGCCAAGCATGACATAGACGTTGTATGTTTTCTCATCAAGTTTTCCTGCTAATGCAATGCCATTGGCAAAAGATAATCCATGCCCCAAAGAACCAGTTGATGCTTCAATTCCGGGTGTACGAATACAAACTGGATGGCCTTGCAGCATGCAATTCATTTTTCGTAAATTTTTTAATTCTTGCGTGCTAAAATACCCGCATTCTGCCAATACTGCGTAGAGCGCGGGTGCCGCATGGCCTTTGCTTAAGACAAACCGATCTCGATCAGGATCACAGGGATTTTTTGGATCATGATTCATATGGGAAAAATAAAGAGCGACAAGGGCATCGACTGCTGAAAGGGAGCCGCCAGGATGTCCCGATTTTGCTCGATAGAGCATCTCAATAATATGTTTTCTAACACGAACGGCAATATGGTCTAATTCATGAAGTTGTTTAGCAGTATATCGCGGCATTGACCTCCCTCAAATAAAATACATAAATCAGGGGTTTCGTGTATACTCTTGATGGGTAAATACTTTTTGCATTTTTTATCTGATACTCATTTTTTTGTAGACTTTTTATGGTGACGTGAAAGGTGATAGAGATCCTGATAAATCTCCGGCCGGATGTCTCGAATAACGGGGCGATTCGCTCGTGCACGTTGTATGTCACTTACATCCAACTCACACGTAATGCAACTTTCTTTGAAATAGGGTGCCTTTTTCAATAGTGCCCCAAATGGGCTGTAAAGTTGTGATCCTCCCCAAAAGGTCAAATCTTCCTGAGTGCCGACAAGATTGACGTATATCATAAAGACAGTATTCTCTATTGCCCGAGCAGGCAACAACGCTTCAAAATAGTTTCGTGTTGTTGACGGTGAAGCAGACAAACAAATAATGAAATCAGCGCCTTGTAAGACATATGCTTTGCACAGCTCAGGAAAAAATAAATCGTAACAGATAATGATGCCAATGTTTCCAAATTTGGTGGTAACGATTGGTAGTTGCTCACCTTCGTCAAAAAAGAGTTTTTCTTCAAACGGCCCAAAGGTAGGAAGAAACCATTTGTTATAGGTATCAACTTTTCCATTAGGATGAATAAAAATAGCGGCATTATGGATGAGACCATCAACGATTTTATCGAGAAGAGGCATACCAACGACTAGATAACATTGATGAGCTTTCGCCACTTTTTTCAGGTACGAGAGGGATGGTCCATTTACCGGTTCAGCTAAGTCTCGCAATTCATCTTTACATCGATACCCCGTAAGACATATCTCGCCAAAAACATACATATCAGCAGACGTTTTGTCGATATACGATTCCATCGTTTTCATATTTGCTTGTTTATTGGCAATTTTTGGTCTCATTGAAATAAGCGCTACCTTCATAACACTCCCCAGAGAGGTATTATCTTCCTCATTATAATCTTGTTGTTATGAAGAGAAGAATAATAAAAAGAGAAAAGAGGCACCCCCTCACATATTACTGATGCGAGAGATGGGAATGGGATGCTGGATGGAGGTACCTCTCATACCGTAGGAGGAAACAGGGGGGAGAAGCTAGGCATGAAAACAGTAGACGATTGTATACTGATGACAATCGGCATAATACTGCCTCCCCAAAGTGTTTCGCAGTGAAATGTTGTGAGTGATAAGGGTCTTTGTTTGTCAACTTCCCCACCTTTGCCATGCATTACCGCATTGCAATGCTGATATACTATAACTGATATTTAAAGCTTTTGTTCTTTGCATGGCATTAATGAAAGGCAAAAGAGAAATGCATAAATAGCGATCATTCGTTACTTAGAAAGATGGACAGTTACCAGCAGGAAATTACACTAATCACGAAGATTCTTAAGGAGAACCCAAAGGGAATGACGGTAACTGACATTTCAAGAAAAATAAAGATAAACAGAAATTCGGTAGCAAAATATCTTGATATCATGCGCATTTCGGGCCTTGTGGAAATGATTACATTTGGTCCTGCTAAGGTTTTTTTCCCTGTTCGACGAATTCCTCTGATAGACATGATCAACTATACATCTGATTATCTTATCATCTGTAATGATGAGTTGAAAATTGTCATGGCAAATGATCCTTTACTCAACTTTATACAATGTGAGCGAGATGATCTTATTGGTAGGAATGTAACTGATATCTCATTTCCCATGCTCGATGAGGAATTAGGGATACCATCAGATATCCAAGATGCACTAGAGGGAAACGAAGTAAAACGAGAGATATTTTTTGATTTCCAGGGAGAGGAAAGATATTGTGTCATTCGTGTTCTTCCCACTTCGTTTGAGGATGGGGGGAACGGAGCAACCCTCATTCTCACAGACAAGACCAGGCAAAAAGTCGCAGAGAAAACACTCCAAGATCGGGAAGAAAAAGTTCGAGAGTTGTTAAAGAAATTGAATGAAAAATAAGTGTCTCACATCACGATAAGTAAACGCAATGCTACAAGAGTGATGAGCGTTAAAAGCGCATTTGTCTTAAGATCAAAGATTTTTACCCACTCCAGCAGTCCTAAGAGAATGACTGCTAAAATGAATATTGCAACGAGTTGGAGTACTGCCATACCGTAAAGCAACAAGGCATCTTGCGGTGCAGCCGTCTCTTGTTGAATGGCTTGCTGAAACAGCCCCCAGGCAATTGCAAAACAGGCCAAGACACCAATTGTAAGCTGTGCTTTTGTTACCTGATTCATGATACTAGTCAGTTATTTTTGCTTTATAAAACTTTGTTTATTACTCTGCATGTTGGCACTCAAATAATCTCTGCGATGTGTCCAAGAATGAGTTCTTTTTCTTCAGTAGTAAGTTCTTTTTCTAATAGAGGATACAACACTTTTTCTTCATATTTTTGATGATTAATTAACAGTTCTCTGAGATGGAATCCATCAGCAGAAATTTTCTTTTGAAGGTCGTTGTGAATGCGTGCCATTTCATTAAGAATGGTCGTGTGTTCTTTCGATACTTCAAGAAACAGGTTGTAGTCTTCCTTTTTTTCTTCGGCATTGAAGGAAGTAAAGACCACTTTCTCTTCAGTAAACATATGCTTCTCTGCATGCCACTTAAGGGTTTCAAACGCAGTACGTTTTGCAGCAAAATCATCCTGTTCTATACGATCAAACGCATGCAAAAGAGAGAGAAGTCGAAGATGGTCCTTGAGCATTATCGCTGAGATATGATCAGTTGTTCTCATTCTGCATTCACCTGCCCGATGAAGCATTTTTCACTTTTTCTATAAACATCGTAAAAACACAGACAGTATAAAGCGTTAAAGTCTGCTACCTACATATACTTTTTGTACTAAGTATGCTATGGAGAAATAATGGTGTGATGTCAATGTCAAAACCATTCAAATCTTTTCACTACAATGATCTTTCCATAGATCTGCATCCTGATGTATATGAACCAGCTGAAGATACTTTTGGCCTCCTAGAAGCAATGACGTTACCGGAGAAAGGGACTGTCCTTGAACTCGGTACAGGCTGTGGGCTCATTGCACTGGCATGCGCACAACATGGTGCTTCTGTTGTGTGCACTGATATAAATCCTCATGCCGTACGGCTTGCCCAGCATAATTATGAAAAAAATCGCTCAAAAATAAAAGGATCTTTTGAGGTGAGGGAGGAGGATCTCTTTAATCCGATAGAAACAAACGAAACATTTGATATCATTATTTTTAATCCTCCGTATCTGCCCACCACAACAGAAGAAAAGGTAGGGAAATGGTTCGATGTTGCAACTGATGGGGGAACAGATGGACTGGCACAGACAAAGCGATTTATTGCTGGGGTACCAAATCATCTCAACACAACAGGTTCTGCCTATGTCATAGTTAGTTCATTTTCACCCAAAAAATACCTCAAGAAGCATCTTTCTGCCTCTACATTTCGGCATGAAATTGTACAGAGTTGTTGGTACGGTGATGAACGATTGGACGTCTATCGACTATATCTCTAATATTCTAGAAGGTTCCGTATAAGGGGAAATGCGTGAGGGAATCGTTCCAAAACCCAAGAGAACCATGATGTACCTGGAAGTCGTACTCGAGGTATTGAAACACTCAGTGGATCTGACCAATTGCTTTCTGCATCATAGATGTCTTTCGCTTTCACTGTGACTTCATAGATTCCTTTCTCATTCCAGATGTGACTTGCCTCGATCTCAACACCAGAATTGTACGGTCCCATCCAATCGCTTTGGGTACCATCGCCCCAGTTCCATTTGTAAAAGAGTTTATCGCCATCGGGATCGACTGCTGAAGTTGAATAGGTATATTCTATGTGTGGCTTTCCACTCGTTTGACCAAGGGGGCGATTCGGTTTTTCAGGTGCCTCATAATCATCAGAGATACTGAAAAGAACCGAGGCATCATCCTCATCCTCAGATGTACTGCCATCTGGTGGAAGTTCTCCACTGGTATAATACCAAGGACCTTGCATCTCAAGGTAGTCAGTTGCTCCACCGATTCCCGTGAGCTCGTTATTCAGCAAATCATACACGCCAACAAAGGTTCTTCTAATTGTGTCACTACTGACATCAGCAACGTCGTCTTCTCCGCCTTCCCAAAAATCATCGTAATCAATAAGCTGGATCTCAACCGTGACATAACGACTATACACTTGGAATTGATGGGTGATATCTGCGGTCCAGATATGTTCACTAATCCAATTGCCAGTGTACGTACCGTCATCAGTATTATAGTTGTATTCGTATTGCATATTTGTGCCTGACATGAGCTTTACAACATAGTACCATTCTGGCGCAGTAAGATAATCAATCTCGTCAATGTCTTCTACTTGATAGATGTGTACATCAACATTCTTTGGCGGTCTATCTCCAGGGTTATAATTCGTTGCTTTTAACGGCAGTTCCATAACCGCATCGACCCCTTCCCAATCATTGATTGCTTCACTCACCTTCACTAAATATCCTGCTTCAGGAGAATACCACAACCATGATTCTCCCCCATGGCTAGGTCCCATCGCACCAGAGAGCAAAAAGCAGTCATAGCTCCCTCCTGGAACTGTGACATCTTCTCGGTTGACATAACTGATGGTCTCATTTTCAAAGGGGCCTTCAGCACTAAAATCACGATCAAATACTGCCCCCACTTTGATATTGCCTGAAAGAGTACCATAGGTATCAGCGCTCCAGGGATCATCATCTGATCTGATAGGGAAATCAAAGAAATCAAATGCTGGATCAAAGGTCATTCCTATATCGACCATGGTATGCATCAAAAGATAGTCTCCATCCGAATAAAAGTGGAAATCTTTTATCGCAAGGGTGGAACTATCAATATGAGCAAGTCCTGTTACCCCTCCCACAAAACTTCCTGCAGGAAAGATATCAAAGATTTTTAATGATGCATCAATATTGCCGGTGATGTTCAACACATATTCATCGGTTGTTTCATTGATATCAACAACCAACATTTTTAAATCCTCGATAATACCCTCAATGGAAAAGATTCCTGAATAGGTAAAATCAAAATTCATGTCATAAATCCAAAAATTACCTATCGTCCACGTTGGTAGTTCCGCCACATCAGGATCAAGCGATGCCATTGCTGTACCGCTACTCATAACACAAGCGGATGCAAGCATTACACAAGATACCAGATACGATAATGTTTTTTTCATCTCTAATATTCCCCTTTATTTTAGATAAAAAAATCTTATAATAATTATTAAACTTTTCTTTATTTATGAGATTTAATGACAACGATAAGGAAAAGGAGGAAGGTGGAGGTACATTATAGATGAGAATTATTCCTTCCCCATAAACTCATGGATGCTTATCGCTCCATAATACATTCCTGCTTTATAGAGACTCATTTCTGTTTGTTTAGTTGTGTCTTTCATTGGGTGTTCACCTTTTTGTGCTAGTTTGTAGCGTGATAGCACTTATCATAATAAAGATGCCGTATAAAAAGATTATGGTTTCCTCTCAAAAGCGTAAGAACATAGTAAATAAAAAAGGAGTTACAAAGAAAGTCTTCTATTAACTAGAGCGAGCTAGTTCTCTGATGCGGTAATTGACAACGAATATTTCCATGATATTTTTCATCTCATTCAATTCTTGTTGGGAACGGATTTCGCTGACAACCATCATTTCTCTCATCGTTCTCGCCTCTGAGATATACTTTTTCTTTTATGATATATAAATGTTTAGTGTAAAACCATCATATACGAGAAACTACCAAAATGATAGACTAGAGAAAAAGAGAGTTTATCTCAAGAGAACAGATCCTTTGACAAACTCGATAGTGGCAAGAATTGCCTTCAAGAGAGGGTGTGGTTCGTTGGTCGGCATAGTAACCGGAAATTGTGCCCAGTTGCTCTCTGCGAGATTTACATCTCGTGCTTTTGCTTTAACGACATATGTTCCTTGCTCTGTCCAGGTATGTGACGATTCTACACACATTCCTGAGGGATAGGGGCCAATGCAGATTTCTCCTGAGTCGTCATCCCAGTCAATGCAGTAAAACACGTCATCCCCGTCAGAGTCTGTGGTACAGAACGTGTAGGTGTATGCTGTTCCAGGTTGTCCATTTTCTGGTCCCGTAATAGTTGGTGTCTGTGGCGGGTTGTTCATCCTCCCACCAAGTGGTGAATCAATGGCTGCTGGCATGCTCCATTCTGGACTGTAGATAATGATGTTGGGATCACCGTAAATGCATTGAATTGTCGTGATCCCCTCACTTCCATAGAGTGAAGAGGGGCCATACATTGACGTAGGGTCTTTTGTTGTGAAATCGCGATAGTGAAGCCAGACTTGTTTTGAGTACGCAGGGCCAATAGGCTCGCCGTGAATCATAGTGTCTTTAAAGAACTCGTCGTCTTGTAAATCTGCCTCGGGACAGAGTCCAGATCCTGCATTCCCGTACCACAACAGAGCACCATGGTCAAGATATACCGTAGGGGCAAATTGCTGTGCAGTTGAGCATGACATATAGAAGACCGCGTTGCTCTTCAGGTTTTCCAGCAGTTGATCAATCCATTTGTAGTGAATGATATCATAGAGATTGGGGGGCTCAGGGTTGTACCATCGTCGGCCATTATCTCGCGGCGTTTTCCAATTATCGTACATGTATCCTCGCCATGCATCAAACCATACCTGATCAGGATAGTTTGAGTAGGGCGTTTGGATATACTGTGCAGACATACCGCTACCGCCAGTTCCATGTCCCGAATAATAGAAGACGCTTGCGCCATCGTTCATTCGTTCAAGGTGGGCATCCCAGAGGCAGTGACCATCTAATTTTCGATGGTGAGACATGAATGCCTCTTTAATCACTCTACTGGAGTAGACTTGATGATTCACTCCGTCATTGGTTCTCCAGGTACCGCCATCTGGCCAATTCATCATCTGTGTTGTGGTAATGTCTCTGTCCGGGTTTGCATAGATAAGGGCAGGGTACAGAACATTTCTGACAATAATGGCTGATGTATACGCTGGTGTATCACCGGGAATATGTCCTGAATACGAGTTGTTCCCCATCATCACCGAGTGTGCTTCAAGACGAATGTCCTTTCGTGGGGCAACAAAGACATAGGCCTCTTGTCCCTCAAGATCAAGGTTATACTCACTAATCCAGTCATGGATGCCATCGTGCATTTCTTCATTCCAGTATCGTTTTGCATCTCTTCCAAGTGGTGGTAACTCTCCTTCTCCTTTAAGCAGAAATTGCAGAAGGTCGACTAACAAACTGAGGTCGCTACGATCGTCAATAGGATCATCGTGCTTGGGAAGATGACCTGGTGCACGGTTGCCATGATAATAGTCGCCTCCCCAGAGTCGCCACGTGTCGATGCGATTTGCCATTCCTGCAGGATTTATCGGTCCACTTCCAAATAACGGAAGTGTATATTCTTCACTGGCGTCATCGTCAACAATATAGAGTTGCTGCTCCTCAACATCAAGGAAGAGACCTCCTTCGCTGGTATCACCAACATCGACATTTTCCATCCCCGGCGCGTAATGAAAGATCATTTCACCAGTATCAGCATTCAAAAAGAACACCGTATTCTGCGTAGAACCAACAAATGTTGTTTCCATCGTCCCCTGTGGAGATACGCCTGTTTGTTGAGGTGTCCATCCCGCAGGATCGCTGTATAAAATTTCATTGGTTTGCGGATTCATCACACACATATTGGTTCCTTGGATGATCACCACTACATAGTTGGTATTACCGTTGACACTAGAACTACTGCTAATCTCCTCACTTGCCTCCTCAATACGCATGACTGGAGAGCCATGATAGGCAGCAAGCATCGCAGCAGGAGCAAAATAGCCATCACCTGTTTTTAATGAGGTTATGGTGATGTAATTTTCCGAGACATCGTAGTCTTTGATGTAGTCCACAAGATCCTTCATGGTGGTCAGATCGGCTTCAATGGTTGGTAAGTCGCTCCGAACGGCACTACCGATGTCCCCGCGCTCAACAAAGATAACCTTGTTTACACCAAGCGTCGTTAACGCGTTTTCGGTTTCAGCTGGTATCTCATCTTCAGTAACGAAGAGTAACGGTGCATGCTCGAGGGATGCAATGACCGCAGCATTTGCGGCAGAAATGGCCGCATCTGTTCGTTTTTTATTCAATTCTTTTTGTTCAACAGAAATCGTGTATCTTACTGACGCATCACCTTCTGCATATCGAGGCACCACCAATGCTGTCCACCATCCTGTCTCCGGATGAAGCACTTCAGCAGAAAACTCGGTGTGCGGCTCAGGATTCCATCCTCTGAATGGTTCGCAAGGCGTTGAAGGATCGCCGTCATCCAGACCGTTCCACTCATGAATAGGATTGATTTCTCCACCGTTCCAATCAGGTACGTCTGGTGCTCTCACATGTCCTTGAGGATCAACAAGAAATACCAACAAATCAGATGGAGAAGAGGTGGTAACTGTTGCTTTGAGTGCAGAATCTGCATTTTTGACATTGAAGTAGTATCGATCTCCTTCATATTTGGTGATTTTGAAGTCCCAACTTTGAGAAATGCTACTGGTAGATGCAGACCAGAAACCCATGGTTGTAATCGGATAATAGATATCATATTTCTCCTCATGCTCTGGCCACCAGTCGTTTACGAGATTCATGTACTTGGGGAAGAGCTCAGTCAGCGATGGTTCGGTATGCGCACCTTCGATGCTAATATTAATTGCTCCCCATTTTGGTCCTAAAAACATGGGGTAGACATACGTACCACCAATATCCATGATATCGGGGCTGTCACTGGGGATGGTTTCTACTTCTACGTTTCGTCTCAATGTTCGTGTCTTACTAATCACTTCGTTCGTGGTGTCTTCGTATGTGCTACCATCCACAGCAACAACAGCAAGATCAGAAGAGGCCCAACAGGATGTTGCAATTTGTGCTGCTGCTTGGACTGGATCTGCAGGAACGGTGTATTCTGTCGCTGTTTTTCCTGTTGCAACCATGTAATCGTTCCAATCTTCAATCAAATAGTCGGTGGTATCATCGACAGTTCCAAACCAATTCGTTGGTGTATCGTCCCCTTCATAGACGATGGGGGCAAGATACCGGTCGCCATCTTCAAGATAATTACAGGCGGGAATAGACGCTAAATAGCCATATTCATCAGCATTGCTATCAGGATCGTTAGTAACGGTAAACGTATGAGCAATTGGAGTTATGTCTGGTTGAGGGATGGGTCCTGGTGGAGAGCTTGCTGAGCCGCCGATAGTCAGTTCTAACTGATAGGGGCCAGAACCGTAAGTCCAATAGTCCCACTCCGTAGGATGAGGAATATCTGTATACCCTGGAAAGATCTTCACTTTTGCGCGCCATTGGCCTGATTGATCGGCAGGGAATTCAAGCTCGTCATCATAGTAATAGGCCTCATAATGCTCAAGATTTCCATCTGGATCAT
>CAZWZY010000012.1:0-59010 GCA_964638175.1 uncultured Thermoplasmatales archaeon | reverse complement strand
TTTTGAATATGCTGTCTAAAAATTCTTATTTTATAGAATTATTCAACAGCCTAAAAGAATATATTGAAACCATAAACTCAAAATAGATACAATGATTATGCTGTGACGATTTTTCCTATGCAGAATAAACCCTACATCGCCTTGTTTATTTCTATTGTATCTGTGTCTTTTGCTGCCATTTTTATTGTGTCCGTAGAGGCGCCATCGCTCTCCATTGCGTTCTTTCGTCTGTTCTTTACCACGCTGCTTATCATTCCTATTGTTCTTCTGCACAAAAAAACAAGAGACGAGCTGAAAAACTTGCCGCGTTGGGCACTCTATACGATGATTGGTATTGGTGTCATTCTTGCTGCCCATTTTGCGTTATGGATAACCTCCCTTAAATTCACGTCTGTTGCCAGTTCGGTCATTCTTGTTACCGCACATCCTGTTCTAGTCGCACCCGTATCTCACTACTTCTTCAAAGAACGGGTGTCATGGATCAATACAATAGGTATCATCCTCTCGATGATTGGTGTGGTTGTTTTGGTGCTTGGCAACTATGGATTGGGTGCACTAAGCATTGATTCAACTGAAGGAAACATCTTAGCAATTTTAGGCGGTGTTGCAGCAGGCATCTATATCCTTGGTGGACGGAAAATGCGCAAGACTGTTTCTGTTGTCTCCTATGCATTTGTCGTCTACGCAGTAGGAACCATCGTATTGCTTGGTATTTGTCTTGCATTTCACTCCCCCCTTATCTCTCTTTCTCTCAGAGATTATGAGATTATCTTTATCATGGCTATCGTCTCAGGAATTTTTGGTCATACTTTATACAATTGGTCTCTCAGACATGTACGGGCATCGTTGGCATCAGTGGTGCTGTTAGGGGAGCCGTTAGGCTCTACCCTTCTTGCATTTGCTCTGCCGTGGATACAGCAAATCCCGTCCAACTACACCTTTGTGGGCGGTGGCATTATTCTCTTTGGTATTTATCTGACATCACGTCCTTCAGCAAGATTAGATTCTCGTAACATTTAAAAAGAGCTAGCTTTTTCATGATGCTCATGCCTGATAACAAAGAAGAAAAGACTAACAGAATGATTACTGCTGTGTTGGCAGTCATTATCATTATTGCAGCTGTTTCGATTTTATACGTAACCCTTCCACAGGAAACCCAAACCAATACTCAAAATAACCAGGAGAATGGTGGGTCTCAAACTAATCAATCGGCAACCACCCTTACCATAATCTTTGGCGATGAGCAAATGAACTATACCCTTGAAGAACTTGAAAATCTTGAAGCATATGAAGGAAGCGGAGCATACATCAAGACTGGGTGGCTTCCCACCACGGTAAAAATTGAAGGCCCTTTCAATTATACCGGCGTTCGAATCACCACGCTTCTCGACGAAATCGATGATTTGCCGGTAAATTATACCATCACGGTTGAAGCAAGTGATGGAGTTACAGAAGACTTCAATATGAGTAAGATCGCAGGCAATGTAGATATTTATAATGAATCGGGAAACGTTACGCAGATTGGTGGTGTCATTATGCTCCTAGCATACAAAGAAGGCGGAGACTATCTAAACGAGTCTATTGGTGGACCTGTACGCGTTGTGTATGTAGATGATGGAGCAATAACTGCTTCTGGCCTATGGGTAAAAAACATAGTCTCGATTGAAATTAAGACCACATAAAGGGTAAAAGGAACCCATAACTTTTTTTCCTTATTTTCTTTATCATTATATTGTAGTGGATATGAAAACGATTGAAGAGCTACTCCAACCAGATTCACCATATAGCAATGTTATTGTACAGAAACAATTTCACAGTAAAAAAAACACGGTTGCGTATGTAACAATAAAGGATAAACCACGTGTTTTGAAGTGGTTTGTACCTGGATTAAAACAACAGATGAAAACAGAAGTCGCCACTCTCAAAAAAGCAGCTAGTGAACTTCAGGTTCCTCACATCTACAATGTTGATGAGCAACAGAATGTTATCACCATGAGCTACGTCATGGGAGAAAATCTCTGCGACATCTTACATGACAAAACGACTACCCTTTCAGAAAAACAGCGAGTAATCATAATCCTCGCAGAATGGTTTGCACAATTTCACCGACATTTCAAAACAGTCGATGGATTCTATATACGTGGAGATCCGACCCTTCGCAATTTTATTCTTGCTGATCGCGTCTGGGGAGTTGACTTTGAAGAATCGCGAAAAGGAAAACCTGTTGAAGATATTGCCGGATGTTGTGCATCACTACTTACTACAGACCCTATGTTCACTGCAGAGAAATTTCAGTTATGCAAACGATTCATCAGAGCATATAATGATCGAGTGGAATGGAAACTGGGAACAATCAACAATGATATTGCCTATGCTCTTCTTGAAAGGATACAATGGCGGCCCGATGATGAAGAGCTACTCAGAACATACGCAACACAGATACGTAAACATGGTCTTTAATGAGAGAGATAATAACCAGAGCAATTCATAATTTTTAAATAGACAGGACTCCATCCGTCCACCGATGTCTATGGGGAAGGACAAAAGTATTCCACTCATCGCAATGATTGTACTATTGTTGGGAATAGGATCGACATGGTATGTCCATGCTATGCAGCCCGAAAAAGCAACAGGTGACGATCTTACCATCACTATTAATGGGAAGGTCTTTCCTATCGAACAGACTCTTGCCGAAGGTGAACCGCGCACTATTACCACAGATGAGGGAGAAAAAACAGGGGTTGCACTTGATTACCTTATTATTCTTGCGGGCGTTGGATGCCCTTCTTGTCATACCTACACTATTAAGGCATTTTACCCTCACCCGTATCAACAAACCATCACATGGGATACACTCCAAACAGGCATTTTGACCTATAGTGAACAATATAACGCAAGGACATATTTCCCAAACACAGCTCATGCCTTTTGGGTGTATAATATAGAAGAGATTGAGGTGACATAAGATGAAAAATATGAAATTACTCGCAGGAATACTGGTATTTGGCTCTCTCTGGGGGTTTTCAGAGGTTATTATCGGCTCGGGATTAAAGGATTCTGGTCTTCCCAGTGGCGCAATCATGACAGGGATATTTGCCATGATGTTTTTGGTAGCAAGTAGACTCCTGTACCGACAACCAGGCATGCAACTTGCCATGGGGCTGGTTGCTGGTGGTCTGCGATGGTTCAATCCCTTTGTTGGGTGTCATGTCTGTTCAGCTTTTGCCATTGTTGGCGAGGCTTTGATTTTTGAGCTTATTTGGTATAAAATAAAAGATAGGGAACTATTGAAAACAACGACGCTGCAAAGCAGTATGGGAATTATTTCGTCCTATGGCGTTTATGTTGGAGGATATATCATCACGCAAATTCTTACGCCGTTGTCAGTTGGCCAGTTTTCTCTAAATAATTTACTTGTGCTCATTCCTCAGATAGTAGCAAGTGGTCTCTTGGCTGCCTTACTTGGCGCCTGCATTGTGCCAATAGCCGTCGCGACAACATCGCTTAATATCTCGTTACAAGATCGGCTCTATTATCCAACAACCATTGGTATCTCGGCATTGTGTTGGTGTACTGTCATAATTACCTGGTTTACGGTAGGAGCTTGAAGCTATGGAACGTCCAAAAACTGTAAAAATATTGAAATTTTATCCAGAGAAATGCACAGGATGCAGAAAATGTGAACAAGCATGTTCCCAAGTACATTTTAAGACTGATGAGGGCGGTGACAAATCTGCGATTCGTATTCTCAAAACAAAACGGGGCTACAAGATGCATGTCTGTGATCAACGAGGATTGTGCATCGATATGTGTCCCGTAGGGGCATTAACTCGTCGAAAGAACGGTGTGGTGTGGCTTGATAAAAATACCTGCATTGGCTGTCAGGCCTGTGTAGGATTCTGCCCCATCGGCGCCATGAGAAAATCTGATGCACGCGTTGAACCATTTAAATGCATATCATGTGGCGCATGTGTACGAGCATGCCCAGAACAGGCGTTGGAACTGGTAGAAAAAAAGATTGATGATATTAAAGAAGTAGTATACCACGAGTTGGAGGCAGACTAATGGTTGAAGGACAAATCCCTGTTGCTGAGTATGATAGTGGTAATACAAAGCATACCTGGAATGTAAAAAAGATACTGAACGCGCACAACATTCTTGCAGAATATACCTATCAAAAAGGGAAGGTTATTAAAGGATACGCTAACCGAACACTATATGTCAACCTGAGTACTAACACGATTTCAGAAAAACCAGTCACCGACGATATGAAAAAGAAGTTCACCGGTGGACGTGGCTTTGGATTGAAGTTGCTCTGGGATTCAATTAAACCAACAACCAGATGGAATTCTGTAGAAAATGAACTCGTCATTACGACTGGACCGTTGTGTGGTACAACCCAGTATGCAGGCTCAGGAAAATCGCTCTGTCTCACCATTTCACCATCGACCGACATTATCTGTGATAGTAATGTTGGCGGGTTTTTTGGACCGTATCTCAAATTTGCGGGCTTTGATGCGCTGGAAATACAGGGGAAAGCAAAGGAAGATGTTGTCATCGTCGTAGATGGTGAGCAGGGAAAAATCACTATAGAAACCTCGCCAAAAGAAGAAACCAATTCTCATGTATTGAGTGAGCAGTTGACTCATATGTACGCAAGCGAAGATACTAAGGCCGCACGTCAAAAAGTATCGGTGGTATCTGCGGGAAAAGGTGCTGAAAACAGTTGGTGGGGGTGTCTGAATTTTTCCTTTTACGATATTAGACGAAAGGTATGTCGGATGAAGCAAGCAGGTCGTGGAGGACTAGGTACTGTACTGCGGGACAAAAATATTAAAGCCGTAGTTGCCAAAGTCGAGCACTTTGATGGGGTGTCCAATCATCCCGCAGATCCGGTGACTCTTGCTAAAGTAGGAACAAAATTACATCGAGAAATTCGTGATCTTGACCGGGAACAATGCAATATGCGTGCGGTAGGAACCGTACATTTAGTAGAAATTATGGATCAGTATGATTTGTTGCCAACAGAGAATTACCGGTTTGGGTCGTTTCCCAAGGCGTCCAAAATTTTTTCGCCGAAGTTTTTTGAGTTTTTCACGAAAATTATCCCCGATGGTTGCTGGCACGGTTGCACTATGGCGTGTTCAAAAACCGTTGATGGCTTTGAGATCATGACAGGTCCATATAAAGGACAAAAGGTTACAGTTGACGGACCTGAATATGAAACAGTTGGCTGCGGAGCCAATATGAGTTTATGGGATCCCAAATGGATTCTAGAATTCAACTTTTATTGTGATACCTATGGTCTTGACACCATTTCTACAGGAACCGCTATTGCTTTTTACATGGAATTGTTTGAATACGGCATCTTAACCAAAGAGCGGTGTGATGGTCTAGAATTATACTTTGGTAATTTTGATGCAGTCATGGAATTTTTACATCGGATGGCTCGTGGTGATGATGCAGAATTTATTACGGTTGCGTCAAAAGGAGTACGGAGAGTAAAAGATTGGTTGAAGAAAAAAGGTTGGGGAGATCCTCAACTGATTGAAGATGCAGGAATGGAAAGCAAAGGTCTTGAATACTCTGAATACGTGACCAAAGAATCCCTTGCTATGCAAGGCGGGTATGGGCTTACCTTAAAAGGGCCGCAACATGATGAGGCATGGCTGATTTTCATGGATATGGTCAACAATCAAATTCCCACCTTTAAGGATAAAGCAGAGGCGCTGCACTATTTCCCTATGTGGCGGACCTGGTTTGGACTGAATGGATTATGCAAACTTCCTTGGAACGACATTGAACCGGCAAATAATGCAGAAACTGATGAACCGGCAAAGGTTCCTGAACATGTGCAGAACTATGTGGAGTATCAAAATGCGGTGACAGGATGGAATGTAGATAAAAAAGAGCTTATTTTACAAAGTGAGCGATGCTACAATTGGCAACGAGCCATGAATGTCTGGCTAGGAAAAGGAACACGGAACGAGGATTGGATTCCTTATCGATCAATGGGGCCCGTCACTGAAATGGAATATGTTTCTAGAAAAGACCGGTACGATAAACAACTCGTTGAAAAAGTGGGCCTCACAAAAACAAAAGTTGAAACGATGAGTGTTCCAGAAAAAATGAAGGCTCTTTATGAATATCGACGCAACGAATATGAAAAACTTGCCGATGCAGTCTATTATCGTCGAGGGTGGACTCCTAATGGCGTCCCAACGCCACAGAAAATGAAACAATTGGGCATGGATGACCCAAAACTGCTAAAAGTTCTCCAAAAGAAGATTGACGAAGACGAAAAAGCAGGAAAAAATGTGTGGGGCGGTATCTACAAGAAAGGAGAAAAACCTCCAACAACGGTACATAAGTATTGGGAGAAATGGTAGCGTAGCGTTATGAAACAAACCGACCAGATGAAAAAGAAATTAACAGCAGCTAGCGTGGGTATTGCAGGTGCTGGTGGTCTTGGTTCTAACGCCGCAGTTGCTCTTGCCCGGGCCGGCATCGGTCGATTAGTCATTGTCGATTTTGATACTGTTGAAAAAAGCAATCTCGATCGGCAATACTACTTTCTTGATCAGGTGGGAAAGCGGAAAGTTGATGCGTTACAAGAGACGATTAAACAGATCAATTCTGACATTATCGTTGAACCGCATGCGGTAAAACTCGAACCAGGGAAGATGGAGATGTTATTTTCCGATGTCGATGTGGTGATCGAGGCGTTGGATAATGCGGAGACAAAAACAGCATTTATTGAAGAAATACTGAGTAAACTTCCTCAACTACCACTGATTGCTGCATCAGGAGTAGCAGGGTATGGACAATGCGATCGTATCCATACGGTTCATGCGGGAAACTTACACCTCTGCTATGATGAACAGGCCCGTTCAAGCGATGAGGAAGTCTTGACTGCTCCACGAGTAGCATTAATGGCTAATTGGGAAGCAAATCTTGCGCTCGAACTTATCCTTGGTGATCAGTGATGAGTATTACGGTTAATGGCAAGTCAGTTGCATGGGTAAAAGATGAAACCGTTACTGCCTTACTGAAGCGTATGAGATACACCTTCCCGCTGGTTGTCGTCAAAATCAACAATCGGGTTATTCCCAAAAAAGAATTTGTCACAACAAGAATTCCCGATGGTGCTGATGTTGCAGTCATCCACATGATTAGTGGCGGATAAGCATTAGTCCATCTTCATAATGGTCTGTAGTTCTTCAGCGGGTTCTTTGGTTTTGGTAAGCTCGACACTAATTGCTTTTACTATTTTTCCCGAGACAATAAGAAAATAATTTATCAGTACACCTAGCGTTGCACCAATGACGAGTGCGCAAAAAACAGTAACTAATGCATCTGAAAAAAGATAGGCAAGGCACCCTGCCACAATGATGCTGAATCCAGTGACACTAAACAGTGCTAGTAAGAGACGTTTATTGAGTACTACTTCCAATGATTCAACGGATAACTCTCCTTCTTCCACGCAATCCCCAATATATGAAACACGTTCTATGTCTTATATTTTTCTTTATTAATTTATTACTGAATATTTTTAAAGAGGTAAATAAATGGTTACAACACAATAGCATCTACAATAGTAAGAATGGAAAAGCTGGAGGCAAATACAAAATAGGTAAGATACATCACTGCCCATGCTGACGTATTCTCTAGAACTCTTCCTTTAGCTCCGTCCTTTACCATACAGTAGAATACTACATAGCCAGGAATGGCTAAAAAGGTAAGAAGCCAAAGTGATTCAGGAAGTATCTGTGCTGAAATGAGCAAGGGGATGCAGACAAACGGGAAGAACAGAAAGGGGAATGAAAACAGTGCTGCCTTTTTGACGCCAACGGTATTGACCAGCGTGTGGGTTCCTGTTTGTTTATCAGCTTCACTGTCGGTGATATCCTTGGTAATAGAACCACCTATCAAAAATAACAGTGCAATGAAACCAATACTCAATGGCACTGGTTGAAAACAATTCCCAAACACACACCATGAGGCAAGGATGCCTAGAAAGCCTCTTGGAATAGCTACCCACAGTTGATTGAGAATAAGTACATCTTTGAGTCGTGGTCGGAGAGAATAGGTCAGGGTAAAGAAGGTAATGAGCATGAAGAATCCGACAAACAATGGATGAATTAGGATTGCAAGGGAAAAGGCGCTGATGTACATAATCAACGACACCAGGTATGCCTCACGGACAGTGATAATTCCACATGGGAGAGGGCGGTAGGGTTTTGAACGTTTGTCTGTCTGAATATCAGTAATTTGATTCAAGGTATTTGATGCCCCGTTCAGCAATGCTAATGAGACACTGGCTGGAAGAATAATCGCCCACCAGACAGAAGTAAGATCCTGTGAGATATGGTTTGAAAAATAACTGGCAAGCATGATGCAGGTGGAGACAATTAATGGTGCAAGTAACGTAAACGGACGAATAAGATCAAGATATCCTTTTGCACGACGCCATCGATGACTTATGGTCATGGGTTTCTCTCCTTATATAGGTATTTTTCAGTTTTGGCCATATAAAGGTTGTTTGACAAGAAGTACCCAAACAATCAGAAAACAAGCAATTTTATAGCGTAATACTATTTCTCATAGAAGTTACGGGAGAACCATATGTCTACATTTAGGGGATTTATCGCCATTGAGGTATCGCCATCACCAAAGCTGGTGGAGTTTATGAATACAGTCAAACAGTCTGGCGCTCCAGTAAAATTGGTTGAATCCCATAACATCCACGTCACCCTCAAATTTCTTGGAGATACTGAAGAATCACTGATCGATGACCTTGAACACATCATGAAACAAGCAGTTGCATCCCAACACCCTTTTCCCATCCAGTTTCGGGGGACAGGCGTCTTTCCCAATGAAAACTACATTAAAGTAGTGTGGGTTGGTATCACACAAGGAGAACCTATTGCCATCATGGTGAAAACACTTGACCAGCAGCTTGTCACTTTAGGTTTTCCTGCGGAAAAACGAGTGTTTTCTCCCCATTTAACTGTTGGACGGGTAAAACACGGAAAACATAAGGAGAAACTCCTCCAAGCAATCGAAAGGTACAAAGATGTTCTCTTTAGCGAATCAATGGTAGAAAACATCTGTTTAAAGAAGAGTGAGTTGACAGCAAAGGGACCTATATATACCACTCTCAAAACAGTATCTTTTGCCTAAAAGGTGGTGACTGACATAACGTGGTTGGTGGTGATTGGACTTATCAATCTCTTTCTGCTGGGAGTTGGGTTACTAGTATTTGTACCAAAAACAGCACTGAAACTCCCGTTAGCAAAACTCTTCATGTATCTCAAAAGAAATGTACTTTCTCTGCTCATCATCGTTGGCATGGTAGGCATTCATTTGATAGAAGTGAATTTCATCGATCCGCAGACAACAGCCTTAGTGGGAACTGATTTTACTAACACCGTTCACCAGATTGAGGGAGATATCGTCTTTTGGTTCACCCAGCATTGGGTACCGGTACTGGTCTCTTTTTTTGCAATCATGTACATTGCAGTCTATCCTTTCACCTTATGGTTTTCTCCAGCATATTTTCTTCTAACAAATGACAAACGAGCGTTGAAAACGCTTGCGTACGGGCTAGCGGTAATCTATGCTATTGCTTTGCCTTTTTATCTGTTTCTTCCCATCACGAACGTCTATACATTCTATGGTGTACCATCTGCTTTAGAACAGGCCATCCCTACGGTCGAACAATTCTTCTATTCAACGACCACACAGAATAATTGTCTTCCCTCACTGCATGTAGCCATGGCCATTCTTGTGATGTGGTCTGTACGACTGACAGGAAATAAAAAATTCACCATCTTTGCCTCCTTCTGCATGGTCTCTGTTGTTTTTTCGGTTATCTATTTAGGTATCCATTGGATTATCGATGTGGTGTGTGGTGCACTAGTAGCAGTCCTTGCCATTGGTATTGTTCAGCATGCACTAAAACAGGAGGAATTACATGGCTGAATCGCTTGAACACCAAGTGATAACTAAAATCATTCCATCAGTCAAGGAAAGATCGACCATTACGGAAATTGTTGAGGAACTGACAAAAAAATTGAACAAAGAGCTAGAAAAACGACGCATTCCTGCAACCGTCAAGCTGGTGGGATCAATAGCAAAAGACACCTATCTCAAACACAATCTAGATATTGATTTGTTTCTGGTGTACCCTTTCCCATATAAAAAAGAAGAGATGGGGAAACAAGCAATTGCTCTTGGACGAATGTTGCTCGTCGACACGGAAGAATGTTACGCAGAGCATCCCTACATACGAGGTAAATACAATACCTATAAAGTTGAACTCGTACCGTGTTATCAAATCCAAGATGCATCCCAGAAAGTATCTGCAGTAGATAGAACGCCACTCCATACCTCATATATCAAAACGCATTTAAAAGAAGAACAAAAACAACAAGTGCGGTTATTGAAACAATTTCTTAAAGGCATTGGATGTTATGGTGCAGAAGCAGAAATAGAGGGGTTTTCTGGATATCTCTGTGAATTACTCATTCTCAAATATGGCTCGTTCAGAAAGAGCATACAAAAGGGACGCATGTGGAAATACGGAGAACATCTTGCCCTTTCCAAAGGACCATTCCCTTCCTTCTATACTCCCCTTGTCTTCATTGACCCTGTTGATCACACGAGAAATGTTGCATCAGCCCTCTCGTCAGAAAAACTTCATCTCTTCATCACTGCGTGCAAGGAGTACATAAAGCAACCACGAATAACCTTCTTTTTTCCCAATGAGGTGAAACCATGGACAATAGAAAAAATACAGAAAACGATACGCACACAGGACTGCTTGTATGTTGGTTTCCAGTTTCCTAAACCAGACATTATCGATGAAAACTTGTATCCACAGATACGAAAAGCAGCGCGTTCCATACAAGAATTGGGTGAGCGGCATGGATTCTCCATTTTTGATACTGCCTATCACGTAGATGAGAAACATCAACAGATTACAATTATTATTAAAACAGCAAGAGACCCTCCCCCAAAAACACTTATACACCAAGGACCTCCAATGAAATTAGCAGAAAATGTGCAAGAATTTAAAGAGAAATGGGGGAGAGATTCTCGCGTACAAAAAGGACCGTATGAAAAAAACGGACGGATTTTTGTTGAAATTAAACGAGAATATACAACATTCGTTGACTTACTTCTGGCAAATATAGCTTCATTAAGCCTAGGAAAGCAGATCAGCAATATTATGCAGAACCAAGATAGGATTCTTACCCAAAATGAACTAGTTACTAAACAGTTGCGATCATTCTGGACAGCATATCTAGATGGAAAACAACCATGGGAACGATGAAAAAAATCTTTTTATAGCTCAATCTGATGTGATTACCGATAATGGATGCCTCACAACAATAATGATTCTGCATTTAATGCAGTTGTAAGTATTTCAACTAACAAAGAACCTCGTGAGGCAGGGCAAGAGGTCGCGAGGAGCACTCTACAAAAACTACAAGGTAAGCCAGATTTTTTCCTGTTGTATGCTACAGCAGAATATGGTGATCGGGAGGAATTTCAAGAGATTCTTGATGGTGTTTGGGAAATCTTACCAGAAGGAACCCCTCTTGTCGGCGGCATGATCAATGGGTTTTTAACTCCCCAAGGTTGTTATGCACGAGGGGTAGTTAGCCTTGCTGTTTCATATCCTCACATGGACATAACAATTGGATATGGAGTAAACACAAAACGAAGCCAAAAAAAAGCGGCAAAACAATGTATATCGATGGTTAAGAAGGGGCTAAAGCACCGATATCCTTACAAAATTGCACTAAGCATTATATCTGGTGCCGAACGCCCATCACGAGGAGAAATAGAGAATAGTAGCATAGTTTCCTCAAAAATTGTTGCAAGAGTTATGTTACCTCTATTTTCAGTTATGCAAAAGGTTAGTCAGATCGGGTTTGGTACCGAAGAAGAGATATTGCACGAATTGGGAAAACAATTCCCTGATTTTAGTATCATACACACAACAACAATGAACATAGTAACCTCAGGTATCAATTATCAATTCATTGAAAAAAAAGTAGTACGAGAAGCAGTTGTGGTACTTGCAATAGAAACTGATATTCCGTTTCAAGTGAAATCAGCGACTGGTGCAGAAAAAACGGATGTAACTTTTACGATTACAAAATGTAGTAAAGACCAGAGAGTTATCAAAAAAATAAACCATAAACCGGCACTTCCCGAATTAACACGATTAATGAACTGGTCAAAAGAATGGATGAATGAAGTAAAATATTCTGATTTGTTCACACGGTATCCTCTAGCATTTCAAAAGGGGGAAAAACTGGTGATTCGTCCAATGCTGATGATTTTGGGCAATTCTGTAGGCTGTTTGGGAAAAATTGAAGATGACGAAGTATCAATTGTCCAGATATCGCCAGAAAAAATGATTGATGCAGTTAATGAAGTTTTTGCAGATGATAACCCACTGCTTGGATTATTGACTTCGTGTGTATCACGACAGAATTTTTTAGGGATTAAGGTATATAAGGTGCAAGAAAAATTAAAAAATTACTTTAAAGGTAAACCTTTTATTTTATTGTATTCTGGTGGAGAAGGTATGTGCACCCCCCAGGAGGGATCATATTTTCTGAATGAAACCATCACTTCCCTGATATTCGAAAACAAGCTATAACTCTTATGTTCTTAATACGCGGGATATTTTTTCTCTAAGCTCCAGTGGTTTGTATGGTTTTTCAAGAAAATGATCATCATTCAAAAGGATTTTTGCGTTTTCCTTTGCATCGTCTGTTCCTGTAACAAAAATAATCTGAATGTTTCTCCATGAGGGATTTTTTTGTAATTTATCGAAGACTTCCCATCCATCCATTTCAGGCATCATAATATCTAACAATATAAGATCAGGAGGTTGAGTATCTTGTAACAATTTTATACAATCTTTACCGCTATACACACACGTTACTTCATAATCAGGGTTAAATAATTCCAAGTTTGATTTTGCAGTATACGCAACGTCAGGTTCATCATCAACAACCATAATTTTTTTCTTCATGATTCCCACTCATTCAATATCTCCTGCCTATATCGGAAAGGAGTTAATTACTTTTTTCTGAAATTATCGAAGCTTTGGGGATGGTAAAAAAGACCGCTGTCCCTTTACCCAATCCATCACTTTCTATCCAAATCGCGCCACCATGCTTTTCGACAATACGTTTACAGATAGGGAGACCAAGCCCACTAGACTCAAGATCGTGTCTGGCAGGATCAACTTTGTAAAATGTTTCAAAGATTCGATCAATCTGCTCAGAAGTCATGCCAATTCCAGAATCAGCAATAGAAATTTTGACGATATTTTTTTCCTTTTTTGCATCTATTATAATATGTCCGGAATCAGGAGTGAATTTAATTGCATTTGTTAGTAGATTATCAAATAATTCTTTCAATTGTACAGGGTCTGCCTGCAATAGGAGTGTGTCATCAATCTTTGTGTCTACCGTAATGTGTTTTTCTTCAAATGAAAAGCGTTTAGTTTGAATGACATCATTAGTGAGTTGAAATAGATTAACGGTATCAACATTTAGCATGGTTGCTGGTGAGTTCAATCGCTCAAGCTGTAATGTTTTTACGACCAAATCGCGCATATATCGAATATTGCGATTGATGACTTGCAATAATTCCTCTAATCTAGGATCTTGCTCGTTTTCCAGCACTATTGGGAGAAGTCCGATGAGAGGCGTTAGCGGACTTTTCAAATCGTGACCCAACTGAGTGATAAATTCATCTTTACGTTTCAATAATAATTCAATTTCAACGGTTCTTTCTTTAACTTTGTTCTCAAGTCCTTCATTAAGAAGTTGCAATTCATCTTGTGTTCTTTTTAATTCTTCATTTGTTGTTGTTAGCTCTTGATTAACGGTTCGTAAGTGCTCCGCATGCCTCCGCCGTTCATCTTCCGCCTGTATTCTCTCAGTTATATCTCGAATGCTCCCTTGAATACGAATTTGTGGTTTTTTTCCTATTACTTCAATTCTGCGATCAAGTGGCTTCCCGTTAATTTCTACATGTACTGTGCGCCCATCCTTGCAAAGAAGCGTAGTTTCAAAATTAGACAACTCTCGTTCCATAATAGAGGTCTTGCCAAACCGAGAAAAGAATATTTTTTGTACTGTTTTCCAATCCTTATGCGGCAGTAATGTTTCTATGTTGCTTCCTATCATCTCTTCAGATTTATATCCTGCTATTTTTTCAATGGCGGAATTAATATAGGTAATTCTTCCTGTCGGAGTTATTTGAAAAATAATATCACTGACATCGCTAAATAGATCTCTTTTCCCATAGGTTATGGTTTTATCGGTCAGTGTTTCAAAATATTCGGCCAAAGCATTAAATTTCTGTCTACTCTCTTTCAATTCTTCAATTGTTTTGATGTATTTTTTTTTCAGTTCCTCATAGGTCTCATTTGGTTCTTGAGGCCTTTCTTCAAGTATCTGATTATCCTCAAGGGCCCTACCTCTCGTAGAGAGAATATCCTCATCATCCATAAAACAGACGGTTTTATCTGATTCAGTAGAAGAACCTTCTTTAAAAGCCTGCGATGCCTTTTGTTGGAACTGTCTAAAGTGTTCTTCGACCCTCATTATTTTTACAATGTCAGGAATCTCTGTCATCATGACTCTCTCCAAAACAATGGAGCAAAATATCTGTTAACAGAATTATAGACAGAGTCTATCTTGCATCCCATCGTAATTGATGTAAGTCGTATAACAATTTCAGTCTATAAAAAAGTAACTATTGACTCCATATAAAAGGAATGCCAAACGTAATATATGTACATATCATATTTAGGACACATGAAAACAATTGGCGTATACACAAGAGATTTCTCATTATATCATGACGTGTTGAAGGTGTTGAAGCGACGGAATATCCCATATGTCTCTCTCGCTTCAATTGACCATACTCCTAGCAAAATCGGTGTAATTTTAACATCAAACAGCGAACTTCACGACGTAAAATCTCAGAAGGTGATTGCTGTTGATGCGTACGACACTACCGATCATGCCGTTGATCTTGCACTACAACTGTTGATCGGAAAAGAGCTCTATGCACGAGTTTATATCGGTATTGACCCTGGTGAAAAACCAGGGATTGCAGTCGTTGGTGACGATATTTTATTACAAAAAACATATGTTGAATCGCCAGAAAAAGTCCTCACCATGATAAAACGTCTTTTGAGAGAATATCCTGCCACCGAGACACTCATACGTATTGGACACGGCTCTATCATTATGAGAAATCGCATCATCAATTCACTCATTCCTCTACGGGTTCCTATTGAGATTGTTGATGAAACAAAGACAAGTGCATCGCAACAAAAAAAGAGGCATTTACGAGATAGTGAATCAGCGGCAGCAATTGCCTTAGTCCCAGGAGGAAAAGTCCAGCGTCGTCTCCCGTTAGAACCAACCCGTGGTGACATTCGGCGGATCCAAGAAGAAAGTCGACGATTAACAGATGGGAAATTTTCCATTTCTCAAAAACGTGCACTCCAAGTATTAAATGGGACTATAAGTCTAAAAGAGGCTATAGAACGGGAGAAAAGTGAGAAATAACCCAAATGTTTATGAGTGTGTTTCATATGCTGATTGGGTAAGAGTAATGACGATCAAACGGGCGCTCATTAGTGTTTCTGATAAAGAAGGGATTGTTCCTTTTGCGAAGACACTAACTAACCTCAATGTGTCACTGATTTCAACAGGGGGAACAGCTGGTGCATTACGTAAAGCAAAGCTTCCCTTAACTGAAGTATCTGCTCTTACTGGTTTTCCAGAAATGTTTGAGGGGAGGGTAAAAACACTTCATCCCACCATCCATGCGGGCATTCTTGCAAAACGAAGAGATAAACATCATATGGATTTGATCAAAAAACATCACATTGATACTATTGACATGGTAGTCTGTAATCTTTATCCTTTTGAACAAACCATCAAAAAACCAAAGGTAAGTATCGAGGAAGTTATTGAGAATATTGATATTGGCGGGCCTACCCTTATTCGCGCTGCAGCAAAAAATTACCAAGATGTCATCGTGGTAACAAATCCAAAACAATACGATAATATTATCCAGAAACTCCAGAAGAAAGGAGATTTAACGATAGGAGAAAGGGAGAGGCTTGCCGTTGACGCCTATGCGCATACTGCCCAATATGATACAATCATCGCCACCTATCTGCAAGGAAAATGGATTGGCAAAACACTTCCCTCTACGCTTAGTGTCACCATGCGAAAGATCCAAGACATGCGATATGGAGAAAACCCTCATCAGCAGGGTGCATTTTATCAAGCCTTACCTGCAACAACAGAACCGTGTATTGCCACTGCCGTGCAATTGCAAGGAAAAGAATTGTCATTTAACAACATTCTTGATAGTGACTGTGCCATTGAATGTATAAAGGAGTTTTCTGACCCAAGTTGCGTCATTGTCAAACATGCAACACCGTGTGGTATTGCAAGCGCAAGAACAGCACGACAAGCGTGGGAAGATGCATTTGCAACCGATGTACAATCTCCATTTGGTGGCATTGTTACATTTAACAGGGAAGTAGATAAAGGCGTTGCCACAGAACTATCACAGTATTTCTTAGAAGTTATCATTGCACCAAGCTTTAGCAAAGAAGCGACAACGATCTTTGGAAAAAAGAAAAATCTACGGTTGCTGGGGGTAGATGAACTTAACAAGCCAATCGATCACAAGGGAATGGTACTACGAAGCGTCGTGGGAGGTTTTCTTGCCCAGGACAGAGATGTCTGGGTAAACGACAGAAAAAACTGGAAGGTTGTAACTACCAAAAAACCTACTAGCGATGAGCTATCAACCATGGCGTTTGCCGTTAAATGTGTGAAACACGTAAAATCAAACTCTGTTTTATTTGCGAAAGGAACAAGGACCATCGCTATCGGGGGCGGACAGACCTCTCGTGTCGATGCTGCATGGATTGCTACGCATAAAGGACAAGAAAACATCAAAGAGTCTGTCATGGCAAGCGATGCCTTTTTCCCCTTTCGTGATGCTGTTGATGTTGCTGCAACAGCAGGGGTAAAAGCCATTATTCAACCCGGAGGATCAATCAGAGACGATGAAGTTATTAATGCAGCAAATGAACATGGTATTGCCATGGTATTTTCTGGCCAGCGATACTTTAGACACTAACAGTCTGGCATAGGTTCAATAGTTTATTTAACGTTAAGCATAAAGAATTTTTATATGGAATGGGATTTTTCAAATTTTCATTGTATTGAATATAAGGTCTTGGAGTAAAAAATGAACTATATACTACGTTGCCAGCATTATCGTAAACAGTGATACGTATTATATGAAAAAAACCAGGCACCATGACAAACACTTCGTAAGGAGGTTCATATAATGTATACTGGAGCATACCATCTAAATAAAACTCCACGCGGTTGATACCACTGGTTTCATCCTCTGCAATAACGGTAATTTTAATCTTATATCCAATTCTTTCTTTTAAAATAGTTACTTCTGGCGGAGTTTGATCGATCTTGAAGTCGACCGAGTATATATCTGATTGATTTCCCTGATACACAAAATACCATTCAAACGCATGTTCATCGTCTTCACAAATTTTAATAACACCTGGAGTGGTGTAGATTTCCCAGGTTCCGCCATCAATCCTATAATAAATAGCATCAACAGGATCATTAATGACAAAACAGATAGAGACGCAACTAATATACCATCCGTTATCACCTATAGTACCATTAATAACGGGGTAACAAGGCAAATCGATAGGATTTAAAACAAAATCATATGTTGTATTCTCAGTGATGCTTAATAACACCCACTCAGTTTCATATCCGTCTTTAGAACAAGTAGCATTCTTATAACAATAACAAATCGGAATATTGTCAACATAATAATACCCGTTTTCATCGGTATAATCCTCCTCATACATCCCATGGAAATACACACGTACCAATGCTCCTTCAATAGGGTTCATCGATGGATCAGTAACATAACCTGACAATGTACCTTCATTCTCGGTAGAACGTTTGACTTGAACAGAAGAATTTTTCGCATCGACAGTTGACACGAAACATGTTAATATAAAAGATATGGTTAACCATGACACCAGCGTCTTTTTTAAAAAGGTGTTGCTTTTCATAGCTTCCTCCCTAGACGTTTATTTGATCATTAATAAATATATAAATTTATGTGAGGCCAGAAGAAAAACAGATACTAAATGTTCTTTAAATAGAAGTGTATACCTCGCAGTAATGCAGTTTCGCATAATGAAAAGAGACGGTCCTGCACGAATTGGTGAATGTACTGTTGAAAAGACCACCGTAAAAACGCCAAACATCTTTTACGTTCATACCGATCGATTTCCCAGTCCTCGTTTTGCTGATATTCTTATCACAAATAGTAAACGGCACAAAGGAAAAACAACACTTCGCTTTTCTAACCATGTTTTTTATCCCAAGGATCTCCCAAAAGAATTAATTTTATCTCTCATGAAGAACGATAATCCAGAAAGCACCGAGTACTGTATAGTACCTGGAAACAGTAAGTTACTTGATGAAGCAATAAACGACAATCCTGCATCATTATTTATTGTGGCCTATGCACATCAATTGTTCAGACAACCAAAAAAATTTGTAGAATTTATGGTAAATCTACAAGAGAAAATAGGATATCAAAAAGTACTTTATCTTCCCGCCGTCGGAGAACCTGCATCATTTGCTTTACTGGCGTACATGGGAATCGATTTTTTTGACTCTCTTCATGCAATTCAGTCCGCGCGAGCAAATACACTCCTCTTTCCAACAGGGGGTTATAACAAAAATAACCTACAGGAGCTTTCATGTAATTGTCCCACATGCACAAACGTTAAGGGAAAGCCGTCTGATATGGACTTTCGAGAGATACTTTACCATAATTACTTCGCATTATTTGATGAAATAAAAACGGTGAGAAATGCTATTGCACAGGAAAATCTTCGGCAGCTCGTTGAAACAAGAGTAAGAGTCAATCCTACCTTAACAGCCATATTACGAAATCTCGATGCAACATATCCTGTTTTTTTAGAAGAAAGAACACCGGTAACAAGCAGGGTTCCTCTGCTAGCGACAACTAAAGAGGCGTTTTCTCGGCCAGAGATTGAACGGTTTCAAGAACGGGTCATCACTCGTTATCAAAAACCACAGAGTACAAAGGTGTTGCTTTTATTGCCGTGTTCAGCAAAAAAACCATATTCCTTTTCAAAATCTCATGCGTTTTATCAACAAGCACTCTATGCATCAGGAAATCCCCACACCATTCACGAGTTGATTATTACCTCGCCGCTTGGTCTTGTCCCTCGTGAATTAGAATTGGTGTACCCTGCATCACGGTATGATATTCCTGTAACGGGGGTTTGGGATGAAGATGAAAAGTACATGGTTCGACGATTATTAGCAGGCTATCTTAAAAATAATGCCTATGACCGCATAATTGTACATCTCCCGCCCGAGATAACAACATTTATTCACGACTTGCTGAAACACCCATGTATTACCTGCACAGATTCTCCCCTCTCCAACGATGCGTTGCAGAATCTCGCAAAACAACTAAAGACAAGTGTCGCAGGTTATGATAACGTGAGCTATCAAACAAGAGTAACGGAAAATGTGCAGGCACTTGCTTCATATCAATTTGGCAAAACAATAGCAACGCGCTTACTTTCAAACGCTACAATACGGGGCAAGTATCCCTATCAAAAAATATGGGCACACAATGTACAACGTGGCATGGTTATCAAAGAGCGAGGATTAATTTCACTTACCATGTATGGTGCTGAATCGTTGGGAACAATTAGTTCATATTGGGTAAAAATCTATGATGATTTTGTCTTGCGAGGCTCGGTCTTTGCACCCGGTGTACAGGATGCCGATGCCTCAGTAAGAATGGGAGATGAGGTCATCGTCCTACAAAAGAATCAACCTATTGCTGTTGGTGTCGCCCAGATGAATGGTGTAGAAATGAAAACTGCATCCCATGGGGAAGCGGTGAAAGTTCGCCACAAACGTTAGCAACGGGTCAGGGTATGCTCTTTACCACAATACGGACATGAGTAGACGCAAACTGCTTCATACAGGTCAGTACCTTCTGCCCAAATCGTGAGTCGCTCAAAACAATGAGAACACTCAAAATTTGCTTTTAGCGACTTTTTTTCAGGTATCGCTTCTTCTATTTTGTAAGGACGTGCAGGAATGATGCCGATTTCCCCACAATCCGGACAGGTTATCTTAATTGGTTTTTTGTTGTTGGCTGTCGATTTTTTAATGGCAAAAATTCCCCGACACAGAGGACACTTAAAATGATACAATCCTCCCTTTAACGACTTCTCAAATTCTTCAATGGTGACTGCTTTATTCTTTGATTTAACAAAGATTGTCAAAAAAAGAATCAAACAGATCACAATCAACAGTACATACGCTGCTGCAACATAGTACATCCACATTTTTTCAAAGAGTAACCCCCATAGAGAGAAGAGAAACACAAAGAATCCAAGTAGCGGTAAAAGCATAAACGGACCAGAGCTTTTTATTAACCAGGAGCGAATTATATCCATCATGATCTCCTCCGCATTCCATACAGAGCCAACACCACCAGCACAATAAAGAGTGTCAATGACCCAAGCAGGTACCATCTATTTTCCTTTATGCGAGCAACAGCATTTTGCATAAAGATATCTTTTTGAGGATTTGTACCCATGGCATATTCTTCAATATTGCTATAGCCATCTCCATCGCTATCCATGGCCGCATCAATGATACTTTTAGGATTGAGCATATATTTTTCTTCCCACCAGTCGGGGAGACCATCGCCATCAGTATCATCGACCTCAGTAGTTATCCAGAATGACTTGCTAGAGGTACTTACAGTGTTGTTTGCATAATCACTTGCATGGATATAGACGGTATATCTGCCAATAAGTTCAAACGTGTCACGACTCACATATTTCCCTGTAGAAGACCATTCCAGGGAGTAGTTAGTTCTCGATTCATCAGGAGAGGTGACAATAGCAGTAATGGATTGTATGCCAATATTATCAGTCGCAACACAGGTAATAGTAACAACATCTCCAATAACTTGGGTTGCAGGGGTGGCAACAAAATAATCGATAAGAGGGCGGGTGCCATCTTCATGTATAGAAAAACTATCTGATTTTGTGACTTTGTTGTGGTGAATAGAAAGATCTTCTGCCGTGATCTTTATCTTATAGGATCCTACCATCAATGTATCAGTAACAGTAAACGAAAAACGCGTTCCGCCTGTTCGCATCATGGTCCCCAAAGTAGTTGTTCCCTCAGGATTAGTGATAGCGATGGTTACCGACTTAAGCCCAGAGTCGTCGCTTGCTCTTGCAGTTATCGTAACGGGTTTACCTTGTTCTTGTGGATCAGGTTGGACATCAATATGAGAAAGTGTTGGTGCCGTTTTATCTTTTGGTTCTATAGTAATCGTATGGTTAGCTGGGAGTTGGTTATTTAACAAATTAGCATCGCGCTTGATGCTACTCACCATAACTTTGACCCCAACGGTCCATTCCCCATCATTAGCAGCATCCCATACTAAGGTAATGGTTTTCGTTTTTCCTGCATCAAGCGTGACGGTAGCACTATCAACAATATCCCCATCGCGGTAACTCATACCACCACGTGATGCTGGCTCAAAATACAAGTTGACAGTATACGCTTTCGCCTTGCTATGTCCGTAATTTGCAATGGTTGTTTTAACAGCAATTGCATCAAGTTCTCTCAACGTCCGTGTGGGCGGAATCACATTGAGTACTGCCAGGTCGGGTAAGCCATATACTGAGATAGCAACCATCTGTTCGTTGTTTGTTTCATTGGTTTCTTCAATCATATTATTCGGATCGACTCGTACCGTAATATTGTAGTTACCAATACTGGAAGCCACCCAAGTAAAACTTACATTATTTTGTTTGTCTTTTTCAATTGTTATTCCCGAAATCTGGTGATGATAGACAATATCGCCGCTTTCATTCTTAATGTCTACCGACACTACTGTATTATACACGGTAGCAAAATAACTACGAACATCGGCAGTAATATTGACGATATCTGTTTCATAAATAGTTGGAAACGTCGCGTGATTGGTGTCAAGCGTGAGATTAACCACTGCAAGATCTGGACTGCCGATATAGATGTCTCGTTCTTCATCAGCAGGTTGATGACCAGCAGCATCTAGACTGGTAATGGTTATCGTCCAGTTTCCTTTTTCTTCTTCATCAGTAAAAAGAAGTTCACCTTCCCAGCTCGTTTTATCACTAGAACCATCCAGTGCAATCAAGTAATGATGACTAGCATTTTCAAGATGGATGACTTCAGCAGTGACTTCGGTTGCTTTTGCCGTGGTGTTGACCACAATATCAATAGGCTCATTAAGTACATACAAGCTATTCGCACGTGGTGTGATAACAGTTGCATACCATCCTTTTGGTTGTGGCGGATCGCCGTAGAACACCGTAACCGTTCCCGATTCATTGAATGGTGCACTTTCTTCAGTATTGGGCCTTGTACCAACATTTCCCACTACATCAAAATAGATGCCGTAAAACGTTTCAGCTGAGGTAGTCTTCTTCCAGAGAAGACGACCTTTTGCATTAGACAGAGGATCAAACCCTTCATCTTCCTTAAAAAAATAGTCTGCTACCTCTCCGCTGACAGTGCCATCGCTTTTATAGGTGATCAGTCGTATTGTTTCATTCTCTAGTGTGCTAGCAGAAAGACCTAGTTCACTCAATAATGCAGTGAAATTGATCACAAAGGACCCTTTACCCGTTCCGGTCGAACCAATAAACGCACGATAATGCCAATTAGGGTTCCACCACTCAAGTTGTTCAAAATCAACAAACACGTCAAGTGTATACCATTCTTCGGCATTATCTTCCAAAAGCACCGTTATATTGATCTCGTGGCTTCCCAATCGTTCTGGGATCCACTCAAACGAAATATTCCACCAGCCCATGCGCGATAATCCGCTAGTGTCGAGACTGTCAGTATAGATCGATGATCCCTTGTGAATAATTTCCAATGATGCAAACAGTCTCTTATCGGTACTGCCTCCAATATTGGTGATATTGACTTCAATAGTAAGCAATCCATGCAGCCAGGGTTCACCAACAAGAGTCACATCAGTAATGTCAATATCAGTATCTTTTTCGATGACTTCAATGTATGAATCCCAGATATTATTATTTTCATTACTTTCTTCAATAAGCCCCTGGTAATCAATCCAAATAGTTATGAGATGCTGGCCAATATCCCCAAGTGTGGGGTCCCAACTTATATTCAGAAAACATGAT
The DNA here is from genome assembly GCA_964638175.1 of uncultured Thermoplasmatales archaeon. Lineage (GTDB taxonomy): Archaea > Thermoplasmatota > E2 > DHVEG-1 > DHVEG-1 > JAFGDG01. The sequence continues at coordinate 35,612 of CAZWZY010000012.1, read as the reverse complement.
TCGGCAATAGCCAATCCTTCAAACGTACTATTGGTGAAGATAAGAGTACTATCGAGATATAATCCAACACGGATAGGAATTCCTTCAGAAACGTTTTTGTTGCCGTTATTTTTAATGACCAGTTCAATATGTACATGATCTCCTTCTTTCATTGTTTCTGGACAGTCAATACTCTTGATAATAAGATCAGGTTTGTTATCGTTGGCAATTGTTGATTCGTTCCAAGTGCTTATAACAAGAAGTAACGACAAAAGAATCAAATATCCCTTCTTACAACTATTCCTAGGATGCCTAGTCATGTAATATCTCCCTCTCAAGATGTTCCCCAAACTCCTAAGTTGTAATTTATATCTTTTATGTTGTATTTCTATCTTTCTATTTATCCTATTAAAATAAATAAATTGTATAATATTTAATATAATATTTCTAGTGCAAACAACCATCGGCATAAAGTATAAAATACTGTTCTAATTACCAGAAAAACAAGAGGTCTCATATGAAAACAAACATCCATTCATCAAGTTTTATTGCACCAAGTGCAGTTATCATCGGAGACGTTACCATTGGAAAAAACTGTGGCATATTTCCCCACGCGGTGATTCGAGGTGATCAGAATACTATCGAGATTGGAGACGGATCTAACGTACAAGATTGTTGCGTCATCCATTGTGACAAAAATCATCAAGTGAAGATTGGAAAGAATGTTTCGCTAGGTCATTGTGCCATGATTCATGGTGCAACTATTGAGGATGATTGTTTAATTGGCATTCATGCAACAGTTCTCAATGGCGCGACCATTGGATCGGGTTCCATTATTGGTGCAAACGCACTGGTTACCAGCGACATGCAAGTTCCAGAGCATAGTCTTGTCTTAGGAGTACCTGGAAAGGTCATCAAACAAGATGCATCGTTTCGCGAGATGGCGCAAAATAACGCAAAGACCTATCAACGTCTTTCAAAAGAGCATAGAGAAGGAAAACATCTGCCCTACACAACAGAGTAACATCCCATCAGGTTTTCTTTTTGAGCTTTGCTCGGGTGTAGGGAAGTAATCCTCCTGCATCTCGAATGGCAAGAATCTCTGGAGGAAGTTTTGGAAAGGTGAATGATTTGTCCCCCACTGTAATCGTTCCCTTCTCAATATCAAGAGTAATAGAGTTTTCATCAGCATATGCACGTACTGCCTGTGGGCATTCGATGAGAAGAAGACCTTGATTAATAGCAGAACGATAGAAAATACGGGCAAAACTTTCTGCTATTACTGCTGCAATGCCCATTGCCTTTAGTCCAACAACGGGTTGTTCTCTTGAGCTGCCACAACCAAAATTCTTGCCGGCAAAGAGGATATCGCCTGGTTGGACCTTTTTCGCAAAGGTTGGATCTAAATCTTCCAAAAGGTGCGGTTTGATTTCTTCAGCTGTACTGCAAGTATAAGTATACTTTCCAGGAAAGAGCATATCAGTATTGATGTTATCGCCATATTTCCAGACGTTCATATGTTCAACTCCTTTCGAGGGTTGGTTATTTTTCCATGCACCGCAGATGCTGCAACTGTGGCAGGACTGGCAAGATAGATTTCTGCATCTTTACATCCCATGCGTCCTCTAAAGTTACGATTTGCCGTACTTAGACATCGTTCACCAGGTGCCAAGACGCCCTGGTGAGCGCCAAGACACGGACCGCAACCTGGAGGCAAAAGCGTTCCCCCTGCTTTTATCAATGTCTCAAGTATCCCTTTTTGTAATGCTTCTTCAAGAACGCGTTTTGAGGCAGGCAAGAGAAGCAATCTAACAGAGGGATGTATGGTTTTTCCTTTTAGGACCTCCGCGGCCACTTGGAAATCTGAAACCCTGCCGTTGGTACAGGTTCCAAGCAGACATTGATTAATATTAAGACCTGCAAGCTCTGTTACCGGTTTTACGTTATCAACGGTATGAGGACAGGCAACAACAGGGGCTATAGCAGACAGATCATACTCCAGTTCTTTTGCATATGAGGCATCGATATCTGGATAAAGTGGCGTGTATTTATTTTCAGGTATGCCAATGGATGAAAGATATCGTTTGGTAATTTGATCTGCTAAGAAAACGGCATTTTTTGCTCCCATCTCTACGCCCATGTTGGCAATCGTAAAGCGATCGTCAACAGAAAATTGATCGACATCTCCATGAAATTCAACAGAGCAATAGTTTGCTCCTGACGCTGAAATATCACCGATGATATGTAAAATAACATCTTTTGCCGTTACTCCTTTCTGAAGGGTGCCTTGTACCACCATTTTTATGGTTTGGGGTACTTTTAACCACGTTTCTCCCGTAAGTATAAGTGATGCTGCTTCAGTTCGATCAATGCCTGATGAAAACGCACCAACAGCTCCGTACGAACAGGTATGAGAGTCGCTTCCGAGCAGCAGTTTTCCAGGCAGTGCAAGCCCTTGTTCAACGACAAGTTGATGACAGACACCATAGCCCACATCAAAAAAATGTTTGATGTTATGTTTGTTGACAAACTCTCGAATGAATTTATGATTGGTTGCTGTTTTTTCTGATGCAGCAGGGATCACATGGTCCAATACAATAATTGATAATGTTGGATCGTACACTCCATATGTTCCTAATTCTGGTTGAATCTTTTGAATAATGGCAGCGGTATTATCGTGGGTAAGAAGGTAATCAGGGTGCACCGTAACAATTTGGCCTGGAACAACGGTTTGTTCTTTTGCATATTTTGCAAGCACTTTTTCTGCAAAGGTCATAGCCATACTATTTTCTCTCCCGTGCTTATGTAAGATTAAATATTCTATAATGTGAGCATAGGAAAGGGTGCATCTTCTTTAAAAGTTATGTAGAAATGCAAGAAAACTATAAGTTCTAGTTCTACTATATTGTGCTCGTAGGAAGGAGAGATGAAGCACCAACTATTTGTACAAGGTAACCACGCGGTTGCAGGTGTTATTGAAGCATTACTGCTTGTTGCATTGGTGGCTGTTGTCCTCTCAACCATCCAGCTTCTGTACATTCCAGAGATCATGGAACAACGTGAAGCTGATCATATGGACGAGGTGGCAAACCAATTTTCATTTTTGAAATCAGTGATTGATTTGCATACCGTAACCAAAGAAGACGTTCCTATCACCGCACCATTAACATTGGGAAGCAGAGAACTCCCGTATTTTGTTACGGCAGCTTCCTATGGCGAAATACTTGTCTATGATCGGGAGTATATTGATACCTATTTTATCTTGGTTGATCAGGGATCAGGATTATTCCCTCTAACTTCCATCTACTATAAGGCACATAACCGATATTATCCCGAAAATAAACCAGGACAAGAATATATTCTTGAAGGAGGAGCCCTTATCTTAAAACAACAAGATGGAGAAAACATGCTCATTAATCCTTCGATGACAATAGATAACGAATCCGACCCTATAGAAATCCGTTACGAATTACCCATCTTGGTTGGTTTTCCTGGAAAAAACCAAACTAGTGGCTACAAAAATTGCTATATTCGAACGAATTATTCTTATTCAGATGACTACTGGAAAGATGATTTGGAAAATTCACAAACGGTGAATATTTCAACGAAGTATCCGACGGCATGGTTCGCGTTTTTCAACGAATCATTAAAAGATGGCATCGATGTTGATTATGAAGTAGGATCATCATATGTTAAAATGGAGAAAATCGATGGAGGGCCAAATATCAGCTTCTATTACAAGGAAGCATACATTTATGTACAAATAAGTCCAGGTTGGATTGATTAATAATTAAATAAGAAAGATTTTTTATTTACTAGCCCATATAGACGGCCAGAGCAGAGGATGAGATGGCAATACCTGTGTTTTTGCACATCTCTTTCAGAACTCAAAGATATGTCCACTATTGATAAGAGAGCGAATCAGCTATGGTGAAAGAAGACGACAGGAAACCTAACAAAAAAAGTGATGGTGTGCTGAAAACAGCCATCAATGGTTTTGATGCCTTATTTACAGGAGGAGGTATTCCCAAAGGTAACTCTGTCTTGGTTGCTGGCGGACCAGGAACGGGCAAAAGTATCTTTTGCCGACAGGTTTGTTACAATTTGGTTTCCAACGGAAAAAAATGTATGTACGTCAGTTTTGAGGAAAGCAAGGAGCGTATTATTAGAAGTATGGCTGCTTTTGGCTGGGATGTAGAAAAATACATCGAGGATGGTTCATTACTGATACAAAAAATAAACCCATTAGATATTCTGCGTATGAAATTTGGATCTCTGGGTGGCTCAGGATCAGCAACAGAAATTTCTTACAAGATAAAACCGTTGGTGATCCCGAAGGATTTTCATCCAGAAGTTATTGCCGTTGATTCGTTAAGTGCAATTATCGCAGCATCCATTACTAAAGAAAAAAATTACCGTGTCTATCTACAACAACTCTTTAGTTTTTTTGAGGAAACAGGAGCTACATCATTTCTTATCACCGAAACAGATCCTATTCCCATTCGCTATAGCGATACGGGGATCGAGGAATTTCTTGCTGATGGCATCGTAGTATTATACAATATTCAAAAAAGGGATATACGATTGAATGCTATTGAGGTGCTGAAAATGAGATATGGAAAACATCAAAAGAAAACTGTATTCATGGAAATCACTGAAAAAGGCATTAGGGTGCATCCTGAAAAACAAGTTTCTTTAGAATATGATAATTAAAGAAACTTGAATGGTTCCGCGTGTTGATCGAGTCGCTTTGCTCCGTATTTGATGATGAGGTACTCAATTTGTTTTACTTCAAATTTTGATAATCCTGTCCGTTTTAATATAAGATTATCATATTCATCATATATTCTGAGTGTTCCATCATCCACACTAGAAATAGCCTTGAAAAGCTTGCCGTTTTGCAGCCAAATCCAGATGTGAAGGTTCTTTTTCGTCATGGCAACACCAGAGATATCGTGTTCTATGGTACTATTTTTATTTTATAATATATATAAATATTTCTATACAGTTATAGCCCAATTCTCCAGGAGAACGTATCGGGAAGGGAAAATCCAAACGGATAAGGTAATATACGACTAATCACATACGCCGTTATCAATTATATCAACAGATAGAAACATCACAAAAAGGTGGTAAGATGGAGAGAGTAAAAACAGGCATTCATGGTTTAGACAATTTCATCGGTGGTGGATTACCGAAGCAATCGATAACACTTATTTCGGGCCCCCCTGGCAGTGGAAAGAGTATCTTTTGTTTTCAATTTTTATACGAAGGATTACAAAAAGGGGAAAAAGGGCTTTTTTTAACCCTCGATAAAAAAGTTGACAATGTGCTACTCCAAGCAAAGGAATTGGGGTTTGATTTTCAACCTTTGGTAGAACAAGTGAAGGTAAAATTTCTCTTTCTAAATATTAATAAAAAATTGATCTATGAAACAATGACCAATGAAATCCTTTCAGGAGATTACGATCGCGTAGTTTTAGATTCCATTACCCCGCTTTCTGAAATGCCAATCTACACCAAGAATATCGAGAGTACCAGCACCGATATTAGTATCGTTAATCCCGAAGATTTTCCATCGGACACCAATTTACCAGTGAGGCGATTGCATCTTCGCTATATTTTAAACGCATTAGAATCAGCAAATTCTACATCTCTAGTCACTTCAGAATTACCAGTTGGTTCACCATTACTGTCTCGGGACGGCATTTCTGAATTTCTTGCCGATGGCGTCATTCTCTTAAGTCTTGATCCGACTATGGATCGGAGGAAACTATCAGTCATGAAAATGAGAAATACCAAGCACTCACTAAAACCTCAAGACTTTGAAATCGACTACGGCGGCATTAAACTCAAATAGCGCGCATGTTTTCGTATCGTCCACCAAAAAAACTTCGTGCCTTGTTTATTGCTCATTATGCCCCTTTGTTACTTATTATCATGATTGGACCACTGACTGCCTTGTTTAATGTATGGGCAATTCCGTTACCACAACTACTGGTGATTGGCATCGGACTTATTGTCTTTTCCCTTGGAACATATGTATATTTTAAGTGGGAATGGTTTTGGTATAAAATCTATAACGGTCAATTAGTAACGAAAGGCATTTTTCGGCATATACGGCACCCTCATTACACCTCTTTACTCATTATCGGATATGGATTGGCCTTGTTTTTTTATTCCCTGGCAGCACTACTAATCGCCACAGTAGCAATACCACTCATGATATGGAGCATCTTTGATGAAGAACAACATCTCCTAAGACAATATGGCGATGCATATAAATCCTATATGAAAAAAGTTCCTTGGCGCATGATTCCAAAAGTGTTTTGATAAACGGTAGTCTACACGCCCATCTGAAGTACTTCCGAACGTAAAAAAATGCCAAAGAATCATCACCACTTTTGTCCTTCTGAAATAACTTTTTAGAACGATTATCCTGTATAATCTGCCTTTTCTCCTTATAAAACACCTTATTTTTGTATGAAAATTAGTAAAATATAGTCTATTTTTTAGATTTCAACAGATAGAAATTCTACTTTCGGAACTACTTATCTGCACATAACATTTATATATGAATTGCTTAATGCCTTACTTCCTGGTCTATACCAGACATCTATCGGGCAATTCATCAAGAACCCCGATATCAGACAACCATATAATGGTTTTTGGTTCTCTGTGAAATGTCACGGTCTAGACATACAATGCTCATTGTCCATCCGTTGGACATACGCGTCTAGAGGGTATATTATGCCTGATATACATCATCCAAAAAGAGGATCGCATGGCTTTTCGCCACGGAAACGAGCACGAGCGGAGACACCACACATCAAAAGCTGGCCCGAAGGATTGGAAAAACCAAAAATCCAGGGATTTCTTGGCTATAAAGCGGGAATGACTCACGCCTTCGTTGTTGACTATCGGCCAACCTCAACTACCTCAGGTCGAGAAGTTATTATGCCGGTTTCTGTGGTAGAAACGCCACCAATGAAAATAGCAGCAGTTCGCGCCTATAAAAAAGAGGTCCATGGATTGCAAACCATTGGAGAACTGTGGGCAGAGAAACTCGATCCTGAACTTGCAAAACAATTGCCTCTTCTCAAAAAACAGAAAAAGAAAACGTGGGACTTTGTCAAAGAAGCTGATGAGATACGAGTCATCGTCTATACCCAGCCAAAATTAGTCACCAGCATCCCAAAGAAAACGCCGGAAGTTCGAGAGATGCGCATTAGCGGAGGTTGCCTCGAGGAACAAATTGCGTATGCAAAAGGCATTTTGGGACAAGAAATTAAAATTAATGACACGGTCAAAGAAGGAGATATGCTTGACGTTATTGCCGTGACCAAAGGCAAAGGATTTCAAGGACATGTCAAGCGATGGGGTGTAAAGTTACTCACCCATAAGAATTCAAAACATCGACGGATGATTGGTACCCAGGGGTCATGGCATCCCAACTGGGTACAAGCAACGGTTCCCAATGCTGGGCAAATGGGATACCATCAGAGAACCGAATATAACAAGCGTGTTCTGAAGGTTGGTGAGAATGGCGAAGAAATCACTCCTTCGGGTGGTTTTCCCCATTACGGTGTGATTAAAAATTCATACATTTTACTGCACGGTTCAATTCCTGGCCCAACAAAACGATTGGTGAGCATGCGAGACGCTATCCGATACCAGCGTGGCGTTAAGGTGGAGAAACCAGAAATAACCTACATCTCAACAACCAGTAAACAAGGAGCGTAAAATCATGGCCAAAGTCAATGTCTATGGGATTGATGGATCTGCTACAGAAAAAATAGAGCTTCCAACACTCTTCACCACACCGTATCGTCCAGATATCATTCGGAAATCATTTAATGTCACTCATTCAAATAAACGACAGCCATATGGCACAGATCCCTTTGCTGGTGCTAAACATGCAACGGCATCGGTTGGCAAAGGGCGAGGGATGTCTCGAGTACCTCGGTTAACACAAGGACGAACAGCAGCATTAGCACCTTGTGTAGTGGGAGGAAGACGGGCACACCCTCCAAAAGCCGAGCGTAACTGGAAGGAAAAGATAAATAGAAAGGAAAAAACACTTTCTATTAAAACAGCACTGGCGGCAACCGCAGATAGAATAGTAGTGTCACAACGGGGGCATCAGTTTGATGAGAAGGTCACATTGCCGGTTGTTGTTGATGACAAGTTTGAAACAATAACAAAAACCAAGGATCTTATTGCTGCGTTTGAGCGTATCGGCATTTATGATGATATTCTCCGAGCGAACAATGGCAAACATGTTCGACCAGGTAAAGGAAAGAGACGAGGGAGGAAGTACAAAACTCCTAAATCAGTTCTTATCATTTCAAAGAAGAACGCTATAGAAAAAAGCGCAAGCAATCTTACCGGTGTTGATAGTATCACCCCCTCTCAGATAAATATCGAACATCTTGCTCCTGGAGGGGATGCAGGAAGACTTACGGTGATTACCAAATCTGCCTTAAACGAAATTGGAGGGAAGAACTAATGGATCCATATGACATTATTTACCACCCTTTTGTCACTGAAAAAACCATGAATTTCATGGAAAAAAATAACGCCTTAGAGTTTGTGGTTAAACGGAATGCAAAAAAGCAGGAGATCAAAAAGGCAGTTGAAACAATGTTTGAAGTGAAAGTAAAAAACATCAACACCAGAATAACAAAGCAAGGAAAACACGCAATTATTACCTTCATGCCAGAGTTCAAAGCTGAAGATATCGGCATGAGGATTGGTATATTCTAGAGGGTTGAAATATGGGTAAGAATTTAATTCAGCAAAGACGAGGGCGGGTAAAAGGAAAATTCAATGCACCATCTCATCGCTTTCGAGGAAAAGTAAAATATCATCAGGGTACGGCAAAATATCAAGGTGTCGTTGAGGACATTATTCATGACCCAGGCCGTACAGCACCTCTTGCGAATGTGTCTTTAGATAGTGGCAAAACAATTCTGACCATTGCAAGTGAAGGCATGAAAATTGGTGATACAGTTACATTTACCAATGACAAAAAGGAGGTTGGTACTGGTAATGTGTTGCCTATCGGCAGTATTCCAGAAGGTGTTCCCCTCTACAACATTGAACTTGCACCAGGTGATGGGGGAAAACTTGTTCGTGCGGGGGGGAGTCATGCAACTGTTGTGTCTCACGACCCCAAGCGAACCGTGTTGCAACTTCCCTCAGGTCAATTCAAAACGTTGGATTCATCATGTCGAGCTACCATCGGCGTTATTGCTGGCGGTGGACGGACTGATAAGCCATTCCTGAAAGCAGGAAAAAAATCGATTGCATATCGTACACGTGGAAAACAATATCCTACGGTTCGAGGAGTTGCCATGTGTGCCGTCAGTCACCCTCACGGCGGTGGAGGACACCAACATGTCGGAAAACCATCGACCGTCAAACGAAGTGCATCGCCGGGAAGAAAAGTCGGTAGCATCGCTGCAAAACGAACAGGGAGGAAGTAAGAATCATGGCATCAAAAAAAGTATTTGGATCATCCGCGCGAAGTAGAAGGAAAAGCAGGAGAAAGAAAATAGAGGTACGAAAGGCGGAGTTCAGGTATCGCGGTCTTAGTTTAGAAGAATTACAAAAGCTCTCTATTGAAGAGTTTATGCCATTGCTTCCCTCAAGGATGCGCAGAACCTTGAAACGGGGATTAACAAAAACACAAGACAAACTCGTAGATGACATTAAGAAAGCAACACCTGGAGAGCCCATCAAGACGCACTGCCGAAATATGATCATCCTGCCGGAATTCGTTGGTCATCGGATTGATGTTCACAGCGGAAATGAGTTCCAACGAGTAGACATCCAACCAAACATGATTGGGCATTATCTTGGAGAATTTGCATTGACAAGAAGAAAAGTAAAGCATACAGGACCAGGCGTTGGCGCAACCCGGTCTTCGAAATTCATGCCCTTGAAGTGATGACCCATGCAGAAGTATTCAACCCAAGTGGACCCTGACAAAACCGCAAAAGCATACGGAAACGAGCTACATTGTTCAGTAAAGGACTCAATGAATATTGCTCGTGCCCTTCGGGGAATGAAAACGGAAGAAGCAAAGAAGTTTCTGCAAGAAATCATCGATATGAAGCGCCCTCTTCCTGCAGTATATCATAATGGAAAACGATCGCATCAAATAAACATTGGTCCAGGCAGTTTTCCACAGAAAGCTGCACAGTATGTACTAAAGATTGTCAAAAACGCAGAAAATAATGCAGAATACAAAGGATTTGATCCGGAAAATATGAAGATTATCCACGCCTCCGCGTATGGTGGTAGAGTCATCCGGGGCATCATGCCACGGGCTCATGGGAGAGCAACCGATAAAAATACCAGAACAACCAACATTGAAATAATTATTGAAGAGGTAGAGTAATGACGGGAGAACGCACATTTATAAGAGAAAATACAAACCGAATCCTTATCAAAGAATTCCTACTGAAGAAAATCGAAGGGGCTGGTTTTGGTGGTATGACTATCCAACGAACTCCCATGGGAACACGTATTAACATCACAGTAGAACGCCCTGGTATGGTCATCGGAAAAGGCGGCTCAAAGATCAAAGAGCTAACTGAATCTATTCGAGAGAACTTCAAGGTGGATAATCCTCAAATTGAAATTCAAGAAGCAGGAAATAAGGCTTCATTAAATGCCCAGATCATGGCAGAAAAACTCGCAGAAGCATTAGAACGAGGTTGGCATTTTCGGCGTGCAGGACATTCAACCATACGACGAATTATGGAAGCTGGTGCAAAAGGGTGTCAGATCATTATTGCAGGGAAACTTACTGGTTCACGACATCGAACAGAAAAGTTTACCCAAGGTCATGTGAAATACTGTGGAGAAACAGCAAAACAAGTGATGGATAATGGCTATGCGGTGGCAAAACTTAAAGCAGGTGTACTAGGAGTAAAAGTGCGCATCATGAAACCTGATGCCCATTTACCTGACGAAGTCTCTCTTCGCCTTCCAGAAAAAGAAAAACCAAAAGAAGAAGTACCCGTCGAAATGCCAGTCGAAAAGAAAACCACTGATATTAAAAAGTTAACTGAACTGAAGGGCGTTGGTCCTTCAGTAGTAAAGAAGTTTGAAAAAGCAGGCATTAAGACAATCGAAGAACTATATGAAATGGATGTTGATGATCTGTCAACGATTAATGGGATCGGTGGAAAAACAGCAGAAACGATTGTCAAACAATTAAAGAAATTACTAGAAGAGGTTGCATAAATGGCACTTAGCGCCAAACAAATTCGAGAACTTACTCCTGAGGAAAGAAAAGAAAAGCTCAATGAATTGAAAAGCGAACTTATGCATGAACGAGGAGTTGCAGCAATGGGAGGATCTCCGCCATCTCCTGGTAAGATCCGACAACTCCGTATGACCATTGCAAAGATGCTCACGATCATGCGGGAGGAAGGAGAACAATAAATGAGCGACATATGTGAAGTCTGTGGTCTCCCTAAAGAGATCTGTGTCTGTGAAGATATCGCCAGAGAACAACAGAAAATCACTATCGTGGTTGACAAGCGCCGGTACGGGAAAATGATGACCATCATCGATGGCATCGATCCCCATGAACTGGATATGGATGCGTTAGTCACGAAGCTGAAGTCAACCTGTGCATGTGGCGGTACTATCAAAGAAGGAAAGATCGAACTACAAGGAGATCACCGAACAAAAGTCAAAGAAACCTTAGAGAAAATGGGATTTGTGGTTGACATCTCGTAAGGATAAAAAACATACTGCAAACACTCCTGCAGTCTCTGTATCAATACGTGATACTATGGATGAAAAAACGCTGGCAAAAGAAGAACTCATCGGGTTGCAGGTTACCATTAAAGATTGCACAGATCCCTCCTGGGAAGGTACGTCTGGTCGCATCATCGATGAGACGAAACATACCTTTCTCATCGAGGTTGATGACAAGCATAGGAGAATTGCAAAACACATTGCAACATTCGAATTTGACTACCATAATGAGAAAATACGAATACAAGGCTCAAAATTGACCTATCGGCCTGAAGATAGGATTAAGAAAATAAGGTGAAAACCGTGGCAGAAAAAAAAGAAGTAAAAAATATCGGTGTAACCGTCAAACCACCTGCAGATCAGTGTTCCGACACTTATTGTCCATTTCATGGAAGTTTATCTGTACGCGGACACATTATCTCAGGGGTTGTTTCATCGATAAAAATGCAAGGATCTATTCGCGTTAAGCGAGAATATATGCATTATGTTCCAAAATATGAACGATACGAAAAACGTACCTCGACCTATTCTGCACACTGTCCCCCTTGCATAAAAGTTGATGTAGGGGACAAAGTTCGTATTGCAGAATGTCGACCGTTGAGTAAAACCATTTCATTTGTTACCATAGAGAAAACATGAAGGAGAATGTCATATGAAAGGTATTGCTGGCAGAACCATGAGAGGGTTGCCCGTCGGCGCCCGTCTTGAGTGTATCGATAATACTGGTGCAAAGATTGTGCAAATCGTCATGACGCCGAAATTGAAAGGGACGCATCGTCGGTATCCAAAAGCTGGCGTTGGTGACATGGTCATCATCAGTGTTAAAAAGGGAGCAGCCGACATGAGACGGCAATTAATGAAAGCCGTTATTGTACGACAACGAAGAGCCTTCAGACGGCCAGATGGCACTATGGTACAATTTGAGGATAACGCCGCAGTCATCATGACTGAAACAGGAGAAACCAAGGGTTCAATGATTAAGGGACCCGTTGCCTTAGAGGCAGCTGAGCGTTGGCCAAAAATTGCGTCAAACGCCTCGATCATTGTATGAGTGGGACAATTATGAAATCAATAAAACCAAGAAAACAACGCAAAAAACTGTTCACTGCCCCGCAGCACAAAAAGCGGAAATGGACCAGCTCACATCTTGAGGAGAGTCTGCTCCTCAAATACGATAAACGAAGAATTCCGATCATTAGAGGAGATACCGTCAAAGTAATGAGAGGTAGCTTTAGAGGACATGAAGATAAAGTTGTCAATGTCAATGTCAAGAAACAAACACTTGAAATTGAAGGCATTATCATGACCAAGGCAGATGGGAAAAAGATTGCAAAACCCATTCATCCAAGTAATGTTCTAATTACCAAATTAAATCTTACGGATAGATGGCGACGAGAGAAACTCGAACGAGAATTGCCAGAAGAAACAAAGAAAGAAATCGAAAAGGAAGCAGAACAACAACTCAGAGAAGCCGAAGAAGAACGCGTAAAAGCCCAGGAAGCGGAGCAGGAAGAAGAGAAGGAATCTGATGAAGAGATCCAGGAATCGACCACGAAAGAAGAATCGGAAAAACCGGCAGATAAAAAAAAGTTACCAGTAAAGCCTAAAGCGCCAGCGAAAAAGACGACCCCAAAAAAGGTAACGTCTGCAAAAAAAACTACCACCACAAAAAAAGATCAGAAAAAAACACCTTCCAAAAAGGCAGCCTCGACAAAGAAGAAAACGGCAACCAAAAAAACGGTACAAAAAACAACTACCAAAAAAGGAGAGGATAAAAATGAGTAAGCATTTGAAACGACTTGCAGCCCCACGCGCATTACGCGTACATCGAAAAGAACGAGTATGGACTGTAAAATCAGCACCAGGGCCACATCCACTTAAGCGATCGATTCCGCTTGCACTGGCAATACGAGATTACCTCAGACTCTGTGATACCTACAAAGAAGTAAATCGAATTATTGCCAACGGGGAAATTCTTGTTGATGGAGTGCCACGCAAGGATCGCAAATATGCACTGGGTTTGATGGATGTTCTTTCTATCCCTTCACTAAAAAAAGATTATCGAGTATTATTTGACCAGCGAGGAAAATTGACCCTTGTGCCTATTGCATCAAAAGATGCGGGGTGGAAGCTCTGTCGTATCGAAAATAAAACCATACTCAAAGGAAAGAAAATACAGTTACACATGCACGATGGGCGAAATGCAATGGTGGACAAAGACGAGTGTGCAACCGGCGATGTTGTTAAACTCTCATTTAAGGATAAAAAAGTCAGCGACGTGATTAAATTCGAAAAAGGCGCTGTTTCCATGATTATCGGCGGGAGTCACATTGGAGAAATCGCCAATATTTCAGATATTGAAGTGATTGCTTCGTCAAAATCGAACCTTGCAAAAATGAAGGGGACAAGTGAATTTTCAACACTACAAGAATACGTTTTTCCCATTGGGAAAACGAAACCAATCATTGCTCTTCCTGAGGTGAAAGTACAATGAGTGGAAAATCATCGGTGAAAAAGGAAAAAGAGAATAGGAAAACAACTACCGCGACGGGAATGAAATTTCGACCAAAAATTGAGAAGGTTACTGTTAACATCGGTGTTGGTGAAGCAGGAGATCGGCTAAAAAAAGCAGAAACTGTCTTACAGAATATTACCACTCACACGCCTATTCAAACCCTTTCAAAGACAACCAACAAAGATTGGGGCATCAGAGAACGAATGCCCATCGGTTGTAAAGTAACGCTTCGTGGAAAAGAAGCAGAACAATTCTTGAAAGATGCGTTACAAACAAGAGAAAATAAGATGGCAGACTATTCATTTGACGACCAGGGCAATCTTTCATTTGGCATTCCTGATCATACCTTATTTAAAGATCAAAAATACGATCCAAATATCGGTATCTTTGGCATGGATATTTGTATTACCATGCAGCGAGCAGGATATCGAATAAAACGACGGCGCATTGGTCGGAAAAAAATACCACAACGACACCAAGTAACAAAGGAAGAAACGATGGATTTTTTTACCAAGGAATTCAACGTGGAGGTTGTCTAAGATGAAAATAAAGGAGCGAAAGAAAACCTACGGCAGAATCAAAGGGTGTGAACGATGTGGAAGGAAACGTGGCTTAATCCGAGCATATGGACTGCATTTGTGTAGACAATGTTTTCGTGAAAAAGCTGAAGAAATGGGGTTTAAGAAATTCTCTTAGGGGGGCGAAAACACATGTTAAATGATCCACTAGCAAACGCACTTTCTCTGATGAAAAATGCAGAGATGAAAGGAAAAGGCATATGCGCAATTCAACCTTCCTCAAAGCTCATTGGTGGTGTGCTCTCACTCTTAAAGGAAAAAGGATACATCGGAGAGTTTGAATACATTGATGATGGCAAAGCAGGCACCTTTGAAGTCAAGCTACGAGGAAACATCAACAACTGTGGCGTTATCAAACCGCGATATCCTATTAAAAGAGAAGATCTCGAACGATGGGAATCTCGATATCTGCCTGCCCAAAATTTTGGATTACTCATCCTGACAACAACAGAAGGTATTATTTCACATGAAGAAGCGAAGAAAAACGGCATTGGGGGAAAATTACTCGCCTATGTGTACTAGAAAAAGGAGTGGATAAAATCATGGCAAAACTACCTACCATCAAAGAAGAAATCACGGTCCCTGAATCAGTTAAAGCTACCCTTGAAGATAATGCCATCACTATAACTGGTGAAAAAGGAACGCTTACTCGAGCCTTTGCTCATCCAAAACTTACTATAACAGTAAAGGGAGCAATGATTACAATAGAATGTAAAAATCCTCGAAGGAAGGACAAGGCATTTACAGGAACGGTTGTTGCCCATCTCAAAAATATGATACGGGGAGTAAATGAAGGATTTGAATATACAATGAAAACAGTGTACTCCCATTTTCCCATCAAAACAGCAGTAGAAAACAATACCTTCATCATCCAAAATTTTCTAGGAGAACGGGCAGCACGAACAGCAAAAATCCTTGAGGGCGTAGAAGTAGAAACGAAAGGAGATGATGTGATCGTTCGTGGAATTGACAAAGAAAAAGTAGGGCAAACCGTTGCCAACATTGAGCGGGCAACAGCAGTAAAACGACGAGATATCCGAGTATTTCAAGACGGGGTCTATCGCATCAGCAAAGGAGGGAAATAACCATGGCAAAGAAAGACGTTATAAAACAATTTTCCTCGTTAAAAGGAGTCGGACCGGCAAAAGCTGAAGTACTATACAATAATGGATTCGATAGTCTTGAAAAATTAAAAAGGGCTTCAGTAAAAGACCTCTCACAACTTGATGGGGTCAATGAATCATTAGCAAAAAACCTTCTTGCACAATTGAAAGAGGGGAAACCACCAGAAACAACATCAACACCACAAAAAAAACCGTCAAAGAAGAAAGCAAAAACAACAAAGCAACGTGCAGAATCACAAGAAGTGACAAAAAAGCCCTCTAAGAAAAAAGAGAAGAAAACAACTGCCTCGAAAGAAGAAGCTGAAAAAGAAGAACAAGAAGAGACTACTGAAGAAGAATACACCGTGAAGATAAAACCAGAATTAAGTAAAGAAGCACAAAACAAACTACGAACCAGAAAGAGCATCAAAAAAAGAACCCCTACGTTTCTCCGAGAAGAATGGTTTCGATATAAACGAATTTCCAAAAACTGGAGACGCCCTGATGGCATCACCTCCAAGATGCGCATTAACCTCAAATATCGACCAAGTAAAGTGCGAGTTGGTTTTCGAGGGCCGAAAGCAGTACGTGGACTACACGCCTCAGGATTTGAAGAAATACGTGTCTTTAACCCAAAAGATCTTGAAGTAATCGACCCAAAGACACAGGCAGCACGTGTCGGCAGTACCGTAGGAACAAAAAAGAGAATAGACATTGAAAAGAGAGCAGAAGAACTCAAGATACGTATCCTAAATAGATAGTGAGGGTAAAAAATGACAGATTTACGGAATCAGCGACGGATGGCCGCATCGATACTCAAATGCGGTGTAAACAGAATATGGATGGATCATGATCGAATTGATGAGATTGCCAAAGCAGTTACAAAAGATGATATCCGTCTTCTTATCAATGGCAAAGCGATAACGAGCAGACAAGTCAAAGGAATCTCAAGTGGAAGAAAAAAATACAATAAACAGCAAAAGGAAAAAGGGAGACGACGTGGACACGGGTCTAGAAAAGGAGCGAAATATGCCCGGTTACCAAGAAAAGAACAGTGGATTCTTACCATTCGACCCATCCGACAGTATCTGAAAACCCTCCGAGATGACAAACAGATCGACGGTTCAACGTATCGCAGATATTATATGAAAGCAAAGGGCGGTGAGTTTCGAAATAAAAATCACCTAAAAACACACTTAATAGCTGATGGTATTATTAAGGAGGAAAAACAATGAAAGGGCCACGATATCATGTTAAACCACGACGGAGGCGAGAGGGGAAGACCGATTATCGCAAACGATTACATATGTTACGATCACGAAAGATGCGGGTTGTGGTCCGTAAGTCCATAAAGCATACCAAAGTACAATTTGTTGAATATCATGAGGGGGGGGACAAGGTTATTGCCTCAGCAATATCAAAGGAATTACCGGTCAAGTATCAATGGAAATATTCGACAGCCACGACTCCCGCCGCATACCTTACAGGATTGTTGGCAGGAAAGCGGGCTGCTGAAAAAGGAATTAGTGAAAGCATTTTGGATGTTGGGAGACATCCTCCAATAACCGGCTCAAAAGTATTTGCCGTGGTGAAGGGAGTGATCGACGCAGGCATTACCTGTCCATATGATGAGGGGAAAGTACCGAACGAAGAACGATTATATGGTGGGCATCTTCAAAAAGAGATGAAGCCCGTCATTGAAGATATAAAAAGTAAGATCATGGGAGGCAAATAATGGGTACACAACGAGGGCAACGTGGGAGAAAACCACGAAGAACGGAAAAAACAGTATCCCTGGAATGGAAACCAAAAACGAAATTGGGAACACTAGTCAAAGCAGGAAAAATCAAGACGATGAAAGACGCGTTACAATCAGGGTTACCATTAAGAGAAACAGAAATTGTCGATATTCTGCTCGAAAAAGTTGCTGATGAAGTGATTGATGTTAATATGGTACAACGGATGACAGATTCTGGGAGAAGAGTAAAATTCGTTATCACTGTTGCCGTCGGCAATAACGATGGCTATGTGGGCATTGGACAAGCTAAGGGAAAAGAGGTAGGAGCAAGCATTCGTAAAGCAATTGAAACGGCAAAAACGAACGTGATCGAGATACGACGAGGGTGTGGATCGTGGGAATGTGGCTGTGGAAAAGCACATACCATACCGTTTTCCGTGAGTGGAAAAAGCGGGTCAGTAGAAATTACTCTCAAGCCAGCACCTCAAGGGATTGGTCTTGCCACAGGAGAAGTCGCAAAAAAAATCCTTACCCTTGCGGGAATACAAGATTGTTGGGCATTTACGAAAGGAAAAACAAAAACGACGGTAAATTACGCGAAAGCAGTGTTCAATGCACTACAAGAAAACAGTGAGATGCGAGTTCGCAGCAATGAAATTGCAAAGATTGGTATCGTATCCGGAAATCTCGATGTACCAAAAAAAGAGTCGGAACCAACACCACCAGTAGAAGTGAAAAAGGAGGAGTAATATGGTTTATGCTGCTATAAGACTACGAGGAACCGTAAATATAGAACCTGATATCAAAAAAACATTACAACTGCTCTGTTTAACAAGAGCAAATCATTGCGTACTAGTAGAAGAAACGCCGAGCGCGAAAGGCATGCTTCGGGTTGCAAAAGACTATATCACTTGGGGAGAAATTGAAAAACCTCAGCTTACCAAGCTTATGAGCACGAGAGGAAAACTAGTAGGAGACAAACAGCTCACTGAAGAATATGTGAAGTCTGCTACCTCGTATGCTTCCATTGAGAAGCTTGCACAAGCTATTATTGACAAAAAAGTTTCCTACAAAGAAATACCTGAAGTAAAACCACTGTTTAGGCTGAGCCCACCAAAACAAGGATACGAGGGTATAAAACGACCTTATACCAAAAAAGGCGCGTTAGGCTATCGTGGTAAAGCAATAAACGCCCTTATAGACCGTATGCTGTAATATCTTAATTATTCCAAAAGATTTTTATATCCTGGGTGTTTCATTAAACAAAAGAGGGGGAATACTCATGGAAGAAACGCTATACAATATTGAAATTCATAAGGGTGATGGAGAATATCTAGGGAAGCTATTCTCGGACGTCGATGGGATTAAAGAATTTAAAAATGAACATCTCGACAAACTATTGCGTGATATTACGATTGACATGCAACTTGCCTTAGAAGAATTCTCCAATCGAACCGCAGAATTTTCAGAAAGCCCTGAAAGTCATCGGCTCTAGATGCCCTAAGGGTAAGCTTTTTAAGCATTTCGGGCATTTGGTGCATCTATTATCGAGCAGACTGAAGGATTATGTTTAAATATACACGATTTGAAAAAGCACGTATCATTGGTGCCCGCGCATTACAAATTTCTATGGGTGCACCATCGTTAGTGAAGATACCAAAAGGAATCATTGCTCCTATCGATATCGCAATGTATGAGTTTGAGCAAGAGGCAATACCCATCACCGTGAAACGAGCACAGCAAGGATAAAGAAAGAGGGGAATCTGTTCTATGGCAAAAGAAGAAGCACAAGAAAAGGAGACAGCAGCAACCAAAAATGAGATGATTGTAAGTGAAGAAACCTACATGACTGCTGGCGCACACATTGGCACACGACAAAAAACAGCAGATATGAAAGAATTCATTTACAAAGTGCGAAATGATGGATTGTACATTATCGATGTAAAAAAAACAGACGAGCGCATACGAACAGCAGCAAAGTTCCTTGCCAAATACACTCCTAAAAATATCTTAATTGTTTCGGTGAGACAATATGGGCAAAAACCCATCACCCTACTCTCACAACACACCGGCATAAGTGTATTAGATGGGCGTTTCCGTCCAGGTACCCTTACCAATCCTAATGCTAAAGGTTTTCTTGAACCTGAACTTCTGATTGTCACCGATCCGCTCGCCGATGCTCAAGCACTGCATGAAGCAAAAAATATTGGCATCCCGGTGGTTGGTCTTTGTGATACCAATAACGAAACAAAATACCTTGATCTTGTTATTCCTACCAATAACAAAGGACGAAGAGCGCTTGCATTAGTCTATTGGTTACTAGCTCGTGCTATTTTAAAAGAGCAGGGCAAAATCAAATCCTATGGCGAATTTAAACCAGAAATTGAAGATTTTGAGGCTGAGATTTAAATATTTTTTTATGCCCTGTCGAGATTACCACCATAAAAGGAGATACTTTGCAAGTTAACATACGTGATAACATCATTCTCATTGGTACTGCCCATATTTCTCAAGAAAGCGTAGATGAAGTACAAGACGCTATCGAGAAATACAAACCAGATGTTGTTGCTGTAGAGTTATGTTCACGGCGATATGAATCATTAACACAAAAAGCAAATTGGGAGAACACACCCATAACCTCTCTGCTAAAATCGAATAAAGCCTATTTGGTGCTTGCACAGACCTTTTTATCCTCGATACAGCGACGGCTGGGGAAAGAGTACGGGGTGGAACCAGGATCAGAGATGGTAGCCGCGCTGAATATAGCAAAAAAGAAAAACATCGATATTGCTCTTGTTGACAGAGACATTTCTATTACCTTAAAACGTGCCTGGCGTAAGATGGGGATGCGAGAGAAATGGCGCCTCTCTTGGGAATTTTTGAAGGCACTTGTTGGCTATTCTGATGAAGATCTTGAAGAATTAGATTTACAAGAACTCATGAAACAGGATGTTATCTCTACCATGATGGAGGAATTTGGAGAGATTGCTCCGAGTGTATCTAACGTCCTTATTCATGAACGAGACCAATATATCGCAAAAAAGATTCTTGATGAGAGTCACAAAGGCAAGATTGTTGCCGTGGTTGGTGCAGGACATCTCAAAGGAATTGAGAGGCATTTGAAAGATGATTCTCTGACCAAAGTGAATGTAAAACATCTTGAAGAGGTCCCCAAAAAACGGTTTAGCATCATGAAGGTGATTGCCTATGCGATTCCCATTTTTGTTATTGCTCTGTTTGCCTATTTGATCGTGACAGGCAGTTGGGCGCTTGCAACAGAGGCCATCCTTGCATGGATTCTTATCAACGGATCACTTTCTGCGCTTGGTGCCCTCATTGCCCGCGGTCATCCTTTTTCGATCCTTGCCGCATTTGCTGCAGCACCTATTACCTCATTAAATCCCGCCCTTGCAGCAGGATGGTTTGCGGGATTTGTCGAAGCAAAGATGCGTACACCACTGGTAAAAGACTTTCAAGGACTGAGTAAACTTGATTCAACAAAGGATTTTTTTAATAACCGAGTCATTCGACTGCTTCTCGTGGTCGCACTAGCCAATGTTGGTAGCATGATCGGAACGTTTGTTTCATTATCCTACATTATCCCAAAGATATTTTAAAAAGGCATTGTTTACTACTGCAATTGAGTGGAGCATGGCTGAGAAGAAAAAGACCTATACGTCGTTTCATGACATTCCTCCCCGAGAATATATGTATTTTCCAAAAGGAACGATGGAAGTAAGCAAACCAGGTAAATTCAGTAGAATGGAGTTTAGACACCTCCTTATTTCCATGGCCGTGCTCACCGTGGCATTTTCGTTTGCATTAACCAGAAATAACGTAGTATATGGTGTACTCTATGGTTTTGATCTTGGAGTATTGATACGGTTTCTTCCTGTTGCTTTTTTAGGAGTGCTCACCGCATTTATCTTTCATGAGCTTTCACATAAACTCATGGCGCAAAAGTATGGACTATGGGCAGAATATCGGATGTATCCTAACGGTTTGCTTCTGGCTCTGGCGTTTGCTTTGTTTACGCCGTTTGTTTTTGCAGCTCCAGGTGCCGTGATGTTCCGAGGAGAAACACGATCCTATGAAATGGGACGTATTGCGCTTGCAGGACCGTTATCAAATATGGTTGTTGCTGGCGTAGCATTGTCCCTCTACCTTGGTGTATTTTATGAATCATCAATCTTGGGGCCAGTGGTGGGTTTTATCTGCCTTATCAACGCCATCCTTGCCGCGTTTAACCTTTTACCTATCCGCCCTCTTGATGGCTCAAAAGTGGTGCAATGTAACCCAACAGCATGGATCATCGTATTTATCATTGCCATTGCCTTAGTGGTACTGATCTTCAGATATGCGCCCGTCGTTTCTTTCTAACGTTTTCCTCAAGTTATGTGTTGGTAACATGTTCCATATGTCTTTTATATAAAAAGTATTATATTATATAAAAAGGCTTTATACGTTATCATATTATAGAAATACTGTCTAGGCTGCTTAACCATGAAACAGTTACACAAAATAAACAAACGATTGGTGGTGTGTTTCGTCATCATACTTATGGGAAGCTTGTGGTCTGTTCCAAACGCCTCTTCTGGAGATGAATTACCATGGTGGAATAATCGATGGTCATTCCGACAAGAAATATTATTGCCCATTGACACCGGTAGAGAATCTGCCGCTTTTCAGCCCATTGATATACCAGTTGAATTTGACAATCAGTGCTGGGCAAAAACAGAGGAGGAACACTCTATCAGAGTTATCTATCAGGAGGGAAAGGTATTACTAGAACTAGACTCCCAAATTTATGATTTAGTGTATGAAGATAATACACATATCAGTTCGTGCAGTCTTGTGTTTTTGATACCTTCTGGTGCAAGTGGAGCAGAGCATTACTACGTGTATTATCATAATGAAGCAACCCCAAGTCTCTCGTATAGAGACCAGGTTGTGATAGATGAATCCTACTATCAATACGAACCGATACAAGGCCTCTCATTTGAATCGCAATTCTATAAAATAACAGAAGGAAATACCATCGTGTATGCAATCTCACAAGGAGGATTTTTTCTTGATTCTCCTATTTGCCAACAGGTTACAAAGATGAAACCAAACGTACAGGAAGTCAGACCCAACAGTGGAGAAGCGGTGGCATCCTTTGATTTAGTCTACTGGCATTTGCATGGAGATGTCTGGAAAAAAAGTTCCACCAGTGAACAGCTTATTTCAAAAGAACTCATGGTTGATGGTAATCTCATGGTAAAGTTTGGTATCGTGAGTCAATCAGCCGACGGGTTATTTCGAACAACTGCTATTTATAAGTATTATTACTGTCCTATCGAAGAAAAACGGATAAACGTTCATGTGAAACATGAATTACTTAATTATCCAGTACCATTGGGCGATGAGATTGATGTCTACTATATTATTTTACGATCTGGTGGCATTAGAAGCAATAGTATCGATGATTTGAATTTTGGTTCAATTCCTCCCTATCTTCATGTATTCAACGAAGAGAACAGGGTGATTACCTACACTCTTGATCAACACCCAGAGAATTATCTCGATACGCTTGTCGTAAAAACAGATGATTGCGATTTAGGAAGTCCGGCATGGGTTTCTGTCGACCATGGTCAAAAAGGATCCGCACATGCTATTATTTTTGACTCCAACGAAATTTTACAATCAGGAACCGATGAAACCGATGGTATCGAGGTGCAAGTCTATGAGTCAAAAGTTGTACAGCTTCCGGGTCTTGAAGGAAGATTTGCCAATGTCTGCCTGGGAAGAAACTCCTATGAAAGCGATAAAGGAAGAGATGATCATATCCCCAAAGATTTTATTGTTGAATTTGACGCGGAATTTTTTTCTACTTCAACAGGCGGTTATGAAAAGGTAAACAAAGAAGCACAGCTCTATCAAGCACTTGTTGCGTATCAACCATCGACTGATACCAATATAACAAATGGAGAAAAAGAAGAAGAGTATTCACTCACTGTGTATGCTCACCTCCCCCAATCATTGAGAGGACGGTGGAGACAAGCAATGCTTTTAGGGCAGACGCCACCTTGTTTGTTTGCAGCAATCTACCACAACAACGCGCTACGGGCGTCTGGGGGAGTAAGCAGGCTGGCATTCACAAAAAAAATGACGATTGACTGGAAAAATGTCACCTTCTTTCGAAAAATACGTTTCAACCATCTTGAAGAAGGCAAATATGTCGTAAAAATTTGGTTAATTAATCCCTTTGATGAGAAGAAGTATGATTACATTGGGTTCCAAATCCTCAATATTACGCAAAATGGCACTACTCACATTTGGTGTAAACCTCAAGGGAAACTAGAGGTTACGGTCACTGATCAACAGGAGAATGGTCTGTCTGACGCTCGTGTTCTCTTACTACGAGAAGGGACGATCATTGCTGAAAAAGTAACCAATGCTGAGGGAATTGCAAAACTTGGTGCCCCTTGTGGAATACAAGAACGATACCAAGTGCAAATACTCTATGATGGATTTGAATTAGAAAATGAAGAGATACGGCTGGGTTATATCAGGCGGTTTCTGCCTGTAAAAAAAATGATAACAATAGATGTTCACGACCTTACGATTGATGTCAGAAACGAACAAGGGGGAGTTCCATCAGTTCCTATTGACGTCAGTCTTACCAGTGATTCCATGTCTACGCCGACAACAATTACCCCTGACGATCAATCAGATGGGCAGTATCGTTTCAGGGATTTGTACACGGCTACGTATCAGGTACAAATAGACTACTCGCCCTTCTCCATTACGAGGACTATTGATGTAACTGAAACCTCCTCTCTTCAGATCATGGTATATGATGTAACCGTGGACGTCAAGGACAAATGGGGGCTTGTACCAGCAGTACCGCTTGATATCGTGTTAGAAAGTGATGAATTTGAACATCAGGTAATTATTCCAGCAGAACATCATGATGCGGGGTCATATCTGTTTGCCAACATATATCCTGCAAATTATTCGTTGCGCCTTTCGTACAAGTCATTTATGGTGGACAAACCCCTCACTATTCCTCACACAAATGAAACGATAGGTGTTACCTTTCCTGCGCTCTTTAGTGTCACTCTGTTTACCTTGGATGCACGAGGAAACATGCTGTCAGATGCAAACGTAGAAATGGAACGAGAAGGAAAAAAAGTAAACCAAGAAATAAATGAGCAAGGAGCTGGTATCTTTGTGCTTCCGCCAGGGACTTATTCTTGTACGATTACTACCAATGGAAGCACTATCGCGATGCGCGATATTGATGTTACCAATGAAAAAACAGTAAGTATCGTAACCACAGCTGAGCCACTACTACCGACTATTATCGTGGTATTGCTTAGTGGTGTACTCGTTGTTATGGGGCTCTATACAGCATATCACCCTAAAAAGCTCATCGTATTCATTATGCTAGTAGCAGTATGCCTTTCCCTCATTGCGGTGGTCTCTCCCTGGTGGGGAGTTGCAAATGAAGGCAACACTGCCAATGTTGAAACCTCGACGAGCTTGTTTTTATGGCCGACAGAATTAGTAACAGTAACCTCCACGGACGAAGTAACGGCAGGAGAAACAGCGGTACTCGATGGGTTATTTATACAGGCCGTGGCGATGGTGCAGTGGGCAATTGTAGTGGGCAGTATACTGCTGATAGCAAGTATTATTACAAAACGAAGCAAGAGACGATGGTGGTCTTCTCTGCTGTTGGGAGGTAGTGTTGTTCTGTTTGTTGGTTCTCTTGCTCTCTTTATCTATAGCACGTCGCAACTTGCAGAAATCGGGGTTGGGAGCTTTAGTGGCTCAGGAGAGGTAACCGTAGCCATCCCTGGTCAATCCACATGCGAGATAGGATGCACATGGGGACCAAGCAGCGGGTTTTATCTGTTTGCAGGCACCACCAGTATCATACTTGGTCTCACTATCTATAAACTCGTTCAATACCTTAAGAAAAAAGTAAAAACTGTTTAATACAGTGGTTTTTTGAATTTTCTTCGTTGTTTTTCTTGTGCACGTTTTGCCTTGAGAATCGCTTTTAATCGTCGTTGTTTTTCTCGTTCTTTTTCATAACCAATAATCGGCCCTTCTTGTTCTTCTGGTTGCTCTTCTAAAGGAAGAGATTCAGGTTCTTCTCGTGGTTTTTCTGGTGGTTTCTCAGGCTTTGTTTCCTTTTTCTTTTTTTCCTTTTTTGGCGGTTTCGGTGGTTGTTTCTCTTTTTCTTTTGGAGCATGTGCACGTCTTTTAAATGGAGATGCAAGGATCGTTATCAGGCGTTGGAAGATGCTTTGTTTTTTACCTTGTTCTTTCTCCATCATCACCTGACAATATGCCTTATGCCACAACAGTGCTGATTGGTATTCCTGTTTCATCATGTTCAAAACGTTAGCATATTCTTCTTTATTGCCCTCTTTTAATTGCTCGAGATGCTTCTTTTCTTCAGGAAGGGTCCATGGTTTATCTGGTTTTTGACAGACCTTTTCATACATTTTCTGTCGTCTATAGATATAAATCCCTATGACCAGGAGAAGTAAAACGCCACCAAATCCTGTATAAATGGCATTAATTTCTGAAACATATACTCCTCGAGTAATAATAGTGACGGTGTTATTGAATGTTTTTTCTGAGTCATAGACTGAATACGCTTGAATAGCAACAGAGTGAACAGTACCGGGATCCTGGAAATATCGAGGAGAGGCAACACTTAATGATGCTGTACCAATCTCGTTAGGGCGCAAAGTAATAGTTGGCGGTGCGGCAACAATGAGTTCAGATCCGTCTCTTACAGAAATATTAAATTTGAAGGTGTCAATGTGACTTCCAAGGTTCTGTATCGTAAAGGGGACGGTTGTTAATGTATCTGGCCGTATTTCAGTGGCAGGAGGCGGAACCATCTCAGCAAGATGGAAACGATCTGTTTTTACCAATATGTCAACAAAGACTGGGGGGTCGTTTAAGCGCTGTCCACTGTATTTGGCGAAGCCTCCAGTAATTGATGCTATTGGGCCCCAGAGGGGAGAGAAACTCCAGATAAGATTTCCATATGTAACAAATTTTGTGACATTAACGCGTAAAACAATATTATCTGGTAAGACGGCATTTTCTGGAATATTAGTGGTAATCCGTAATGTTGTTTTGATGTCTTGATCGGTACCACTATGAATCCATGGTGGATCAAAATGTGCAATAAAGGTATTTTCGGGAACATCGTCAGGAACTTCTAATGAAAATTCATAGTCCTGTGCCTGTAAAAAGTCAGGGGCGTCATCATATTTTCTCATAGAGTCATAGGTTCCGTCTGGCTTTTTCATACCGATTACAATCTCGGTGGTGTTGAGCAATTCAATATTTATGGTATCTGGGTCAGCAGTAAAAAAATCTGGTTCTACAAAGCGAAAGCCTTTCCATGGAGTCATGAACTTAGAAAAGAGCAACCCAGCAATTGGTCCTTGACTATACGTGTATCTCAGAAAACCAATAGCAAGTCTATCAAACAATCGTTGTGGTTCGGCTTCTGCGGTATCCTGAAAACACATGGACGATAGGAGAATAATGCTAACAAACGTAAGAGCAAAAAATTTAAGCTTCATATTCTTCCCCTTTTTTGTTTCTCGCCCGATCTCGTTTTCTTCTTTCTTTGGTAACGGAATAAAAATAACACACACGTTAAACCGATAATCATATAGATGCTTTCAAATCCTGGTGTTGAAAATCCTCTACTTTGCACAATAAAGGAAACAAGATATTCTTCTCCTTTCAACGATTCGTCACCAAAATAGGCAGGAGTAATGGAGAGTTGAATGACCTCCCGTTCATGATGATACCCAAAACTATATGGTGGCTTTACTACAACAGGAATCTGTATCATACCGTCATCGCCTGTTGACAGTGAGCCCACCACGGTCTTTTCTGGAACTGAAATGGTCCAATCCTTAGGCTTACTAATAACTCTGAAAAGAAGTTCCGATTTTGCATTCCCAAGATTTTGAACTTGAACATTAAACGTCGCGGTTTCTTGTGGATTTATCAATTTAGCCGTTGATTCAGGTAATGATACTCCAAGAAGGGGTAAAAATCCTGGTTTGAAAGGTATATCTTGATAAAAGGTCCCATTATTTATTGAACCAAAGGCCCGAAATTCAATTTTAACTCGAATTGTTCCTTCACTATACGCCTTGGCATTTTCGTTTACTTTGACATTTAACATGCATTCTTTTGTTACCCACTCCGTTCTAGGGAGAATATCGAATATCGATGGGAGAATTGCCGCAGAGCACCAGTCTGGTTTTGATACAATGGATGCTTCGAATATTGGACCTTCAGTATAGTATTCTAGAAGTTCTTCGGCATAATATCCTTGAACCGAAAAACTGACATTTAAAGGAATTTCCATTACCATATCCACAGGAAGGAATGCTTGTTCAACGGCACTTTCATCATATTCGACGCGAACAGCCCCCTCACATTCATAAAGTTTAGCAATTCTCTCATATAATGCTGAAGAAGTGGGCATCACTGATAACACCGTGATGAATAAAAGAAAAGAAAGCATGACCGTTTTCATAAGATTAAGCGTACGATAGTTCATGGTTAACTCGCCAATATTTATATTTTTAATATATTATTTAATTTATCCCTATTTAAATATTTCTGTACAATTATGATTATTTTAAGTATTAATGTTAAAAATATATGATTTAAACATTATAAAAATATTTCCTTAAATAACATAAATAAAAAAGAAGAAGATTAATTCTTCTCACTTAGTTTATTGTTTGCGCTTGTATATCTTAACGATAAGAGCGACAGCAACTAATGCAAAGACCACGATACCTGCTTCAAAACCGGGTGTTGAAAATCCTCTACTTTGAACAGTAAAGGTTTCAATTTGAGGTAAACCTGTTACCGAGGATCCTCCAGGATCGCCATAATATGACGGCGTAATTTCTACCCGTATCGTTTCCCTATCATTATGATAGCCAAAACCATAGGGCGGTTGTACTACCAGTTGCACAGTGGTTTTAGGATCTTCGCCGAGTACGCCAGCGCCAAGCGTAACCCGAGACTGTACGTTGGGACTCCATCCCTCTGGAATATCTAGGATGCGGAAGTCAACAACCGTTTTTGCGTTTCCAAGATTTTCTAATTCGATGTCAAATGCAGCGGTTTGCCCAGGACTAATCTCTTTGAAATTTCCAGTTAGCGTGTTGACACTAATAATAGGAAGATATCCTGGTGTAAAACTTACGTCACCATAAGATGTTGATTCCGTTACTTCGAAAAGGAAACCAGGAATTTGTCGTGCATGCATTTTCACTCGAATAGTTACTTCTGCACGAGCAGGAACATTCTCCTTGAAAGATACCCATAATGTTGCTGTTGCCGAACTCCAAGCGGTACTAAGATCTGGACTCACAACATTTGGTTCGATCCATGCCGTGGCATACTCTGGTGTTTGCTCAACAGATAACTCAACCATTGGTGGAACTCTTCCTTGTAAGAAATCGACTGTTTGTCGGGCAAAGATACCACTCACAAGATATCCTACACTGACCGTAACAGGACGTGGGCCGCCAAGTGGTTGAACGTTTTCTTCAAGCGCACTGGCATCATATTCTAATTTTAAATTAGACGAAGATTTAATAATGCCTGCAGAAGCTGAAGGCATAAATGCAACAATAACACTAATTAACAAAATGCCCATCACGAGGCTTGCTTTCACTGTTTTCAGCTTTTTGGTCATTTTTAATCACCAATTTTTATATTTCCACTATATTACTTACGTTTTCCCCTATTTAAACGTTATTGTACACTTCTTACAGACCACATGGATTGTCATGCCGTCTATAGTATACTAATATATATAATCTTCATTATATAAAAGTATTTGCTTTTTCTAACTAAATAAAAATAAAAAAAGAAAATAAATCAACAGGAGGAACTATCGATTCTATTGAATGACATCAATATCTGCATCAGAAGTATTTTCCTCTGTTTTTTCTTCTTTTTTCTTAGTGGTAACTCGCTCAGGAAAGTGAGATAAGATAATAATATCACCAACGGCATTTACCCATCGGTATGGAACGGCAACATCAACAGTTCCCTCGACTAGCACAGGATTGGTGTTGGTGACTAAGAGACTGCTGACTCGCTTTTCATCCATATCGATGAATACATTACGTACATGACCAACATATGTCCCCTCACGAGTATAAACAGGTAATTTCAAAAAAGAAGTGACTTCTTCCGCGGTGGTTTTTGTTTCTTTTTCAATCATGTAATCAAAATACATTTTCCTATATTAAAATGTGATGGTAACCTAAGCGAAATCTTTTTTGTGGGGTGCAGCATGAAGGATACCAATGAACAAAAAAAAAGTCCATAGCACAGAGAATATAATTTTACAAGATCTTGCTCAATACCGCACACAAGATTTCACCTTTGCTAGTGGACGCATTCTTGGCTCGATGTGTACACAACCTCACCCAATTGCAAAAGAAGCATACATGAGGTTTCTTGAAACAAACTTAGGAGATCCTCAGCTTTTTCCGGGAACCAAAAAAATTGAACAAAAAGTAGTTTCTTTTTTGTTAGACCTTGCCCACGCACCGGCAACTGCCGCCGGGCATATAGTAGGTGGAGGAACAGAAGGCAATATTACTGCCATGTGGGTTGCAAAAGTAATGACTGGCAAACGAGAAATTATTGTCCCTGAAAGTGCCCATTTTTCCTTCAAAAAGATTGCGTCCTTGATGGATATGAAGCTTATTTCTGTCCCTTTAACCCCTAGGCACGTCGTAGATAGTGCAAAAGTGAAACAAGCGATAACCTCTCGGACCGCTGCCGTGGTTGGTATCGCGGGCTCAACGGAGTTAGGGGGCATAGATCCCATTCCTGAATTAAGTGACCTCTGCCATGAGGAACATCTGTTTTTCCATGTGGATGCTGCTTTTGGTGGTTTTGTAATTCCGTTTCTCAAACGACTTGGGCATGATGTTGTTGACTTTGATTTTCGCCTTCCAGGCGTCGGCAGTATTTCTATTGATGCGCATAAAATGGGGTGTGCAGCAATTCCCCTTGGAGTATTGTTGGTACGAAAAAACACGTGGTTGGATGACATTAGTGTAAAATCTAATTGTGTAAGTACCGAATGGCAAGCGGGCATCATGGGAACAAGATCGGGAGGGCCTGTTGCTGCTGCGTATGCGGTTATTAAGTATCTGGGGAAAGAAGGGTATACGAACTTAGTGAAGCAGTGTATGGAAACAACCCTATACACGGAAAAACGTATCCGTCAAGTAGGACTTGAAGTGATGACAAGGCCTACAATGAATGTGTTGGGAATACGGCTCTCCGACCCTACAACAGTCGTGGAAAAACTTACAAGAGTAGGATGGAAGGTAAATAACCTAGATCGTATTTCCTGTATTCGGTTAGTAATTATGCCCCATGTCACAAAACCAATAATTGATAAGTTTATTCCTGATTTAGAGAAAGTATGTCAAGAGAGTGGTGAGTTATGAGCATCAAACAATTGCGGAAGACATTAACGCAAGTCCCCGTTGTAAAAAAAGGAAGCTATCACTATGTCATTCATCCTATTACCGATGGAATTCCTTCCATAGCTTCAGAACTTTTACAAGAAATAACAGATGAAATCTACCAACGAATGGAAAAATATGGAAAAATAGATAAGATTGTCACCATGGAAGCAATGGGCATCCCTCTTGCTGCCTCATTATCTCTAAAAATGAAATTGCCATTTACTATTATCAGAAAAAAATCATACGGTTTACCTGAGGAGATCAGTGTCGAACAAGTAACAGGGTACTCGAAAGCACACTTGTACGTTAATGGTCTAGAAAGGGGTGAGCGCGTTGTTATCGTCGATGATGTACTCAGTACTGGTGGTACCCTAAAAGCAGTGCTTACGGTACTCAAAACAATGGGAGTGAACGTACACGGGGTCATTGTTGCAATAGACAAGGGCAACATTGCAGAAGCCATAGCACAAGAATCGGGGGTTGCTATCGAGGCGTTGGTTAAAATTGATGTTGTCGATGGCAAGGTAGTATTTAAATCCTGAGAATGACTTTTATAAGAGAATCTTGTTAGGAGGTGTGATAGCCATGGCAGAAAAAGTCACCCAACATACACATTGCCAGATATGCGGTAAAGCTGTTCCCGTAAGTGAGACACTTTGTTCTGAAGAATGCAAACAACGATATCAATCACTCTTAAAAAAACGGAAAATTCTGGTCTATCTTATGTACGGATCAATTTTTGTGGTGTTGCTCCTCTTTGCAATGAATATGCTTGCGTACTAGCACAAAGAGGATAAGCTTTAAATTTAGGTGTTCGCTCATAAGAAGCGAGGAAGCATGATAGAAGTTGCCGACTACATCATTCCTGCTGTTATTACATTAGGCGCCATCATGATTTTAGGATTCTTAGGGAATCTTATTTTTAACCGAACGCAAATCCCAAGTATCGTCTGGCTTCTGCTCTTTGGACTAGTCGTTGGCGTCATTTTTAATATCCAAAATATTAATGAAAACATTCTGATGGCAGCATCCCAATTTTTTGGTGCAGTTGCTATTGTCATCATTTTATTCGACGGTGGGATTAATACCGACTTGTATCAACTCTTTCGAGGTGCTCCTCGTGGATTGCTCTTGTCGGTCAGTGCCTTTGCGTTCAGCATTCTTGCCACCATGGCTATTGTGGTCGTACTCTCAGCAACCGTAATGCCATCCATCCCTCTAGAATATAGTGTAATTGTTGGGATTATTCTCGGTGCAATGGTTGGCGGTACCAGCAGCCCTATTGTTATTCCATTAGCAAGCCGGTTACGAAACCTGCAAGAAAAAACAAAGATGGCGTTGTCCATAGAAAGTATTATTACCGATCCACTCTGCATCGTCGTGGTGCTTGCTGTCTATTTTATGGTCATAGGACCTGATTCAAGTGGAATTGATATTGCCTTAGGAGCAAAAAACGTCATTAGTACATTTTCTGTGGGTGCAGTCATGGGATTTATACTGGGGCTCGCATGGCTCCCCGTGATGAATAAAATCCGTAAGGAACAATTTTGTTATGTAGCAACGCTTGCTGTTGCCTTTTTGGTCTATTCTATCACCGCTCTTATTTTGACTGTTGAAGAAGGTGGTGAGGGGGCAGGTGCCATTGCTTGTTTGGTATTTGGATTGGTGCTAGGCAACGGAAGAAAAGTACTCAAGATGCTTGATTATGGTAGCAAAAAATTCGAATTGGATGAAGAATCGAGACATTCGCATGCCCTCATTTCATTTATCATTCGTACGTTCTTTTTTGTGTTTTTAGGTATGATGGTAGGTTTCCAACGGATTGAATTCATTGTTATCGGAATTGGTATTCTCGTCATGTTAATAGCTACGCGATATGTCGCTATTCAGTTGGCAACCTACCGTGGTGGCTTTGAGCGCGATGACAAACAAACTATGATTGTGATGTTTCCGAGGGGGCTTGCAGCAGCCATTCTTGCATTGAATTTTGGTCCCTCGATTGTTGCCGATCTGATGCCAGGTATGCAAGGGTTCTTTGCTGATATTGTGTTCGTGATTATTTTTGGAACTGCTATTATCTGTACCGTCGGCGTATCGATTATCTGCCATCATGAAAATAAAAAGCTTGCAGGTACTGAAAAACCTCAACAGGATGAGAGGGACTCTAAAACAAACAAAAATAGTTGACAGAATAGTTTATGATTCTGAGAGTTCTTCTTGAAGATCAATAACCATCTCTGTTAACACATCCTCAAAGACGTGATGTCGATATTCTTTGGTTGCACCATTTGAAAGATGTGCACGAGCGACAAAATCTCTCCCGTCCTTGATGATCTCGATATAACAAACAGTCTCCATGATTACCCCTATCGAATCTTAATCCCGAATTCAGCAACGGTATTTATATTTTTTGTGGACAAGATTAATGTGTCTCTTTCCCAATATAGCAAGGGAGAGAAATCATGGCGGCAATTCGAACACCTGCCGTAGCAGGACAATTTTATGAAAGTGACCAACATGCCCTTCTGGAAAGCATCCGTTCCTGTTTTATTGACGAACGCGGACCGCAATCAACACCAACACTCAACGAAGAAACGCAAGATCTTAAGGGACTGGTGGTCCCTCATGCTGGCTATCCTGCTTCTGGTGCAATTGCTGCCCATGCATATCACCATTTGGCAACAAAAGGATTTGCTGATACGTTCATCATCTTAGGGCCAAATCACACGGGCATGGGATCAGGTGTTTCCGTCATGACCAAAGGCGGATGGAAGACACCACTTGGTGTTGTTCCTATTAATGAATCAATTGCCACGAAGTTACAAAAGGACATTATTGATAGCGACGACGTTGCTCACATCTATGAACACAGCATCGAAGTACAATTGCCGTTCCTTCAATTTCTTGCGAATGACAAATCGTTTGATTTTGTACCAATTTGTATGGGAATGCAAGATGTCCAAACGTCTCAAGAAGTGGGAACCACCATTGCCGATGTGATCCAAAAGAGTGAGCAACGCATTTGCATCGTGGCCAGTAGTGATTTTTCTCATGCAGGGTTTAATTATCAGAGTATGCCGCCTACCGGGACACGTGTGGATAAATATTGTGAACAACAAGACAAATTGGCAATAGACAAAATACTTGGGATGGATGCAGAAGGCCTCATCTACACGGTGCACAAACATCGGATTACTATGTGTGGATATGGACCTGTTGCTGCAATGATTGTTGCCGCAAAAAAATTGGGAGCGACAACGGCAGAATTGCTTAAATATGGGTCCTCATATGAAGTCTATCCAGGTGGCTCATGCGTTGGGTATGGAGCCATCGCAGTTCGGTAAGGAGAGAACTCTATGAATGAAACGCCTGTCAAAGATATTTCATGCGATACTATGACCGTGAACGAACTGATAAAGGCATTGTATGATGCAGGTGGCTTTTCGGCAAAAAAAGTTGCCACAGGTGTCGATATCCTAGAGAGCATGGTTAAAGATCGCCGATGCACACGATTTCTCTCATTTCCTGCCTGTATTTGTGCAACAGGAACTCGAGGTGTTATCAAAGAGCTGCTTAAACGGAAACTGTTTGATGTTGTCGTTACAACTGCAGGAACACTTGATCATGATTTAGCACGTATTTGGAAAAATTATTACCATGGATCATTCATGGTAGATGATCGAGAGTTGCATAAGCAAGGGGTTAATCGATTAGGCAATATTTTCATTCCCAATGAATGTTACGGTTCCATTCTTGAAGAAAAAATGCAACCTATTTTAGAAAATCTCTACAAACGAAAAAAAACCTGGTCGACAAAAGATTTAATTTGGGAATTTGGAAATTTTGTCGCCAATGAAGAAAAGGGAAAGGATTCCATTCTGTATTGGGCTTGGAAAAACAAAATACCCATGTATGTCCCTGGCATCACCGATGGAGCATTCGGCTCGCAATTATGGATGTACTATCAAGAACATCGTGATTTCATGATTGACCTCTTACAGGACGAACAAGAACTTTCAGATATTGTGTTTGATGCAAAGAAAACTGGAGCATTAATTATTGGTGGTGGAATTTCAAAGCATCATACTATTTGGTGGAATCAGTTTAAAGATGGGCTTGATCACGTCGTTTATATCACCACCGCCGTTGAATATGATGGAAGTCTCAGTGGTGCACAAACAAGAGAGGCCATTTCTTGGGGAAAAGTAAAAGAGCAGGCAGATAACGTAACCATCGAAGGGGATGCTACAGTCCTTTTGCCGACAATGATTAGCGCATTATTGGAAAGATTGTAAGTATCGGATTCTACATGCTTTGTGTAATAATTTCACCTCGGGTAAATTAAAGCATTCCACAAAATAGTCC
>CAZWZY010000011.1:0-61787 GCA_964638175.1 uncultured Thermoplasmatales archaeon | reverse complement strand
TTCACAGGATGACCTTTCCTTCCAGCTTGTTCAGGCAGGATTTGGCAGTCAAGATGCATCACAAAATACATATATCCTTCTGGCGATTGCCATCGCAATAATTGCTGTATTACTGGCAGGTATAATTATGTTATTTAAAAAACGAAAAGTGGAACAGAAGCCTAGTATTGAAGAAATTGCTTCCCAGACAATTAGCCGCTTGCGTACTGGAGGTGACCATCGATCAACCGTCATAAACTGCTACAAACAAATGTGCGAATGGCTTGAACAAAAAGGGGTCAAGAAAGGCTCTTATCAGACGGCTCGGGAATTTGCCTTAGCAACACGAGATCATATCAAAATGTCACCGGAAAGTCTCTATTCTCTTACTCAGATCTTTGAAAAAGCTCGGTATAGCCCTCATGATATCACGAGTGAAGACAGGGATCGTGCTATTCAATTGCTAAACGAAATTCTCACTGCTCCTGTTGAGCACGTTCCAGAGCAAGAACAAGAACCACTACGAGAAGGTACCAATGAGTGAGGTATCGTCTTTCCTAAGTATCCTTGCTACGACACCAACCCATGATCCCGTTGTTTGGTACTTTCTTTTATTTGTCTTTTTAATCGGTAGTATTGTTGCCGTCATCGTTTTGATGAGTTATTCAAAAAAACCTGATGAATGGAAACACACGTCAGTAGTAGGAGACTATTACTCTTCTGGACGATTAAAAGACCTAGCTGAATCTATTAAACTTACGCCCGCAATGTATACCTATGACACACCAGTAAAACGATTTGCCCAAACAATCTTTTTCCAAAAAATAGGTTCAGTTCACACCTTGTCTGAAAAAGAACTCCAGAAACTCTACCAGAAGGACAAACAAACCTTAGAGCGATATATACCTGACAAAGAACTGGTGATGTGGATTTTGAATAATCAGCCACCTCCAAAACGAAAAGGGTGGTTTTCTGGTGAAAGTAAGAAAGACCAATATCTTTTAAAATTGAAAGCAATGATTGAAAAAATGGAGGCATGGGGAGAATGAAACAGATGTCTGTTGGCGAATTATCCTCGGTTTGTAAAAAGCTGGTTGATGAAGTGAGTCGCATTGTTGTTGGAAAGAAAAATATGCTCAAGTATGTCGTGTTGGGAATTTTGACTGATGGCCACATCCTGTTTGAAGACTATCCTGGCTTGGCAAAAACATTAACCGCAAAGACCTTTTCTGCGGCGATGGGTTGCAAATTCACTCGAGTCCAATTTACTCCAGATTTATTGCCGGCAGATATCACGGGAACATATGTCTATAGCCAAAAGACAAGTGACTTTAAACTTATCAAGGGTCCCATTTTTACCAATATCTTGCTTGCAGATGAAATAAACCGTGCACCTCCTAAAACCCAAGCAGCATTACTGGAGGCCATGCAAGAGCGGCAAACGACACTTGAGGGAGCAACGTATACACTTGAGAAACCGTTTTTGGTGATGGCGACCCAGAATCCTATTGAATATGAGGGGACCTATCCCTTACCAGAGGCGCAAATTGATCGGTTTTTGATGAAATTGGATGTTGGGTACCCAAGCGAAGAGGAAGAGCAAGAAATTCTCAACAGAATGGCGATAGGTGGAGACATCCACTCCATCCCAGTGAATGCCGTTATTGACCCTGGGAACATCCTTTCACTGCAACAAGCTATCAGTCAAGTTCACATCGATAAGGATTTACGAAATTATATTGTTAAATTGGTACAGAGCACTCGTGACGAGCCTCGGATTGAGGTAGGTATCAGTCCTCGGGGATCTATTGCCCTGTTTAAATTGTCAAAGGCACACGCTGCCTTCTACGGTCGAGATTACGTGGTTCCCGATGATGTGAAAAATGTTGCCTTGCCAGCACTTGCACACCGTATTATTCTTAAGGCTGAGTCCCGTGTGCGTGGCGTTAAACCTGAGCACGTGCTCAATGATTTGATAAAAAAACTTCCCGTTCCCACGGTAGAATAATATGCGGACCACCAAAACTGCTGGATTAGTAGGTGGCTGTATCGGCTTATTGCTCTTTGGTCTCTTTGTCATGGATTGGGTTGTGCTATTGATTATTATCCCTCTTGTTATTCTTCTCTTTTTAGGAGTATTGTTATTTCAGGGAAAAGAACCACAGCTTGACATTACCCGGCAACTTTCACACGCCAAGATTTTTGAAGACGACCATGTCAAGGTTACCATCACCATCAATAATAAAGGCGGTCGTATACCGCTCATTGAGATTATCGACATGCTTCCTGATAGAGTAAACCTAGAAGAAGGAAGCAACTATGCAATCCTTTCGTTGAAACCAGGCGAAGCACTTACCTTTACCTATACGATTTCATGCCCTGTTCGTGGACACTATGATATTGGTCCACTCAATGTACGTCTTCGCGACTACTTAAGTTTCTTTTTTAAAGAACTCCCGTTTGACACTATCTCAGAGTTAACCGTTATCCCGCAAATTGAAGAGATTGGCGATATTGCAGTTCGTGCCAAAGCAAATATTTTCCCCGGGATTATGCATACGAAACATGCAGGAATTGGAACTGAATTTTTTGGCTTGCGAGAATATACGACGAGTGATACGTTCAAGCGTATTAATTGGAAATCATTTGCCCGCTGGAACCGTATCATGGTCAATGAATACGAACTGGAAAGCACCACCGATGTCATTCTTATGGTTGACGCGCGTGGGAGCCAAGACATTGGTACGTTGAAACACAATCCTATTGAATATAACATCAAAGCAGCCGTATCTATTGCCGCTCATTTCTTAAAACGTCGTGACCGCGTTGGTCTCATCATTTACGGCAATACGGAAGGAAAACTCAAATGGGTATATCCTGAATCAGGAAAGAAACAACTGTACAAGACCATCACCGAACTTGTTGAAGCACAGGCTGAAGGAACTTTTCTTTTCAATGCCGTGATTGACACTGCAATTGCACATATGCTCCCCAAAAAAGCACTGATTGTTCTCATCTCGTCACTTGATGATGATCCTACTATTCCTATTTCTATCCAACAACTCGTTGCTCAAAAATTCAATGTTATTGTGCTTTCTCCTTCACCTATTGATATTGAATTTTCTCTGCAGCCACATGATCTTTCCTACGAGCTTGCACACAAGATTCTTTCCTTTGAGCGCAAAAATGTTCTCGCACTCTTACGAAACAAAGGAGCACGAGTCGTCGATTGGAACCCGACCTTGCCCCTTGCAGTGTCGTTGAAGGAGGTGGAACGATACCAAATTCGACGGTAACACTTC
Organism: uncultured Thermoplasmatales archaeon; assembly: GCA_964638175.1. GTDB lineage: Archaea > Thermoplasmatota > E2 > DHVEG-1 > DHVEG-1 > JAFGDG01. The sequence goes on along the minus strand of CAZWZY010000011.1, from coordinate 58,506 downwards.
TTCAGATAAAACTTTCCAGTATGCGTATTCTAGCAATTGGATTGTTAGTTTGGTTGTATGCGATGGCCCTCAAAGGACTTATCGTTATTTTTTCTCCCCTTATTGGACTGTCATATGATGCAACAACTCTTTCTTTTCTCTTTTCCATACTCGGCGTCGTTCTTGGCCTGTTGTTTTATGGGCTTTCCTTCTTAAAAGCCAAAATAAAACAGTACATTACTATCGGCGTACTCAGCAGTATTGCCTTGATTATCATAGGAACCTATGTACTCTTCGGAGGAAAAGCATTTTTAGATGTGTTTCTCTTTTTTGTGAAAGTTGGGTTTGGCCTTATCCTTTCAACGATTCCTCTTATTGGAGTCTATGGATTATTCAAGAACCATCGGACAACGATTCTTGCCGCAGGCGCAGGTGTGCTGTTCTTCTTCTTTTTTACTAAAGTATTGGTGGGAGAGTTTGCCTTTACTGCCGCGCACGTTGAACTGTTACTCCTCTTTTTTATCTTATTCATTTGTTATCTTGAGTTGGGAGCCTCTTCCGTGTTCTACAGCAAGGCTTTTGAAAAAATGGTACCTCGTGGCGAAGGTAATGAGCAGATGATCACGCGATTCAGTACCGTTGTGAATAAATATTTTATCATTGTCTTTTTTGCCCTTGCATCATGTTATATTCTAACCTTTTTCCTCTATTCCTACAGGGCTGCTATCGTTTCAACAGCCCCTGGAGACTTGCTGGGTATTGATCCTGGCTCCCTCTACGGGCTCTGGCTATTAGTCATGATGATTGTGGTGGGGACCTTTTTGTTTTGGTATTTTATCCCTCGTGAAAAAATAAGCCCCATTGAAGAAGAACCTGCTAGTTAAAGGTAAAGGTATCTATTACGGTACCGGTTGGCGCATACCCAATTGTTATGGTGCCAGAGCACCCCGTAATTTGATCTCCTTCTTCCACTACTTTTTCCCCAGGCCTTGTTTCATAGGTACCGCTTACATAGAGATTGTGCCAATAGATCGCGTCTCCAACAGCCTCAACACTAATCGTAGCTTGATCCGTATTTTTACTGAAGACTATTACTGGAGCAGTCATGTATGTTTCTGGCAATTCTGGTTGTAATCCGCTTACGTACAGATAAGTAGCGGCTGGAGCCAACATAAAACTGCTGATAAGAAAGCAAATCCCAAGTATAAATCCAAAAAGGCCATAACGATCTTTTGCTGATGAAAAATAGGCAATAGCGCCTATGACAATAGCAATTATTGAACATATTATGATGAGAAGAGTAATTAGTGAAACAAAGAACAAAGAGAGCCATGTTACGCCAGAAAACAACAGTAAGAAGAAGATCACTATACATCCAATGTCGATTCCAGCAAAAAGAAGACTTACCTTCCCAAGAACTGTCTTTTTTCTCACTGTTCCTTGGCCAGTCTGGAATTTATAGTTGCAATATGGGCAACTTTTTACAGTATCTGCTATCAGCGCTTTACATTGTGGACAAATCATCTTTTGAGGGTATATCTCTATTGCCCTATAAACGATTTACTTTCAAGTAAATATGAACGGGCCAAGGATAGTGTTTGTCGGCGTATGGATTACCCTGATTACGCCCGAGCATCCTACTATAGCATCTCCCACGTCAACATATCCTGTGGAAATGCGAAGGTCAATTCCTGTATAGGAACCATCGATTTCAATATTATCCCAAAGGATTGGCTCTTTTGTTGAGGACACAATTAATGTGTCATCTATATCATTTAAGAGAAATGAAAGTAATTGTGATGATTCGTCAGCTTGAGTGACAAAAACATAGGGTGAAAGGGCAGAAGTAAACAGAATACTTATGCAGATACAAAAGCCAATGAGCATGCCAATAAGGCCATACGTATCTCGTGGTTTTTTCATAAATGCATAAAGGCCGGCGATAATTGAAACAATAGCACATGCAGCAAGCACAAACGAAAAAAGATACGCCGCATAAAAGGCACTATATCCATACAAAGCTAAAATTCCTAAGACTGCGGTAATACTTATCACTACGAATAATGCAAGAATGATACTTATTTTTCCAAATAACGTATGAGCGATTTGTGTTGCTGTTGATGCACCGCAAAATGGACAGGTGTGTATGCCGTCAGCAATCTTTGCTTGGCACTTTGGACAAATCATGTTCGCTTCCATGAATAATGCCATATTATATAAAATGTAATAGTTTCACCTACCTGTCATCTAGCCATTTAAAGGATGGGATACGTTCCGCCGTTTACACTTGAGGGATGTAACATGATTGCATGGACGTATACCATCCAAGGCCACCATAGTCTGATCATAACAAGAAACCCTGAATATGCGGAACAAAAAAGTAAACTTGGATATCGGGTATGTTGTAAAAGGAATCACAATAAATATTGCTATCACCACTGATACGGTTCACCGACAAACATTAAAAAGGGAGCTTCATTACCAACGCCAGGGTGAATACAATGGCGGCTCCTTTGAAATACGTGAGACAACCTATTGTCAGCGTACTGGGACATGTTGACCATGGTAAAACATCGTTACTTGATTTTGTTCGAGGATCTACCGTTGCTGCACGGGAATCAGGTGCTATTACTCAACATATTGGAGCAACAGAAGTTCCTATTGACGCTATCTATCAGATTTGCGGGCCTCTGTTAAAAGAAAAAAAATTTTCTCTTCCTGGGTTACTGTTTATTGATACGCCCGGTCACCATGCCTTCACCACCCTTCGAACCCGTGGAGGTTCTCTCGCCGATTTGGCTATTCTCATTGTTGATATTACTGAGGGATTTAAACCGCAAACATATGAATCTCTCAACATCCTAAAGCAGTATAAAACACCCTTTATTATTGCTGCCAATAAAATTGATGCAATTTCAGGATGGCAGAAACAAAAAGAACCTCTTGCAAAAATGCGAATCAATAGTCAACGGGTTAACGTAAAAACATTTTTTGAAGAACGAATTTATGAGATGATCGGGGCCATTTCTGAACATAAGCTCAATGCAGATTTGTATTACAATATTGGTGATTTTCGAAAAACAATTGGAATCGTCCCTCTTTCTGCAAAAACAGGGGAAGGAATCCCTGAACTTCTCATGGTATTAGTAGGTCTCGCACAACGATTCTTGGAAGATAAATTACATATCGAAAGTGGTCCCGGAAAAGGAAGCGTCCTGGAAGTAAAAGAAGAGGTTGGACTTGGAAAAACGATTGATGCTATTATTTATAATGGTACACTCAGGAACGATGATCGTATCGTCATTGGAACAACCGCTGAGCCAGTGATTACGAGAATCAAAGCACTTCTGAAACCAAGACCACTTGACGAGATTCGCGACCCCCGAGAACGGTTCGATAATGTTTCTGAGGTTCATGCAGCGTGCGGTATCAAGATATCTTCCCCCGATATTGAAAACGTTGTCCCCGGTGCACCAATTCGTGTTGCTACTGATGACTTAGATGCGGTTATCAAAGAGATTAGAGACCAAACAAAAATAGACTTTGAATTAGATGAGCAAGGCATTCTTGTCAAAGCAGATACCATTGGCTCTCTTGAAGCACTGATTAAAGAATCCCAGGAAAAAGGCATCAAGATACGAAAAGCAGAGATTGGCAATGTCTCAAAACGAGATATCATTGAAGCTGATGCAACTGGTGATCCGCTTAATAAATTAATTTTTGCGTTCAATGTCAAAATTTTACCTGAAGCAAAAGAGGAACTTGCACAGTCAGACATTACCATATTCCACGAAGACGTCATTTATACTATTATGGAAAAATATGATGAATGGATAGCACTCAAAAAAGCACAACTAGAACAAGAGCGAAGAAAAGAGTACATTCATCCAGGAATGATTAAATTTTTGCCCGAATATGTCTTCCGAGTTAGCCATCCTGCAGTCATTGGTGTGCGGGTGTTGGGTGGAAGAATTAAAACTGGTATGCGATTGATGAAAGATGATGGAAGAGTTATTGGTTCCATCAAAGGAATGCAGTCTGAGAACAAGCCTGTTGATGAAGCGATACAAGGCCAAGAGGTAGCAATTTCAATTGAAGGAGTGACGGTTGGTAGGCAAATTAAAGGAGAAGATGTGTTATATACCGACATTCCTGAAAGCGATGCAAAACAATTGAAACAAATGGATATCTTAAATGTAGATGAAAAGGATGTCTTGAATAAGATTTTCGAAATCAAACGGAAAGACAATAAATTTTGGGGCATGTAAGTTTTTTATGAAAACCCTAATAAATATATTATTAATACGGGTTACAAATGGTTTCTAAATCAATAAACACAATTAAGGACGCCGAAAAAAAAGCTCTTAATTCCATAGAAAAAGCACGAGAAGAAGCTGCCCAGCGTCTTGAGCAAGCTCAAAAGACTGCAGAAAAGGAAAAAGAAAAACTTGTGCAGGATGCACAAAAGAAAGTAATGAACCTTGAAAAGAAAGCGCAAGCTGAGGCGAAAAAAGAAACTGCCACCGTAAAGAAGCAAACCACTGCTGATATTACCGATCTTAAAAAGAGTGCAGAAAAACGTATTGCAAAAGCAGTGGACGTCATTATTACGGAGATTGAAAAGGGGGAGTAAGCGATATTATTTCCAGCTCCAATGAGCAAAGTGTCTGTCATTGTACATGAATCGTATATAGAGGACGTCATTAAACGACTTCATGAACTTGGCATAATGGAAATTGTTGACATCTCCAAACAGAAATCAGAATCTCTTGCTGGTGTAGAATCTGCAGAAATGCATCCTGAGGCAAGTACCTGTACAACCTATGAGCAACGTTTATCTCGGATAATTAGTATTTTACAAAAAGTAAAAGTGAAACCAAAAGGGGCTAAGGCGTTTCTCAATCCTGAACTTCCAGAGGTAAAACCTGTTGAGGATTCTTCGCTGGAAGAACTGTATTCGTATGCCGAGGGAATTTTGGGGGAGATTGAACAACACATTCTTTCCAAAGAAAAACAATTACAAAACCTCAACGAAGAGAAAACTCAACTTGATTCTCAAATAGCGCAAATCTCTCGTCTTTCAGATTTCACTGTTGACCTTTCAGATATTGGCGAATCGACGTATGTGGTAGTAAAGACGGGGATGACCAAGGACCTAAAAACTCTCCAAAAAAAACTGCAAACCCTCGATGAAACAGCACTCTATTCAAAGCAGTTTGGTACTGGAAAAAAAGTAGAGTGGGCTGTTGTTGCTGTTGCTCATATTTCACATAAAAACGCCCTTGATCGTCTTTGGAGAACGTATGTAAATGAATTTGATATCGACCAACTGTATCAAGGGTTTCCTCAAGAAGTATTGACAACATTACATCACAAAAAGAAGGAGATTGCAAATAAACGAAGAGAAGTGATGTCCGCCCTCCAATCTTTTGCCAAAGATCAACTCGACGAGTTACGTGCCTTACGTGAACAACTTCACCTTGAACGCATGCGCAAAGAAGTCCCTAAAAATTTTGCAAAAACAACAAGTACTTACATCATCCAAGGATGGGCACTTCAAGCAGATGAAAAGAAACTACAAACAGCAATTACTGAGGCAACAAAAGAGTACGCGTTGGTGGAGTTCACCAACCCATCGCAAAATCCTGACAATCCTCCCACGTACCTAAAAACACCAAAATGGGCGCAAATCTTTCGCACATTTTTAGAATTATTTTCCACTCCAAAATATAATGAATTGGATCCAACGTTGTTTCTCGGTTTCTTTTTTGTGCTCTTTTTTGGGCTAATGCTTGGTGATGCGGGATACGGCATCATTATCTTATCTCTGTCGTTGTTTGGTTATTTTAAAGTGGGAAAAGTTAGTGCTATGATCAAAGATTGGTCATTTCTTGGTATTTGGCTTGGTCTTACCACCATCATCGTTGGTTTCCTTATGAATAGTTTCTTTGGAAATTTACTTCCTGCGTTTTTTGGTATACAACTACCGTATATTATTGATCCCTTAGAAGACCCATTGATGATCCTTGCTATTGCATTAATTTGCGGTCTTATTCAATTAAACCTGGGGATAATTCTTGGAATTATTCAGGCGGTTCATAGGCGAGAAATTAAACGACTTTTTACTCATCACTTTAGCTGGATCCCGGTACAAATCGGAGGCGGACTTTTAGTGGGCAGTTTTCTTATGGGATGGACCGTTGAGGGAATTCTCTTCTATGCGGCAGTAGCATTGACGCTGCTTGGTGTTATTCTTATCCTTATTGGCGAGGGGCCCATTGGATTTTTTGGAATTACTGGATATGTAGGTGATTGGCTCTCGTATGCACGATTACTTGCCCTTGGCTTGGCAACAACCGGTATGGCTCTTGCCTTTAATGTGGTGTCAAAACTCATTGGTGAAATGATACCGATTATTGGTATTGTCATTACCATTGTCTTACTCTCTTTATCTCACACCGTAAATTTAGCATTACAGGCACTTGGTGCCGGTGTACATTCCTTACGACTTCAGTATGTTGAATTTTTCAACAGATTTTATGAAGGAGGCGGGACCACCTTTTCTCCATTTGCCCTAAAAAGAAAATACACAAAACTAGAAGAAAATGTAGACTAAAAGGAGGAAAAAACATGAAAATAAAGAGAAAAGCAGCATTAGTTGGGCTACTTGTTGCACTCACCTTTTTGTTCTGTGCATCAGTGGTAAGTGCCCAAGAAGAAGCAACTGAGGAACACGTTCCACTAGTAATATTTGGTTGTGCGATTGCTATTGGCATTGCAGGGATATCATCTGCCATTGGTCTCGCGCTAGCGGGATCATCTGCTATTGCAGTGACTGCTGAAAAACCAAATTTATTTGGAAAACTACTTGTCCTGCAAGTGTTGCCTATGACACAATCAGTGTATGGTTTGCTGACTGCTATACTTCTGATGATGGGCGTAGGCTTGTTGGGAGGATCAGGAGCTACAGCCACCCTTCTTCAGGGAATGGGGGCAGTGTGGATTGGACTTGCTGTTGGGTTGACTGGCATTTCCGCAATCAACCAAGGCATGGTCGCGTCATCATCGATTAGTGCAGTAGGAAGAAATCCTGATGTGGCGGCACGAGGTATTATCTTTACGGTTATGCCTGAAACAATTGCCATTTTTGGATTGCTCGTAGGCATTCTCCTTATGACTGGCCTCGGACTACTCTAAGCAAGAGGAATTGTGTATTATGACGGCAGAAAAAATCATTGCGCACATACAAAAAGATGCAGAGCGGGAACGAAAACAGATTCTAAGCGAAGCAGAACAACAAGCAGACGATATCATCGCTCAAGCAAAAAAAGAAGCAAAAGCTCAGGCAGAACGTATTCTTGACGAGGGGAAAAAACACGCAGAAAATACAAAAAGAATCCTGCTTTCCCAGGCACATCAGGAAACAAAACGGAGAATATTACAAGCAAAGGAGGGTATTATCAACAAGTGTTTTACCAAAGCCCACCACGACCTTTCTGTCCTAGATGAAAAGCGATACTGTGCCATTGTTAAAAAACGCTTCATCGAAGGGAAACAAAAACTCGGTGATCATAGTAAGGTATTCGTCTCTCGAGCAAGCGATCGACAACTTGCTAAGGAGCTAGGATTGCACGTTGAAGGGACCATCGAAAAGGCTGGAGGAATTGTGCTGCAATCTGCAGATGGGAATATCGTCCTTGACTATACCTTTGACGGGATTTTGAAACGAGAAAAAGACAAACTTCGCATTAAGGTAGGAACGCTGCTTTTCTCATCATAATGGAGTATGAAATTAATGTTAGAGATGATCTTTGACCCCTACAACTACCCCTTCTGGGCAATTATTATTGCAATATTGGTGGGAGTCATTGCTATCATTTCTCGTCCCTTTTCTACCTATGTAAAGTTTGTTTATCCTAATGCTAAATTTGAAGCAATGGGCAATCCATTTATTTCTGAAAAGTCGTTGTCCTCTCTTGTTGAAAGTAAAAATTTGAATAGTTTTATCGAGTCGATGAATACATTAAAAGATTACGAGATAACGGGAGAAAATATTGCCGACGTACAGCAATCACTTGATCAGGCCTTTGTACAAACAATACTCATGATGAAAAAGGATAGCGCAAAAAAAATGGATGCTTTTTTTCAAGCCTACCTTCAAAAGAGTGACAGCTATTTACTCAAACAAGCACTGAGGCGAAAAATTGAAGGCAAACAACTTGATGCTTCGCTTGCTGAGCGTGCACATAATAAATATACAAAGATTCTTTTACATAAAATAGAAGATGCAGAGGTCGACCAGCTTCCAAACCTTATGAACTCTCAAGGATTCAACTCGTCAGTTGTTGAGGCGTTCTCAGCGGATCCTGCGGATTTCATTCGAATAGATACTGCCATTGATCGGCACATGCTTTACCAGTTCTCTGAAGTAAAAGTACCGTATAAATGTACACAAGCAACAAGACGATTCGTGGCTATTATCAAAGATATCCAAAACATTAAACATCTTCTCAGAGCAAAGCAACTTGAGTATGATGTGGAGATTTGTAAGCAACTCTTTCTTGGCGAAGGGCAAGAAATAGCTTCATGGAAATTTGATGAATTGGCAGAAGTCGATGCAGTCTCGCAAGTTATCTCAGGTCTTGAGGGCACGTCATATTATCCATTTGTAAACGATGCTATTGAGCAATATACCCAAGATAATTCTGTTCAGGTCTTTGAACAGGCACTTGACAAAAGCTTATTACATCACGTCAGAAATCTTTCCACTCAACATTACGTGACCATTGGACCAACGCTTCGCTTTTTAGTTTCAAAAGAATTTGAGATTCATAATTTAAAAATTATTGCAAAGGGCATTGCTGAACAGCTTTCTCCACAGATGATAACAACGTTTCTTGTTATGGAGGATACCTCATGAAAATAGCTGCACTGTGTGATTCAGATACTGCTGTTGGATTGCAACTTGCTGGCGTTTCAGAGCTTTTTATTCCTGAAAAGAATGAACGAAAAGTATGGAGTGACATAACAGAACGTGATGATATCGGTGTTATCTTTGTGACGGAACAAATCGCAGAAGTATTAGAGAACGAATTGAAGGACTATCGTCTGCGGCATCACTTCCCTATCGTTGTTGAAATTCCTGATAAAACAGGGAGAAAAAAAGATCATGTTGATTATGTTTCCCACTTGATTAAAAAAGCAGTGGGAATTGAGGTTAATAAAGAAAGATAACTTTGGAGGTAAAAGTACATGGCAAAAGAAGAGCAAAAAGGCAAAATCGTCAGAATCTCTGGGCCCGTTATTGAAGCCGATCAGATGCGTGGCGCAAAAATGTACGATGTTGTTCGGGTCGGGGATGAAAATCTTATTGGCGAAATCATTCGGCTTAATCAAGATCATGCAATTATTCAGGTGTATGAAGATACCAACGGTCTCAAACCAGGGGAAAAAGTCGTGTCAACAGGCATGCCCCTCTCTGTTGAATTGGGGCCGGGATTGCTGACCAATATTTATGATGGTATTCAGCGTCCCTTGCCTGCCATTTATGATCAAACAGGCGACTTCATTGAGCGAGGGGTAGAGGCCTTTGCCCTGGATAGAAAAAAGAAATGGTCGTTTAAACCAACCGCAAAGCCAGGTGACACTGTCATGCCTTGTGATGTACTTGGTGAGGTAAAAGAAACATCCATTATCACGCATAGAATCATTGTACCTCCAGATGTAAATGGAAAGATTCTCTCTATCGTAAAGCAAGGAGACTATACTGTTGAGGAAGATATCGCGATTGTATCAACCGATCAAGGTGATGTCAAATTACAGATGATGCAACGATGGCCAGTGCGAAAACCACGACCTGTTGCAAAGAAATATGATCCCACGTTACCGCTCATTACGGGTCAACGGGTTATTGATACCTTTTTCCCGATTGCAAAAGGAGGTACTGCGGCAATCCCTGGTGGATTTGGAACCGGAAAAACGGTAACGCTCCATCAACTAGCAAAATGGAGTGACGCGAAAGTGGTAGTGTATGTAGGATGCGGAGAGCGCGGTAATGAGATGACCGATGTGTTGCGAGAATTTCCTGAGCTTGAGGATCCAACCACTGGAAAACCACTGATGAATCGAACTGTTTTAATTGCCAATACCTCAAACATGCCTGTTGCTGCTCGAGATGCCAGTGTCTACACAGGCATCACCATTGCTGAATATTACCGAGACATGGGCTACGATGTTGCCTTAATGGCTGACAGTACCTCTCGTCTTGCGGAAGCGATGAGAGAAATTTCTGGTAGGCTTGAAGAAATGCCTGGTGAAGAAGGATATCCTGCATATCTTGCTTCTCGATTGGCAGAGTTCTATGAACGAGCAGGACGAGTAAAACTCCTTGGCTCCAAAGACAAAGAAGGATCGGTGTCAGTTATGGGAGCAGTTTCACCACCTGGTGGAGATTTTTCGGAACCAGTCGCGCAAAACACCTTGCGAATCGTCAAAGTATTTTGGGCACTTGATGCTGACCTAGCCGATAAACGACATTTTCCCTCGATCAACTGGTTAAAGTCCTACTCTTTGTATTTGGATGAAATGAATGGCTGGTGGGAAGAAAAAGTTGGTAAAGGATGGTTAAAATTGAGAAATAAGACGATGGCATTACTGCAAAAGGAGTCGGAACTGCAGGAAATTGTCAAATTAGTAGGTCCTGATGCGTTACCTGCAAAGGAACGGGCGATTCTTGAAAGCGCTCGCATGGTCCGTGAAGACTTTCTGCAACAAAGTGCGTTTCATGAAGTAGATACCTATTGCCCCAGCAAAAAACAGTTTGAAATGTTACGACTGATGTCAAAATTCACTGAGCTGATTCAAGATGCGGTGAGCAAAGGCGTTCGTATTGATGATATCATGGTCATGAAAGCTCGTGAGCACCTTGCACGAATGAGCACCATTCCAAATAAAGAGTTTGAAAAACAATTCAAAACGATTGAGCAGGATCTTGAAAAAGAAATTAATACACTTCTCAAGGAGGCGAAATAACAATGAGTAACAAGGATATCGAATATACTACCGTTTCTGAAGTTGCTGGGCCACTGATAGTTGTTGAAGGGGTCAAAGGTGTTGCATACAATGAAGTAGTAAAAATTCGGATGACTTCTGGTGAGGAACGAACTGGTCAAGTGCTTGAAGCATTCATGGATAAGGCAGTAGTCCAGGTCTTTGAAGGTACAAAAGGTCTTGAAACTGATAAAACGGCGGTTCGTTTTATTGGCGAAACCATGAAACTTGGGGTTTCAAAAGACATGCTTGGCAGAGTGTTTGATGGTACAGGTAATCCGCTCGATGACGCCCCACCCATTATTCCTGACGAACGACGCGACATTAACGGCAATCCTATTAATCCCTATTCTAGAGAATACCCTCGTGAGTTTATTCAAACCGGCATTTCCACTATTGATGGACTTAATACCCTTGTCCGGGGGCAAAAATTACCTATCTTTTCGGGTTCAGGTCTACCCCATAATGAACTTGCTGCACAAATTGCCCGTCAAGCAAAGGTGCTTGCTAAAAAGGAACAATTTGCGGTAGTGTTTTGTGCTATGGGCATTACTGCAGAAGAAGCAAACTTATTCATCCGAGACTTTGAGCATACGGGTGCACTCGAGCGAACGGTCATGTTTCTTAATCTTGCTGATGATCCTACCATCGAGCGAGTTATTCTTCCTCGTATGGCATTGACCTGTGCCGAATATCTTGCGTTTGAGTTAGATATGCACGTGCTTGTCATTTTAACTGACTTAACCAATTATGCCGAAGCACTTCGAGAAATAGCTGCAGCGCGAGAAGAAGTACCTGGACGACGGGGATATCCCGGATACATGTATACTGATTTAGCAACGATTTATGAGCGGGCAGGAAGAATCAAAGGCAAAAAAGGCTCGATAACACAGATTCCTCTGTTGACTATGCCTGATGATGATATCACCCATCCGATTCCTGATCTTACTGGCTATATTACTGAAGGACAAATTGTATTGGAACGAGGGTTGCATAAAAAAGGCGTCTATCCACCCATCGCTGTATTGCCATGTCTTTCTCGGTTGATGGATCGAGGGATTGGTGAAGGAAGAACTCGTGCGGACCATGCAGGTGTTGCAAACCAGCTGTATGCGGCCTACGCAGAAGGATGTGACCTCCGTGATCTTGTTGCCATTGTTGGGGAAGATGCACTGTCTGAACGAGATCAAAAATTCTTAAGCTTTGCTGATGAGTTTGAACAACAATTTGTTACACAAGACAGACATGACGACAGGAACATCGAAAAAACCCTCTCTATTGCATGGAAACTTCTTTCCTGTCTTCCAACCTCTGAGCTGAAGAAGATTGATAAGAAATTTATCAAAAAATACTTGCATGAAAATAAATCGTGAGTTTGTCACATGGTTGAACAAGTAATTGAGGGCGTGAGTCCCACTCGAATGGAACTACTTGATATTCGTAAAAAATTAACGTTAGCGGAGAAAGGGCATAAACTTCTGGAAGAAAAGCGAGATGCGCTTGTCGAACAATTCTTCAGCGTGATTGAAAGACGGAATGCTCTTTCTCAGGAAATTGATAGCATACTGCAAGATGCGTTTTTGTCTCTTATCAAAGCGCAGATGATACTAGGTGAAGAAAAAGTAAAGGGATTATCCTCGTTTAGTAAAGCACTTGATGACCTTTCCTTTGAAACAGATAATATCATGGGAGTGAAAATTCCAAAGATAGCTCTTCAGGATATGCGGCCAGCGAAGCCATCATATGACTTTTCCACGTCATGTGCAAAACTTGATGACGCACAACAACAGTTTAGTAGTGCACTCATGAAAATGCTTGAGTTGGCTGACCTCGAAGGGGGCATTAAAGGTCTTGCTGTTGAAATTGAAAAAACAAAGCGCCGCGTAAATGTGTTAGAAAACACACTTATTCCTAAACTGTATGCTACCCGAAAATATATCGAAATGCAATTGGAGGAACGTGAGCGCGAAGATTTTTTTAGAAGGAAACGAATTAAAGCACTAATGGAATCAAAAAAGGTAAGAGCATGAATACATTAGAAGATGATCCCATCTTAGGGAAGTTTTTTGATACTGCTGAAAAAAAAGCACGGTGGATGGTACGATTAAAATTTCTATACCTTGTATGGCTCGTCTTTATCATTATAGGCATAAGTTTTCTTGTCTGGCATAGCATAGCATAATTTTCTCTCAGGTGAAAAATGTTTAAATATTGTATGCGTCGTACATGGTAAGATTTTATCCTCATGGTGAGTTTAGTGACAGACAACGTAAAGCAGAAAAAAAAAGGTCCTGGACAAGAAATGATCTCCATAAATGAATGGATTACCAACCAAAAGTTCAAGACAACCGCAGACATCAAGGTTCCCGAACTCTTGTTGGATCAAGTGATTGGTCAAGACAAATCAGTCGATATTGTACGGAAGGCTGCTGAACAAAAACGGCACGTCATGCTTATCGGAGATCCTGGTACGGGAAAATCGATGGTTGCTCGTGCCATGACTGCATTTTTACCAAAAGAAGAACTGGAAGATATTATCGCCTACCCAAACAATGAAGATTCCAATACGCCTCACATCCGAGTTGTTCCGGGAGGCAAAGCCAACGAGATTGTCAAAGCACAGCGTGCTGAAGCAAAGAAGAAAAAAGAACAACAAAGCAGTATGATTGTCATGCTGGTGTTTATGATTATTGGTCTTTCTGCTGTTGCTGCGTTTTACCCCATTTTGACTGGCAGTGGAGAAGTTCATGTTGAATATCTGATTTTTGGAGCAATTGCCGCCTTTATGATTTTCCTCGTATTTTCTCGGGGTGCACTAATGCAACGATCAGAATTACATCAAGTCCCTAAAATTTTGGTTGCTCATGATAAAGATGATGCACCGCCCTTTGTTGATGCCACTGCGGCTCATTCGGGAGCACTACTTGGGGACGTTCGTCATGATCCCTTTCAATCTGCAGGACTTGAAACGCCACCACATCAATTAGTAGAAGCAGGAGCCATTCACCGAGCGCATAAAGGTGTATTGTACATTGATGAAATCAATACCTTGAACTTGCCATCACAACAGCACCTCCTTACAGCAATCCAGGAAAAAAAGTTTCAGGTTACGGGACAGTCGGAGCGCAGTTTTGGCGCAATGGTCAAAACAGAACCAGTACCTTGTGATTTTATTTTAGTTTCAGCAGGAAATTTAGACGCATTACGAGGCATGCATCCAGCCCTTCGGTCTCGAATACGCGGATATGGATATGAGATTTACCTCAACAGTATCATGGATGACAATGATGATAATAGGAAAAAATTGATCCGCTTTGTTGCTCAAGAAGTGGTTAAAGATGGAAAGATTCCTCATTTTGATAAACAAGCGGTTGCCGAGATTATTCACGAAGCACAACGACGTGCAGGTAGGAAAGGAAAACTTTCGTTACGATTGCGTGAACTGGGTGGATTAATACGATCCGCTGGAGATATTGCTTTTGAACAGGGAGCGAAACTGGTCACCCAAGATCATGTCTTGCAAGCGAAACTTATTGCTAAATCTCTTGAACAACAAGTTGTTGATCGAGCAATTGAGCGTCGACAAGATTATCGTTCATTTAAAACCACCGGTGCAGAAATTGGCATTGTTAATGGATTGGCTGTTCATTCGGCTGATCCATCAATGAGTGAATTTTCTGGTCTTGTGTTGCCTATTGTTGCAGAAGTTACTCCTGCAGGCTCGCAATCTGAAGGACGTGTCATTGCCACCGGAAAACTTGGAGAAATAGCAAAAGAATCGGTGCTTAATATTTCGGCCATTATCAAAAAATATATGGGTCGAGACATCTCTAAACACGATATTCATATTCAATTCATTGGAACTTATGAAGGGTTAGAAGGAGATTCTGCAAGTCTCTCTGTCATTACGGCAGTTATTTCTGCTATGGAAGGCGTACCCGTACGACAGGATGTTGCCATGACTGGCTCATTAAGTATCCGCGGAACGGTTCTTCCCATTGGAGGAGCAACTGCAAAAATAGAAGCTGCTGCAAAGGAAGGAATTAAAAAAGTTATCATCCCTCAATCAAATCTTAAAGATGTCTTGATCGAAGACAAATACCGAAAGGACATTGAGGTTGTTCCTGTTGGAACCTTAACTGAAGTCATTGAAACAGCATTAACCGGTGAAGGAAAAGATGCCCTTTTGAAAAAATTGAAAGCGCTAAAACCACCAGAAGTCTCAGGAAAAATAGAACTTGAATCGGAAAAGAAAATGACGACTTCTCCCGAATTAAAAGAACAATAATCTTTAGCTCTTTCTTCAAACTAAGCTTTTATATGAATTGGAGACATTCATTAGTGGTACTCATGAAGGCGTTGTTTATTGGACGATTTCAGCCAGTGCATAAAGGACATATAAACGTTATTGAATATGGAAGCACTCAGTATACTGATATCATTATTGGCATCGGTTCTTCTCAATATGATCACACGTTAGACAATCCATTTACTGCTGCAGAACGAGAACAGATGCTAGAGCATGCTCTTGCGGCACACCGCGTTACCAATTTCCAAACCGTATACATACCTGATATCCATGATCCGCCACGATGGGTTGCTCACGTTTGTTCCCTTGTGCCAGAGTTTGATGTTGTCCTTTCCAATAATGAATTTACGACACGTCTGTTCACAAACCAAGGGTACACCGTACATAGAACACCAATCTACAAAAGAGATCTTTATGCAGGGGAAGAGATACGACGAAGGATGATTGCTGGCGAGTCATGGAAATTTCTGGTACCTACTCCTGTTTATGAAATCATACAAAACCTCAAAGGTGCTCAACGGCTACAAGCTCTTGCCAAGTCTTAAAAATTCAAAGCATCTTTTTGCAATAATGCTTTTGGCCAACTGTCCTTTTTCAGTAAGTCAAGAATGCCACCAAGTATAGCAATAACAGCAGCAACAACACAAAGATACAACCCAGTGCTTAATCCCCACGAGGAAGAAACACTAACAGTAATCCCTGTTGGTAGCATCACATCAAGCACCCCTTCCCCCTGCAGACTGCCCAGACTCAGTTCGGTGAGCGTAGACATACCAAGATAAAAGGCACCTACCACGATGATCACAAATAAGACGCTTGCGATGATAAGAGCTAGCGAGAATCGTTTTTTAAATAATAAGTTAGGAATGAAGCTTAATCCTAATAATAGTGCGCCGCTGCAGACAACGATTACTAATAGTTCTAAAAAATGAGTAAATATCTCGGGGATCGTTGCAATGTCAAGGTTCATGGTTTCATCGTAGGTTGTACGTTCAATCATGGTTTGTGGAAAGAGATACATTTCTGAGTGTTTTGTTACGTCAGAGGTAGCATTTGAGCCGTCTAGTGTCCACCATGGTTGGAACAGTGAAAGAAGAATAAGGGCAATAGCAATGACTTTGAGAAAGGTATTTACTGAAATTCTTTTCAACAGAAAAACAACAAAAATCTCTGCGATAAACACGGCAAGCAGCACCACGACGACTACCGGTAAAAGAGGTTCTGTTGTCGTAACGATGTTTGTTTTCATGTCACTTGTAAGGGTTACTGTTTTTGTTCCTATAGAAGCAGTATCTTCATAGACCTGTATCGTGTAATCAGCCGGTGGAAGGACAATGGGGCGATGGATGTCTGCATCGTTACAGATTACTGTGTTTCCTCGTTCAATACACACACTACGATCCTCTATGCCCAGACTCATGCCCCGTGCATCAAAGAGGGTGATTTCTAGAGAACATGTTTTATCAAATGTTGTCTGTAACATCTCTCCGGCATCTGGAATCTGTATCGTGTTTACTTCAGAAAAGCCACCGTACGCCATGGTAAGTTGGTAAGTAGCGGGAGGAAGATTGTCAAAGTGGTAATGCCCAGGTGATTGGACTTGGGGGAGGAGTTCTCGTTGAGTAGACATTTCCTCACTACTTAAGGATAGTTTGATATCAACTCCTGGAGGAAATCCTAACGCATCGGCGATTTGTACATTCAGCGGATGACGGTTGACGGTAATTGCTACCGTTTTTTCCAGCGGTTTAAGTTCTTTTTCGTAGACGATAAAACCGTTATATTCAGCACGAAATGTATAAGGCGCTCTGTAGGAAAAAGGGGCTGCTAGTGCTACCTTGCCGTTTTGATTTGTAATATTTTTTGCGACAATAGTATTCTGCCGCACCAGCATCATATCCATGCCTTCCACGGCGTTGCCATGTTGATCGCTGTGGTGTACATTGATCGTTTTTTGCCAGGTGCATGGAACTTTTCTCAACACATCCCTTTCAAGAGTGACTTCCTTAAATCCAATATATCGTTTGCTTACATTTCCAAAAACTCGATGCACTTTAATTTGGTAAGCACCAGCAGCAAGTTTTGGAAATTTGACAAGAGATGGACCAAACAATGGTTTAAACACAAAATTAGATGAAATCAACGTGTCATTCTGGAATAACTCCACAAAAATCGTTGGTATTGGAGCATCTATGATTCGAGCAAGCAGAGGATAAGAAAAGAATTGTGCAGTATGTTGTGGAACAACTGTTAAGGTGTAAATATTCTGATTTCCATCAGAGAGCTCTGGATCATGGGTATTTCGATATTGTGCAAGCGTTCGATATGCTTTTCCTTCTTCAACAACTTTGTGATAGCTTCCTTCAGGTGTTGAAAAAAACTCGGCGTCGAATTCCACTACAAGATCATCAGGGAGTTCAATGTCATGGGGCTTCCCCGACTCATAGGAATTTCGTCCAAAGTTAATAGCAATATAATCTACTTCTGTTCCTACGATATTAAGATATTCTTTTGCTGCAACCTTTATTTGAATCCCATCACGTTCATCTGTACCATGTTTTACAATACCCTCATTTGAGGTAAAGAGCATAGCATGTGCTTTACCGGTTTCACCTTCATCGTAGGAAATCCACGCATCTGTTCCCAGATCGCAATCGTCAGCATAAGATATTATCCACTCGCGATTTCTACTTTCAGGATTGGGATTCAGTGTATATTCTTTAATAGTGTGTTGTTCTCCATATACATGCAGGTAAGGGAGAATTTCCCCAAAGCGCATTTTCTCGACCCGTTCACTTGTTGCTTTGAGAGAGACTAAAGCTCCGTATCGGCCGTCTACATTAACGATACCTTTCACTGTTGCAGCATCAAATATTTCATGCCTCACGTGAGCAACTATTCGTTTTTCATTTGAAGGACAATAGTAATACTTGTAAGCATTTGTTGTACGTATTCCTCTATCTGAAGATTCACTTACGATACCAAAAGATACCATTAAATTGCCATCAACAAAAATTTTTTTAGAAATGAGAGTATCATCAGACGAAACTTCATCCGCATCTTTTGTCCCCTGATGATACGAAAAACAAAACGAACCGATGATCTCTGCATTTAATGCATCAAATTCTCTTGCATCAGAACTTGCTTTGATGATCGTCTGCGAAATTTTCCGATTCATAACTTGTCCTTTTTGCCCAATTCCATAGATACAAAATCCATCTTCAAAAATCCCATAATAATCTCCTTCAGCACATATTCCTTTTATCGGTTCTTCATAATAGTATGAATCTTCAATATGGACATGGTCATTGTAACTGGGGGCAGGAGTCTGCTCATTATGGTAATACAGATAGTATTGCTCGTTTCCATTGGCATATTCGGGGATAAGAAACACCAATGCACATTGTTTGATGTGGTATGCATCAGAAAATGAAAGGTCATAGATTTGAGATTCAAGCTCATGCCATTGAGAACCGTCCCAACAACAGACACGAACAGAATGCTCTTGTTCATTTTTAGCCCAACATGGCGAGTTAAACACAATAATAGTATCGATCGCTTGTAACTTGCTGGCAGGATCTGCAGTAGAGATGGGTAATGAGAGTTTCTGTTTGTATTTCCAGTCATCATTCCATGGAGGCGGGTCTGGTGATTGGGGAAATGCTGATAGCGGTACTGCTAACGAACTGAGCAAGAGAAGTGTAATAAGAGCAAAGATGAGTTTCTTGTATCTCATATATCTCCCATTTCTAGGAATGCGTTATATTATATACTTATCCTCATATAATAACTTCTGCCACCACTACTTAAAGTTATTTGGAAAATACTTTATAAATAACAAAGATTTATATATTTACCATTTTTATATGGTAAACGCTTTAATTAAGGGTGTCTATCAGTGGATAAACGTCTTACGGCTATTGCTCTCTCTTTGCTCGTTCTTGTTGTTTTCTGTTCAGGGTGTACTCGAGAGCGAGAAGCGATCACCGCTTCATCTGCACAGAATAATCCACCAACAGCCATCATTTCCACGACTGGAACCCTTTCGTCTCCTCCAAGTTATGTTGATATGACTGTTATTGATGCTGTTGCCTATACTGGGGATACAATCACGTTTGATGCCTCAGCAAGCTTTGATTCCGACGGGTATATCAGTTCATATCTATGGATCTGGGAGGATAACACCAACAAAGCAGAAAAAACAGCTCATCGAACTTTTACCATCGACAACGTCTATGAATTGCAAGGATTGCCTCTCATCTACTCCATAGTGCTACAAGTAGAAGATGATCATGCACTGCCCAGCCTTGCTGAGTATCGGATTGGAGTTATCCCAAAAACACATACCTTTTATCTTTATGAAGATTCTTTACAATTGCAACAACCTTCCGAAGGAAAAGACTCTACTTTGCTTACATTCGGTACTTTGCGCTCAGTTCAGACGCTCACCTATACATTAGATGCTCCATTATGGATACGGCCCTGTAACTGGAATCTAACGCTTTTTGTAGAAAAACCAAGATACTCTCCTCTTACTTCCGTCTCAGCCACTCTTCTCAATGACGAAGGTTTAGAGCTTGGTCGTGCAGAACAACAACTTCCAACGCTGGTAGGGCAGAAACAAGTCACGGTTTGTCTTGCAGGAGCTATTGAGAATAAAGCACAATTTTCATCAGTACACCTTCAGTTTAAAGGTTTTTCATTACGAGAATGCGTCTCGATATTGTATGGCGGAGAACAGGCAAGTCATCTTATGTTTGATTTTAGACTATAAAAACACCCTGTCAATGGCTTTAAGAAAACATGTGCTATGCGGGCAGTACTGAAGAGATGAGTACTATGGATGCAATGGAGGCCATTTTAACACGAAGAAGCATACGAAAATATACCGATAAACCTCTTGATGATCACATTATTCAAACGTTGTTGGAAGCAGGTTTTTCTGCCCCTTCTGCAGGTAACCAGCAACCGTGGCATTTTGTCATTCTTGGTGATAGAACGCTTTTTGAAACCATTTTAACCTTTCACCCCCATGCACATATGCTTAAAGAAGCGCAAAAAGCCATTTTAGTTTGTGGAGATTTGAGTTTTGAGAAATTCAAAGGCTATTGGATGCTTGATTGTTCTGCAGCAACACAAAATATTTTATTGGCTGCTCATGCTAACGACGTCAGCTCATGTTGGTTGGGCATTTATCCTCGAGAGGACCGTATTACTAAAATGAGAGAGCTTTTGGGTATGCCTAATCACATAATTCCGTTTTCGTTAATTTCTTTAGGATATCCTGCAGAACAAAAAGAGAAAGAAGACAGATATGACCAATCACGGATACATCATAACAAGTGGTAATTACTCCCCCAGCAGTTGTACAATAATAGTACGACTGCGTGGTCGTGTGTCTAATTCAACAAAGACAATTTGCTGCCAGGTACCATGAAGAAGACTTCCTTTTCTAATAGGAATAGTTACACTAGGACTCATCAGACTTGCTCGCACGTGCGAATGACCATTGTCGTCGTGCCAGGTCTCATGATGAGCATAGGTAATTCCTTTTGGTGCAATCTTTTCTAGTGCTCGAGGCAAATCCTGAAGCAATCCTGGTTCATACTCAATAGTGGTTATTGCTCCTGTTGAACCATTGATAAAAACACAGGCAATGCCCTGCTCAATCTTTGACTGTGTTACAATACGCTGTATCTCTGCCGTAAGATCAACAACGTCTACTTCTCCTTTTGTTTTAATCGAGATCTCATCATAATATACGCTCATGTTTCCCCCCCTTCTTTGGCTTATAATGGTTTTTTTCTCCCCGAAGCATCTCGAGTGTAACTACCAAAATCTTTCATGGTATCTAAGAGTTCTCTGGTAAAGACTGGCCCTTCCTTACAAACGCGCAATCCTTCTCCCACACAACATTGGCCGCAGAGTCCAATGCCGCATTTTATATAGCGTTCGACTGACGCTTGCAATGGCATCTTTTTTGTAATATCAAGAAGATGCTTCATCATCGGTTCGGGACCACAGGTCAATATAGAATCAAATGACTCTTTTGCCAATAGATCTTGGGCCAGATGCGATGCAAATCCCTTCTGTCCTTTTGATCCGTCATCTGTTGAGATATAGAGCTTACAGCCGCAGGCTTGTAGTCGTTTTTCAAAAAAGAGCTCTTGTTTGGTTTTTGTCCCAATGATTGCTGTTGTTATGATCTTTTGCTGTTGGGCACGTTCTATTGCAGGTGCAAGCATGGCAATTCCCGTTCCCCCACCAACAAAAAGAATCTTGCCCCCTTCAAGAGTAAATCCTTTCCCATAGGGGCCTCTTACACCAATCTTGTCTCCCTGTTTCAAGGCATATAACGCGGCTGTTGCATCGCCTACGTTTCGGAACGTTATCCCTTTCAATTTATCAGTAATATACGACACGCTCATAGGTACTTCATCAATACCAGGAATCCAAATCATAAAAAATTGGCCTGGATCCATGGGGCCAGGATATGAAAAAAGAAAGGTTTTGATATCTGGTGCTTCAATGGTTGCTTTGGTGATAGAAACAATCTGTGGATAGTTCATTGATGTGCAACTCCGATCAGTTCATGTATATTTTTATAATCGTGGTTACTCATCCAGTGCTCGAGTTCTTGACAGATCTTTTTAAAAATATCAATCTCTTGATAGTAAACACCAGATCCGATTTGTATTGCAGTGGCTCCTGCCATCAAATATTCTAAGGCATCCTCTCCTGTAAGAATTCCTCCAACTCCAATAATGGGAAGGTTTACCTGTTCAAAGATATCGTAGACACAGCGAATACCAATCGGTTTGATTGCACCTCCCGAATAGCCCCCTCGTTTATGTGCAAGGACTGGCATCTGTAGGTCAATATCAATTTTCATTGCTTTGACGGTATTAATAGCTACGATACCATCTGCTCCCCCTTGTTCTGCTGCTTGAGCAATGGAAACAATGTCGGTGAGATTGGGGGAAAGTTTGACAAACACAGGAATGGTTACCGCATCTTTTACTGCCGCAGTGATCGTTTTGACAAGCGAAGCATCTGAACCAATTTCCACCCCGTATCCTTTTGCATGTGGACAGCTCATATTAAGTTCCAGTGCATCGGCGCTATAGCCCTGCATTTTCTTTGCCAATGTTGTAAATTCAGCGGCGTCTGATCCGAAAATGCTACCAATAATCGGCGCGTTAACCTTTTTCAGCGCCCGTAGTTCTTCACCAAATGCTTTAATACCTGGATTGGGGAGTCCCATTGCATTGAGCATCCCATGTTCAAGTTCGACAAGTGTTGGATTGGGGTACCCTTCTCGACGTTTTATCCCAATAGACTTTGTGACAACAGCTCCTGCACCGCGTTGCAAAATTCGTTTCATACTCCCTGCATCTTCATCCATTACACCAGATGCAAGAATAGTTGGGTTACTCAGGGTCAGCGATGCAAGATTTGTGGTTAGGCTTACCAAGGTACCACCTGACCCCGTAAGCATGAACCAATATATAATAGTTGACTTTAAAAACAAAGGTGGGCAAAACTACATTAAAATGAAGGCATTATCGGACGGGTATGTATCTCGTAACAAAATGGTTTGGGGCATTTCTTTGCGATGATCAAAGAATCGTAAAAAAGACGTTATTCCCCAAAGATGTGGCAGAAATTACGCTTCGACTGCAAAAGATACATAATAACGAAATACTGTCTGAAGAGCAAGAGATCGTTTCAAAAAATCAGGTAATTGTACAGGAAAAACGACTGCGAAAACTTGGAACCTTCGATCCTTCAGATCCTTTTTTTAAAACTATTTCTATTGAAGCAGAAGAATTTGGTTTTAACACAAAGTTACTTCATAGTGCTTCAACACAGGTAGCTTCACAGATTGCGGAAGAAAAACTCGGTGCAGATGATTTACAGGTTGTACAAATGGTAAATGCTTTAGATGACTTTATTCAGACATCAAATTTACTGGCAGAGCGTCTTGAATCTTGGAAGGTTCTGCCAAAAGCAAAAGACCAGTATCAACCGGTTGAGCGTGCCTATGATCTCATTGCTACGGAGATGAAACAACTGGAGAAACAAATCGAACACCATATGCAAACGGTTGCTCCAAATATCATTACTATTGTTGGTCCATTAATTGGTGCACGATTACTCTCGCTTGCAGGAGGCATTGAACAACTGGCAGTGATGCCTGCCTCAACCATTCAATTATTGGGTGCTGAAAAGGCCTTGTTTCGATTTAAAAAAGAAGGGGGGAAACCACCAAAACATGGTGTGATTTTTCAACACCCTCTTGTGAATAAAGCACCTCGTGCAATTCGAGGAAAAATCTCTCGAACATTAGCAGCAACTATTACTATTGCTGCAAAAGCAGATGCCTTTACAAAACGGGACATCTCATCAGATCTTAAACAAGAGATGGAAATACGTATAAAAGAAATACGAAATCTGTAAAACTATAAGTAGTCGATATTGATTGTTTGTGCTAGAGGGAACCGATGAGTGATATCCGAACTGTCCTCAGAGATATTGGGGGCATCTTTATCATTGTGGGATTTGTTTCACTTATTGCCTTAATTGCCCCCGTAGTTAATGGTGAAGTAGGCGATCCTGTTGACGGTATTGGACCCATCTTGATCACCTCAGCAATGTTTTTTGGTATCGGCCTTCCGTTTTATTATTTATGCAGAAATGCAGAACCGACAAACTTCAAAACAGCGATGATTACAGCAGCCTTAGGATGGTTCCTTATCTCGCTTGTTGGCAGCATCCCTTTTTGGCTTACGCCTTATAACGTAGAAACTTTAGCGCGTATGGCACCACTTTCAGCATTTTTTGAATCCATGTCGGGATGGACCGGTACTGGTTTAACCATGGTTGCTGAAGAAAGTCTCTTACCTATAACATTACAGTTTTGGCGTTCATTGATTCAATGGGTTGGTGGTGTTGGTGTTATTGTGCTCACACTCTCTATTCTTGCACGACCAGGGACGGGTTCTTTTGTTCTTTACCGTGGTGAAGCCCGTGATCAAAAGACACATCCATCTATTGTTTCGACAGTGCGAACAATCTGGTGGATATTTTTACTGTATACGGTCATCGGCGTTGTGTTGCTGTGGGTCGTCGGACTATTTGATCAGCAGGGAATGAACATCTGGCAAGCGCTCAATCATGCCATGACTGGACTGGCAACGGGTGGTTTTTCTGTTACCAACGAAAGTATCACTGATTTTGGTACGCCCACACGAATCGCTGTTATTGTTCTCATGATTCTTGGTGCAATTGCATTTGTTGCCCACTATGATCTACTGAAAGGACGTATCAAAAAATTCTTTTCAGATGCCCAATTAAGGGCCATGATTGCTCTTATTATCCTTGGGGTTATTGGGTTAACCATTGCCAATCTTTCACTATATACAAACGTCTTTGAGTCGCTGAAAGAATCAGGATTTCAATTTGTTTCAGCAATAACCTGTACCGGATTTGCTACCGCAGATATCATGTCCTGGGGTGAAGGGGCAAAGTTAATTCTTGCCTTTGCCATGATTATTGGTGGTGCTGCAGGGTCAACAGCGGGGGGTATCAAGCTCTTCCGAGCTATCCTATTGTACAAGGGAGTAGGGTGGAGAATCAAACGAGCAATCTCAACTCCTCGAAGAGTGTTTGTTCATAAATTAGGTGAAAAGTCATTGTCAAAGGACGATGCTATGGACCTGATTAATGAAGCGGCCATTATTTCCTTTATGTGGGTTATTTTATTAATCATTGGCATCTTTGTGACCCTTGCAGTGGAACATAATTCGTTAAGTAATACCGTCTTTGAGGTCTGCTCAGCGCAAGGAAACGTGGGTCTAACTGCAGGTATTACCTCTATTACTATGGAACCAGTCACTAAGGGAATGCTCATTTTCAATATGTGGATAGGTCGACTTGAAATCATTCCCATAATTGTGCTTATAAAATCAATGTTTGGCATTAGAAGAAATATTCTCTAGCTTATTTCTCATCGTGTTTTTTCAAAAGGGCAAACTGCTCATCTTGAAATTTTTTTACATACACTTCTAGCTGTTGAATTGCAGTAAGCAATTTGTAAATCTCTTTATCTTCTGGGGATGAAGGTACAGTTGAATGAGGATGCTCCTCTTTCTTTTTATGGAACTCCGACTGTGCGTACTCTTGATGAAGAATATCGCGTGCTACTTTGAGTGTTTTGATTTTCTCTGAAATCTCAGTTAATTCTTTCATAGGTCTTTTCCTCCAAGATACCAAGGCGTACTGTAATACCCTTATTATTGATATACTTTTACTCGAGATACATCCCTGGAAGACCTGTGGCGTCTTCTACTTTTCTTGTCATTGCAATAGATGTTTTTAACAAGACAAGTTCATTGGTTACTTCAACGGTTCCTTCAATAAGGTGGCCGCCAAGCGTCATTTTCTGATCATTGCTTACCACGGCATGAAGATGAAGAAGATACTCATCATCTCGATGACAAATGTTTCCTGATAATGAAAGTAATTCATGCGGTTTGTGGTACGTATCAACTACATAGTTTCTTTTTTCTTTAAAATATCCTAACTGTAGATGTTTTACTTGTCCAATCCCAGACAGCACTACTGCTGTAATAACATCGTGTTTTTTACAGACGTTTTTGATCATGTCATGAATATCTTCTCCTGGAAAGAGACGGATAAGTATGAGATTATTCTGCTCTTTTGTTTGCATTGGTTTTCCCGTACCTAGAATCCTGTGAAGACATATAAAGATGAAGATAGATGCGGACTGCGCATGACAACGGAGCACGAGATGGAAGCTATTACTAAATCGATTATGACATGTACACGATGCGAGTTGTATAAAACACGAACACGCCCTGTTGTCGGTGGAGGATCGGTGTCATCACCACTTCTGTTTATTGGTGAAGCGCCAGGGTATTATGAAGACATGAAAGGTGAACCTTTTGTTGGAAAGGCAGGGAAGGTTCTTGATGAGTTACTAGCGTCCATTGGACTAAACAGAAATGACATTTATATTACAAACATTCTCAAATGTCGTCCTCCACAGAACCGAAATCCTCTTAGAAGAGAGATTTCCGCATGCACCATATATCTCGAGAAACAACTTGCGTGTATTCAACCACAAGTTCTGGTACCGCTGGGAACATTTGCCACCGCTTATCTTTTTGAGAAATTTGGGTTGCCCTTTACAAAAATTAGTGACGTTTGCGGGAAATTGTACCGAGTGACTACGTTTGAGGGCGCCACTACCATTGTACCACTCTATCACCCTGCTGTTGCGACGTATGATCCTTCCAAAAAAACCAAACTCCTTAGAGATATGGAATCACTAAAGAGCGCATTACCGTAAAGTGACAGTTACATCTGACGTTTTACGAATGCAAGAAGCTGCTCTTTGGTAAATGGTTTTTGTAAGAAAAATTCTTCATTACTCAAGTCCATCTGCATTTTTGAAGCAGGTTTCAAAGAGAATAATGCCGTTTTTTTACTACCCGGAAGCGGCGTATCAATAAGAAGAAGACCAACATCACGTTCGTTACGATCTCCAAGCAACTCTAATGCGGTTCGACTGTTTTCTGCAGTCACCACATGAAAATTATCCTCTTCCAAACACGTCTTTACTTGTTCAAGAATATCAGATTCATCATCCACAACCATAATTGTCTTCATGTTACTCCTAAATGAATATCAAAACTACTCACTTAAATCTTTCTTAGAACATAAAGAAGGGGGTAGAAGAGGGGGCTGGAATACAAGAAGAGGTGAATGAAAAACCCAACCCCCTGCGCCTAGTCAACCTCAGATACTTATTTCTCTTTTTTGAACGCTAGCAATTCTTCATAATCTCCTACAAAAACGTAGCCGTCGTCAGTTTTTTCAATGAGCCCTTTTCTCAGTGCGATCTCAAATAAATCGTCATTTAATTTTATCGTGTTGTCGTGTTTTTGTTTTCCTTTTTTATCAGCTTTTGATTTTTTTCTGTCCATCAGATATTCTTGATCAATATCTAAGAGAACATTCACTCTATGCATATTATTCCCTCTCCTCTTTATATCGTGTCATAGTTTAGCGTGCTATTATTTGACACTTTTTGTATATAAAGCTATCCCCTAAAAACGTCAAAATGATAAAAGGACTCTTTGGCAAAATAACAAGCTACTTACATATCCACCTATATATACCTTTACACCAAATGTTTAAATAGAACTATGATATTTTTACCCCTATCTCAAAATAAAAAAAGAGGAAGGAGTGAGAGATGGAAGAAATACTGAAAAAGATAGGAAGCTGGCTATTTCTACTAGGAATATTGATATCGGTGATTATCGGGATCGTCCTCGGTGCAAACATCTGGGCTACGACTGATTGGTG
This sequence comes from uncultured Thermoplasmatales archaeon, assembly GCA_964638175.1. Lineage (GTDB taxonomy): Archaea > Thermoplasmatota > E2 > DHVEG-1 > DHVEG-1 > JAFGDG01. The sequence continues at coordinate 30,773 of CAZWZY010000011.1, read as the reverse complement.
GGTATCTGCATTACTTGCTGGTCTTGGTTTTGTCGTTGGTATTCTGTCGTTCTTTGCTGTCGGGACCATCACTCAAGAGAAAGTGCCAACTTTCTTGATCGCGGCATTAATGTTGGTAGGTATTGGCGCATCAACAAACTTCTTCAACAACATTGATATTATAGGCCCCTACTTTGCCAACATCGCAGGAATGCTCGCCGTCTTTGTTGCTCCTGCAGCAGGCCTTCTTGCCATCAGAGCAATTTGGGATGCAGGAAAAACCGAAGATATCGACATTCCTAAGAAAGTAATGCCAAAATAAGAGACTAAACCACGTCTCTTTTTTCTTTTTTTTATTTTTTCTTTTATAAGATGACTACAATAGTCAGACATTAAACGAGAACTCATTAGCTAATGAACGTTGCTTTGTAGTAATTGTACAACCCATTTGAATAAGCTGATAATAGCCATGGTAAATAATCCAGCGCCAAATCCAATGAGCACCATGGCCATTGCAGGCATTTACTTCATCACCGCCCCACGGTATAAAAAGAATGATTCGCTTTGATTGTGTTTCATCATTTTATCAACCGGTTTATATTAAATACAAACAACATATTGTTATTTTGTATCATGTTAATATTTGTCATTATTAGTATATAATGGTTTCGAGTAAGAATGTCAAATTGTCAAAATGCCTGGATCTGCAATTATTATATTTCTTTATTATTATAGAAATAAATTTTTGTACTCAAATGAAATAAAAAAAAGACTCTTTATTGGAGAGAAATGGTCCTACTCCATCTTGTACATGACGAGACCGGAAAGCATTTTTGGTAGAAAATAGGTTGATTTCTGCGGCATATGCTCCCCTGCCTCAGCAATTGCTCTCAGCTCGTGTATTTTTGTTGCGTTTAACAGAAATGACGCATCATATTTGCCTTCGTCTACAAACCGTAATGCTTCTTCATCATCGCGTGTATACCGTACATGATCCTCGAGATTGCTTTCTGTAACTCCCAATAGATGTTCAAGAATAATTTTATGCAAGATGGAAACATCAAGCATTCGCCATGTATGTGATCGTTCTGGTGCAAATGATTCCATGCATTGGTCATCTTTCAATGTCAGAACATAATACATATCCTTAAAATACAGGATAAATTTGTGATCTGTTTTGGTAGCAAGTAACTCTTTCATTTTTTCTGCTCTCTGATGATAGTTTTTTGTCTGTTCAGTATCCTTTTTCTTTTCAACGACGAAATACTTCTCCAGTTGTTTTTGCAAGGTTTCGTGATCGATAGTTGGCAACGTAATAAGTCGATGAGTGGGTAGTATGGCAAGTCCTTCGTCAAACATATTTGCCAGAATGACCATTCGATAATTAAATGAAGCATGAGGATTGTTATTCTGTGTTTTTTCTCTCATCTCCTGTGCATAATTTATGGCAGTTTGGTACCGGTGATGTCCATCAGCGATAAACAAAATTTTGTCGGCAAGTTTTTGTTGAATGGTAGAAATAAGTTTCTGGTCATCACATTTCCATACTGTATGAGTAAAAGCATCGTATCCTGTTACTTCTATCGACGGTTTCCCTAACGACGCATCTATTTGCTGTTGCAGCTCATTTTTTTCATCAATGTACAATAATTCAATAGGCTCGAGATTTGCCTTACATGCCCTCATGAGATTTAAGCGGTCTGCCTTTGGTTTTGATAAAGTCCGCTCGTGAGCCTTTACTTGTTTGTAGTCAGGATCCAGTAGAAGTAAAACAAAAAATCCACTCATGGTTCGTTTTTGATTTTTCACATCATACTCTATTTTATATGGGTATAGTGACGGTTTATCTGTTGCTGTTAAAATCTGCTTCTTCAGCCATTCAGAAAACTGGGTTTGTGCTCGTGTGTACCGATTATTTTTTTCAGAGTCGTCTGGAAATTGCTTTCCAAGAATTAAGCGGACAAAATTGTACGGATGTTGTTCATACAATGCCTGTTGCATCTCTGAAGAAATGATGTCGTATGGCGGTGACATCACATCATCAAGATTGCTAATTTTTTCTTTATTATAGGTGATTCCTTCGAATGGAGCAACTTCAACCATATCTTAACCTCCCTGAGAAGCAATCCTGTATACTATGGCTCATTAAAAACGTTGCCTCTTTCCTTCTTCATAGGTCATACTAAGATTTAAAATACTTGTTCTTGTTAGGCCTGCTGCATGAGTAACAAGCTCGGTGATAATGATATTGTTGCACAGGCACAGCATGCAGTTTCAGCACACCGCCTTTGCGATCATTGTTTAGGCAGACTGTTTGCCAAAATTGAATCAGGGTTGTCAAATAAAACCCGTGGAGAAAAACTACGGTCACTATGCAATCACCAAAAGAAAACAGCCATACGAAAGTGTTGGTTGTGTCAGGGTCTTTTTGATGAACTCTCTTCCTTTATTGTCATCATTACTCATGAGTTAGAGCCCTATGAATTTGATACCTTTTTGATAGGTTCAAAAGTTGACGAAGAGATTACAGAACGAGAAGTAACCTTGTGGGAAGATATCGGTACTGAGCATGCAGAACCTATTAAAGTTGAGATAAACCGAGAACTTGGCAAAGTCTTAGAAACACAATTACACAAGGAGGTTGATTTCGAGAACCCCACCATCATGATTATTCTCGATACCGCCTTTGATGTCGTGACGCTACAGGTTAAATCGTTGTTTATCTATGGGCGGTACAAAAAATATACTCGAGACATTCCACAAACCAAATGGTTTTGTAAAATTTGCAGAGGGAAGGGATGCCGACGATGTTCATATACTGGAAGATTATACGATACCAGTGTACAAGAACTCATTGCTGCCAGAATGTTGGATGCAACCGGTGGTAAAGACGATGCATTCCATGGGAGCGGAAGAGAAGATGTTGATGCCCGTATGTTGGGCAATGGTCGTCCGTTTGTCTTAGAGGTTAAACATCCCAAAAAACGATCAGTGGACCTTTCTAACCTAGAACGTGACATTAATGCCAATAACAAAAATGTTATTGAGGTGCATCAGTTGCGTTTTTCTGACAGAGATGAAATTGCACGAATTAAAAATGCTGCATTCCGAAAAATCTATCGCGTCACCGTTCACAGTGAAAAACCACTATCTAACGAAAAACTTAAAAAGGCCACTGCAGCATTACAGGATAGAGCAATCGGCCAGTTGACGCCGTCTCGTGTGGCTCACCGGCGAGCCGACATGATTAGGGAAAAGCAGATATATGACTGCTCAATTGAATCAGTAGAGGGTACTATGGCTATCCTCACGATTGAAGCAGAATCAGGGACCTACATCAAGGAGTTGGTCTCTGGTGATGACGGAAGAACAACGCCGAATCTCAGCGAACTCATAGGCATTCCCTGCAATGTAACAGCATTAGATGTCATAGAAGTTAAGGGGGAATAAACATGGTAAAACGATCAAGAGGCATAAGGAGCAAGAGTAGGCATATCCTACGAAAAAAACCGCGAAATAGAGGCATTTCCTCGATTACTCGAGCACTGCAGCAATTTGGGGAAGGAGATTTGGTAAGCATTGTCCTTGACCCTTCATTCCATAGAGGCATGCCCCATGTTCGATTTCACGGTCACACGGGAACGGTAGAAGGAAAACAGGGCGAGTCTTATCTAGTGGGCATCAACGTTGGCAAAAAACATAAAACGCTGATTGTCCGTGCTGAGCATTTACGGAGAGTGTGAGTGTGGCAGATACACCGGTTCAACCAGTCCCTCTTGCAGAAGTAAAAAACATCTTAAAAAAAGTGAGCAAAGAGCGAGAGGAGTTAATTTACGAGCAGAAAATTGCGCTTGAACATGCTCAAAAGTTTGCTAAATTACCTGTGAAAAAAACACAGGAGTTAATTAAGGAGCTGAAAAACGTAGAATTTATTGACGACGTACGTGCGATACGTATCGCCGATTTACTACCAATGAATGAAGATGATGTAAAAACCATTTTCGCAAAAGAAAGGATTACGCTGAGCGAAAAGGATATCAAAACGGTATTAGATATTGTAAAAAAGTATTATATTGAATAATGGGGGTTGGAAGTGTGGAGGACTATGTTTATGTGCTAGATTATTTGCCAAAAGGGAGAGGAGATCTTCCCCCGCACAAACGTGTTCCTACAGTGTATGGAATTGGTGAGAATCAATTCACCCTGCTTGAACTTGTGCCAAAAACCGATGCCACCTTTATCATTGGTGATCGTATTTATGTTGGGAAAGATGCGGAAAAACGCACCAAAATAGCAAAAATCAAAAGCAGAGTCAACTATGAAGCACTTACGGCAACGGCACACGGAGAATTGCCTTATATTCTTCTTGATGTTATAAACAACACGGAAGAGCGTTTTGTCAAATTCTTTAATGAATCCCCTGCTATTTCAACTCGATTTCACGTGCTTGAGCTATTGCCGGGGCTAGGTAAAAAAATGATGCATGACATCCTAGAAGAGCGGAAAAAAAAGCTCTTTACCAGTTTTAAAGAGATGTGTGAACGTATCGATTTTCTTCGTGCCCCAGATAAGCTCATTGCTAAGCGGATTGAATTAGAGCTGACCGATCCTAATCAAAAGTATCGGTTGTTTACTAGGCCTCCGGTGTCAAAAGGACATTATTAGTACGAATCATGACAGGAAACAAATTGGGTCAACACTTTTTGATTGATGAGGCAGTTGCCGAGCGAGAAGTTCGTTATGCAAATCTTTTCGATCAGGATGTCGTCTTAGAAATTGGGCCGGGGAGAGGTGTACTGACACATAAACTTGCACGTCACGCAGGACAGGTTATCGCTATTGAGCTTGATAAGCATCTAGTCGCCCAACTTACCCAAACACTTCCGCAAAATGTTACGCTCATCCAAGGAGATGCCATGGAAGTAGATTTTTTCTCACTCCCACCTATTACTAAAATCGTTTCTAATCTTCCCTTCCAGATTTCATCACCCATTACCTTCAAGTTTCTTGAGTATCCATTTACCATTGCAGTGTTGATTTACCAACAGGAGTTTGCTAAGCGTCTTGTTGCACAACCTGGTAGTAAAGCCTACTCCCGTTTATCTGTCGGCGTGTACTATCGCGCTCATTGTGAAGTTCTTGAGCACATCCCTAGAACCTGTTTTTCTCCACCACCACAAGTAGCTTCGTGTATGGTCAAGTTACTACCTCGAGATACACCGCCGTTTTCTGTGGCGGACGAATCCTTCTTTTTTTCATTAACAAAAATGCTGTTTACTCATCGGCGTAAAAAAATACGAACTATTCTGCGTCACCATTACCATCTCACCAACGCAGCATTACCTTATCTTGACAATCGTGTCGAAGAACTTACTCCTGAACAGCTGGGAGAGTTGAGCAATCGTATATATCCTTTTCTTTCACAAAGATAGAAATTATAATATACATTTATAAGGAAAGAAAAGATATTTATTTGTAGCGAGAGGAAGGGTGATGGAAAAAAAGCTGATGGTTGTCGATGATGATCCCGATATTTTGATCACGATACGACGAATCTTTGAGCATGAAGGATACGAAGTCCTAACTGTAGATAGTGGTGAGGATTGTCTCAAAGAGCTTGAGCAAGGATTCAAAGGCATAATCTTGATGGATATCATGATGCCATTTATGGATGGGTGGGATACCATTAAAGAAATTGTAAAACGGGGATACGCTAAACATGTTAAAATCTCTATCGTGACAGCAAAAGGAACCCCCGACCTCGATCGTATGCAAGGGCTCGAGCCGTACATCTGTGAGTACATTGCCAAACCCTTCAATGTTGGTGATTTAATTGCCAATGTTAATCGGCTAGTCTCTGCGAAAAAAAAATAGACGAGGAAATGTCATCATATGATTACCAAAACATTTGTGTGTCCCCAGTGTAAAAGTAAGGTCCCTGTTCAGGGCCAACCTGGAGAAAAATTGCTCGTAGAATGTACCAATTGCGGGCAAAAAGGAACACTTGTATTTCGCACAACAAATAAACGAGTTACTCGCGTTGGCAATACTATCGAAGTCAATAATCTTACCAAATATTATGGAAAAATACGGGGTGTTGAGGACCTTACGTTTTCTGTAAAAGCAGGGGAAATCTTTGGCTTTCTTGGTCCCAATGGTGCAGGAAAAACCACAACCATACGAACCTTACTTGGCTATCTCAATCCGACACGAGGTGACGCGTATATCTTCGGTAGAAATATCAAAGATAATATCGTAGAGATCAAACGTAATGTTGGCTATATTCCTGGCGATTTAAATCTCTATGGTCACCTGACAGCACGGCAATTTTTGAAATATTTTATGTCTCTACGGGAAACACAACCCTTGTTACTCGACGAATTGGTGTCACTTTTTGGTGTGCCTCTTGATCGTAAAATCAAGGGGTATTCTAAAGGAATGAAACAAAAGCTGGGCATCATCCAGGCATTTATGGATGATCCTGATATCGTGATTATGGATGAGCCAACATCCGGCTTAGATCCTTTGCTTCAACAAAAGTTTTATGACTTTTTGAAACAGCAAAAAAAGAAAGGACGTACCCTGTTTTTTTCGTCTCATGTCCTGAGCGAAGTCGACAAAGTTTGTGATCGGGTTGGCATTATTCGGGATGGAAAATTGGTGGCGCTAGAAGATGTAGAAACACTGAAAAATAAGAAAGGAAAGATGTTACGTGTCAAGTTGAAAGAAGATCCGAAAACCTTTGATGGGCCAAAAGACATGAAAATCAAAGATAAGTGGATACAATTTGTCGTTTCCGATGATATCAATCATTGGATCAAACGGCTGGCTCAATATACTATTCTTGACATCGAAATCAATGAATTTAGCTTAGATGATATTTTTATGCATTACTACGAGGAGAAACCATGAATCACATCTTCCGATTTAAAATCGCATTTCAGACCATGAAAGATAATTTCAAAATAACCATGATCCTAACCTTGGTTTTTGCAGGCATGGCTGCCATGTATTCGAGCATGTATCCTTCATTCAAAGACGTCATGCAAGAAATGATGTCGTCAGGTTTTGCCGAATCATTTACTGCATTTAGAGGTGCTGAGGACATGGCAACATACGTTGGTTTTCTGAATATTGAAATGTATCAGATTTTCTGGATTCTTATCTTAGCCATGTTAATCGGTTTTATTTCAGCATCCATTATTGCCAAAGAAATTGAAGGAAAAACCATTGATTTGTTTATGTCAAATCCCATCTCAAGGAAGCAGATTATATTTGAAAAGTATATAGGATTAATTCCTTTCATCCTCATTATCAATATTGTTGTTCTTCTAACCGTATATGGTATAACCATTGTCATTGATGAAGAGCTCAATTTCGCACATCTTGCCATTACTCATGCAATATCTATTCCTTATTTTCTTTCTGTTGCAGCACTTGGCATATTAATGTCCGTTCTCATCAACGATAAGATGAAGGCAAGCATTGTTACCATTGCCATTGTCATAGGCATGTACATTCTAGAATCAATTAGTCTTCTCATTCCTGATTACAAAGATTTGGGATTGGTATCACTTACTCATTATTATGATCCTTCCACTATCCTTTTGGACGGGGAGGTTGATGGAACCGGATTGATTATGCTGCTTGCATTCGCTCCCATTGTCTTGATTGTTGCGATGATTATTTTTGAACATAAAGACATAAATGTCTCTTAGAAATATTTCATAAAACGTAAACCTTAATTATTGCTTTTTTATTTCGTAGATGGAACGTAGTCGTGGCATTGTTTTGCTGTTTCCAGCCGCTACAGCCAGGAAATGGTAGTGAGAGGATATGCATGAATCTACCATTCTGGTTTCCCACAAAGCACAATGTGGTCTGGTATCTGTTATTTATTGTATTGTTTTTATTATCCCTTGATTTTTGGGGGTGGAGGCAGATCCATCCTCTTGTGCTTGGTCTGCCATTCTGGGTATGGTATCTCTTTATACTTACCCTAGCAACCGCCGTTTCGTTTTACCTATTTTCAAGAGAACATTGGAGGGGGAGCCAATGATACCGTTCCTTGTCCTTGTTGTGACCTACTTTGTCTTTCTTATTGTTGTCGGAGTATACGCTCATAAAAAAACCCAAAAAACACCACAAGATTATTTTCTTGCCAATCGGACCTTTGGTCCTGTACTATTATTTTTTACGTTAGCTGCAACCAATTTCTCTGCGTTTACCTTTCTTGGCTTTGCTGGAAACGCCTACACTAGCGGTTTTGGACAGTATGGCATCATGGCATTTGGCACTGCCTTTATGGCCATTATGTTCTATGTAATTGGTAGAAAGGTCTGGAAGCTCGGCAAAGAGAAAGGATATATCACGCCACCTGAGCTCATTGGAGATCAATTCAACAGCACCTCCCTTCGTTTGTTATTCATGGGTGTGATGGTCATTTTTACTATCCCCTACCTTGCTACCCAAGCTATTGGAGCAGGCCTGCTTATTGAAAGCGTTACTGGTGTTGCAGGCGTATGGCAATTAGCCGCAGTAGTCACCATGCTGGTGATTATGATTTATGTGCTAGTTGGAGGCATGAGAGGTTCGGGCTGGACCGATGTTATTCAAGGTATTATCATGATTGCTGCTCTAAGTCTTGCTGTAGTGTTCATTGCAATCAATCTTGGTGGATTTGAACAGGCAAATTTGCTTGCGTATGAAGCAAACCCTACATTATTTGCTCGGCCTGGAGGAGGTGACTATTTTCTTCCACAAATCTGGTTTTCCTTTATGCTGTTGTGGTTGTTTGCCGATCCTATGTTTCCGCAGATCTTTTCGCGATTTTATACGGCAAAAAATCAACGATCACTGAAGCAATCGATGATACTCTATCCTATTGTGGTGTCCTTTTTATTTCTCTTTCCTGTGCTTATTGGAGTGTGGGCACATGGTACCGATATAGCTGTTACCCAAGCAGATATGGTACTTCCATTGATGGTCGCCAGATATGCACCGCCATTGGTCTATGCCTTTGTGATGGTCGGTGCACTTGCAGCGCTTATGTCTACTGCAGACTCCCAACTGCTATCACTGTCCACCATGCTTTCACGAGATGTCATTCGTAAAAAGAAATGGTCAGACATTACTATAGGAAAGATCATGGTGGTCGTGCTTTCCCTCTTTTCCATCTGGTTTGTGATTGGACAATACGATACCAAACAAGGAATTATGGGGACGCTGGTGGCAACAACGTTTTCAGGACTTGCTGTACTCTGTCCCACGACGCTAGCGGCACTCTATTGGAAAAAAGCAACAAAATGGGGATGTATGGCCAGTATTCTTGTTGGAGAAGCAACTATTTTTGTGTTTCAATTTACGGAGCTACCTACCTTTGGATTTCTCTCCGCTCTTTGGGCAATAGCCCTTGCTATTATTGTACTAATAACTATCAGTTATTTATCACTACCAAAGCACCAATCTGACTAACTGTTTCTCACTGTTACAAAATAATTATCAGGATGTTTTGTTGAACGCAAAGTCACTTCCTGCACATTGATAATCTGTAGCCCTGCTTGACATATATCTTTTTCAAATTCTCGTTTGCTATAGAGGTGATAAAACCGAGGAATATCGAGCCCATGCTGTCTCCAATAGATATCAATGTCTCCAAATTCATGTGATCCTTGTTGAATAAACCAGCGTTTTAAAAATTGCGCCCGGTACTTGCCTTGCCATCGTGACCAAACACTGACTAAAGCGGTTCCGTCAGGTTTGAGCACTCGCTTAATCTCTCCAAGGGACTGGATACGATGATCACGACCTTTGATGTTATGCAAGGCAGCAATATAGAGTAATGCATCAACAGTTTCTGCTTTGAACGGAAGATGAGTAGCACTAGCGTGAATAAGAGTAGCATTAGTTACTTGTTCCTTATTGAGTTTTTGGTCAACAATCGATAACAACTGAGATGAAAGATCAACACCAATAGCCTTTTGACAGTGACGCGCTGCAGGAATCAGATGGCGCCCATTACCACAGCCAATATCTGCGATAATTGATTGTTTTGATAATTGTCTAATAAATTCAAGACATTGCGGCCATGGTTTCCGTCGTGTGGTATCAAAACTTGCCGCAATCGTATCCCACGTTTCTTCAACACTGGCGATAGAATCACTCCACATAAATGGCAGGTCGTAATGGGGCCGCATAGCGCACTTTTGCTGCCGGATCGTAGAGGTCTTTGTCATCACCACTAGCAACAACTATCTTGCAGGAAAACACATCTTCTAAATATTCTTTTGCTTGAGACAAATATGCTTTTTCATCTACTGGCACACAGTAGCGCTGCTTGTCCTGGTTATTAAGTCGCTTAATTTCCCCGCCCAGCTTCCCCACAAACTGTGAAACCTGTTTTCCTAGTAGTTTCAATGCAGGATCTGCCAGGAGTGCTTTCATTATCGTACCCACATCAAAATGCTGCCTGGCATCTAGCGCAAGGGCGGTTTGCATTGCCTGGTTTTTCCACGAAGGTGAGACATAAATATAGATTGTTTTGGGCGTGATTTTGGTTACTTTTAAAATCTCGCTAATATCGTCAACTACTTTTTCCAGCAAATATTCCCCGACTTCATCTTGTTCAGAAAACTCTTTTTTGTTAGTCTTAGGATATTCTTGGAGGGACACGAACGTATCATTGTTAACATGCCACAACTCCTCAGCAAGATGAGGGGTCACAGGAGTCATTAAAATAATCCAATTGGTAAGAAATCGTTGTAAGAGTACAGTGTTCCTTCCCCCCCGTTTAAGATACCACTGTAGGTCTTTTTGGCATTCAAAAAAGATTTCATTCGATGCTACCCGTAGATCAAAGGAGTCAAATGCAGTAATAATCTGTTGAATGCGCCGATTCATTATGCTGAGCAGCCAATTGTCAAGGTTCTTATTTTTAGTATCTTTCTTATTTAATAACTGTTGAGCCAGTTTCCAGATATTAGCGACTTTATTTTTGTATTTCATGACAATGTCAGTATCCCATTCCACATCAACAAAAGGGGAGCCAACATGTGCATAATACAGTCGCATGGCATCAACGCCATAGATTTGAGCCGCCTTTGCAATGTGCTCTGCACCACCTTTTGATTTGCTTATCTTTTCTTTCCCTTTCTGAGTGACCCACCAATGCACAAAAATACCTTGGGGCCACTGTTTTTTTGGCAACACCGCCACATGACTCATAAGAAACACAGGGAAATGCACGGTTTTGTGTTCTTTTCCTCCCAAGTTGATATCAACCGGATACCAATAGGAAACGTCGGCTTTGATATCTTCCCACACCTTGGTTTTTGGAGTTCCTTTCGACAGAAAAATGTAATCAAAGAATGCTTCGGTCATCTCTTCTGGTTTAATTTTTTTCTCATTGACATATTTGGAAAGAAGATAGTAGGCAGGATATAAGGTCGAGTCGGAAATTGGTTCGATAATCCATCCTTTTTTAAAAGGAAACTCCGTGCCAAGCCATGAGCCTTTACGGATACAGGCCCGATCATCAAACCAATCAAGCACCTGGGGCATTTCTTGTTTATAATCTTCAGGATAGATGTTCATCGCTTGCACATGGCCTTTTGATTGGGTGGTTAAGGCTTCATCGCTATACTTGATAAACCATTGATCAGGGATTTTTTTAATCTTTACCCTTCCTCCGCATCGGCAGATCACCTCTTCAGAAAACTCTCTCACCACCATTGCTTGATTTTGGATAATGAGTTTATTTTTTACCTCGTCTTTGATGTCCGAGATGCGGATGCCTGCATAGACGCCGCACCGTTCATTCAAATAACCGGTATGAAACTCTTTTTTATATACCCGCTCTGTCGCCTCATCTAATTTTTCTGTTTCCTTCTGGCTGGTGATCCCTAGCTCATCACACGCCTGTTTGGCAGGATTTGTACCAAAGCCTTTGACATCAATAATGGTAATTGCTTCAATAGACTCACCTGAGTCTACTAACGCAATCCAATCATACGGTGCGTGGGCCGGCACAGACATCACAATACCTGTTGCTACCTTAGGGTCAGCAAACGGACCAGATAGAATAGGGATCTCTCGCTCAACCAAAGGAATGGTACAGGTTTTTCCAATGAGCTCTTTTCCTGATATTTTTTTGTTAAGTAATTCAACATTATCAAGCTGATACGATAGTTTTTCTGCCGCTTCTTGAGAGCAAATCCAGGTTTCATCATCAACGCGCATGGTTACATACGTCACGTCAGGGTGCACCCACATATTGGTGACCCCAAAAATGGTCTCCGGCCTGAGCGTTGCTGCAGGCAGAATGGTACCATCAGCCATACGAAATTTAATGGTGGTAAATTCAAGTATTTCGGCAGCTCCCCCTACTGAAATGTCTGTTTCTGATTTATCAACAGCTACTGGACCGCAATTCGGGCAAAACGGTGCAAAGTGAGGTTTTTGAATCAATAACTCCTTTTCTTTCAGCTTGTAAAACTGCCATTGAATGAATTTGTTATATCCTGGAGAAATAGTGCTCATAATTCTTGAATAATCAATGAAAAAGCCAAACCGTTTCCAATAATCATTTACATAGACTTTCGCAAAATAGTCAACGACCTCCTGAGGATTGGTCAAAGTTTTAATAAATGAATCAGAACAGCCATATTCTTTGAGTGCTTTAATAGTGGTTTTATCCTTTCGTTCAACTTTCTTTGCAAATCCGACTGAAGGGATCCCTGAAGCGTGAAAGCCTGCAGGAAACATCACATCATGCCCGGTCATTTCCTTATAGCGAGCAATAATGTCACAGTAGGTAAACCCCCTCATATGCCCCACGTGAAGATACCCTGAAACACCAGGATAGGCAAAATGGATAAAGAATTTCTTGTGATGTTTCTGTGTTGCTTCGTAAAGTTTATGGTCGAACCATGCCTGTTGCCATTTGTTTTCGATTGCTACATAATCATATGATGTGGAACTCATAAGTCTTATCCTTTGGGAAATGATGGATGGTTTATATAATGATTTTTCTTGTGCTGCTTCCTTGCTGACAGAATGGTTATTTTAGTTATTTTGACAGTTTTACAAGTAAAGTTTAAATAGTATTATTAACAGAGTATAACATATAAGGTGGTGAAAAACGATATGAGAGTCGTCACGGAAATCAATACCCGCCAAGAACTCGACGAAATGAAATCAATTATGGAAGTCTTTGTGGTCAACCACCGTATTCGAGAACTTGCACATACATCATAAACCATCTTTTTACGGTTTTCTTTGTAGGGAACGATAGCATATTTTCTAGAACTATTTAAAGGTAACAATTATATATAAACAAAGACATTAATAATGGGGGTTACATGAGAAGGCAATCCCAGTTACGGGATTTTCTTAGTAATGAACGTGCAGTGTCTGAAGAGTTTACGTCGCTACCTGCAATTTCAGTGATTATGATTGGGTTCACCCTCTTTTTTGTATTATTTGCTAATGTCTATGCATCTCATGCACTACGGGTTGAATCACTAGAAAAATATCAAACCGCCACCTTTTTGTTTACCAAGCTCACTCATCCTGACTCCTTATTTGTTAAGCCAGGGGGATCAATTAATCTGCCACTACTACAGAGTGACGAAGGTATAGTCTACTTGCAGTCGGTACGCGATGAGTATCGGACTGCTGGTATTAATTTTACAGTACGGGTGTCCTGGGACTCAAGCTCATATGATTTCCCTGAAACGCTTGCAGATGCCCTTGGTGACCGAGTAGCGGTTTCTACCAGTGCAAGTATCTATCTAAATGAAGCACAAACCATGCCAGGAACTTTTACTATTATTGCGTGGAGCGATGCGCCGTGAAACGCTCTCCTTTTCTAAAGAACAGAAATGCCGTTTCACTCATGTATGATGCGGTGTTATTTCTAGTGATGGTCTCTCTTTCTGGTGTGGTGTTACTTCCGGTCTTACAAAGCAATGTTGCCACCGATACCTCCATCGATTGTCATCGTGAAGCACTAGTTGATGAAACCTTGTTAATGCTTATGACAGCACGAGATGACAACTTTGACTATCTCTTTGCTGGCTCGCAAGTTGATGCGTTAGCCAGCAGCATTGGTATTAACATTTCTGATGAAGGGACTCTATTCTACACCATTACTCATACTCTCTTAGGCAATGAACAGCAACATAAAACATATGCTGATCTCTGTGTAGAAAATCTTGCTTCTCAGATGAAGGTATTCGGTTATCGGTTAAACATTTTTACAGAGGATTATGATGATCAGCTTCTCGAAGAAATGACGACACTCCTTCAAGCACAGCTGGGAGACAAATATCAGTTCAATCTATCGCTCCGCTGGCATCCTGTTGTTGGTGTGCCCTTTGGAGGCAAACTCAGTCTTGGCCCTCATCCTCCAGATTTCACCTATGTTGCATCAACCTCTCTCTCTATGCCAAATACCTCCTTTTTAGCGTGGTGGGGTGCAGCAGAACAATTTATTGATGTGCAACTTAGTTATCTCGGGCCAGCATGGAGTAATTTTACGCTTGATGGAAATACGACTGCGTTTCGTGACGCCCTTGAAGCATGTATAACCTCCACAATAACAGGCATCCTTTTTGATGGCTTTGACGTTGCGGGAACGCATATCAACAGCGTACTGGAAGAGTCTGTTGACTTTGTATTTGGTAAAATTCAGGGAGCAATTGAGAATGCTTTTACTGATGCATTAGTCATGATTCGTGATTCATTAGGTGTGTTTGACTCGATTGAGGGATATACAGACTTAAGCGATGGGTTGACCACCTTTTTGCTTGAGAACATTACCGCACTTCCCGGCATAGATGCTATCATCAATATCAGCAGTGTTGACATCGACGGCGCCTTGGAAGGATTGAAATGCTATGTAGTCAATGAAACCCGTGCTTTTCTTGCTGATATGCTTGATGATGCTATTGCCCAAGTCGTTGATGCAATCCTAGCCATTATCGAGGACCTTATTGATCTTGAAGACGTAGAAGATGATGTGAGAGCATTTTTTACAAAACACGTTAATGTTTTACGTGCTGAATGCACCTTAACTATTTGGGAGGTACGGGGATGATCCTCCTCAAACCGTTGGTGAAAAATACGCAGGCCCGTATCCCTTTCTCCATCATTGGGGTGTTTTTAATTCTAGGCAGCTCGTTTACTGCGGTGTACATCACCAAACTTGAACAGGATACATCCCACGAGCTTGCTAGCACCTTAGATATCACCAAAGCAGAGCAGCTCCTTCGGTACGTGGAGGCAGATATTGCACGAATGATAAACTATGCAGGAATGCATGCTCTCAAGTATGTGGGAGAGCACCCCGTAACCTATTCTACTCTTGACAATGCCGTCTCCAAAGAGTATGCGGATGGCAGTGAATGCCTAGAGCAAAATCCTCACCATATCGACAGTGAAGTAGAAGCCATCACCTTTAACATGAATTGGGCACGCAATATTACGCGAGTGAAATTGAATGAATATCTGGATACCAATTTCATGCACAATCACTGTATACAGGATGGATTTGCACTAAATATTAACCAGGGTATTGATGAGTGGCAAGACATTGTATTTACAGAAATACCCATGGAATTAACCAGAGCAGTGGCACTGGATTGCATGGTGACGGAAGCGGATAACTGGAAAGACGACCATCTTCTGTATCCTGTCTACTGGGAAGCAGCAGTTGATCTTACCCTCGTTCTTACTGAGCTATCCTCTGATGAATCATGGGAATTTACCATTCGCCCTCGTACATTGATCACCTCACGGTTGCCCTTGCTCATGGCGTTAACCTATACATATCAAGACACATTGGCAGGGGTAGAAGGTGATTTCTTTGGTAATAAACTGCAGATCCTGGTAACCTTGATTAGCCAGATTTATACAGAGGCGCGTTCCTTGGTACAATGGGCAAGTGGTCCTACAAAAGTAAAAAATATTGTGGATAACACTTGGTTAAAATATGTGGTTAATGCTGGGGTGACTGCCGAGCAATTTTTGGTCTTTAATAGTGTCGACCCGTTGGCACTCATCGATCTGATTGTGCACGCCAAGGATTTAGCAGGTGATTCTGACCCTATAGAAGACATACAAGATAAACAGGATCTCTTACAATCAGGCGTGTCGTTTCTTGTTGATGCCGGGGAAGATGTACTCAAGACCTTAGGAAAGGACGGTATCGATCCTGACAATGCTTCCGACATGATTACTAACCCTCAGAACTATACTGATACAACCACCATGACGCAAGCAGCCATTGGCAATCTTTCTGAAGATTTACTGTATGATGTTGAGTATATCTATTATTATCATAACGGAACAACGGTGGTTACGAAAGATGAAGAATTCTATCACACTCATGGTTATGATTTTACCAGTGATGGAAAACACTACGTGTTAGGTGATCTTGATCATCAGGTGTTTGATCGAGTGCCTAAGTATGATGTGATCAATCAGGAGGTTATTGATCAACTAGAAACATCTTTACAAGAGGTGTATGCTGGTAGCTGTCAAACCGATGTTTCACGAACCATGGACAACTGGTATGAAGGTGGGTGGTTTCCCGGTGTTCACCATGGCGTTCCTGACAAACTCCTATCAGCAACAGACTGGATAATACGTGACTGTTACAATGTCAGTGAAGACCCGCTTACCGCTGACGATGTGGTATCTGTTGATGGTCATACTGAGCAATGGATTGTGCTGTGGGAGCGGGCAGAAACGTGGGAGATTTGTGACAACTATAACACTACATGTAGCTGTTGTAATGAAAGCCATACCGAACATCATACTGCTCTTCAAAAGCATACTCTTCGCTTTGATGTTGCCTCTTCCCACCCTCCAGCAGATGTTGCTGATATCTTTGTAGAAAAAGAGGTGTTTGGTGCTGATCCTCATCCTGATACTCATCTTGATAATAATCTTGCTGTGATCCGATCAGCATATCCTGCTATATTCGTTTCCATTCGTGAAACGGTACTGGAGAGCAGAAGCCTAGAGGGAAGAGTTGATGAAACTTCATATCATTACGGAGATGAGCAGGATTATGCTGTTGCATGGTTACAAGGAATCGATGGTTGTGTAATCGAGGCATTGAATAACATCACGGCATTCATTAAAGCAGATGATGAAATCTATGGGACCATTTCTTCCCAATTTCAAGACTATGCCCGTATTGAGGATATGAATAAAGGAAGGATTGCTCTGCTTGAGAACTTTACCGCACGACGAAGTGCATATCTACTTCAGGACTACTATCAGACTGCGGGAGTCTACGATAGTGCGGGTGCAAAAGCGGTCTTTGTCATGCGCCAGTGGTTTGTAGACCGTATTCAAGAGGCACTAGAAACATCATCAACAGATGAGGTGACTGACGAAATTGCCGAGCATCTTGGTGCCGATGGACATGAGAAGTTGCAGGGCTATGATGATATGCAAGAACACTATGGCGATGTGCTTGAGAGGTTAGGATCTATTCAATTTGGCCTTGCTATGCAGTTACATCGAGAGGATTCTGAGGAAGGACTGGGATGGTCTGAAGAGATTGCTGTTGCTGTTGACCAATATCCGAATTATTTGCTCTTTCACCCTAAAATTAATGAGTCAGGTGGCGAAGAACCATGGCATTTCAATGCAAAAAATATCTGTCTCTTTGGCCCCACGGGATTGCCGCTCTTACCACTTGGTGTTATCCCCTGGGTGGTAACCATAAATGTCTGGCCCATCGAAGTTGATGGAGCGTATGAACGATTCAAACTGGTCGATACTCTTGATGAAACCCATGCCAATCCCTTGTTTGGTCATAGTGGGCAGATGTACTGCCGAGGGACGTCACCTGTTGAAGACAAACTATGCTCTGGAAATATATTAGGATTTACAACTAGTATTTCTTTTGATTTCTGGACATTGAATATAGGTATCGTCCCTCCATCAAAATTGCCTCTTGGGGACCAAAACATACATGAAATCATTGAGTATTCTGATGACGAATAAAAGGAGATGAGAGAATTACACCCTTAAGATTGAAAAACAGCCTTTTTTTGTTGCTGATTTTATTGCTATATTGTTCTTCATCAATAGCCCATGCGGCAGAAAATGACTTTGGAGTTGTTCATGCATGGATTAAATTTGAAGACGAAGAATGGCAAACAGCAGGAATCGATGATGTGACATTAAAGGTTCGCGAACCATTTGAACTAAAAGTAACAGTAGAAACTAAAGTAGAATGTAATGTTTACGTTGTTGTCGGTGGTCCAGGGAACACAAAAACGTATGAAACCGTTGAAGGACCGAGTAAATGTGGAACAGCACAAACTCCTGATTATATTGATAATCATGATTGTCCCGTAGGATGGAATCAAACCGTTGAATGGACGGTAAGACCAACAGGAAATTGGACACAGGGGACTGCTCCACTAAACCTGCATGTTTTTTTCACAACAGCGGAGGAGGATAAGGAAATTGCCCTAGGACTTATCAATGCCTATATCTCGGCAGAAGAATGGGACGGAACAAATGATGATATAGATGGAAATTCTGACGGTACAAACAGTCAACCTACGCCAGGATTTGAAGGTGTGCTCTTGCTTGCACTATTTACGATCATGGTAATACTGAAAAGAAAACAGTGCGGCTAATCTACCAATCCTCGTCTTCTTCCTCTTCTTCAAGATCTTCTTCTGTCACTTCAGGTTCCTTGTTACGTTTCGGAATCAATTTCTTTAATTTTCCCACTTTACCTAATCCTGCTTTTATCTTTGATGTCTTGGATAAGGTTTCTTCTGATTCCCCTTCTGTTTTTTCTTTCTTGCGATGTAACTTTTGAAGAAGCTTGTTTTTTGCAGTATCAAGTGCTGTTGATTCCTTTGGCGTTCGTAAATCAACATTGATAAGGTTCCCTCCTTCATCAAAACGAAGGTGAAACACACTGCTTTTAACAGAAGAAGTTGATCGCTGTCTTTTCAATGCAGGTGACGCACCGTCTTTTGCATCGAGGAGCGAGGGCGGTTCTTGACCCTCCATCTCAGACTCAACACAGTCCCATTCAGGAAATTCCTCTTCCATACCAGGAAGTTCTATCATATCATCAGTGGTTGGTTGTGACGGTTCTGGCAGGACACCAGTTTGTACCCATTGTTCATATGCCTTAATCTCTTCAATAAGTGTAAGGATCTCCTCATGTGTCTTCACAGGATAATTGATATCTAGATACTCTCCTCCATCCTCTCTCATGATTATTATCTCGCTATGGCGACCCAAACCCTCAAACCATGTTATCTTTTATCGCATATTTCATATAAAGCTATTGTGGAAAAATACTTGCATTCAGCAGGTTTATAATAAAACATCTGATGTAATCTTCTATGATAATTGTACAACAGGCAACCATTAATGATGTTCAGATTCTTATCGAGTTTCAACTAAAAATGGCACAAGAAACAGAACGATTATCGCTTGATAGAAAGAGCGTAGAGCAAGGGGTAACACGTGTTTTTAGTGATCCTTCAAAAGGCATGCATATAGTTGCTGAAGAAAGGGATACCGTTGTTGGTTGTCTGTTGATAACATATGAATGGAGTGACTGGAGAAATGGTACCCTCTGGTGGATACAATCTGTATATATCGCTCCTAATTACAGAAATAAAGGAGTATTCTCTCAGATGTATGCATATCTTAAGAAAAAAGTGACTGATGCAGATGATATTTTAGGGCTACGGTTGTATGTTGACAAGAACAATACAGATGCACAAAACGCTTATCGGGCACTAGGTATGAATGCAGAACACTATCTTCTGTATGAATGGATGGACTGCATGTAAAAGATGTGTCAACCTATAGCGCTTAGGGAAGAAGATTGGTAATTCATCGATCTATTGATGATTGTAGTGACGGTCCTTAATCACACAATAGGTCTCAGAGTAACGCCAAAACACAGATATCCTAGAGAAAAACAGAAGCTTCCGCTAAACGATCAAAATAGCACAATAGATAACTATTTAAGTTAAGAGGTCG
Organism: uncultured Thermoplasmatales archaeon; assembly: GCA_964638175.1. GTDB lineage: Archaea > Thermoplasmatota > E2 > DHVEG-1 > DHVEG-1 > JAFGDG01. The sequence goes on along the minus strand of CAZWZY010000011.1, from coordinate 10,754 downwards.
CTATAGTTACCAGAAAGAAATAAAGATAAAAGTTTCGCAACTTCGTTTTTCGAACTTTGGGGATTTTTTATTTTTCGCTCTTTAAACTACTTTAGGCATTATGATCTAAGGGGGTGACAAACACATGAAAGGAACTGTCAAATGGTATAATGATATGAAAGGATATGGCTTTATAGAAGGAGAAGATGGAAAAGATATCTTCGTCCATAGAACAGCGATACCAATGGGGCTCGGTCTCTATGAAGGAGATCAAGTTGAATATGAAATCGAAGACTCGGAACGAGGCCAACGAGCAACAAATGTAAAGAAGTTGAAAAACACTTAGGAGTATGAACGGTTGTTTGAAATCAGTATTGTATTGATATAATACATACCACCACAAACAACTCTAGCTTCTTTTACGCAATTATACAAGAAATAGAATCTTATATTACTTGGAGGTGATATACAATGGAAGATATAACTAAAAAATTAAAAGAACTAACGAAATCAAGAAAAAATCAAATACTCATCTATAAAAAATCTAAGAAAATGTCTGGTAACTCATTTGTAGGCTAGGCATGCCGGCTCAGGATCGCGTTGACGCCGCCCTCCTTCTGACAGCAACATATTTATACAATGATCGACCAATAGATTAGGAGAAAAAAATGATAACGATAAATCACTGTAAGCATTGTCATTCAGAGTTTATGATCCCCGCAGAATATTTTGATGGACTGGATACGACCATGTTTGTGTGTCCAGAGTGCCATAGTACTGATTGGATAAAGATATCTGACATGTCAATCATGAAAAAATAGTCGAGTGATAGCGTAGTTTCTATCATCTTGTTAGAATAGCTTATTCTAAACAATCGTTAAGGAGAGGTTTATAAAGAAGTTTAGGTTTTGAGATTGTAATCGGGGGAAGGAAAAATGGGCTGGTTTAAAAAAAAGAGAAATAAAAACAAAAACGCCCATCAATCAAAAGACGATTGGATTCCAACAGATGAAACAATATCTAAACCAGAGAAATGGGTTGATAATACTGTTGCTAAAAAGAAATATGAAACTTATCAAACACCGGGAGTAGATGAAGCAATAATCCGTAATGTAGAAGATACGGTTGGAGTCGAAGTTAAGAAAGCTCCACCTGCATCTTATCCAGATAGGGTCCCTAGACAAGAACTAAAAAGACCAACAGATTATAAATGTCCTGATTGTGGTAATGTTTTGTATAACACTAAGTTAGACGGTTTATACTTTTATTGCCCCAAATGTAAAAGGCAATATCATGTTTGAGGAAGAAAAATATGCCAACGATTCATGTAAATGTCTGGAAAGGTTTCGGAGAGGAAAAAGCCAAAACGGTGATTAAACGGATAACAAAAGTATTTGTTGAGTTAGGTATTCCTGCTCATGCCGTAGAAGTTATTATTCATGAAATCCCTAAATCACATTGGGGTATAGAAGGGGAACCTGCTTCAGAGAAATTCAAAGATATATCTTGAATGGTTATTTTTCAGAAAAATATTGATGTTCTACTTTGCTAATTCAGTCACGTACTACTCTTCATGTTTTTGTAGATACACTTGCCCGTTATTGCTCAATACAAACACAACAGAATCATTATCTCTGAGCTGTAGCTCATTGATAACTGAAGCAGGCAAGTCGATACAATAGCTTTTGTGAACTTTTGCTTTAAACTCTTTTTTCTGGCTCAAGTTCAAACCTCCCAGGAGATGCAGTTTATCTTTGCTTACTACCTCTAAATACCTCTAAATAGTTTCTTGCTTTTTTCATATATATTGATACGCTTTATAATACTTACTATAATAAGTATAATAATAAGTATTAAATAGTTAAGTGTGTGCATCTATACACATGCAAGAGAACATGGCTGCCCATAAGCGAATCAACATCACTCTGCATCCAATAGAGTTGGAGAAATTGGATAGAATAGCAGAAAAAAACCAGGAAACACGATCTGGGATGATAGCTAGACTTATACGCAACTACGACGAAAATAAATAAGAGAAAGAGATGGCATAGATTTTTTAGCTGTAGTAATTATCTTAGATGCAAATATGCCAAAAAGTTGATAAGATTATATTTTTAAAGTAGCAGCTATTACGTAATTTTATTGTAATGTGAGGAAAGAATATGGGGAAGTTAGAATTTGAGTCGAAGTGTAAAAAAGAGGGACATAAACCTGTTATTATGATGCGTAATGGTGACGTTAATGTAGAAGACGAAGAGATTATGTTAAGATGTTCTGTTTGTGATGCCACGTGTAATGTCAAATGCAAATGGGATAATCCGATAGAGTGAGAGTTTATATTTGGGTTTGAGCGGAAAAAAATGGAAGATTTTGACTCTAATGAAGAAAAAAGAGTAGCAGAGTTTTTAGACCAGATTAATATCAAATGGGAACCGCAACCAAAACTTGTAGTAAAGGATAATTACAACAAAGAAAGATTTGTATATCCAGATTTCTTTCTCCCAGAGTTTGGTGTATATCTAGAAGTCTGCGGTGCAAAACGCAAAAGATATTATGATAATAAAAAGAAAATGTACGAAAAGAACAGCATTCCAATGATATTTGTTCACACCTTCAGGGGTGATAGTAAATGGAAACTATGGATTATATCCCAGACATTAGAAATTCAGAATACACGTCAATCCAAGATGTTATCCTCACTTGTTGATAATTTCATAAAAGACTGATTTAAAATATTAATTTGAGGAGAAAATATGGCAAAAGTAAAATGTGCAAGATGTGGTAAAGTATTAGGATTTTTATCAGTTAAACATGAGACTCATGAGGGTTTATTTGTTTGTAATTCTTGTATTAATAAATGGAATTTGGAAAAGAATATCGAGAAAATAAAAAAAGCAGGTGCCTGGGAAATAGTTCTAAAGATTGCAGAGAAACACCGAGATTTTTTAAATAATAACTCTGTTTTAGCTCGTAAAGTGTTATTAGAAGGACAGGGTTATTCAGAAGCGATAATTAATCTTGAGATGGAAAAAGCTCTATCAAAAAACCCTAATGTGGAAAATATAGAAATCTCATATACTGGTGAATCTAAACATCAAATTGAAGCAGATTTTAAGAATTTAATAGAGCTTTTACGTTCTAAATATAGATTGGATATTGATAAAGAATTGTTGTTAGAATCTATATATGTTGCAATTGTTGAATATTCTGATAGAAAAAGACCAGAAGAATATGATAGGTTCAAGAAGATGATCTCCTCTGAAAAACCTCAATCTAATGAAGATTATGCTGATGCTTTTTTAAAACAATATGGAGAAAAATTTGAAGAAAATGTACCATTTTTAACTAAGTTATTAAATGAAAAAAATATAAATCTTGAAAGATCTCAGGTTTTAGATTTATTGAATGACAGAAAAAAAATATTGGAATTAAACAAATTTGAAAAAAATTTACTAGAAGAAAAGAATTCTGATGAGATAGACTTTGAATCGATGGATGGATATAATTTTGAAAGATTTTTAGGCGAGTTGTTTAAAAAAATGGGTTATACAGTAATTAATACTAAGCTTAGTGGGGACCAGGGTGCTGATCTGGTTGTAGAGCGTTTTGGTGAGAAAACCGTTATTCAAGCTAAATGTTACTCTGGAGCAGTCAGTAATAAGGCCGTTCAGGAGGTTGCTGCATCTAGAAAATACTATAACTGTAGCAAAGCGATTGTTATTACTACCGGTTATTTTACAAAAGCAGCGGTTAGTTTAGCAGAAAGTAATAAGGTAGAGTTATGGGATGGAAAAAAATTAGAAAAAACTATTGAAGAATATATGTGATAGAGTATGCTTTGTAAAATCTGTAGCATAAAATTGTTATCATTTTAATAATTTATTTTATTCAATTGAAAATGAAATATCCGGTAAAATTGTTAGATAGAATTATGGCTGGAGAAATAGATGACCTCAAGAGGTGAAAAAAATGTGGTTTAAAAAAAGGAAAAAGAAGAATTATGTTAATTATCTGAGAGAAGTAAGTTTTTTTTCAATAATGGTTGGGGTTATTTTAGTTATTTTCCCAGCTATTGCTAGCTTTATAGGATTTTCTGCTTGGCAAAATAACTTGCAGTTGGCTGACGGAGGGATGACATTATTTATGCTAGGTATTGCCTTACTTGCCTTGTATTTTTCAATAAATTCTGATGAAAAAATGAAGCATGTAGAAAGTATGAATGTCCGTAGAATGATCGATGAATTTTTGGACAGGAGATTAATGTTACACGAAAGATTACTCAGTAATAAACGAACGGTAAACTTCGCTAAAGATAACAAAATTGAAAAAGAGAACGAGCTATTACTGTATAAAAGCAAGAGTGATTTTGAAATCTACTACATTTTTAGTGTTTGGGTATGTTTGAGATACTTAAGAAAAATTAACAAATTTAGAGAAAGATTGAATAGTAATAATCAGAAGGTAATTATCAAAGATACTTCAATATTGTTTGATGATTTTAATTGGGGGCTAGACTTTATTCGCGAAAATATTGATAAAAAGTATAAAATTGACCCCGAATACAAAGATCAGATAAACCAGATATTTGATATTGTGTCTAATTTTCCTGAATTTGAGAATAGCAAATTTAAAACTAACATTGTAAAAAAAAGAAATTTGTTACGATCGGATAAATAAACTACGACTTTCTTAAACGCAACTCACCAACACCGATAGGCTCAATGCTCGCCTTACTCTTTCTTCAGAAGTTCTCTAATAGGAATGTAAGCCAGCAACAGCGCAATAAACAACCAGATGAGCAACCCTGGCCACCAGGGCGCTTCAGTAAATACCGCAAGATTAATTCCTAAAACAAACAGAACGGCAACAACGACGCCTGTTAATGCCTCACCTGCAACCAATCCTGCCGTAAAGAGCAATCCGGTACGAACCACCTTCTCTTTCGGCTTGACGTCGGTTTGTTTAACGGCAAGCTCCCAATCACTGATTTCCTCTTCTTCAGCACTACCATACCGTTTTTTCATGAAGCGATCTGTCATATACCGAATGGTTCCTCCGGCAAAAATAGGAACAGACAATGTAAATGGCAAATAGATACCAATAGCAACTGGTAACACCGGCAAATTAATTAAAATCAACACCACGGCAAGAATCATGCCAGCAAACACATACGGCCACAGCATCTCTTCACCCAGCACTCCTTTGACAATACCGGCCATTAGAAATGCTTGGGGGGCAGGAAGCAGTCGACTTCCGATGGTAAAGGCGTCATGCAACACTGCAATCACAATACCCACTACGCCAGAAACGGCTAGCACTCCAAACGTCATAGAAATCTGCAACTTTTTTGGTGTGGCACCGAGCATTTGCCCACAAGCCATCGACTGCAATAAATCTCCGGAAATCGACCCACCGATACAAATCACGGCAGAAATCATAATCACGATAGCCATGCCTGCAGGACTGGTCACACCCAACCCTAACATAACTAAACTAACGAGCAACAGCACAACCACCGTCACCCCAGATATCGGACAATTTGATGAGCCAACAAGGCCAGTTAAATACCCGGCCAACGCACTAGCAATAAAGGCCAACAGAATAGTTAAAATAGCCATCAATAACGAAACGCCAAAGAGTCCAGAAAGCCAGAGATAAAGTAAAAACACAGGGATCGTCATCAACATAATCATCGCAAACACGAGCTTGTAGCTCAAATCTTGATCTGTCCGTTTTTTTGTTTCTACGTGGCCGTCCTTGATCCCAATAATAGCTTCTTTGACACTATCCACCAGATTATGCTTAATACTCCAAATGGCCCACAACCCACCGACTAACATGGCGCCAACGCCAATGTATCTGATTTGTTCACCCCAGATGGCAAAAAAGCCGTCGAGTGGCGACATTCCCTGTGGCAGACCGCCAACTAATACAATCAGCGGAAGGATAATGACCCATCCTAAGAGGCCCCCAACCAAAACGTAGGAAGCAATCCTGGGGCCGATAATCCATCCAACACCTAACAGCGCAGGGGAGGTGGTTAATCCACCGTATAACCACCCCTCATGGACTTCACCCCCAAACACATAGCGACCAATGTTTCCGATGTGTTCGATCGTCCCCCGAAAGATATTTAATGACAATTCACCAAATTTAAAGAGCGCAGCAATAATTGCCCCAATACCAAGCCAAATGCCACTCACTTCGCTTTTTCCTCGCCCTCCCGCTACTTCTCCACCGACGGTAGTCGTCAACACCGCGGCAACGGCAATTCCTTCAGGAAAAGGAAGATCTGTTTTTACCACCAGCGCACGTCTGAGTGGTACCATCCAGAGTACACCAATAATGCCCCCAAAGAGCGAAATCAGCGATGTTTCTAGATAATGAATCTCTGTCCATGCTCCCAGGATAACGAGAGCAGGGATAGTAAAAATCACACCAGCGGCGATACATTCACCCGCAGCAGCCCCCATGGTGGCTAAATTGACTTCGAGAATGGTTCCTTTAAATGGTCGCATTAACGCAAGTGCCATAACTGCGCCGGGAATAATGGCAGAAACCGTCATTCCTGCATACAGCCCCAAGTAAGCGTTTGCAGCACCTAAAATAACGGCAAGAAACATCCCAACAAGGACAGCTTTCACGGTCAATTCAGGAATTGTTTTACTTGAAGGGACAAAGGATTTGAAATTCTCGCGATCTTCCATGTTGGGTTAATATATTGTTTACATAATATTAAAACTTATTTATTTATTATAGTGTAGGATATCGACAATAAAAGTTTTAATAGCCAGAAGAGATGTAACCTGCGAGCGATGCTATGAGTGAGTATGAGAGTGTATCTACCAACAACACCGACCAGTTACAACAAGCACTCAAAAAGAAAGACGAAGAAATCCAAGCACTCAAAAAACAACTTGCAGAAACTGAAGAAAAACTGAATGAACTGAACCGTGATCTTGAACAAAAGGTTATTGAACGAACCGTTGAAGTCAATCGATTGTTGCTGCACAAAACAAAGTTTATTGACAATCTTAGCCATGACTTAGGAACGCCATTAACTCCTATGATGGCATTACTTCCAGTGATCAGAGATGCAGTAGAGGACCCTGAAATCAAGGAACTTGTCGATACGTGCATTAGAAATGCTGAATATATCAAACGTGTGGTACACGATACTCAAGAGCTTGCAGAGCTTAGTGTAACGGATCTGTATCTTAAGAAAGAAAATCTCTCTGCCCTTATTGATGAATTGGTACAAAAATATACCTCAGTTTTTACTAGCTTTGGAATTAGTGTTGAAAATATCGTCGATAAAGATATCTTTGTGAATACGGAAAAAACAAGGCTGCTGAAGGTCATTGATCATCTGTCATCAAATGCAGTTAATAGCATGCCTGACGGAGGAACATTGACATTTTCTTGTCGAACACTTGAACAGAAGACAGGACCGTTCGTTGAATTGATAGTACAAGATAACGGCGTTGGTATGAGTCGGGAAAAAACAGATCATCTGTTTGACGAATTCTACAAAGCAGACGAATCCAGACACAAACTCGATTCAACAGGACTCGGACTCACTATCTGCAAACGCATTGTAGAAAAACATGGCGGCCGCATTTGGGCAGACAGTCATGGGGAAGGAACAGGGACCGCCATTCATCTTACCATTCCTGCTGTTAAGGAGTAAGATAGGAAAAAATAAACAACTTTAAATACGGGGTCTTTCATGTGCCCGTTGGGGAGAGGCAACTTATGCTTGATACAAGAACAAGAACAGAACGTCGATTTGGTAAATTAGAACTTATTGATAGAGAATATTACTACCTGTGTTTTAATCAACGGGATACCTAAGGTTTTTAGGCAAAGAGCCCCTGTATCCACGAAAACACGCCAGTAATATCAAGGCCAATCAAGATAACAAAGAATAGAACAATGACCAACAGCACTTTGAGTGCAAATTTTATCAGTTTCCATGCAACAATGACCAGCAGAATGATACCTATAAATACTGCCCACAGGGGGATCGTAATCCCAAAGAGTTCCACACTATTCACCAGACTAGAAAACAGAACTCCCAGTTATAAGCGTTTGTATCACGCATAAGTTTAACGACCTATCCCAAACCTTCTAAAACCCTCAACAGCATTCCTTGCTCGTGTACATCGACGGGGAGTATATACAAAAAGAAACAATCGAACGGCGTGAGTACCAGGTCCGCATCGCCGACTCTGCGGCACAAGCAAATACCCTCGTTGTTCTTCCAACAGGAATGGGGAAAACCATCATTGCCTTGATGCTTATTGCCCGTGCGTTGCAAGAACAAAATAATAAGGTTCTGTTTCTGGCACCCACCAAACCGTTAGTTACTCAACACACGTCATTTCTGAAAGAGTTCCTTACGCTTGATCCTTCTGAAATTGCAATATTTACTGGTGAAGTCTCCCCTGCAAAACGAAAAACAGCCTGGAATGACCGTCGCATTATTGTTTCCACACCGCAAGTCATTGAAAATGATTTACTCTCAAAACGTCTTGATCTTCACGATGTTTCTCTCATTGTGTTTGATGAAGCTCATCATGCTGTTGGTGAGTATGCATATGTGTTTGTCTCTGAAATGTATCAACAACAACGAAACCATGGCCTGGTATTGGGCATGACTGCATCACCAGGTAATGATGTGACCAAAATCCTTGAAGTCTGTAAGAATCTCGCTATCACCAATATTGAAATACGCACAAAATACGATCCTGATGTCAGACCCTACGTCCATGATCTTAAACTAACGTGGAAGGAAGTCACCTTGCCGCAGGAATTCTCCTACACCTTACAGATCTTACGAAGAGCATTGGTGGAGCGCTTAACCTTTTTAAAAAATCTTGAGATGATAGAAACCGCATCGCCGTCGCTGATTAATCGTAAAAAACTGCTCGAGGCGCAACAGAAAATCCAAGCAGCCATTCGTTCCCGAGCAAAACCACCAAAGATACTGTTTAAGGCAGCATCTGTGCAAAGCGAAGCAATCAAGATTCACTATGCCATTGAATTCTTACAAACTCAGGGAGTTAATGCTCTGAAGAATTATTTTCAACGCATGGGAAAGGAAGCACGTTCAAAAGAGGGGAGCAAAGCATCACGAACTATTATGACCAATAGTAATCTTTTGGAAGCAGTTGCCTATGCGAAATCACTGAACGTCGAACATCCCAAGATCCCTGAACTTGCCCGCATTGTTCAGCAACAGTTTTCTCAAAAAAAGGATGCAAAGATCATCGTGTTTACGCATTTTCGAGATACCTCTGCACATGTAGTAGAGGTACTTTCCTCCATTGAGGAAGCACGTCCTGTCCGATTTATTGGTCAGGCAGCAAAAGGAGACGATAAGGGACTTACCCAAAAACAGCAGGCAGAAATCATTACCCAATTCAAAAAAGGAATGTATAATGTGCTCATTGCAACATCAGTGGCAGAAGAAGGGCTGGACATTCCTTCCACCGATCTTGTGGTATTTTATGAACCCATTCCTTCAGAAATACGAGCAATTCAACGACGGGGAAGAACTGCACGAAAAATGCCAGGAAAAGTGGTCATCCTTATCACCAAAGGAACTTCAGATGAAGCGTACTACTGGGCGGCAAAACGCAAAGAAAAACGAATGAGGTCAGAACTTGAGCTCATTCGCTCTCGGCTCACCAAGAAAACAGAGGATGGTGCCTTTGATGAAAAGAACATTTCGCAAGAGATACAGAATCAAAAAACATTAGGCGATTTTCAAAAGAAGGATAAACAAATAACCATCACCGTCGACCACCGAGAATATCGTTCCCCTGTTGTAAAAAATCTGGTGATGAAGGGAGCATCCATTGACCCTCAACAACTTGATGTCGGTGATTATGTACTTTCCTCACGCATTGGTATCGAGCGGAAGCAGGTTGATGATTTTTTAGAGTCGCTTATTGGTGGAAAATTGTTTAAGCAATTGGCACGGTTGCGAGGTGCCTATGCCCGTCCTTTGCTTGTTATTGAAGGGGAAGGGCTCTACACCAAGCGCAATATCAGCCATAACGCCATTGTTGGCAGTTTTTCTTCAGCTATTGTTGATTTTGGTATTCCCATTATCACCACCAAAGATGCCATAGAAACTGCCAATTTTCTCTATATTATGGCGAGTAGAGAGCAACGGGAAGACAAAAAAACAGTTGCTGTGAGAGGAGAGAAAACAACCATGTCTTTGCGAGATCGTCAACAATTCATTGTAGAGGGGTTGCCCAATGTTTCTGCAGTACTTGCCAAACGTTTGCTCGATCACTTTGGCAGTATTAAAGACATTGTCAATGCTTCAGAAGAAGATTTGCGCCAAGTCAATGGCGTAGGAAAACACATCGCTTCAGACATTCGTGCTATTCTTCACGCAGAATACCTTGAAGAATAATTTGCTCCCAAATATTTTTATTTAATATCGTTATACACTGCTGATATTCACGAGGGTGATGCTTATGTCGACAGATGAAAAAATTGCACAAGTGTGTGACGGGTTAAATATGCTTCATGAGGACAACTCTATTCCGCGAAATATCCGCAGAGGTGCAGAAGAAGTAAAACATTTGCTTCTCGGTACCGGTGATCCACTTGATGTACGGGTAGCATCAGCGACATCACGACTGGATGAAATGGCAAACGACCCCAATATTCCCCTCCATGGAAGAACGCTCATTTGGAATATTATGAGTCGATTGGAAGAAATTGCGTAACGTTTTTTGTAGTTGATATGAACA
>CAZWZY010000010.1:0-62413 GCA_964638175.1 uncultured Thermoplasmatales archaeon | reverse complement strand
ATAAACAGGGTAATCTTTATGAAAAAGCTGCATTGATGCTTTATGAACTAACACGAATTCATGCTTTTGAAAGTGGCAATAAGAGAACTGCTTTTCTAACAACAAAAAAGTTTGTTCTTAGAAATGAAGGAAAATTTAATATACCCGATTCAACAAATAATGTAAAAGTAATGATTGGTATTAGGGAAAATTATTACCCATTAAATGAGATAAAAGAGTGGATTAAAAATGGTAAAATCAAAGAGTTTAGAAGATAAAATTTCAGAAAAAACAAAGAAAAAAATTGCAGACGAAGAATTTCGTGAAATAATAAGAATTGCCAATGGACATAGAAAAACACTGAGCGCACTCGCTAAACATTAGAGTTTTTATAAATAGCAATATTTTTTTCTTAATTTTTAATCTTAGGAGAAAACCCTAACATTTTACCGGTAAAACTGTGTTCAAATCCCTTCCCTGCGTTCTGCAATTAATTTTAAATCATCAAAACAATTAATCGTTTAATGTGAAAAAAGTATTTTATGGAGCAGCGATACAGGGCTCAAAAAATAGAAAAGAACGATATCATGTTCATGAGTTTATAATAAATGCAATTAAAAAACAAGGTTTTGAAGTATATACTGAACATACCACTGGCAGGTCTTATGAAGAAGCAATTAAAAAACTTGAACAATCAATAGGTAAGCTCCCAAAAGACGATCTTGATAGGAGAAATTATGTTAGAGATAAGATGATAGAAGGAATTGAAAGTGATATTGTAGCAGCAGTTTTTGAAGTATCAACCCCGAGCCTTGGAACGGGAGTTGAGATTGCTCATGCTTATCTAAGACCTAAGATGGGTATTAAAGAAATTCCAATTCTTGCATTATATGAAAAAGATTACTGGCCCAATAAACTATCAACAATGATAAGAGGTATATCTAAAAAAGAATTACCAAAGTTTAACTTAGTAGAATATATAAATATCGATGATGTGGAAAGAATAATTCAAAATTTTCTTACAAAATTGCCTTAGCTTGGAAATGATAATTAACATATAGTATCAATAGCTATAAAAATCTATAAATAATTCATAATAATCATATAAAAAAATATAAAACATGATGGGTGAATAAAAAATAATATGATATTTACAATAATTAGTATTGCAATAATTGCTGTTATGATTTTTATTTCTGCCTTTTTTTCAGGTTCAGAAATGGCTTTGGTATCTATTGATAGAGCTTTAATTGTAGATAAGGCAAGAAAGGGAGATAAAAGAGCAGAAATTTTGGAGAATTTATTAAAAAAACCAGATGATGTAATAAGTGCGATTGTTATTGGTAATAATATTGTAAATATTTTCGCTTCTATTCTTGCGGGTTTTGTCGCAACAAATATATTTGGTAGTTATGGTATTGGTATTGCTACTGCAATAATGCTTGTTTTGGTTATAATTTTTAGTGAATCAACACCAAAAGCTTTTGGTAGAAAAAATGAAAAGTGGGCGTTAAGGTCTGCTAAATCTATTTTTATCTTCACTAAACTTTTTTATCCTGCTGTTGTTTCTGTTAGATATATTTCAAATGGATTTCTTCATATTCTTGGAAAACCTGAAAAAGAAGGGGATTTTGTTACTGAGGAAAAGATTATGGCAATGATGCGGCTTGGTGAGGAGGAAGGAACTATTGAAAAAGATGAAAGAGCTATGGTAAATGAGGTTTTTGAGTTTGATGAAACAATTGCAGATGAGGTCGATAAACCAAAATATAAGATAGAATTTATTCATCAAAATGATAAAATTGAAAAGCTTATTGAAAAATCTGTTGAAACAGGTTTTTCAAGATTTCCAGTGTATAGAAAGAATTATGATGATGTTGTAGGCATGGTCCATATAAAAGATGCACTTGATGTAAAAGATAAATCAACAAAAATAAATGAAATAATGAGAGATGTTTTAATAATAAACCCAAAGATGAAGGCAGATGATGTGTTTAGAAAAATGAGAGGTTATAAGACCCATCTTGCCGTGTTAAAAGATAAAAATGGTAAAACAATTGGACTTATTAGTATGGAGGATTTGGTTGAAGAGATCTTTGGTGAGATAAGTGATGAACATGACCCAACATAATTTTATACAAATGAACATAAAAGCTTTGAACTCGAAGTTAAACTCACTTCCCCTGCATATCTATGACCATGATTGGTGTATTAGTTATGTCTTCTCTCTAAAGACGACTTCGGTGTGCGGATAGGCAATTTCGACATTCTTATGTTTCCGTATCGCATTATGGATTTATCGTGATGTTAGTTGATATCTTATTTCGTTCTTTGGCTATGCTGTTATACCGTACTGTCACGTCAATTCCCGACTCTTTAAATGTTAATCTAGTGTGCGGCTCTTTTTCTATTCGTTTGGGAAATTTTTCCCAGAGCGGTTTCATGATAGTTTCTACCGATTGTAATACGATGTTTTCTGCTTTTTCAAGATCACTCTCATATGTTACTGCAGTGGTTCTTCATCAAGAATGTAGTTATCAGCATGGGTATAGTTCACGACTTCTTGTTCAAAAATTATTGAGTTTGGTACCATAATCGTTCTTCGTGATTTTTCTTCACCCAGAATCGTTCCCCCTACTTCATGTAGGAGAATATGAGTAAGGGTTATATTTGATACATCTCCTTTTATACCAGATATAATTACCCGATCCCCTATGAAAAAAGGTTTTCTTGTTACAATTATTAACCACGCTACTACAGCGCTGATTGGTTTTTGTAATGCCCACCCTAATGCAACGGTGAGAAGCCCTGCGATGAATCCCAATTCCCCCATCGGTTATTGTATGCGGAGAAGATAATGAGGATTAAGAATAATGCAAAAATATACTTCAATAAATCCAAGAAGAGGATGACATTTGATTTTTGTTTTTTTCTTTTAATATTTTTGAGTAACTGATGTTTTATAAACTTCAACACTAGTAAAAAAATAATAAATGTTACTAACACAATAAATGCTAATCGAAGCACCTCTGCGTATGGTTCAAACAATGAGAAAATATTAGATATCAAGGACATTTCTATGTTCATTCCTGTGTGATTCTGTTAAATCGTTATACCTTTTAACAACGGGAGGCAATTCACCAAGGTTATCTGATTCCTTTTTGTTTCCATCAGTTCTAATATATTTCTTGCCGTCAATTTCCACGGTATGAATCTTAGCTCCTTTTTCCCACACCCTCCTTCCAGAAACTTTTTCTTTTAACATGCAGGTAAACCACTTGTCGTCTTGCGTATCTATGCTTTTTACGATTTCTTCTCTGGTGAAGAGATTCGGATTTTTCAACCCTTCAACCGTGTTGACAAATGCTTGCACCTGTTGTATGTGGTCATCTTTTTGTTTTACATGGCTGACCCAATACTCCATTTTTTCACCTCCTTTTCCCTTTTTTTATCTGTCGCTCTAGTGCTTCACACGCTTTATTAATAGCGTCTAAATATCCCCATCCTTCTTCAGCCGCAACAAACATGCCTCGTGGTGATGATAAACGCATTTTACAAAAAATGATATGCTTTCCTTTACTCTGTTCCGTATGTCGTTTTAACCTAACATAGATATGCGCGTTATCTAAATAGTCTAAATATTTTTTAAAATTTGAATAGATAATATCTTTTGGTCGTTGCTTGGTAAATCCTTGTATTTTCTCTAATTCACCTGAAAATTGGATGACGATCGGCTCGGTAATAACATATGTCGCCAGTGGCTCAAGAAGATCTCTCTTAGTGACAATACCTTCCACCTGATCATTTTCACCGATTAGCATTGCTTTTACCTTGCGACTAGCCATGGTAGTTACGATTTCCTTTACCTTATCATCAGGCGCCATCATGGTAACGGTTTCAGACATGATGCCCTTGACCGGAAGATCAAGGTATTCTTTCTTGTCGGCCATAGCTGCTCCGTATTTTGACACGTCATCATATTGTCCTGACCCTCCTTGCCGATGTTCAGGATGAGTAAACATGGCAAGAGCAGCATCCATCGTGAGTACTCCTGATAACGCATTGTTTTTGCACACAGGTAGTGTGGAAATATCCTCTTCTTTGAATATTTTCAACGCTTTTGATACCGTATCCTCTGGTGTAATATTGATTACTGGTGTGGTAATGTATTTGTTAATCTGCTCTTCTCCAAATTCCTGTTCCACTGCTTTTTTCAGCACATCATGAGCGGTGACCACACCGCGTAGCTTCCTTTTTTCGAAAACAGGTAAAACATATGAATCGCTTTCTAGCATAAATCCTGCGGTATTTTCTAGAGCGTCATTGGCAGAGAGTTTTGCAACATTTTTCATGACTGTTTTTGCTTTTGTTTCTGGTGATAGTTTTGCTCGTGAAATGTCTCTTGTATTTAACATTCCTTTATACGTCCCATCATGCATTATCACGATACCATCAGTCTCGCTCATCATTGGTATGGCCATTGATAACGGCTCATTTTCATCTATGGTAGGGTAATCCGTCACGATGAGTTCTTGTATAGAGTTCATATTCTTTTTTCCTCCATTAAGCTATGTTTCTATTTGATATCCAGCCTTTTTCCAAGCCATAAAGCCGCCCAACACATTGGTCACATCTGAGTATCCCTTCTGTTTCAAAATACTACAAGCAATACTGGTTTTAAACCCCGAATCACAGTAGACCACCACCTGTTTTTTTTGCGGAATAGTCGATACCGAGTGAGGAAGATTGCCTACATAGATATTTGTAGAATTTTTAATGTGCCCCTGTTTACTCCTGTCTGGTTTTTCTCTGACATCGAGAAGAAATATCGCATCATCATTGCGATGGTTCTGTAATTCAGCAACCGTCCACGTAGAAATAGTTTCCATGGGTTGATTTTCTTTATACCATGAAGAAAAGCCACCTTTGAGATGCCCAGAGATGTTATCATATCCAAGGCGGAGTAAACTTCTCATTACCTCCTCAAGATCTAGATTAAAATCATCTATGAGCACGATGGGTTTTTCATAGGTTAAAAACCATCCTGCAAAAAGAGGCAATCCTTTTCTCCAGATACTAAGACTCCCTGGAATATGTCCTGATGCAAAACTGGTAGGTGAGCGAATATCAACCAGTTGTGCGCCGTTTTTTTGCATGGTTTTAACAGATTCAGCAGAGAAAACATCGAGCACTGGGATCGTATATATGAGAGGGGCGCCATTCTGGTTGTATCTCTCCATTTGTTTGAAGTATGGCGGAATGTAGTGGTGTTCCTTAATTTTATATTGCACAAAATCATCCTTGGTGAAGGAAAGTTGAGGATTGTGTTCTTTTTCGTATCCAATGGTGGTATACGCAAGATCACTTATCTCTCCACCACAGACTGATCCCTTTCCGTGAGCAGGATACACAATAACCCCATCTCCAAGAGGTAGGATTTTATTATGAAGTGGTTCATAGAGTGTTTCAGCCAGGCGTTTTTTTTCTTTTTCTCCATATAAATCTGTTCTTCCTGTATCCCCTGAAAACAGGAGATCACCAGTAAAGATCATCACCGGCTCTGCATTCTTTGTTTTATCACGTACTCTTATTGAGATGCTTTCATCAGTATGTCCAGGTGTTTCTACTATGCTGAGTTCCAACAATCCTATGGTAAACGTATCGTTTTCTTTTACAGGAGATCCATAGGAAAAGCGTAATTGTGAGCCATGAAAGATGTCTGCCCCAGTTGCCCGGGCAAGGTCCAAGGATCCAATAGTATAATCTTCGTTTCGATGTGTTTCAAGAATATAATTAATGGTCATTTTATGTTTTTTCGCTAGATCCACATATACCTCGTAATCTCTTCTTGGATCAATAACTGCTGCCTCGCCTGCTGAACCGATAAAATAGGAATTATGTGCAATGCCTTCTGCCGTTATCTGCTGCACGATCATTTATTCAACAATCTCCTGGTGCTCAAGCGTTGGCTTATCTCCCGTAACTGTTTGATTCTCAGGGTACGAACTCCATTCCGTAAATGACCCCTCATAGATCTTTACAGATGGGTAGCCAAGATACCAGTTGAACAGTAAAAATTCATTTGTTGCTTCTCGTCCTGTTCCACACGAGCAAATAATCAACTTATCGTTGGTAATGCCCTTTTCATTGAGTATTTCTTGAATGTCTTCATCTGGTTTTAAGAGTCGAGGATTATCATCATCCATTAATGTTTTCCATGGCAGATTGACTGCTCCAGGAATATGTCCCGGTTTAATCCAAGGTCCTTGTCCTTTGTACACGTTAGCAGGGCGAGCGTCCAGTAGTAGTACATCTTCTCTCTCTTTTAATTTCTTAACATCATCCATGGTAACAAAGTACTCGTTTTGCACTTGTACAGTGAATGTTGACTCTTCAACGTTCGGAAATTTTTTCTCCAGTCGTTTCCCCTCACTTTTCCATTTCTCCAGTCCTCCGTCAAGAACGTATACTTTCCTGTGACCGAATCGTGCTAGACTATAAGCAATCATGGTTTGCTCAAGACCATCTCCCCATCCTTTAAATGCACCCTTGCCCGTGTAGACTACCACTGGCATATCAGCGGTTAACCCTACTCTTCTAAGGAGGCGTTCAACTACCTGATCAGGAACATATACTCCAGGCATTCCTTTGTAAGGAATTCTCAGGAGGTTCTGATTAAAATAGACCGCAGCAGGAATATGTTCACTAATATAATCATGGATATTTGGTTGTGTATCTACAATAGCTAGCTGTTCGTCCTCTATATGGTCTTTCAACCACTCTGTTGAAACCCATTTTACTTTTGCGTTTTTTTCTTTTTCATGCATTTGTTCTTTCATTTCTCTACCTCTTTTTTATCTTACAATCATAACTGATGATGGTGTGTGATGGAGAACCTTTTCAGGAACACTACCAATAACTATCCGCTCAAGGGAACTTCTTCCCTTACTGCCCATGATTACTAAATCATCTTTTTTTGTTTCGTTTAGTATTTTCTCTGTAGGGTTTCCCTTGAGCAACATGGTATGTATTTTTATTCCGTTTTTTTCTCCCATTTTTTCTACATTGTTGAGTGTTTTTTGCGCTTCTTCTTCGATAGTCGTTTTCCAAACTTGATACTCTTGTTCTGGAGGGAGAATGTCTGTGAATGGTCCAACATCCACAACAAAAATTGCTAGAATTTCAAGACCTAGTCTTTTTGCCAATGATATTGCTTTTTTGGTTGCTTGTATTGCTGGGTCCGACCCATCAACCGGGAGTACAATTCTGTCAAATTCTTTTCGTGTCGCCATCTATTATCATCACCAATTTTTACATCCAGTAGTTTCAGTTTTTTTAAAACATTGATAATTTAAAATTATGACTCAAAAACACCTATAGAATAAATTAAATTTAGTTTCAATCTCTAAATAGAAATAATTTTATGTTTACAGTTTTAAGTTATTTTTAAATCATTATTTATTCGTTTTTAAGTCATGGTTTTATATCTTATTTAGCTTCAAATATCCTATGAAAACGAGTATAAAAATAGGTAGGCTCCTAGGAATTCCTATAAAAATTCATTTTACATTCATTTTTATTCTTGCACTTTTTGCATGGGCATTTACTATTGAAACCATTTCTATTCTTGGATTTACTATTGGTTTTGGTGGATTACCTGTATCACTAGGTATACAATCACTTCTAGGTATTGTTACCGCAATTTTCCTTTTTATTTGCGTGTTGCTTCATGAGTTGGGACATTCATATGTCACCCAAAGATATGGGGTTAAGATCAAGAGTATTACGCTCTTCATATTTGGGGGCGTGTCGCAATCAGAGGAAATTCCGCAACAACCAAACAAAGAAATGAAGATTGCTATCGCAGGGCCGTTAGTAAGTATTGCTCTTGGCGCATTTTTTTATGTTTTATATGTTTTACTTGCCCCGTATGCCACTTCTCTTTTTACCAATAGCATCTATATCGTCCTAGGGACGCTTGCATTTTACAATTTGTTATTGGCTGGCTTTAATCTCATTCCTGCATTTCCTATAGATGGTGGTCGAGTATTGCGAGCAGCATTCGCCATGCGAATGAATTATCAAAAGGCGACTAAGACTGCGGCCGCCATTGGAAAGGGAGTTGCTGTTGCCATGGCAGTGTTTGGGTTTTTCTTTAATATTTGGCTGGTGCTCATTGCTATTTTTATCTTTTTTGGTGCGTCACAAGAAGGTAAAACATTGCAGATATCTGAAGCATTGAAAGGAAAACAAGTAAAAGATGTTATGAACAACCATTTTGAATCTGTGTCTCCAGAAACAAGTGTTCAAACATTATACAACGTTATAGAACAACACAGGCAATTCAGCTTTCCGGTTATGAGGGACGATACTCTTGTTGGAACCGTTTCGCTACGTGATGTGAAACGTATTGACAAAACGAAGTGGGAGCATGCTGAGGTAAATGATATTATGAATACAGATGTTTCCGCCGTTTCTCCTGACGAAGATACTTTCTCTGTGTTTAAAAAATTAGTAAAAAAGAATCTTGAGCAATTTGTGGTAAAAGATGACGACACTGTTGTCGGTATCATTTCTCGCAATGATATCGCCCAAACTATTCAAATTTCAGATGTTAAAAACGTCTAATCTCTATGAATAAAAAAGAGGAGTAAAACATGAAAACATATGATGTCATTGTCATAGGCGGCGGCTCGGGAACAGCCATTGCTGAGCAAGCTTTGCAACATGGGGCCAGTGTTGCCCTACTCAATAAACCACCTATTGGTGGTACCTGCCAGAATTTTGGTTGTATCCCTAGTAAAATGTTAATTTTTCCTGCAGATATTATAGCTGAATTAGGGAAGGCAACTAAGCTAGGCATTTCTGTTGAAATTAAAAATATCGATTTTCAGGCGATTATGAATCGTATGAGAAAAGTTAGAAAAGAAAGGCAAGAGCACCAACAAAAGGGCCTTAACCAGATTGAAAATTTCAGCTACTATGAAGGAGAAGCCTCTTTTATTGATGATTATACTCTTCAAGTAGATGAGGAACAAATAAAAGGCAAAAAAATATTTATTGGGGCAGGGGCCCGTCCTCTTATACCGCCTATAAAAGGTATTGATAACATAAATTATCTTACCAATGAGTCACTCTTGGAATTAGATGAAAAACCAAAAAGTATGATTATCATCGGTGGCGGATATATCGCTGCTGAGTATGCTCATTTTTTCTCTGCGATGGGCACAAGAATTACTATTCTTCAGAGAAGTAAAAGACTGGTTCCAAATGAAGAACCGGAAATATCTGAACAGTTGAAAAAAATATTAGAAAAAAACGTAGATGTTTTTACGGAGACAGAAGCAGTTGAAGTAAGAAAGAATAATGGTACCATTGAGGCAGTTGGAAAAAATATTCAAACCAATGTTAAAAAGACCCACTCGGCTGAACAAATATTGGTTGCAGCTGGTCGAAAATCCAATGCTGATATATTAAAAGTAGAAAACACTGGTGTTAAAACAGATAAACGAGGGTATATTGTTGTAAATGAGTATCTTGAGACCTCGAAAAATAATATTTGGGCGTTTGGAGATATTATAGGAAAACAGATGTTCAAACATGTCGCTAATGATGAGGCAACTATTGCTAGTAATAATGCGTTGCATGATGAACAAATAAAGATGGAATATCATGCCACACCCCACGCAGTGTTTACTCATCCTCAGATTGCAGCTGTTGGAATTACTCAGGAACAAGCAGAACGAGAAGGGTATGACTATTTAGTTGGAACAGCAAAATATAATGACGTAGCAAAAGGACAGGCCATGATGGAAACAGAGGGTTTTGCCAAAGCAATAGTAAACAAAAAAAATGGAAAAATACTTGGTTTTCATGTCATAGGACCTTATGCTCCTATTGTTATCCAAGAGGTAATTACCATCATGGCGATAGGAGGCCAAGTAGGTCATATCGGCCATGGTATGCATATTCACCCAGCATTGCCAGAATTGGTTCTTAGGACTTTAAGTAATTTAAAGGAGGTGTGAATGTTATATGGAACATGTTGAAGGAGAAGATAAAGGAGAAATTATGTTATATGCGATTAGCACCTGTGGCTGGTGTAAAAAAACCAAGAAACTGTTGAATGATCTTGGGATAGAATATGATTTTATTGATATGGATCTGTTAGATGAGAAAGAAAAAGAGGAAGTAGAAAAAAACGTTAAAGAATGTAACCCTAAGCTCACCTATCCAACGTTAAAAATCAATGATAGCTGCATTAGCGGATTTAAAAAAGACGAGATCAAGGAGGCTTTGGGTTAATGAGTGAAAACGTTTCTGATAAAGAAGTTGATAAATTGTATAAGCGTTTAGATTGGGAGGCAGAGCAAGGTGGTTATCATCTTAATCCTGATGTTGAGTTTACTAAAGATTTAGTTGAGGGTTTACTTGTTAATGAGAAGCGGTACGGTTATTGGGCTTGTCCTTGCAGGCTTGCGTCTGGGAATAAGATAGAGGATTTGGATATTATTTGTCCTTGTGATTACCGAGATGCTGATATTCTTGAGCACGGTGCTTGCTATTGTGCTCTTTATGTTTCAAAAGAGATAAAAAACAAAGAAAAAGACGCTGAGTCAATCCCTGAACGTCGTCCCGATACGAAAAAAGAGAGAGCGCAGTTTACATCTAAAAAACCAAAATCGGTTAGTAAAGATGGTAGTCTTGAGTATCCTATTTGGCGATGTCGGGTCTGTGGTTATCTTTGTTCTCGCGATATGCCTCCCGAGGTATGTCCAATTTGTTATGCTAAAAAAGAGAGGTTTGCGCGCTATTTAAAATAGCAAGGATCGGTATTGGAGGAAAACTATATATGCAGTCGATACTGTTTAACACAAACATACCGGTTTTGTTAGAGTATTGGGGGGATATCCGTAACTAAAGAAGTGTCTGCTAAAAAACAGAGAAATCGTCTTCATCATGAGCCATTACCGCATATATCACTTTTTGATAGCATCAATCAGATTGCCTATGTTGCAGATCCTAAAACGTATGAGGTATTATATGTAAATAAATATTTTGAAGAGTTACTTGGAGAAAATCCAGTAGGTAAAAAATGCTACGAAGCATTTCAACAGTTTAAACACCCCTGTGAGTTTTGCACAAATAAAAAGATTTTAAAAAATAAAGGCAAACCACATGAATGGGAGTACCACAATCCAGTTCTCAATAGAGATTTTAGTGTTACTGATCGTATTATTAAATGGCATGATGGCCGAGATGTTCGATTTGAACTTGCTATCGATGTTACCCATAAGAAAGAAACAGAAGAAAAATTAAAGAAAACCGAAAGAGGGTATAAAGAACTAGCAAATAGCATCACTGACGCTTTTTTTGAGTTGGATAGTAATTTGAGATACGTCTTTTGGAATAAGGCAAGTGAGAACCTTACAGGCATTAAAAAAAAGGAGGCGATTGGAAAATCTATCTATGAGCTATTTCCTAAAAACAAAGATATGGGAAAGATTGCTAAAATATACAAAAAGGTACTAAAAACTAAAAAAACTCAAAGCATTATAACTGACTACCGCCTTAATGGTAAAAAGTATTTTTTCCAAATCAGCGTTTATCCAAGCACCAGAGGAATAGTTGTTATCTCAAGAGATATCACTGGATATAAGAAAGCCGAAGAATCTGTAAAAGAAAGTGAAAAAAAATATCGTTTTCTCTTTAGAAAAAGCCATGGATTCAATGTCATTATTTCATCGAACGGAACTGTTCAGGAGGCCAATACGACTTCTCTCCTGATGCTTGGATATAAAAAAGAGGAAGTAATCGGAAGATCCATCAACGACTTTATTGCCCCTTGGCAAAGAAAAGTCATTGCTGCTGTCCTAAAAAAAACAATAAAAGGGAAGAAAACGCAGGGCATGGATGTCCAACTTATTGGTAAGGATGGGACAATACACACCGTTATGTTTTCTCCAGGAAGTGTATCCATACAGACTAAAGACGGCATTGCCGGTTTTTTATTCTCAGGAGTCGATATCACTAAGAGAAAACAAGCAGAGCATGCCCTTCGAGAAAGTGAAGAACGATATCGATTAGCTCAACGAGCTGCCGAAATAGGAAGTTGGGACTGGAATCTCAAAACAGGGAACTTGGTTTGGTCTGAAGAAATAGAACCACTATTTGGTTTTAAGAAAGGCGAGTTCAATAAGACCTATGAGGCATTTTTGGATTGCGTTCATCCTAATGATCGTCCGTATGTACTTGATGCAGTCAATGCTTGTATGGGGAGGGATGCAGAATATGACATTGAACATCGTATACGCTGGCCTGATGGCTCTGTTCATTGGGTAAGAGAAACAGGCGATGTGATTAGAGATGAAGACGGAAAACCAATTCGTATGCTTGGCATCGTTCAAGATATTACAGGTCGAAAAAAAACAGAAGAAGTGATACAAGAATTAAATATAAATTTAATCAATCAAACAAATAGATTACAATCAATTAATGAGGAACTAAAAGCCTTTAGTTACTCTGTAAGTCATGATTTACGTGCACCACTACGCAGTATAGATGGGTTCGGCCAAGCGTTACTTGAGGATTATGCTGATAAGTTAAATGATGAGGGAAAAGATTATCTTATTCGTGTGAGAAAAGCCACTCAGCAGATGGGTCGCATAATCGATGATTTATTAAAACTTTCGCGTATCACTCGCCATCCAACATCCTATGAAAAAGTAGATCTTGCTAGGTTGTCTCGGTCGGTATTAGATGGTTTTAAGAAACAAGAATCTACTAGAAAAGTAAATGTTAGTATTGATAACGATTTAACGGTCATGGGGGATAAACAACTTCTTTTCATGGCTCTTGAAAATCTTATTGGAAATGCCTGGAAATTCACAAGTAAAACATCATATGCGAAAATTGAAGTGGGTAAAATGAAGAAAGATGGTAAGGATGTTTTTTATGTTAGAGATAATGGCGCAGGTTTTAATATGAAATATGCAGATAAATTATTTGTCCCTTTTCAGCGTCTCCACTCTACTGATGATTTTTCAGGCATGGGGATAGGGTTGGGAATTGTTTCTCGTATTATTCATCGTCATGGTGGTGAGATTTGGGCCGAAGGGAAGGAAGGGAAAGGCGCCACATTTTATTTTTCGCTTAGAGGTGACATGAAAAATGAGTAATAAACTTCATGTTTTATTGGTAGAAGACTCTGAAGATGATGCTGTTTTAATCAAACGAGAGCTGAAAAAAAGCGGTTTCGACCCAGTTATTGAGCGAGTTGAAACACCTCAATCTATGAGCAAGGCATTAAAAAATAACAAATGGGACGTTATTGTTTCTGATTATGTGTTACCTCGTTTCAGCGGATTAGATGCCTTGGAACTATCAAAGAAAAAAAATATTGATCTTCCATTCATTGTTGTTTCAGGAAAAATCGGTGAAGATACTGCAGTTGAAGCAATGAAAGCGGGTGCTACTGATTATATTATGAAAAATAATCTTGGGAGACTTAGCCCCGCTATTAAACGTGAATTGAAAGATTATAAAATACGAAAGGAACGAAAAAAAGCAAAAAAAGAGCTTAAGAAATCAGTAGAAGAACTTGAACAGGCAAATAAGCAACTTCAGAAAGAAATCTCTGATCGAAAAAAGGCTGAAAAACAAGTAATTGAGGCGAAGGAACATTTTCAAAATGTGGTTGACAGTACAGATGAAATCATTATTTCTGTTAATGGTAATAATAGAGTTTCTACCTGGAATAATACTGCCGAAGAAATTACTGGATATAAGCGAAAAGAGGTGATGAACAGAACTATCCATAAATTGCCCTTATTCAAAGACGATCAACACGTGACGGATGTTATAAAAAATGTTTCTAATAGTAAAAAAACTGGTTTTGAAGATGTCATTGTTATTACCAAGAATAATGCAAAAAAGATCATCAGATTCAAAGGATCAGTATTGAAGGGAAAATCAAATAAGAAAATTGGTGTGATTTTTGTCGGCGAGGATATCACCAAAGATATCGAGATTCACGGAAAATTAATAGAAGGCAATAGTTATCTTTTTCCAGATAAAAATGTTGATTCAGCAGTAGATCTTTTTGTAGATATTGTTAGATCAAATTATACCGGTTTGTTTTTTACCCGTTCAAATCCTGAGATGATTAAAAGTATGATCCCCTCCCGCTCAAAGATTGATGTGGTGTTATTTAGCCAGGAGAAACTTGCTGATTTCAAAAATATTTCAGATACAAAACCATTTATTCAATCTGTGAAAGATTTTACCAGCAACCATAAAAAAACAGTGGTATTACTTGATGGTATCCATTATTTGATTACGAAGTTTTCATTTGAAACGTTTCTCGATGTATTGTATCAAATCAATGAAATTGTTGCCAAAACCCATTCTATCATGTTTATTCGGGTCGATCCCTCTATTGTAGATGGACAGCAGATGGCAATTATTGAAAACGAATTGCATAAATTGCCTAGTCAAAAAATCGAAGGAATTACCATTGAGGATTCTGTGTATGATATGTTGAAGTTTATTTATGAACAGAACCAAAAGAATGCGCTAGTTCCTTTTAAGAAGGTAATGTCTCGGTTTAAAATTGCGTACTCTACTGCTGCGAAACGACTGGAAAGTCTTGAAAAGAAAGGATTAATTTTTACGAAAAGACAGGGTAAATTGAGGACAGTGTACATTTCTGACAAGGGTAAGACTTTGCTACGCAAGAGAGAGACTGCATAAACCAATACTTTAATTATTTTTTAGGTATTTTCAAATTATTTTTAAGTTATATATTTATTTACATGGCAGAATTCCATTCCTTGTTCTAAAAAAATATTTGTTTAGGAAGGTAGTCTCATTAACTCGGATACTATATTGTTAGTTGAGGATAGCCCTGACGACGTTACACTCACGCTACGTGCGTTTGATAACTGCGATGCTTCTTGTACCGATGGGTGGAGTCTAGATGTGGTAAACGACGGTGAGGAAGCAATTGAATATCTTTCTACACAGAGATTACCCAAGTTAATCTTGCTTGACTTAAATCTTCCGAGAATAGATGGTTTTGAAGTCTTGAAATATATTTGTTCTCACGAACGCACAAAAGCGATACCGGTTATTGTTTTGACTTCTTCTGCTGAGGAACAGGACATTAAGCGTGCGTATCATCTTGGTGCCAATAGTTATATTTGTAAACCTATCAATTTTAACCGATTTTATGAAGTAACAAAAGAACTTAGTTTTTATTGGTTAATGTTGAATGAGAGTCCGGTCTAGCCTATAGTTGATTAACATGTTTTTAACGTATTTTTTAATTTATTTTTAGTTATGACTATATATTTTTATGAATGCTTGTCGGTTGTGTTAATATGAATTCAGATGATGAAAACAATCGACGAAGACGAGAGCAAGACCCCTTTGATATGTTTGGAAATGAAGGTGAATTCAATAAGATTTTTAGTGCAATGGAACGAATGATGGAAAGAGCATTGAGGGATATGCAAACGAAGAATATCAAACCTGGAAAATCGTTTGTCCGCGGCTTTAATGTTCATATTGGTCCTGATGGAAAACCTAGAGTTCAGGAATTTGGAAATTATTCTCAAAAAGCTTCTAACGGAGAAACACAATGGTCGGAAGAAAGAGAACCACTTGTTGATATTATTGAAAACCGTAATAATGTGGCAGTTACTGTAGAAATTCCTGGCGTGGAAAAGGAAGATATTAATCTTGATGTAAAGGATCAAAAACTAGAAATTAGCGTTAATCATCCCGATCGAAAATATCACAAAACTGTTGATTTACCATGTAATGTGAAATCAAAAACAACGAAAGCAACATATAAAAATGGCGTGTTGGACCTTGAAATAGAAAAAAAGGAGAAAGGAGAAGACAAAGGCGGGTATAAGGTAAATATCAAATAATTACCTAACTTACTCTTTAACTATATTTAAGTCATCTTTTAGGAATAGTTTAGTTATCATTTAATAACATGTTTTCATGAATTTATATGATACTTATGAAACGAATAGGTGTAAACGGTCTAGGACGTGTCGGTCGATTGGTGCTCCATCATTTTATTGAATCTCCTCCAGAAGATATCGAAATTGTTGCAGCAAACGATTTGAATTCTGCTGATGATATTGCCTATTTACTTAAGTTTGATTCTGTTCATGGTGTTGCATCGTTTGATATAACTCTTGAGACTGGAACTCAAAAACTGCAGAAGGGCAATATGCCCTATGATAAACTTTCGATAGGTAAGCTATCTATCAACCTATTTCATGAAAAAGATCCTTCTAAAATTCCATGGGATGCGTTAGGAGTAGATATTGTTCTCGAATGTACTGGTGTGTTCAGAAGACGCAAAGATGCGGCAAAGCATCTCGATGCTGGTGCATCAAAGGTTCTCATTAGTGCGCCCTCAGACAGTGCTGACTTAACAGTGGTGTTAGGAGTAAACGAAGGACAATATGATCCTGCTCAACATGACATCGTCTCCAATGCTTCTTGCACTACTAATTCGCTTGCACCTGCAGTAAAAGTGCTCAATGATACATTTGGGATCAAGCATCTTTTGGTTACTACAGTACATGCCTATACTTCAAGTCAAGCACTCGTAGATAAACCCATGCGAAAACGCCGTCGAGGACGTGCCGCAGCGGTATCGTTAATCCCAACGACGACGGGGGCAGCCAAAGCAACAGAATTGGTGTTACCCGAATTGAAAGGAAAGATGGATGCCATGGCTATCCGAGCTCCTGTACCTGATGGCGCGATAACAGATATTGTTGCAGAACTAAAACAAAAAGTTGATGTTGACCAAGTAAATCAGGCGTTTGAAAAAGCAGCAACTGAAAAGCTAAAAGGAATTCTTGAATATAGTGAAGAGGATTTAGTTTCCAGCGATATTATTGGCAATCCCCATTCTGGCATTATTGATACTAAGTCCACCAGAGTAGTTGATGGATATTTAGCAAAAGTACTCGTCTGGTATGATAATGAAGCAGGATATGCAAAAAAGTTATTGGAACTTGCTGAATATATCTCAATAAAACAAGGAGAAAAAGGAAATGGAAGAATATGAATGTCTTACATGTAAGCGTACAGCAACGGTAGAAGAAGATGAAACACCCCCCACCTGTTGTGGGAAGACCATGAAAAAAGTTTCAAAAGAAATTTGCCTTCAACCAGCCCATCCGGAACATGCCCGCCCTATGGAACGTGATGATGCGTGCGATGAAGGTCGCTCAGGTTAACTATTGTTTTCATTATTTTTAGGAGATGCAACTTGTGGATCAAGAATGGAATAAACATATTACGTTGAGTCTGAACATCGTTAAACAAAGCAAGGACATAAAACCCATCGATATTCTGGTTGGAGTTTTGTGTAAAGATGTAGGAACAACAGTATTAAACGTATTGAACGTGGTAAATAATGGACTCTATTTTTATTACCCAGATCTTAAAAAAGCAATTGTGGTATATCAAGGGCCCTCAGAAGATGATACCAATGAAGCAATCGATCTTTTTCAACCAAGCAGCGACACACCAATGATTGTTACTACAGATATAACAGATGGCGGAAAAGGCGCAGGCATCCGCACCATTCTTGAAATTGCCCATTATGCTCAAGCAAAATGCGTGGTCTTGGTTGATGGAGACCTTCTCAGTATAAAACCAGAATGGATACGAGCCATTTCTGCACCCATTGTTTTTGGTATTTCAGATCTCACTGTCCCATATTACATTCGAGATAAATATGATGGCGTTATTACCAATAATTTAGTGTATCCGTTTACCAGAGCAGTCTATGGAATTAATGTTAGACAGCCCATAGCTGGAGAATTCGGATTATCAAGAGCATTATATGAAAAGCTCCGTAAGAACCCTCTTTTCCCTCCAAATTTTGGGGTTGACATCTTCATTGTTACGGTGGCTGCGGCAAATACTATGAAAATCAAAGAAGGATTGTTTGCTCTTAAAATACATCGGTCGACAAGACGATATATAGAACCTGAAAAGTTTCTTATTCCTATGTTTAGAAACGTAATCGGAAGCATGTTCGAACTTACAAAACATTATGAAGATACATGGAAACAAAGAACTCCGTATATGCATACCACTAGATTCAATGGTCATTTTGGTCGAAAACCGATTCCTGTGACCGTAAAAATTGAGGAACTTCATGCAAGTTTTAAGAAGGATTTTTTAGCAATTCAGAGTAGGTTGTCTACGTACATAAGTAACGAAACCTCCCAATCTCTTGAAAAACAGGTAAATGCAGGAATTATTGATGCTGAATTATGGTCAAGAATTGTGTATGAATTTGCCGCATCATATAAAACCTTGGATTCTGCGGAAAAGAAACAAACATTGATCGACACGCTGAAACCGTTGTGGATTGGCCGCTTCGCTAGCTATGCAAAAGAAACACAAGGCATGAACCTAAATCAGGCTGAACAGATAATCCAAGAACAAGCCCAGATTTTTGAACGAAATTTCGATTTTTTTAGATCGATCTACTAACCATGAAATTATATGAAAAAAATGAATCAATAACACCGGCAGCAATTCTGTTTGACATGGATGGAGTCCTTGTTGACAGTTTGGATTCATGGTGGAAAAGTCTGAATGATGCATTACAGCATTTTAAACAGGAGACTATTACCAAAGAAGAGTTTATCGACAACTATTGGGGTAACGAACTTCAAGAAAATCTAAAAAAACTTGGACTGGATGAAAAAATTGGCGTATTTTGTAATAATATATATGGTGAGTATCTTGACAACGTAAAGGTATTTCCCGGAGTATGTAAAACACTTGAAAAACTTGAGGGATATCCCAAAGCAATAATCACCAATACTCCTAGAGATTGTACACTTCAAATTCTTGAAAAATTTGATATAAAAAACTATTTTGATGCAATTATTACCAGTGACCAAATTGAAAATGGAAAACCCGCCCCGGATATCATATTCGAAGCATGTACTCAATTAGGAGTCGAACCACGGGATGCCGCTCTCATTGGCGATACAGATAATGACATGGCGGCAGGAAAGACTGCAGGGTGTAACACAATAGGAATTAAGGTTAAAGGAGACTTTACCCTTCAGAACATATCCGATCTTACCAAAGTGATAGAACCACTATAGTAACTATTTTTAACCTATTTTTCAACTATACTTAAGTTATTATTTTATATTTTTTACTGTCTCTTTTCTTTTGGGTGATTTAACTATGGCAAAGAAAAAGAGTAATAAAGGAAAAGAGAGTGTAAAACCACAAGAAAAAATGGAAATCACAGAACGAAAACCATATGATCTTTGGACTAACTTTGATCGCATGTTCAATAGATTTCGATCAGACGTCGATGACCTGTTCTGGTCCCCGTTTAGAAGATACCCTACGCCAACAGGTGAATTTAGAACACCATCAACTAATATTGCCGATCATGGCGACAAATATGAAGTATGTGCAGAAATGCCAGGCATCCCCAAAGATAAAATTAATATCGAAGTAACACCAACAAACATTGAGATTTCTGCTGAACATCAGGAGAGTGAAGAGGAAGAAGAAAAAAATTGGTTACGACGTGAGCGAAGCAGTGCGAGCTATTATCGTAACTTTGAACTACCTGAGGAAATAAAGTCAGATAAAGTAGAAGCAGAGTTCAAAGATGGCATATTAACCGTTTTGTTGCCAAAAGTCGAGCCAACAGCTGCATCTAAATCGGAAAAAGTGAAAATCAAATAATTTTTATTATTTTCTTGGAGGACTGAATGCATTGGTAAAAAAAGTAGAATATAGTTCAGAATATATCAAAAATATAGTTGCATTATTGGATGAACATGAACAAGAGATGAAGACTTGTTCCATAATAACGTAAGGTGAACATATTGCCATATAAGGATATTGGTGAATTGCCAGATCAAGTTAAAAATAATCTTCCAACGGAAGCCCAGCGAATTTTCTTAAAAGCATTTAATGCTGCATGGAAGCAGTATGATGATTCTTCAAAAAGACGTGGATCTGAATCTAGAGAAGAAGTTGCAAATAAGGTTGCGTGGTCTGCGGTTAAGAAACAATATGGCAAGGATCCTAGTTCTGGCGATTGGAAGAAAAAGGAGTTGTTATCATAAATAAGGAAAGAAAACTGGAAGTAAATTACTCTTTTGATAGAGAGAAGTTGGCGAATTTTTTAGCACGAATCGCTTCAGAGATTGCGAACGGTAAACTGATAATTAAAGATGAAGAAATACGAGTTCCCCCGCAGGTTAATATTGAATATGAATTTAAAGCAGAGGACGGTAAAAATGAGGTTGAAATCGAATTGAAGTGGGAAGACTAAATTCAAGGAAAAGTATGAAGAAACTGTTTTCTGAAATTAAAATAGATGCTTCCCCAAAACAAGTATGGGCGGTATTTACCGATTTTGACGCCTATCCTCAATGGAACCCCTTTATTCGTAGAATCCAAGGGAATCTAGATGAGGATGAGCAACTTGAAGTAGTAATGCAACCACCTAATTCGAAAACAGTGATTTGCACTCCAACTGTTTTAAAAGTGATCCTTCAACGTGAAGTAAGATGGTCTGAAAAACGAGGGATAGCTGGTCTTTATGAGAGCGAACACAGTTTTAAAAACCAAACTCGCGGCAACTCAGGCGTCTGGTTTATGCACAAGAAGAGCAGTTTCAAGGAATACTTGTTCCATTGCTGTCTAAGCGATTAACGAAAACAATGCTTCCTGGTTTTAATACCATAAACCACGATCTGAAAAAAGAGTTCAACAAATAAAAAAACACAGATGAAATAAAATTGAACAAAAGATGGAGGTAGGTATCTTTGAAAATAGATCCTAATGAGATAAGTAAAATACAAGATGCGTTAAATAACATTGAAAAATGGAATTTAGAGTTATTTAATGTATGGGAGAGCGCCAAAGGAGAATTAAAAATCACCATCCGATTGGGAAGAGAACACTAACTATATGATCAGAATTGTCATCGTCGGCGGTGGTTTCTGCGGATCATCAATTGCTGCTTCTCTTGAAAAGGAGAAAAATTTTTCTGTCACTCTCATTGATAAAAAACCGTATTTTGAATATTCTCCAGGCATTATTAAATTGATTAGTGAGCCACAATTTCACAGACGCATAAAGAAACCCTATACTGAATTTCTAAGAAATACTACCATACTCGCTGATAGCGTTACCGCCATAACCCCTGAAACAGTAGAGACAAATAAAGAAACGCATTCCTATGATTTTTTGGTTATTGCTACTGGAATAGATTATCCCGTTTTTCTAAAAAATAAAACAAATGTGTACACTGTAAAGTCAGGTGATGTTGTAAAAAATCTTCATTCCCGAATTATCTCTGCACATAAAATTCTCATCGTCGGCGGTGGACTGATAGGAACCGAAGCAGCAGGAGAAATCGTTACGGCATATCCTGAGAAAGAATTAGTACTTGTCCATAGCGCTGACCGATTGATTGAACGAAATCCATTAGCTGCATCTCATTATGCACGAAATTTTTTGGAAGAACATGGTGTAAAAATACTCTGTAATCAACGAGTCACAACACATAAAGAAAACAGGTATATTACAGAAAACGATCAACAAATCAGTGCAGATGTTGCACTGTGGTGCGCTGGTATTGATCATAATCCTTCCTTTATGAAAGGATTTTCTGATAAAATTTTTTCTGATAATCAGGCTTTAAAAGTAAATCGTTTTTTACAATTGCAAGGATATGATAACATCTTTGTTGGGGGTGATATTACTGGCGTTACGGAGGAAAAAACCGCTCAAAATGCCGACAGACATGCTCTTTTGATTAGCTCTAATCTTAATCGAACAATACACAACCAGTCATTGATGCCGTATAAACCCTATACTATCCCGTTAGTAATAAGTCTAGGCAGGGTTGACGGGCTGTTTGCCTATCCCCCGTTAGCTGTGCCTGGGTTCATCCCTGCGTTCCTTAAGTGGGCTATTGAAAAGGTGAGTCTCTATAGACTTTAATTTCTCTCTTATTTAAAACTGTAATAATTTTGCGTTAATTGCTACAATTATAGTGCTTACTGACATGAGTGCTGCACCGACTGCGGGCGATATGAGAATACCTTGATTATGGAGGATGCCTGCAGCAAGCGGTATCGCGATGATGTTGTATCCCGTGGCCCAAAACAGATTTTGTATCATTTTTTTATGGGTTGCTTCTCCGAATTTAATAAGTTGAATTACGCCTTTTGGATTACTGTTTACTAGTACTATGTCTGCGGTTTCTGCTGCGATATCTGTTCCTGATCCAATTGCAATTCCTACATCAGCTTGGGCCAGTGCTGGTGCGTCATTCACTCCGTCACCAGTCATTGCTACAAACTCTCCTCTCTCTTGTAATTCTTTAATCTTATCTTGTTTTTCATCAGGTAAAACTTCTGCAAAATATCCATCTAGGTGTAATTCCTCTGATACTTTTTTGGCCGTCCCCTCCACATCTCCTGTGAGCATCCAACACTTTACATCTTCTTTTTTCAGTTGTTTAATGGTATCATATGACTCTTTTCGTATTTCATCTGAAAGCGTTATCGACCCCACTACATTGTCGGTTATTACTACAAAGACTTCTGTGTCCTGTACTTCCTTAGATTCTAACTCTTTTGGAATCGAAATCTTATTGGTTTTTAAGTATCCCGGACTTACTATTTTCATCTCTTTGTTTTGAACTTTTCCTCTTACTCCTTCGCCTTTAATATTTTCAAAATGTGTAACTTTTAAACGCTTTACATCCATCTTCTCTGCTTTTTCAAGTATTCCTTTTGCAATAGGATGTTCTGAACCTTGTTCAAGTGAAGCTGCCAGTTGTAGTAGTTTTTCTTTGTCATATTTTTTATTTACCGATTTTATCTCCGATACGCCAAAAGTCCCTTTTGTTAATGTCCCTGTTTTATCAAATACTACTGTTGTAATTTTTCGTGATGTTTCAAAAGGTGTACGATTACGAATTAACAAGCCATTTTTTGCAGAAAGGGTTGTAGAGATGGCAACAACGAGCGGTATTGCAAGACCAAGAGCGTGCGGGCAAGTGATTACCATTACGGTCGCCATTCTTTCAATGGAAAACACAAAACTTTTACCATATAAAATCCAAGAAAGTAGCGTGGTTATCCCGACAGACAATGCAATAATTGTTAAATAAAAAGCTGCTCTATCGGCTAGATGCTGAGTCTTTGATTTAGATTCCTGAGCTTTACTGACTAAATTTATGACTTTAGAAAGATAGGAATCCTCTCCTGTTTTTTCTACTTTAATTTCAAGTGATCCATCACCATTTATTGACCCCCCGATAACTTTGTCTCCTTTCTTTTTTTGTACTGGTTTTGATTCACCAGTGAGCATTGACTCGTTGATATAACTTTTACCTTGTACAATTACCCCATCGGAAGGTATTTTTTCACCAGGTTTTATGAGTAATATATCGTCTTTCTCTATTTTATTGAGTTCAACGTCTTCAGTTTCACCATCCTTTTTCCGGTGAGCAATATTAGGCATCAATTCTGCAAGTTTCTCTAACGCAGTTGATGCACCTATTACTGATTTCATTTCTATGTAATGCCCCAGTAGCATTACATCGATTAATGTGGCAAGTTCCCAAAAAAAGAATTTCCCCCGCAGTCCCAGTAATACTGCGGAGCTATAAAAATAAGCAACAGATATTGCCACCGCAATGAGCGTCATCATTCCAGGAGATCTGTCTTTTAATTCAGTGTACAATCCTTTTAAAAAAGGCCACCCGCCATAGAAGAAAATGAAGGATGAGATAATAAGCAAAATATAGTTGCTACCTCTAAAAACAATTTCTACACCTAGAAGTTGTTGTATCAAGGGTGACAACACAAGTACTGGTATAGTAAGAATGAGAGAGACAATAAACCGTTTTTTAAATTTGCTCATCATCATTTTATGATGATCATGGTTATTTTTGGACATGCTACTTTTGGTTCATGGTTATACTAAAACATTTCCCAAGTGGATATGTTTTAATCCTTGTTTTTTACCTATCTCTTCTGCCATTTGTATCGTTTCAATTGGCGTAGCCTCTGCGTTATTAAATTTATAATTGGGATGAAAACGGCTTATATGCCAAGGGATGTCTGTACTTACCTCAGCGATAAATTTTGCAATGTCAGTCAGTTCTTGTTTGGAATCGTTTTGTTCTGGCACCACTAGTGTGGTTATCTCTATCCAAATATTTTTTTCATGCATGTTTTTGATAGTGTCTAATACTGGTTGTAGACTTGCTTTACAAATTTTCTTGTAAAATTCATCTCTAAAACTTTTCAGATCAATATTTGCAGCATCTAGATAAGGGGCGATGGTTTCTACTGTCTCTTTAGTCATATATCCATTGGTTACAAATATATTGCTTAGATTTTGTTGTTTTGCAAGTTTAGCGGTATCGTATGCATATTCAAAAAAGATAGTTGGCTCGGTATAGGTATAGGCTATACTTTGACAGTTTTGTTGTTTCGCCGCGTTGACAATATCGTCTGGAGACATTTCAAGCCCATCATAATAAAATTCTTGATTAGTTTTGTACTGGGATATTTCCCAATTTTGACAAAAACCACATTGAAAATTACATCCTGGCGTTGCAATAGAATATGATTTCGTTCCTGGTAAAAAATGATGTAATGGTTTCTTTTCAATGGGGTCAACGTGAGAAGCAATAACTTTCCCATACGCGTGAGTGAATAATTTTCCGTTGATGTTCTGCCTCACGCCACAAATGCCAAATTTTGACTCTGCTATTTTACAGCGATGAGAACAGAGATGGCAATGTACTTTTTTATCTTCCTGTTGGTTGTAAAGCATGGCATGTTTTTTCATAGTATCTACTCGAAACTGACTCTTTTTTGTCATTTCATGTGTGAAAATCCAATTTTCAACTTCTCATTATTTATTTAATATTAACTAAAATTTAAATCAAGAATAGTTAGAATATAGATGAAAAAGAACACTTTTTTTGGAACTATAATTTGTACATTTTTTAATTATTTTTAAGTTAATGTTATATATTCATCAAAAATTTGAATGCTTATAGTCTTTTATTCCCCGGGGCAGGTTGTATGAAAAAAATAAAAGTTAAAGCGCATACGAGAAGAAGAACACCGTTTCAATTAAAAAGAGCGATGTCATTTGAGGATATGCTGCCTATTATGGTTCGATCTCACACTCGTAAAGTATTTAAGAAATAATCAGTTGATATGTCTTTTCAAACCATGATTGTGTGATGCTGTAGAAATAAGGTAATGCTAGTCTTCATAAAATGGAGAAGATACCATCAGTAAAAAGAAATTAATTCTTGTTACCAACAGGGAACCATATTCTCATGAAAAATCAGAAAGAAAGATTACCGTTAAAAAATCAGTTGGCGGAGTAGTATCTGCGCTAGATCCTCTGATGCAACAATCAAGAGGAATTTGGATTGCGTGGGGCAGCGGTAATGCGGATTTTACAGTGTGTAATGCCGAAAATAAAGTTCTTGTTCCAGAAAAAAACCCCCGGTATTTTTTAAAACGATTGCCTCTTTCAAAAAGCGAAGTTGATAATTATTACAAAGGGTATGCAAATAGAGTGCTGTGGCCTCTTTTTCATTATTTTATTGAAAAAATGCATCCTA
Organism: uncultured Thermoplasmatales archaeon; assembly: GCA_964638175.1. Lineage (GTDB taxonomy): Archaea > Thermoplasmatota > E2 > DHVEG-1 > DHVEG-1 > JAFGDG01. Next base: position 36,732 of record CAZWZY010000010.1, on the reverse strand, counting down.
ACGAAAAATATTGGTATGCGTATTATAACGTAAATAAAAAATTTGCTGAGGCAGTGCTAGATGAAATGAATCCCAGCGATAGGATATGGCTTCATGATTATCATCTTGCCCTTGTTCCTTATTTTATTAAACAAAAGAGACCCGATGCAAAAATTGCTTTTTTTTGGCATATTCCATGGCCCCCATGGGAAATTTTTGGTGCTCTTCCACAGAGCAATGATATTCTAAATGGGTTATTACACAGCGATTTATTGGGATTTCATACCCAGTCGTACGTAAAAAATTTTTTGGGGTGTGCGTTAAGAAGACCAACAGTTGACATCACTAAACAAAAGAATCTATTGCAAGTGAATGGCCATCAGGTAAAAGTTAATCAGTTCCCCTTGGGAATATGTTATGATGATTTTGCTTCGCCCGAGGGCGAACAATCGATAGAAAAACATGCAAAAAAAATAAAAAAAATGTACAATGTCAAAACCCTTATTCTTGGCATAGATCGTCTTGATTATACTAAGGGGATATTGAATCGAATAAAAGCCTTCGAGTATGTGATCAAAACCTATCCAAAATTCAGAGGAAAAGTTGTGTTAGTTCAGATTGCCACACCAAGTAGAGGTGATGTTGATGAATACCATATGATGAAGAAGGAGATAGACGAAATAGTAGGAAGAATCAATGCTCAATATAGAACAGAAAAATGGACCCCAATTATGTATTTTTACCGAAGGGTGCCCGATCGTTTACTACTAACCTACTATAAAGCCGCAGATATTGGGTTATTGACTCCCATCCGAGATGGAATGAATTTAATTTCCAAGGAATTTATTGCCGCAAAACAAAAAGATGGAGTATTAATCTTAAGTGAATTTGCTGGTGCTTCAGAAGAATTACATGAATCAATAATTGTTAATCCATATGATATTATAGGGACTGGCGAAGCCATTAAACAAGTGTTAGAAATGCCAGCAGAAGAGAAACAACGACGTTTTCAGAATCTTAATAAAAAAGTGAAAGCCCATGACTCTCAGTGGTGGTTACAAAACTTTCTACAAGAATGGGAACAGTTGTATGCCTAAATATATTTTTAACCATCTCCAAGAACTATCCTTACAGATGGACAACAGACACTTATTGTTATTTTTAGATTATGACGGTACATTAGTTACGTTTAAAAATAAACCGGATGTCGTAAAAACACCATCAAGAGTCAAAACAATTTTGCGAGATCTAAACGGCCTTCCTTGGTTTACAGTCGTACTTATCACTGGAAGAACACTTGAGAGCATAAAAACATTGGTTGATAATGAAGATATTATCATTGGTGCTCTTCATGGGTTAACAATTGAATTTCCTGATAACGAATCATTCATATGGAAAAAGGCAGAAAAGAGTAAGTCTCTTATCAGCCACATAAAACATGATGCGCTTGAAGCGTTTGGCAAAAACGAGGGCGTGTACCTTGAAGATAAAGAGGTAACACTTGCCTTGCATTATCGCCAAGCTCCCAAAAGCAAAACGGAGGGCATTGTCCGTACTTTTATTCATTTGGTAAAAGAGAGGGATACAACCAATCAATTAGAATTGCTACACGGTGCCAAAGTTATTGAGGCAAGACCAAGAGGATGGCACAAAGGAAAAGCAGTAGATAAAATAACGGAGTCTTTGGATATTAACTCTGATCCCCTCTCGATGTATATTGGTGATGATGTCACAGATGAAGATGCATTTCGGCGTTTAAAAGACACAGGCATTACTATTTTTGTCTCCCATCATGCGCAAAGAACCACGTATGCTCGCTATTTTTTGCATGGCCCTGATGAAGTGTATAGATTCCTTACATGGCTTAAAAACGTAAGAGGTGAGTGCACTACAGGGGTAACCTCAAGTAAATCTTAAATTATATAAATGCCAGACGACCTTCAGATATTATGGATGCACGGAGGAGTAAAAAAGTATGCCGTTAGTTCCAGTATTATCCCTCAATAAATATCGCGACATCGTTGGAGATGAATTTATTGATAAACTTTATGATGAAGCGTCACATTTATCTGAGAAAACTCTAGTTCATATTAACTCCACGTTTCAAGGCGGAGGGGTTGCTGAAATATTAAACAGCCTAATTATTTTGTTAAATGATGCAGGCATTAAGACTGATTGGCGGGTATTACATGGGGATTTTGATTTTTTTACGGTCACTAAAAAATTTCACAATGCTCTCCAAGGAGAAAAAATAAATTTTTCAAATAAGAAGAAGGAACTCTACTATATCAACAATGTCAATAATGCTATCTTTACTCATATAAACCATGATATGGTTATTGTCCATGATCCTCAGCCACTCCCTATCATTACATGCTATTCAAAAAAACAACCATGGGTATGGCGGTGTCACATTGATATTTCTCAACCCAATCGTTCGGTATGGAATTACTTAAAAACCTTTATCCTCAACTATGATGCGATGATCATCTCTATGGAGCAATTTCGGAGAAAGGATCTTAGTAAGGACACCATTCCTCAATATATTATTCAGCCCTCCATTGATCCGCTTAATATAAAGAATAAACCGATTTCCAGTGCTACCATCTCCAAATATCTTGAGAAGCATGGCATAAGCCAAGAAAAACCAATCATCAGCCAGGTTTCTCGGTTTGATAAGTGGAAAGATCCCTTAGGTGTGATTAAAATATTCGACTCTGTTTCAAAAAAAGTTGATTGTCAACTGGTGTTAGTCGGTTCTATGGCTACCGATGATCCTGAAGGACAAGACATGGTGGAAGAGCTGGAACGTGAAATATCAAATAAAAAAGATATTCATCTATTGATTAATGCTCCTGATATTGTCATTAACGCCATCCAGCAAGGATCATCTGTCGTTATTCAAAAATCATTAAAAGAAGGGTTCGCTCTCACGGTCTCTGAAGCGTTGCTAAAAAGCACTCCTGTCGTCGCCTCTCGTATTGGAGGAATCCCCTCTCAAGTGATTGATGGAAAAAATGGATTTCTTTTGGAGCCAACTGATTATAACGGGTTTGCCGAGAAGATACAATGGTTACTTACTCACCCCAAAGAAGCACGAAAGATGGGCCAATATGGCGCACAACATATCAAACAGAATTTTTTAATCACTAGGCATGTTATGGACTATATCAAACTAGTAAAAAACTATCTTACCTAAGAGAGAGGTTTTAACGTATTGGCCAGTTCAGCCAAGCTTTCACATACAAAAATATCCTTTACTTTTGTTAACGAAGTATATGGAATTTCAATTTCCCCGTTTTTGTTTCGTTTAAATACATGTACATCGCTGTCTTTTGACGGCGTTATCAGCGTCGTTTGTATCCCTTTTCCCCCTTTGTGCTTTTGAATATCTTTTATTGTTCCAATGATTAAACCTTCTTTGCTCATCACTGTTTTTCCAATGAGCTTATTTTTTCTTGTCGACATACTATCCATGTTTCTAAATTTCTCTTACTATTTAATTGTTATTATTGTGTTTTTTCTTTGTGATTTTTCTTGTTGTTCTACCATCTTATGGTACTTCTCATGAATCATTTTTTTATCAAAATCATAGTATTCTTGAAGCATTTTTTGCTGTTCTTTTTCAGTAAAGTAATCCATACAAGGATAAAAGAATTCCTTATCTTCTGTTTCAATATATACTGGATAGAGAGTAACTATTTTTTCAAGAGTAGCAGTTAATTCTTTTATGGAATCTGTTTTTCCTTGTAAATAGGAATTATTTTGATGTTCAAGATCAGTTACTAGCGCCCGTGCATATCGATGATCTTGTTCTAACCCTTCCATAATTTTTTGTAATTCTGGAGAATTTTTTTTCTTTTTAAGATCTCTAAATAAAATGTCTTCTTCTTTTCCATGATGTGTCCGATCAGCATATGTTCTAAAAAAATCAATACTTTTTCGGATAAAATCGATATCAATCGTGTTTGTTTTTTTGCTTTTTTGCAATGCATTATCTATGAGAGTGATGTGCCGTTCTATGAGCCGGTGTTCTCTCATTAAAAGTCCTATAGGTTTCATATGTTGATCCCTGTCCTTTTTAGATAGGGGGGATGGGAAAAGGCACTGCAAATCATCTTACGTCACCCAGGAATCTAGGATTCCGATTCGGCCTTGAAAACCTATAGTTTTTGCCCCCCAATCTACCGTTTAACACGTGTTCATGGACAATTCTTTATATAAGCATAACTTAAAATTACGTTGAAATTACATTGAAAATAATTTTAAATCACGCGTTTATTGAGTAAAAGGGTTCCTCAATAACTGCAAAAGATTTTTTTCCTCTTCTGTGAGATATTCAGTCCTTATTTTCTTTTCTCGTTCAAATAGCATTTTTGCCCTCTGTTCTACTATATTAAAGTTTACTGAATTAATATAGTTGACTTAAAAATAGATACAGTATGGGTAGAAAACAAATCACTTAGCACGATTTTGCCGCTTCGAATTTCGTTCACACATATATCAAAAAACCAAGGATTCCGTGTACAATTGCTAATAAAAGTGCTATATATGCCAACCAAAAATGCCATTTAAGAGGATAGTTAATTTTTCCACGACGTTTCAATATTGCCAATCCTGCTGTCAAGATAAACAAAAATAAAGTAATTGCACCAAGATATACAATGAAGGGAATTCCAAAAATTTGATAATACGTAATATCTTGCAGTGAAAGCGAGGGGTCTTGGGGTGAAGCATTCCCTTGAGATGTCACTGTTAACTGTTTGGTTAACGAACCACCGAGGTTACAATCGGTGAACACCTCAATCACATCGCCATCAGAAGCGTTGAGATCATATGAATAAGTAAAACTAGAGGCGGTAGGTTGATTTGTGTAGTCATATGAATTGTAGATGTTTCCATTTTTTCTGATGATAACTGTATCAATATAGTGCGCTTCTGGATCAGAAACCTGATGAATAATAGAAACGTTAAGAACGCTAGTACTTTTATCATAGCTAAGAGTCATTTCAGATGCAGGATGAGCTGATACCCGGGAGGAAGGCAGTATAGTACTAAGGACAATAACAAAAAGGACACTGATGAGTAATATACCAGTTTGCTTTCGTAAGTGTTTTAGGTTGTACATCGTATCACTTTCTATTTTAATACCATCTCATTAATGCGCTCAATTATAAACCGTTTCTCGCCTTCGTCGATTTCTTGATCTAATACGGGATACACTTTTTTTTCCTCAAATGTCTTATGTTTTACCAACATCTGTTTCAGATCAGTTACATCAAATGGATTCTTATCCTGCAGTTTTGATCGTAATGATTCTACCTTCTCCAATATCTTTGTATGTTGTTTTGAAAGATCTAAAAAGACCTCATATCCTTCGATAATTTTGTTGGGGTTATATGATGTAAATATGGCACGCTCTTCAACAAAAAAATGTTTTTCTAAATTCCACTGAAATGTATTAAATGATCTACGCAACAAGTCACTATCTCTTCTCTGGTTGCTCTCAACATCTGAGAGATATTCCATCAACCGATTATGATCTTTAACCATAACATCTAAGATTTCCGTTGATTTCATAACACCAATCTCCTCTAGTAGATTATTCCGCAGATATTACATCAACAGGACATTCATCGCCCGCTTCTTGTACGCAGCTACTGAGGTCATCATTAACTTCTCCTTCAGCGGGTGTGCTACCTTGGTATTTTTCGACAATACTTGCTTTTTCGCCGTCTTTTAACACAAATACTTCAGAACATGCTTCTTCGCATGCTCCACATTCAATACATCCTTCTTGGTCTATACTAACGTTCATAGATCCACCTCAATATTTTTCTTTACGGTTGAAGAAACTCTTCAACTTTTTCTAATCTCTTTTTTTTATTCCAGTTATTTTTCACTGGATTCCAGTTTCCATACAGTTCTTTGTGAAAGACTGGTTTTTTTACCTTGTAGAATACGCCAATGGGAAGTTTTTTATCCATTTTCTTAATCAGCTTCAAAGCATCGTTAATGTTCTCTGCAGGTTTTGATACTTCTTCAGTTATTTCGTTATACAACTTGTACGTATCGTTGAATACTACGCTTGGTTGCAACACATCGACAATGGAGAATCCTTCATGTAATACAGCCTCTACGAGTATATCTGTGAGATGATCAAGGTTACCTGCATATCCTCGAGCAACAAAGCTTCCTCCTGCTTCTAAGAATAAGCTTAGGGGATTTATTGGATTTTCGACGTTTCCTTTTGGTGTTGAAGGTCCTTTAAATCCTTTTTTACTAGTGGGAGAAAACTGCCCCGTCGTCAAGGCATAGGTACCATTATTGTGCACAACGACTGTAATATCAGCGTTACGCTTGGCAGCAAAAATCATGTGAGAAATACCCTCGCCATATGCATCTCCATCTCCAGCAAAGGCAATCACTTTTAAGTCTGGGTTTCCAATTTTTATCCCTTGAGCTGTTGCCATACTACGGCCATGAATGGAGTATAACCCACTCAACCGTAAATAATCAAAAATCTTCCCATGGCAACCAATGCCACTTGAAATAAGGAGGTGACGTTGTTTTACCCCCCCGTCCTCAAGTTTTTTCACTGCTTTTTTAACAGCATTCAAAATACCAAAATTCCCACAGCCAGGGCACCAGGTGATTTCAGCATCAGTAGAAAGATCCTTGACCATGGTTATTTCACCTTCCTTAATTTGTTGCTAAGGTCAATTGGATCAAAGGGACGACCATTAAACTGACGGATGGAAAGAACAGGATCAACTCCTACTTTATCTTTCAACAGCTGCTCAAGTTGTCCGGTGCTATTCTGCTCAACTACTACTGCCTTTTTGTTTTTGTATTTTGCAAGCTCCCAGATTGGAAACGGTTGAAGATACACTGGCTGTATTACTGTTGCTTTCATCCCTGTGTAATCAAGTGCCTCAAGTACACTCATTGTCGTTGAACCAACCGTGAAAATATATGGGGCGCCCCTCCCAAAAACATGCACCGTATCGATGTGTTCTTTCATGTATTCTATTAAATGATGAAGCTTCGTTACTCGTTTCACATGCATCTTTGCAATTTCTTCAGGTTCTTCGGTGGTAACTCCTGCCTCATCATGTTCATAACTATTCCAATTAATTACTTGGTCTGAAGGAGGAAAGCGAAGAGGAGATACTCCTGTTTTGGTCTCTTTGTATCGGTGGTATCTCGCACTTTGAGAGAGTTTTGGTTTTGCCCATTTGACTTTGTTCAGCTGGATATTTACGCTCATACTGCTTTCTGCAAGATGTTTTTCAGACAGAAGAATGCCTGGTGTTTGAAAACGCCACAGCAAATCTAACAATTCACCAGTGAGATAAAACGCTTCTTCGACACTCCCAGGAGAAGCAACAATTCGTGGAAATTCACCTTGACCAGGATATAATGAAAACAACAATTCACCCTGCTCTGTGTAGGTGGGTACACCTGTGCTTGGACCAGGTCGTTGGCCGAGATAGAATAGTACAGGAGACTCTGCCATTCCCGCAAGAGAAAATGCCTCTTGCATCAAACAAAATCCCCCTCCACTTGTTCCTATCATTGTCTTTGCGCCAGTAACCGTGGCACCAATTGCCATATTGGCGACTGCAATTTCATTTTCAGGCTGAATAGATATTATCCCCAACTCTTTTCCTTGTTGTGCAAAAAAATGAAGTAAAGGAGTTGAAGGAGTCATAGGATACGCAAAATACAAATCAAGTCCAGCAGCGGCGGCACCAAGTCCCATTGCTTCACTGCCAGAAATTGAAATTCTCTTCTTTTTTCCTTTTTTGAGAGTTACTTTTTCTTTTATATTTTTATATGCTTGATCGTAGATGTTATGAGCAAAACTTTTGTTATCTTTGACATTGCCTTTATATTCTTTTTTGATGATGTTGTCAAGGGTATCTTTGTCTATATCTAAATACGCGGTTAACACTGCAATACCAGCAACACCTTCGATAAGGTCGGCGTTGTCATAGTTTTTCGATTCAGAAGAAATGCCAATGCCAATGCCGTTCCCGTTTACTTTGTCGGCATTAAACACCATCACTCCGTTTTTACTCACATGGTTTTGGTGTATATCATAGCTACGCTGATCAAGCACGACCGCAAGATTTGCGTTCATATAATGACTATATACTTTTGAGGTTGAGGTACTTACTACGGAGAAATTATGACTACCACGGATAAGACTAGGATAGTCATTCATCTGAAATACTTCTCGCTGTAAATCGGCAAAGAAATTTGCAGCAACAAGGCCTGCTTTTTTTGTACCTTGTCCTGCTTTGCCACCTATCAGGTAAGTAAAGACCTCTTTTTTCATAATTCTCTCTTATAACGCTGCCGTCCACCCACCGTCAATCACAAGAGCATGACCAGTAACATACTCAGAAGCCTTTGAGGCAAGATAAATCACCGTGCCAACAAGCTCCTCTGGCTTGGCATAGCGTGATAGCGGCACATTGGATTTTATATTGTTCAAAAATTCCTCGCTTTTGAGATAATCATCAGTCATATCTGTAGCAAACACGCCTGGACAAATAGCATTTACATTGATGTTATGTTTGCCCCATTCTGCTGCCAGGGTTTTGGTTAACGAAATAACTCCTGCTTTGCTTGCGCTGTAGGGTGCAGATGTTGCATAGCCAAAGAGGCCTGCAATACTAGAAATATTAATGATTTTTCCAGACTTCTGTGTTATCATCTGCTTACCGACAGCCTGTGCGCACAGAAACTGACCGGTGAGATTTATCTGCAACACATTGCCCCAATCTTCTTTCTTTAGTTCTTCTGCATTCCCTGTTCGAAGGATACCTGCATTATTGACTAAAATATCTATTTTCCCAAAAGCATCTGTCGTTTTCTTTACCATCTTTTCTACATCTGCTTTATTGCTAACATCTACTTTTAATCCAAAGGATTTTTCATCTATTTTTCTAATTTCTTCAACAGTGTCAGAGGTATCCAATACATCAGTGACAACAACCGTTGCGCCTGCTTGTGCAAGGCCTATTGCCATTGCTTTTCCAAGTCCACGACTCGCTCCAGTGATGATTGCTACTTTTCCTTCTAGAGTAAATAGATCGTTTGTCATTGCTTGTTCAACCTCTAATATTACTTTATGGTTATCTGTTTAGAAGACTGCCAAAGACCGTGAATGTTACAGAACGCCAACGCAAGAATGGTTCCAGGTTTACTAGTCTTAAATGACGTGGTTACTGCATGGTGGGTATAAACAGAACTTGTGTCGGGTCCTTCTGTTGATGCTCCATGTGCGGTAAATTCATAGCGACCAATGTGATAGGGAAATTTTTCGTCTTCTGGGTGGAAATATACATCAATCCAACGGATATGATGCTCAGTTGTATTAGGATGAGCTATTTCTTCCCCCAATCCTATTTTTACATCAAACATTTCATCTTTTGGTACATCACTCAGACAATCAATAACCGGAACATGCTTTTCTTTCTTCCAATCAGCCTCTTGTACTAAATTACTTATTCTTCCTTCCATTTTTGTTTCCATAAATTTCTTACCTCCAAATTTTTTATTTTAATTTCTTTAAACTTATTTGAATAAAAGCAGCCAAATCTCGAGGACTACGACTACTAACAAGATTACCATCCTCTACAACTTCCTCATCAACAAATTCTGCCCCAGCATTTTTAATATCCTGAGTGATGGATTTCCAACCAGTAACCTTACGACCTTTGAGAACGTCGGCAGTTATCAACAATTGTGGACCATGACAAATTGAAAACACAGTTTTGCCACTATTCATAAAATCTTTAACAAAATCTACTGCTTCAGCATGAGATCTAAGCTTATCAGGTGAATAACCACCAGGAATTAACAAAGCATCAAAATTATCAACAGTGGCATCTTTTATCGCAACATCTATAGAAACTTCTGTTCCCTTGTTTTTTCCTTTTACACATTTTCCTTCTTTTAAACCAATATGAGTGAGTTTATGACCTGCCGTGATAAAACTAAAAGCTGGCTCAGTATATTCAGAATCTTCAAACAAATCATCAATGATTACTGCAATATTTTTCAAACCTATCTCACCATATTTTAACCTATTAATTCCTCAACTTCTTCTTTTCCTTCTTCTATTTCTTCCACTTGTTGTTTGTCGATTCTCAACAAAAGTGTTTGAAATTCACCGACATGCTCTTTTTCCTCTTTTGCCACGTCTAACATTACTTTTTTTATATCTTCGCTTTTTGCAAGAGAGGCCATTTGTTCATACAGATTAATCGCATCATACTCGGCAATAATTCCTGCTCTGAGTATTTCTTTGTCAATATTACTTACCTCAATTTCGTCTAATTTTATTGGTATTTTTGATAGCATAGTTTCATCTCACTATTATTACACTAATCCGTGAACGGTATCTGCGCACTCCTTGCAGATATATTTTTTATGTCCTTTTACCTCAAATCCATGAGTGATACTTTTTTCGTGTTCTCCTCCGCAGATACAACAGGTATGTAAATCCTCGTCTGAGACTGTCTGTTTTTCCTTCTCATTATTAGTTGTTTGCATTTATTTTCAACCTCCTTTCATTTTATTTTCCATTTATTTTTTTAAATTGGTCTTTACTTGCACCACAAACAGGACAAACCCAATCATCGGGCACATCCTTGAAAGCAGTCCCGGGGTCTACTCCATTGTCGGGATCGCCCTTTTCTGGATCATAAATATAACCGCACACTAAACATTCCCATTTATCCATATGTATACACCTTCCTTATCTTAGCGAACAATCATCACTGTGGCATCGGCGTGATGTAATACCTTTTCAGAAACACTGCCAACTAAAATCCGGCCTAAAGCAGAATGCCCTTTACCCCCCATAATCACAAGATCGTCTTTCTCTGCTTCCTTGATAATTTCATCGTCAGGAATACCTTTTACTAATATTTTTTTTACTTTCACGTCCATATTATATCCCATTTCTTCGATTTTATCAAGAATAGAATCCCCTCGTTTTTTCATTGTTTTTTCAATGTCTCTCATGTATGTCGTTTGTGCACTCGGAACTGCAGTCATAGGAACATGAATAACATGCATGGCAGTTACACCAATGCCCGTTTCTTTTGCAAGAGAAAGTGCTTTTTTTGCAGCTTTTTTTGATGGTTCAGACCCGTCAACTGCAAGAACAATTTTATTAAATTCTTCTGATTCTGCCATATCTTTTTCACGACCATTTTTTTTCTAAAAATGCCAGTAAAATATAAAACCATGACTCAAAAACAACTAAAAAACAACTAAAAAATAGTTCATTCACGACTCTAGTTTTTTTCTTTCTTTTTTGCATGCCGTATAGATGGAAACCACCGAATGAGAAATTAAGACCAATCCAAGAAAGGTCCAAAAGAAAATCCATGATGGTTCTTGGTATATGCCGGCGGTGTCATTAAATGCATTTATGAGGATAAAAAATATCATAATTATTCCAACTAGTGCAGGAATAAAACAGAAGCAGATGCTTCTAACGTTTGTTTTCATCACTTACACCTCTTCTCCATAATTATATAATTAATTTAAAAATTAGTATGCTTATGCTGCTTACCATTAGCGTACAAATAAAAACATAAAAACGATTTTTAAGTTCTTCTTCTCAATATTTTTTCGTCCATGCTACCTCTTAGACATTGTAGAGCCATCATGGAGCGATATGTTCCATGATGGTGGTGGATGGGAGGCAACACGGAAGGTTCGTCCAATGGCTCTACAACCCCTGCAATCATTTAAAAATAAAACGGATAGAATATAAAAGAATAACTCAAAAATAAGTTAAAAATGCATAGTAAATAATTAACACTTAAACTAATGACAATATATAATCAAACTGTTTTTAACATAAATTTAACAATACTGGTCTCTATAATCCCTTATTGCATGCCAGAACTTCCTGATGTTGAAACGTTTAAACGATACATTGATTCCACCGCACTCCACAAAAAAATAAACTCTGTGGACATACCAACCCCTAAAATATTATATAAAACCACAACACAAACTATAACAAAGAATCTTTTGCATAAAACGTTTACAGAAACACACAGACATGGAAAGTACCTTTTCCTTCAATTGTCAAATCATGACTTTTTACTTCTTCATTTTGGTATGACTGGTGAGGTAAAATATTTTCAAAACAAAAACGATCAACCACCACATACTCGATTTCTTGTAGAATTTAAAAATGGATATTATCTTGCGTTTGACAACCAACGAATTTTGGGAAAAGTAGGATATATTGAGGATATCGCCTCATTTCTTGAAGAAAAAAGCCTGGGAGAAGACGCATTAGAAATAGACGAGCATACTTTTCTAACGTTATTGAGTAAGAGAAGAGGGAGCGTAAAATCTGCCTTGATGAATCAAAAAATACTGGCAGGTATTGGCAATATCTATGCTGATGAGATTTTATTTCAAACAAGACTCTTTCCCAAAAAAAGTGTTAATGACTTAAGTAAACGGCAATTAAAGACTCTGTTTAAAAACGTGAATAAAGTATTAACAACGGCAATTGACGCCCAAGCACATCCTCAAGATTTTCCAAAAAACTTTATCATCCCCCATAGAAAAAAAGAGGGAAACTGTCCTATCGATCATACTCCATTGAAAACACTGAAAGTTAATGGAAGAACAACTTACTATTGCCCAAAACACCAGAAGAAATAGTTATCGCATTCCGGTAAATAGACGCTCGACATCATCTTTTCGACAGAGTTCGGTTCCTGGCGTTATGACTGCGGCGGCACCAGCAGCTACCCCATATTTCACTGCCTTTTCTAGCGGTTCTTTTCTGGCAAGTTGTAGGGTTATTCCTGCTAACATACAGTCTCCCGCCCCAATCCTGCTATTTATTGGTACTATCGGGCTGTGGATATGCTCGTGATGGTCTTTAGTGACAAGAAATGATCCTGATGCACCCATTGAGATAACAATAACATTGCAGTGGTTCTTCTCAATGATCTGTTTTGCTTCTTTAATGAGGTGTTGCCCGTCCTGCATATGGTCATTGATAAGATCGGTGAATTCACGGAGGTTAGGTTTAATTAAATAAACCCTCTCTTCAAGCGCTTGGCGCAAGGGGTTGCTGGAGGTATCTAAAATAAGTTTAGAGTCTATTTTCTCAGATAGTTGTGCAACTCGTTTATAAAAATCGTTAGGGGCGCCAGGTGGCAGACTCCCACTTCCCACAATAAAATCTGGGGTAGGGGTAAAATCTTCCAGCACTTCCAGACATTTTATCCACTCCCCTTCCTGCAGGTGAGAACCGGGCATATTGAACCGGTACTGCTTGTTTGTAGACTCCTCGAGAATATGAATATTAACCCTAGTGGAATCTTCAATAGAAATTCGAGAATGCTCTATCTTTTCTCTTTCTAATAACTCTTCAAGCAGATCTCCTGTACAGCCACCAGCAGGATAAAATGCCTTCGTCTTGCCACCTAATATTTTAATGGCGCGGGAAACATTAATGCCTCCACCGCCAGGATCATACCGAACATTTCGACAGGATAGTTTTTTTTCATCAGTGACAAAATTAGTAGAAGAATTTTGATCGACTGCTGGATTCATAGTAATGGTTACAATAGACTTCAACAGGTCACCCTCCAAATTTTTCTTTATAGAGATTGTATGTCCGGATAAACTCTGCATGAGCCCATGCAAGAGGAAGCGTGATGTACGCTGTTCCTTTTTTATAGGTGGGATGATTTCTTGCGTTGTCTATCATAACCTTTCTGTCCTCTCGTAACAGCCCTGATTCTTTAAAATCCTGGACGTATTCTTCAAATTCATCGACGGAGGAAAGATGTTCAGGCAAAGTGTGATCATAAGCAATGTCTAGTACCCACTTCATGTATTGATCTGTCTTTTGTCTGTTATCAACACGTATATGATGTCTACAGACCATAAGAGTATAATTTGGCCAAGGCCCCCATCCGCCATTATTTCTTCCTTCATGTTTTGGATATCTACAAAGACCGCCAAGGTTTTGATGCCAGAGCGCCTTTTCAATATCAGTAACTGTATCGATTACTCGCTGGTCTTCATCATCAAGAATGCCAAAATCAGCAATGGCATATTTCCCCGCATCAGGATCCACTAATACCGAACTGGCTTCACGAACTCGTATGGTTTTGACAAATGTTTTTTTTCTGGAATTCCACATATATTTTAGAATTCCTTTCTTTACTTTCTCTGCGTATTGCTTACATTCGATTTTCATATCGTCGAGCCTATCACTTAAATTAAATATCTTAAACAGTGCAGCACAACAAATACAATTAGCCCAAATCTCAAGACCTGCTTCTGTAGGAGGATATTCATGAAGAGAATTTGGTGTATAAATCAAAGGCATCTTCAAATTATGTTTTTGTTTTTCGTACGTCCCTTCAATATTCTCATAGCTATTATCAATAATATAGTCAACCGCTTGTTTCACGCGATCAAAATGTTTTTGAGCAAATGCAACGTCATCAGTGTTTTCAACGTACTGTGCCAACGCATACAGAATAAGTCCTGTTCCATCAATCTGAATTGGTTTATACGACGCGTCTTTTCCATCCATGTCTACTCGTTGGGGAAAGGCTCCTTCGCCAGTATGTGTATTTAATATGAACTCTAGTCCTTTTTTTGCTTCTTTATACAGACCAGCTGATAAAAACCCCAGAATAATTAATGAGTGATCGCGAGGATAAACAAAAGGATACCGTTCTCCCTTTGGTGTTGCCAGACATCCGCCATTGTCCAGTTGTACTTCTTTCAATACTTCAATACTTTTTTCATATGTCTTATCCGCATTCTTTGTATTAATCATGGTTTCAACTCAAGTTCAATTACTTTTTGCCATCCCCTAGGGCCAATGTCCCCAGCTAACGAATAGTCAGACGACGCATACGATCCGTCTTTTTTCATAACAAGATAGGGACTATCAACGGTATCAAGCATGGTAAAATCATTTTCAGAATCCCCAATTCCTATAGTATATACTTGATTTAATTTCTGTGCAAATAGCCGTGATACCATATCTACTGCTTTCCCCTTGTCAGTATTCCCTGCAAGATGATAGTACCTGCCACCTTTAGTTATCGTGTATCCTTGATTTCTTGCGGCATCACGTATTTTGTTCTCTTGGGTTTTGTCTAACAGTTTAAATGGTAATTCATACTCTCGTTTCATAGCAAGCTTTGCTTGGGATATATCAAGATGTGTATCATCGGCGATTTCTTGCGCAGTCATATCAGAAAAACTCTGTATGTCGTAGGTTTTTTTCAATTCGTTAATAAATTGTACTAGTTGATTGTAGGAGACACCTAGATCAATAATAAAGTAATTGGTATCTTTTCTATCATACGAAAAATCAAATGAAAAAGAAGATTTGGGAACAAAAATTCCTCCGCCATTTTCAGAAATAAATGGATGGTTATTCTCTATTTTTTCCCGCCAATATTCAATTTCCGTTCGAGTTTTGCTTGTACAAAAAACCAAAGGAATGTCTTCTTTCTTTACCATGGTTAACGCATTTTCTGCATCTTCAAACGAGTACGTCCCATGGTCTAATAAAGTTCCATCAAGATCTGAAAATATTATTTTTTTCATATTTATCAGTATTACCTATTTTCATTGATTTTTTGTAAGGTATTAGAATCGATGTTCAACAACACAGAGCTACCAATTCTTTTAATTTCGCTTGGCTTTATAATCAGATTTTCCTTGGTAATGCCTGGCGTTACCGTCAGCGATAACATTTGATTTGTTGCTTCCAGTTTATTAAAACGCTTAACTTTACCAATTTCCCTTCCTGCATTATCAACAACTTTTTTACCAACCACATTTTCGAGCGGCATAATATTGAGAATGATTCCTTCTGGGCCGAAGTTTTCAATGTATTCTTTACTGATATAATGCTCAAATTTAAATGCACCCTTGTATACGTTTATTGCCTTTACAGATAGATTCTTACGATCTATGAATAATTCCTTTACTACGCCAATTTCTTCCCCAGTTTTTGCAAATACTTTACTACCGATGATTGCTTTATCAACTACGATATCATCAATAGGATACTCTTTGGTAGTTACATCAACCATGTTATGCCTCAAGCACTAAAAGAAAGCACTTTTTAAAGTTATAACTAAAAAATAATTTAAAAATACATTAACTATGGTTGTATCATACAAAAAATTACTACGTTTCCTATTGGGCTCATCATTATTAATATATACATTAATTACAAATTTGATGGATCTTCCTTTTGGTATGAGAGCATCAACATTGAAAGAACGAAAACAATTTTATTCGACGTTCCACATTAAACAAACGAAAACATGGATAGAAAGAAAACTTGTTTATGCGGTGATTATTGGTAGGCACTCAGACATCTATCCACAAAAATATAAAGAAGATAAAAACATCCCTTTGATTATCGATAACTACCATACACTGGACGATGTACAACAAAAGATACTACACTTTTTGCCAGAAGGAGTTTATTATGATAGAAATTATTACAAAGACATCTCCCTCTGCCACTCGTATAATTTGAGAAAGGCGTGGGAGTGGGATAATTTTATTGGGCAAGAGCTCGCTTTTGACATCGATCCAGAAAACGTTAACTGTCCAATACATGGATCGTTACAAAAACGAATGAATGGGGGGTGGGGACTTTCATTTTGTAAAAATGCGTTTGAACTCACAAAAGAAAATACTGTAAATCTCTATGAAGCATTAGCAGAAAATTACACTAACCTTCATATTGTATTTTCAGGCCGAGGGTTTCATCTTCATGTATTTGATGAAGATACCATATCCCTTACAAAAGAACAACGAAAAGATATTGCTAGAAAATATCGACAGTATGGTATTGATAAATGGGTCACTTCAGGAGAAATGAGATTGATTCGATTACCGTACACCTTAAATGGGATATCATCACGGATAGTACAACCACTTCGTAAAACAGACGTTTTAGATTTTAATCCTACGAACGACGCACTGCCAGAGTTTATAAGATAAATAAAAAGAAAGAGTTTATTCTGCCTCTACTTTCTTTTCACCCTTTTCGTAATAATACTCTTTTTTCTTATCTGTTATATGTGACGATATAAGTTCTTGAAGATCTTTGATATGCTGTTGTTTGTCTTTTTCTAATTTCTCCCAAAATTCCTTACACTCGTCGCAGTCCCCTGCATCTTTTTTATATTCATTTTTTATTCTCCAGAGACTTTGACTTTCTTCAACGGCTTGCGCCATCAAATTGTACATGTTATTGCTAAACATTTTTTCTAACCTCAACCCACTGCATTCATTTTTTATATATAGAAATGACTCAAAAATATCTAAAAAATATGTTAAAAACAATTGCATGCAATATATCTAGAACTTATTTATTTCAACCAAAAGTGATGTGTAATCAATCAAAATTTCAACTAAACTTATATAATATATCACTGGTGTTTACCGACGATATCTTGGATTTACTAGATATTTTACTTAATGCAATTGGAGATCCGATTACGTATTCATTTCTCTTTTTTATTTACGTTGTCCTTGCCGCAGTTATCCTCCCCATCCCTGTTGAAATTGGATTATTTAATCCAACTATCAATCCCCTTTTGTTACTTCTTATTCTAGGTATTGGAAAAGGAGTTGGCGCCTTTATTGTCTATACTGTAAGCCAAGGTCTTCGTAAGAAAATTAAAACATTAACTATTGGACAAAACTGGAAAATCACAAAACTGGTTATTTCAAAATCAGAGAATTTTGTTAAAACCTATGGCCATTATGGTCTCTTCATTATTATGAGCATCCCTTTAATGGTAGACTCGATAACTCTCTATCTTTTTTCCTTGCTAAATCCAACAGAAGGAAAAACAGCGTTAACCTCAACAAAATTTGTCATAATAAATATCGCCGCTGGTGCTACAAGAGGTGCGATCATTCTTGCTATCTTCTATTACATCGGGATACGACTCATCTAAAAGATTAAAGGCGAAAGCTTTATAGGATGTCAGAGAGTTAAAGAAAAAAAGAGGGGATCACTATTACTGTTGGTTTTATAGCAATAACCACCAAACCTGAACATGAGCATGAAGTATACAATTCATTGTCAACTAATACAAAGGTACTTGAGGTAAGACCATTATACCGGGAATTTGATTTGATAGCAAAAGTAAAAATTAAAAATAAACAAAAATTTGGAACTTTTGTGTCAGAAGAAATCAGATCGCTTGACGGTGTGATTGACACCAAAACAATACGATAACCAGTGGGACTATCCATGACCGAGAATACTATTGATAAATTAAAAGGACAGCATTGTAAGATTTTAATAGATGAACCAGGTAAAAAGAAATCAAGTGTCGTCTTTGGGATTGTAAAGGATGTCGATCATAAAAAAGGATTTCTTATCCTTGAATCCTCTGATGGTTTGGGGATAATTGATATTAATTCGATTGTCGCCATAAAACCTACAAGAAAGAAGAAATAACTGAAGAGTATTATTTTGCTAGAGTCTTGTAACATTCAATATGTATTGATGTGAAGAACATCCTCAAGGCTTCGTTTTGGAACATGCAAAACGTCATGCTCATCACGCCAGTATTTCACAGAATCAGTTAACTCCTCGACGACAGGATGTTCAGCCTTATATCCTAGGGCAACCACTGAATCAACCATTCTATTATCTGGAACATGAAGGATTTCTTTTATTCTTTTTTTATCAATCTTGCATAAGATGCAACTACCCACCTGCTCTTCTTCAGCAGTTAACACAATGTGTGCTGCCACAAAGCTTACATCCCTTAGTGCATAGTCGTTTTGCTCATTACAAACCAGAAGGACGATATATGCTGTTGGCCGCTCTTCCTTACTTGGGGACCACGATGGTTTGAGATATCCTGCCCATCCTATAGTTTGAAAGAGTTGGCTGCACGTTTCTTTGTCATCAACAACGATGTACTCGACCGGTTGCAAATTTGCAGCAGAAGGAGCAAGTCGTGCTGCATTTACCATTTTTTCTAGTATTTCTCGCGGTACCGGTTGTTGGGCAAATCGTCGGATACTTCTTCTCGAAAGGATAGCATCATATACTTCCATCAGTACTCACCAGTAGCAAAGAGTAAGAACAACCCATTAATACTTTTCCTTCACATCTAAGAGTAAGCTACTTAATGGGAGAACATGATGCGGGTGTAGATATGGCAAAAAAAATCAGACGAGTGCGAACCTTTGCTCGAACAGCAGCAAAATCTATGGAAAAAAAACTGGTAGAAAATGCAAAGACATTGAAAAAAGATCCCTATCAAGTTCTTCCTACGTGTAATGATCAGTATGCAGAGAAATATCTTGGTAAACTTAAAAAATCGATACAAAAAGTGCATCAGTTCTCCGATGATGTAAAAAAGTTGGAGAAATTGGCAAAAAAACGCAATCTTTCTGGTGCACTTGCTGGCACCTTACTCCTTGCCAATGCTGAAAAAGCACCTTACTTAGCAGTAGCCAAGTTCCAGACAGGCGATATTGCCTATGCACAACGAGGGAATGCTGATAAGGAAAAGCTTGTTGCCGTTCAATACTTTGATGATCCTATGTTACGATTATTAGGAATCAAGGATGTGGCGTTAAAACGAGGGCTTCATGTTTATTCATGGGACGATGGATTTGTGTGTACAGGAATCGAACCACAACCGCCACAGGCATTTATCGATTTTGTTATTGGAGAGACCGATTGCTCTCGTAAAAAAGATGCAGTGACCTGCGGTCATGTTTCAGCTGAGCAACTTAAAACCCGTTCGAGTGGACGTGAGCCCTATTTGAGAATTCACTGGCATTCTGCAGATATTACTCTAGCGATTTGTGAGGATTGTGCAAAAAGAACAGGCAATACCATGTTTACCATCACCAAATATCTGTTAGAGCCCCACCTCAAAGATGATTTTACCATACAGGTGGAGGGACAGGTTATCAAACGAGATGATGAGCAATCATCCACGAAATATATTGACGACTATCTCTCTGGGGCATTAACGGACATACAGTTCATCCGTAAAAATATGGAAGAACGAAAAACATCATTAGCAGAGTCGGGAGAAAAAATGTTTGTCCTTGACGGTGTTTCCTATGGTACCAATATCGATAGCTTTATTGAAGCCTTACAGCCAAATGCATATGAGAAAACAGGATTAGTCATGCTCCTTCAGCGGATTAATGAACCGCTTATTCTTTCGAACGTCACGCCGAACAAACTGCTTGAACAATTCTGGAAAGATCATGGAGTCGCCATTATTACTGAGATGATTGGTGACGAAGAAATGGCTAAAAAATTTGCGGCATTGCCAGATACTCCTTCTGAAATCCTTGAATTGGCTGCAAATTATAAACAGCGACAACAGATATTGTCGCAACTCCCACAGTACACGTCCTTACCACCCCTTGCCACGTTTGCAGACCATATTGCACGGACCTATCGTGCATTTGGCATAAAAAAAACCGTTGCAGAACTCAAAAAACGACCGGACAATCCTAAAGGAAAATCCCTCTCGTATGCTTTTTTATTAGCATTTGGCAAGGGAAAGGATACCAAATGGCAATACTCACCGGTTGAGATTGAATATGGTGAGTTTCTCAAAGAGTATGCACAACAGCTACTTGACGCGCAACCAAAACACTATCACCAAGCATTACAAAATCTGTTAGTTGCAAGCGGGTCCTCAGAAACCATTCCTGGACCATAAGTGACAACTTTACAGGAAATTATGGATATTGAGCTGGCTGATCGTTATATCCCAAATTTGAAGACAAAACGCATTCCATGCAGTATTCTCTGCAGTAGAAACAACTTTACCGATGACCTGCGCATCATAAATTACGCTGTCGCGATCAATCGTGGCATGGTCAACAAGATGATACTTGAGTAACGGGCCGACAGCAGTTATGTACGCGAGATGCTGACACACCGCTTCTCCATTTTCATCATAATACATAACAACATCGTTTTCTTGCAGTTGAAACGCTGGATGAGTCGACTTCTGAATGATCACATATTCATCGTTTGCGATATCCACACTTCTCATATCGCCGTTATCTTGTACATAGAGATAGTACTCTGTATTTTCAAATGAATCAAGAAACACATCCATGCCAACAAGTTGAGTTACGGTGATAAAAGGAAGATTAGCGATGCAGATGAATAGGCATAGGTGCACGATACTCGTTGTCGTTTTGTTCATCGAGTTTTTTCACCTCTTCACTTGTATATGTCTCTTGTTAACACTTGACAAAGAATATATTTAAAGCTTTGCTGATAAACTATCAATACCTACAAAACAACAAAATGATAAATTGTCAATAGCTTAGTCTAATATTCTGATAATCGTAGAGAGAAAAACCAAACCTTTATACCTCGATAATTTATTCTTGTGCTAACGGATGCCACTGCGGTTTTTCAGTGGTAGGATGTAGGAGATAAGTAAGATACTGCTATCAAATGCAAGAATAATGAGTGTTGTGAAAGGTGAGTAAAAATGAAAACGGTCTTGGTAGTGGATGATAAGAAAGATGACCTCGAATCAATGAATCAAATTCTTACCAAAGAAGGATATAACGTGGTTACCTCAAGTAATGGAACCGAAGCCTTAGAAAAGTTGGGGAAAAATGATGTTGATATTATTTTGATGGACATCTTAATGCCGACGCTCTCTGGATATGATTTATTACGCATTTTACGAGAAAAACTCTCACATGATATTCCTGTTGTATTTGTTTCTATAAAGCCAGAGAAAGAAGTAGACATGAGTAATGTTGACGGCTTTGTCCAAAAACCATTTGATCCCCGTTCACTAGTTTCTGAGATCAATAGAGTCGTCCAAAGCATCACCCCAGGAAATAAATCCTTGTGGTGGGAAAAGAAGTGAAGACAGTACTAGTTGTGGACGACGAACAAGACGTTCGTGAGAGTGTCAAACGGGTTCTTGAGTTGAATGGATATCGGGTGTTAACTGCCATTGATGGTGATGATTGTCTTTTAAAAATTCAGCAAGAGCGCCCCGATCTTATTTTGTTAGATATCATGATGCCAGGTACGCCAGTAAAAACCATTGTTTCTCAGATAGCAGATATCAAAATTGCGTACATGAGTGTAGTTCGTATTTCCGATGCACGAAAACAAGGTCTCTGCACACCATCAAATATTGTTGATTTTATTCAAAAACCGTTTGATACCAATGAACTGATAACTCGAGTTGAATTGCTGTTAAAAGATTGACGTAAGTTGCGAAAGACTAGGTGATAACGAAAAGGTGTGATACCATGGATGAGGAGCGTAGTTTTAGTACCGTTCTTTTTTCTTCCATAAATAAAAAGCTCACCCTGTTGTTCATGATAGTGGGATTACTTGCTCCCGCGCTTGGGATTTCCTATTTTTATTTGATTTCAACATCGCTGATCTCTCCTGGTCTTTTAGCAGAACAAGGCATGTTGCTAGAGACAACTGCCATTATTATCATTGTCCTTATCGTAATTGATGCAGGGATCATTGGCTTTTTTGTTTCTCGATCACTTTCAAAACCGCTTGGTGAGTTATATCGAGCGACCCAAGCAATTGAAAAAGGAGATTTTTCAGTAAGAACTGCCATTAAAACAGGAGATGAAATTGGAAAGCTTGGTCGCGCCTTTAATAAAACAGCAGAAGCACTTGGTAGAATGGATACAGAACGAAAGGAAATTGACAATGCAAAAACAGAATTTTTGAGTATCACATCTCACGAATTGAGAAGCCCTATGACACCGATGAAAGCCCAACTTCAAATGCTGATCAGTGAATATTTTGGCAAACTCACCAAAGAGCAAAAAGACAGTCTTGATGTTATCATTCGCAATGCCGACAGGCTTGATACCATTATTGTTGATTTCTTAGAGATTTCTCGTATTGAAGCTGCTCGTTTGAAGTTTACCTTTAAGGAAACCGATATCAGGACCTTGATCCAAGATACCGTTGAATTCATGAAGGGATTTGCACAAGAAAAAAAGATTAAACTCATCGCAAACGCTACTAATCTTCCTGCAACCGAGCTTGACCCTGATCGCGTGAGCCAAGTCTTACGTAATCTTCTGAACAACGCTATCAAGTTTTCTGAAGAAAACAGTACCGTTGAAGTTACCGCTCGCGCCAATAACAATCATATTCTATTTTCGGTGAAAGATTATGGCTGTGGCATTAGCCCTCCAGATCGAATTCGTGTGTTTGATCCATTTTATCAAGTAGAACATGCTTCATCTCGAAAACATGGTGGGACCGGTCTGGGTCTTGCTATTTGTCGAGGTATTGTTGAATCTCAAAAAGGAAAGATCTGGGTTGAAAGTAAAGTGGGAAAGGGGAGTACGTTTTATTTTACCGTTCCTTTTGAACCAGTACGGGAAATAGAACCTATTAAGGTTTTATTTTCTCAAAAAGAAACGATTGAACGGAAGTTAAAAGATCATTTCAATACGGTGCTTGGTCCCCTAGGTTCCGTTGAATTTTACGAACTTAAAAGTAAAAATGCGTTATTGAAGCCAGATCTTCTCGAATACATTGATTTGCTTGCTGCGGAATATATTCTGACGCCTAAACAAAGCGAAGACTTTAAACACCGAATTAGTGAAGTCTTTGGTGAAGAGATTATAAATGAGAAACTAGATGCACTTCTTGTTGACCGTCATGATCGCGAGGTGATAGCACGAGATTAAGAACGCTGTTGGTAATCATGTTCCTTACTGTATCGCTTATTCCAATTGGCATTATTGGAGGCATCCATGGATTTCAATCTACCTCACTGCTGCTTATCGGTTTAATTGAGATAGTAACATTTGCGGTATCATTGGTAATGGCGTATCTTATCACTCGGCCAATCGAGAAGCTGACAGGGAAAATTGATGCGATCTCAAAAGGAAAGCTTGAAGAGCATTTGGAAAAAAGTGAGATTTATGAAATCAATAAACTTACTACATCGCTTGATCGGGTAATGGCAAGTTTAAAACTCGCTATCCACAAAGTAGGCATTAAAAAAGGAGAAATTGAAGCCACGGCAAAACAAAAGACCTTTGCCGAAGAAAAATATTACGATCTTGTCGATACCATTACAGGATGGGCCTGGGAGGTAAATGAAAGAATGGTCATTACTTTTTGTTCGGCAAATGTTGCAGAGGTATTAGGATACACCCCTGACGAAATGATCGGCAAAAACTTTTTTGATATGATGTCTCCTGAAGAAGCAAAAAAAGCAAAGGCTGCATTTTCTCAAGCACATGATAAAAAGTCACCCATAAAAAATCTCCAACTCTGGAATTTTCAAAAAAATGGAGAAAAGGCCTGTATGGTGGTTAATGCTGTTCCGGTGTTTGATGATGATGGCATGCTACAAGCATATCGAGGTATTGATATTGATATCACCCAACAAAAGCATGCGGAAGAAAAGATCGATACCTTGGAAACAGAACTCAATGATTTGCGCAATCAAATCACCGATTTACTCAACATCCGAGAAACAACAGGACTCAAAACGAAAGGAAAACGCAAGCAAAAGAAATCAAAATCAACCGATAATCTTGAAGAAAAGTGGTCGGAGCATGAATTTGACTCTGTCTTTTTATTCGATGAGCAGGCCCATATTCTAGATTGCAACGAAAACATGTACAAACGGCTGGGATACACCAAAGGAGAGATGCTTTCGTTAAATATCACTGATTTTGATGCTCTTGAGTCGGAGGAAGACATCCTTGACAAAATTCATAATGTGAAAAAAGCAGGTCCTATAAGCTTTAAAACGATCCATAAGCGAAAGGATGGATCTGCAGTCCTCGTTCATGAAAATATGTTTTATCTGAAAGATAAAAACACATTCAAGTGTATTGTTCGGCAAGAATGATGTACGAGCGTTTTTTAGCATACCTTTTTATGATATATATAGATATGACGGCGCGTGATGACCATATGATTACTGCCTCTACACGATCACAAGGAGTTTCTTATGCTATTCGAGACGTTGTTTTACCAGCTCGTGCATTAGAAAAACAAGGGGTTAAGGTCTTGCATCTTAACATCGGCGATCCGATCAAATATGATTTTGATTGCCCAGAGCATATGAAAGATGCTCTTTACCAAGCAGCAATGGAAGGGTACAATGGTTATTCTCCATCAGAAGGAGATGTTAAGCTTCGAGGGGCAATTATCGCTCGGGAAAAGAAACGTAATGGAGTAGACTATGCACTTGATGACGTCTGTGTCACTACCGGCGTGACTGAATCTCTTCAGATGCTTGCCAATGCCCTGCTTAATCCTGGAGATGAACTGCTTATTCCTGGCCCCACCTATCCGCAATACAACCTGTTGCCACGATTGTTAGATGCTCGCCCCATTACCTATCAAACCATAGAAGCAGAGTCATGGCAGCCAGATATCGACGACATCCGTCAAAAAATCAATCCCAAAACCAAAGGACTCGTTCTTATTAATCCCAATAATCCTACGGGTGCCCTTTATTCAAAATCAGTTATTCAGCAGTTTATTGACCTTGCAGGAGAATACAACTTACCAATCATTTCTGATGAAATTTATGACGATATCACTTTTGATGGAGCACAAGTAGCAACTGCAACACTGGCAAAAGATGTACCAGTTATTACTTTTAACGGTTTATCAAAGGTTTATCTGGTTCCCGGTTGGCGAATTGGCCATACGCTGTTTTATCATCAAGGCGAACTCGACGAAGTCCAAGATGCCTTTTTTCGCATCGCCCGATCCCGACTCTGTGCAAATTCTGTGTGTCAACGAGCAGGAATAGCGGCACTGACTGGCCCACAGGACCATATCAAAAACATGAATGCTACCTTGCGTAAACGCAGAGATTTCTCCTACAAACGGCTAAATGAGATTCCTGGAATCTCCACGGCAAAACCTGATGGCGCGTTCTATATCTTCCCCAAGATTGAGGCCATGAACCAAGGACTGTGGAAGGATGATAAGGCGTTTGTATTGGACCTATTGCAAGAAACACACGTATTGGTTGTTCACGGCTCAGGATTCTGTCCAACTTATGGTAAACATCACTTCAGAGCCGTCTTTTTACCACCTATAGATGTCCAAGAGCAAGCATATGATAAATTTGAATCCTTTATGAAAAAGAAACAGCAAAAATAAAGCTACGAGTACCGCTTTTTCATCAGAACAATGATGAAGCAACAGGCAATACCAAAGCTATTGGTGGCAATGAGTGCTAATGACGATTTTAACGTTCCATATATTACCCACAAGGCCATACCAGAGGCAAGGATGAAAAACATAAAGTAGGATACATCCTCTAGCTTTTTGGTGGTATATCCTTTATAGAGTTGAGGAATAAAACTAATGGAAGTTATTGCTCCTGCAAGTAACCCAAAGAGCTCAAGAAAAGTGGCATCCATCATCAACCTATCATAGTATATCATGTATTAAATCTTTCCAAAAAGTGCACATAAGTTTTTTCAATACTTTACTTGATACCTAGCTTTGTCTTTGGGCCCGTGGGGTAGCTTGGCATCCTTCTACCTTGGGGTGGTAGTAACCCGAGTTCAAATCTCGGCGGGCCCATGTTCCCCAACAGGAGAAAAAATGTAAGTTTTTTCATTAAGTTAAATCCTTCAATAAATCCTGCAAAATTGTTGTTAAATCTTTAACAAACCTATAAAACTTCTTTTCATCGATTTCAACAAGAAGAAGTTCTTTTTCATCACCCCAACTAAAAAATTCTTCAGAACCTATAATTTTTATTTTTTCATCAAGGTTTCTTCTATACTTCTTGTAAAGATTTAACACAAATTGTGTTTTATCAACAATTTCATCCTTAAAATCTTCAACTTTTATTTTAAATTCAAGGAAAATAAAGAATATATCAACAAAGTCTCCTGCCTTCATTCCTCTCCGCGTAAGAACCGCTCTAACCTTTTCGCATAAAATCTCCTTAACATCATAAGTAAACAGAGAAACAGGTCTGGTATAATCCTCGTAATCATTCTCATACAAAATAGCTAATTCTTTATCTTCATGACCAGTAAACAAGGAACGAATATTTTTCTTAGAAATTTCAAATTTAACATCTTCAACAGAGTTAATATGAATTTCAATAAAAGAACGTCTCTTAGTAATCTCTGATTCAAACCATACTTTAAAGGTAACAGTTTTATTACCACCACCAAATTCCATATAATCTCGATTGTCTTTGTCAAGAACAAAATCAAGACCTCTCTTCTTTGCTGTCTTTACGAATAAATCACCTAAATCATCTATAATCGAAGACAGGATTCTTCTTATCTCCTTTTGAGACTTATCTTTAAAAATTGATTGATCTATCCAAGTAAAATCAATATCCTCAGAAAAGCGATAGTAGTCAAAATAACATTTAATTAAACAAGTTCCACCTTTAAAAGCTAAATTACTAGAAAAGAACTCCTCCTTTGAAAGATCTAATAATATTTTCTGGATTATTATATCCTTTTCAAGGAAATCTTTCCTTTTAACATTGAATCTCTTAGATAATTCATCTATGAATTCTTTCATAGTAATTCTTCAAGTGTTTTTTCAACAGTTTTAGGATAATGTTTTGCATATTTTCTGATTTTATCCTTTGAAATATCACTAACATAATCAGCAATATCCATTATTATTCTTCGTCCAGGAATTTTGTTATATCTCCAGATATATATAAAATCTAGAATGGTTTTTTCAGGATCTGAATATCTTAAATTGCCTTTTTTAATAACACCAAATTCTAAAAGTTTAGAAGAAACCCGATGAAATTCAACCTTATAACCGCTAACATCTATTGGTTTTGATCGAACTAATTTATCATTAATGATATGATCAATAACAAAAGTTTCATGAGTCATATTATTAATCTTCAGTGCAGAATGTAACCCAAAATACCAATTTGTTACACCCTTAAACTTTAACCCCTTTCCTATCAATTCTCTATAAGAATATTTTGATCTCCCAAATTTTAATTCTTCTAAACTTTTTAAGTAAAATATACCTTTAAAAATTCTAATAAGATAGCCCCTTCTAATAAAATATCTAACAGCATCCTCATAATTGATTTCAAATTTTTTACAATACTCCTTAAGAGTATCAGATGTAATGAATTCTATTTTATCTAGATATAATTTTTTTAACAACATACTCGATTTCATTTTGTATCACAATATGCTATTTTTTGTAACATTATGATATATATCACAATGTGCTATTTATAGTTTATGTGACAAAATGTCATAAAGAAGATTAAAACCACCAAAAATCCATGTTGTTTTACCTGGTTCTTCCACTGTTAACCTGTTCACAGTTCGGCGGGCTTATCTTCAACTACGTTGTTCTCTTCTATCTCTTTTGGTTGGACGCATCGGTCTCGTATTTCTTTTAATTTTAAATCTAAGTAATACTCAGGAGAGATAATGAAGGGATGTGTTAGAGTTCCTTCTTCAAATTCATTTTTGAGCTGAGTTTTTACTTCATCAAAGATGGCATCTGCTGTTTTATCAATAATCAAATCAACGAATTCTTTGATATCGACTGTTGTACAATTTTCATGCCCGTCGTACCATTCCAGTACTTCCTTCAAGATCTTCTCGTTCATGATCCCATCACATATTAGACGGTAACATCTCTCTCTTTATAAAATATAACCTTTTTTGCTATTTATTTCTCAATAGTATCTCGGTATGAGGATAGGCAAATTCCACATTCTTTTCATCCATAATCTGTTTATGGACGACTCGCTGAATATCAGTTGCTATTTGATTTCGCTTCATGGCAAGAGTGGTGTACCGCACTGTTACATTAATACCCGAAGGTTGAAATGACAGTCTTGTGTGTGTATTTCTTGAAACTTTCTTTGGAAAACGTTCCCAAAATGGCTTCATTACCTTCTCCACGGCTTTCATCATGATTGCTTCCGCTTTTTGTAAATTACTTTCATAGGTAACTGTTGCAGTCACTTCATCAAGGATATAATCATCTTGTTCGGTATAGTTGGTAACCTCTTGCTCAAAGATGATTGAGGTGGGAATCATAACGGTGCGGCCAGAACTTTCCTCGCCGTCAATCGTTCCGCCAACTTCATCTAAAAAAATATGAGTTAGTGTGATGTTTGAAACATCTCCTTTTATACCTGATATGATTACCCGATCTCTAATACGAAATGGTTGTCGGGTCACAATAATTAACCAGGCAACCACTCCGCTAATGGGTTTTTGTAGTGCCCAGCCAAGAGCAACAGTTAGTAATCCTGCAATGAATCCAAATTCCCCCCATGAATTATAATAGGTGGAAAGAACTAAAATGAGCAGCATTAATAAAAAGACAAACCGCAACAATCCGATAAACACGGTGACATTGGAAATTTGTTTTTTCGTTTTTACTTTTGCCATTAATTTCTTTTTAATCAGCTGTAAGATTACACTAAAAATAGCAAACACAATGGTAATGAGAATGATGATTTTAATGACAGGGACATATGGTTCAAAGAGACGAAAAAATTCTGGAATAATATTCCCTATATCAGCAATCCATTCTCCCATGCTCGTATGCAATCTCCTGTCAGCTACTTAAATATTTACCACTGCCAAACATTTTAATATGGCAATCATAATAATTCATATTACATGGACTACCATAAATCTCATTCCCTTTGGTCAAGTTATTTTGTTAAGAATCCTCGTACCTTTTGGGTGATATATATAATTCTCTTTGTTATTCTGGGGACCATAACAATCTGGGTATATTTGATCGACGGTGAGTTGTTCAGTTTACAAGGGAGAGCTTGGTTTCCTTTGCTCCTTCTCCTCCTTCATGCTGTTTGTTCCCCGCTTTGTTTTTATTTTCGTAAAAAAGAATGGGATTAACAATAGCAGAAAGTGACCTTACAGCGAAAAACATATAATCATGTGATTGTTTACAGGTACTTGGTGATGCGGGTGCAGAAAACCTTATTTGATTTTGTTGACGAAAATGAGGATATCAATTCCATTTCAAAGGATTGGAATCAGTAGTCTATGTAGGCGGTAATATCTCTTAAGATATGGGGTGGAGGACCTAGAATTTCGCTGTCTTATTTTTTGATAGTTTCCGCATAGCAACGATTAATATCGCCATAAACACAATAAAGCACGCTATGGCAATATACACAAAAACAGGATCTTGATATAATGGTACACTTCCCCCAGTTGCGTCATAACTAAGACTATCTCCATTTTTTGCTAGCTCATTCAATGGCACTGTTAACCCATCTTCTTCTGTACCTGTTTGTGCAAGCCTGCCTCCTTCTGAAAAAAAGAACTGGTGACCAAATGTTGTTACGGTCCCTTTGACATAATTCATCAGGGCGATAATACCTGCCCACAGAGCAATAAATGTGGTCGTAAACATTACCACTATTTTGGTGTTTTCAGGATGAAGTAAGCTCTCTCCTTTCCAAGAGAGTTTATAGTATACCCATTTGTGCCCCTCCCGCTCTTTTCGCTTTACCAGTCCCGCCTCATGCAGTTTTGTTAGATGTTCATGTAAAGTTGCCTTGTTGAGGTGTGTTGCCTTACAGATGTCATTTAAACTGAGATGTTTGCCATCTAGCGTTCGTAAAATGTCTAATCTGGTGTCTGAGGCAAGAGCTTTAAACGTACTCATGTCAAGAGTAACTTTTGTCATACTTATATACTACTTAATCTGAGAGTATTTAAAAACTGTTTGTTTTTGTTTGGCAAATTCCGAACGGTTTTTTCATGTAAAACTATAAATCTTTACTTGTTATATCCACTTCTGTATGGAAAAAGAAACGCTGATACAATTGTTGAAAGAGTGTGGAGCCATCCAGTTTGGAAGGTTTGTGTTGACATCTGGCGCAGTAAGTGATTATTACATTGATATTAAAAAAGCGAGCACTACTCCGCACATCTTAAAAAAAATTGCAGAAACAATGGCTGAATACGCGCAAGGCTATGAGTTGATCGCGGGCATGGAGCTTGGCGCGGTGCCATTAGTTGTTGCCTTGTCGTTAGAAACAGGTATGCCTTATGTCATCATCAGAAAAGAAAAGCGGGAGCATGGCACAGGAAAACAGATTGAAGGGGGAACTGTGAAAAATAAACGGGTTCTGGTTATTGAAGACGTAACAACGAGTGGCAGCTCGGTCGTGAAAACAATTCAAATCTTGCGTGAGCAGAAAGCAAAAGTAGATGAGGTTGTTGTTGTCGTTGATCGTGAGGGAGGAACCGAAGAAAAATTACAAAATCTTGATGTCAATTTTATTCCTCTCTTGTCGGTGAGCGATATTTTAAAGAAATAGAAAGAGAGGTGACGAGATTTAATTTTTCCTTAAATATTTGTAAAGTAGAATTTATAAGTAATTGCGAGTTTAAAGGATAGTGTTTTAGGGGGGACAGAATATGAAAAAACAACTCTTGAGTGTTTTTATGTGTCTACTGATGGTTATTGCTGTTTCATCGGTAACAGGATCAATAAAAAAGACTGATAGTCCTACGATGCGCCTTGCAATCGTTGTTGGCAATGACTGTGAATGCAGCGTAAAAAAGGAGAGTACTGGTAAAAAGAGCGGTGAACCATTTGTTGCGTATCCCGTCATGAAGGAGCAGATGATTGAACTCGATCCTAATTGCCTTTCGCCAAAACCAGAGATATTGATTACACCTGATGAGTTTAGTTGGTTGAATTATGATGGGCAAGATTGGACGACCTCTGTTAAAAAACAACTCTGCGGCGATTGTTGGGATTTTGCTGCAATCGGCATTCTTGAAAGTATGGTAAACATACGAGAAGATTGTGCAAACTTGAACCCAGATTTATCTGAGCAATATGTGCTTTCTTGTTTGCCTGGTGCAGGAAGCTGTCATGGAGGAAACCCAGCACGTGCGTTGCAACTGTTAATGGAAACAACGCCTGAGGGGAATTACTATAATGGTGCCCTACCAGAATCCTGTTTTCCATACCAGGGAGATGACAATATCTCCTGCGATGATAAATGTCCTAATTGGACAGAGTTATTGATTCCGCTTTTAGATTGCGGGTCCTGGAGAAGTGATGGATCAACTGCAGATATTGAGATCATCAAAACACAAATCATGTCAACTGGACCAGTAGTTGCTGGTATCAAAGCCACGGATTTCTTCAAATGGTGGGGATCAATGCAGCATAATCCTGACAAATATTTCCCAGATCTAAGGCCCGTTATTGGTGTGAATCATGTAGTTATGATTATTGGGTGGAAGGATTCGCCATCCATTCGTAACGGTGGCTATTGGATTTGTAAAAATAGTTGGGGAACTGATTTTGGATATGGAGGATTGTTTAATATTGAATACAATTCATTGAACATCGATAACTCATACATTACTTGGGTGGATTATGATCCTGAGAGCGTTGACTGGGCACCGTTTGCAGACGCTGGCGGACTCTATTTTGGAGATATTTGCGGGGAGATAACCTTTGACGCCAGCAAGAGTTTTGACGCCGAAGATGCCATTATTTCATATCATTGGAACTTTGGCGACGGAGAAAACGGAACTGGTGTTGTCACAACCCATGCGTATGGAGAGCAAGGTATTTACCCTGTGACGTTGACCATTATGGATGGTGGTGGAAATGTAGGAGAAGATGCTACGTGGGCAGGAATAGAAGAAGCAATGGACCCACCCGATGCGCCTGTTATAGACGGGGAGACAACAGTAGAATATGGCCAGGTCTATGAGTATACGTTTTATACCACGGATCCAAATGAAGATGATATGTATTACTACGTTGACTGGGGCGAATATTCCTCTGTTGGACAATGGTATGGTCCTTATGAATCGGGGGAAGAAGTCATATTCTGTCATACCTGGTCATCAACAGGGAATCCTGTCATTAAAGCAAAGGCTAAAGACAGCTATGGGTTGGAAAGCGATTGGGGTTATCTAGAAATTGAGGTGCCTGTTGCCTACCCTTCTCCACCTCAAATGCACCATATGCCCTCTAGTTCAAACCCGTTAGCTCAGTTTGTATTGCAACGATTGCTGCATCTCCGATGAGATATATCTTGTTGTATTCTTACAAACTATAGAGAGAAACATATGAAACTCAAGGCGCTCGTAAATCCTGTGCTATATGCAGTAGCATTAGCAATGAGTGTTGCAATACTTATCCTATCTTTTGTGATGGACTTTTCATGCGCAGTAAATTTACGATATTTTATTTTTTTTCTGGCAATAGCCATATTCTGTCTTGCAGCAGCTGGAGTTAATGTTCTAAAGAATAGTGTACAATTAAATAGCTGAATTCCATTTAACCATTTCCGGGAGGCTGATATATGTGAAGATCTTAGTTGTTGGTGGTGGCGCTCGAGAGCATGCCATCTGTGATGCAGTTCATCGATCAAAACATGCAAACTTGTATGTGGTGATGTCTAACCGCAATCCAGGTATTGCCTCGTTAGCTACTGACTTTTTACAAGAAAAAGAAACCAATGTCGATGCAGTTGTGACCTATGCAAAAAAACAGGCCATTGATTTAGTGGTTGTTGGCCCTGAAGCACCGCTTGAAGCAGGACTGGTAAACGCTCTTTGTAATGCAGACATTCAGGCATGTTCTCCAACAAAAGAAGCAGCCCGCATCGAAACCGACAAAGAATGGATGAGAAACCTACTCAAAACATACAATACTCCAGGGCAACTGCGCTGCGAAAGTTTTACTCGTCCTGAAAAAGCGAAATCATTTATTGAAAAACTCGATGGCGATGTTGCCATTAAGCCTATTGGTCTGACTGGGGGAAAAGGGGTATGGGTTGCTGGTGATCATTTCAACGGAACCAATGAAGCCTTGGCGTATGTAACCAAAATTATTGATACTAAAATCGGCGGACAGGGAAAAGTCTTAATTGAAGAAAAAGCAGTTGGTGAAGAATTCACGCTTCAGGCGTTTTCGGATGGAAACAGTATCTTACCGCTACACGCGGTTCAGGATCACAAACGATTGCTTCCTGGAGATAAAGGACCAAATACTGGTGGCATGGGTTCCTATTCGTGTGCCGATGGGTTATTACCCTTTTTATCAAAAAGCGAATATGAGGAAGGAGCTGCTATTTTACAGAAAATCGTTGAGGCGCTAAATAAGGAGGGATGTCCTTATATCGGCCCAATTTATGGACAGTTTATGCTTACTGCAGATGGCCCAAAAATCATCGAGATTAACGCTCGGTTTGGAGACCCCGAGGCCATGAACGTTTTACCTCTGTTAGAGGCTGACTTTGTTGAGTTGTGCCAAGCTATGATTTCTGGCACCTTGAGTCAGGAAAAAATAAAGATGAAAAAGAAATCAACGCTATGTAAGTATGTTGTTCCTGAAGGCTATGGTGTCAAAAGTATTGCTGGGAAACCAGTGTTTGTTGATGAGCACGCTATTCAACAGACAGGATCTATTCTCTTTTATGCATCTGTTAATAAAGACAACAATACTATTTATACCACGACTTCTCGATCACTTGCTGTTGTTGGTATTGCAGATACCTTGTCAGAAGCAGATAAACAATGTGAAGCTGCACTTCAAAATGTGAGAGGGGATCATATCTTTATCCGTCATGACATTGGTACGCCAGAACTTATTGAACAACGCATTCACCATATGAACAAACTTCGTGGCATGCTATGAAAGAAGAAATTTTTGTCTATATTATTGGGACAGCAGGCTCTGGTAAATCAACCCTTACCTATATTTTCAAACAGTGGGTAGAACTTAGAGGAGTTGATGCCATTTTGGTTAATCTTGATCCTGGCGCAGAGAATCTTCCCTATAAACCTGATGTTGATATCCGCGACTGGATTTCGTTAAAGGAAGTGATGGATACGTATGGGCTAGGACCCAATGGCGCACAGATTGCCTGCGCCGACATGCTTGCCCTCAATATCGATGACATGAAGAGAAGCATCGATTCATTCAAAACTGATTATGTGCTGATGGATACTCCAGGACAACTGGAACTCTTTGTTTTCCGAGAAGCAGGAAAATATATTGTCGAATTTCTTAACCCTCACCGCTCTTTGCTTACCTATCTTTTAGACCCTGCATTAGCAAAAAATGCCTCAGGATTTGTTTCTCAGTTATTGCTGGCAATCAGTACAAATTTCAGACTCAACCGGCCTCAAGTCAACGTGCTCAGCAAAGCAGATATGCTTACTTCAGAAGAAACAGAGATTATCACTCGATGGTCACAGAATACCGAAGAACTGCACGACGCTATTCTCACCGAACAAGCATCGATTTATCGAGAGATGAGCGAAGGCATCCTTAGACTTATTCAAGACTTTCAAGAACAGACCACCTTAATCCCAACAGGAAAAGAAGACTTTTTAGGAATTGAGGATCTGTATACGTTTATTCAATTGCAGTTTGAAGGCGGCGACGATCTCATGCGAGATTGAAAAATAGTTTTAATAGTTCTATTCGATCTTTGGTTCTTTGTTTCCACTAGTCAAAAGAACCACTCGTGAATCAGATTTTTCCATGGTCAACGTGTAGCCTAGTTGTTCAGCTAAGGTTGTACCAAAGTCACGAACTTGTGCATGAGAAGGCATATTTGCAAGGGTCATACGCTTTCTGGAGTAGCCAACAAACACATAGCCTTTTGGTTCAATAAAGTCAGGATCTGCACGAGTATCAAGAGCTGTGTACTTGTCGATATGCTTATCATCCATATTCCACCCTTGAACTAATGTATGTCTTATGACGGTTCTCGTATCTAATGAGGGAAGAAGGTCTAGCGTTTGTTGTAGTTTTTCCCATCCGTCAGAAATTAGGGGAACACAGAGTTTTTTGTATGTCTCTTTGTTGGGGGCAACAACAGATACGTAGAGCTGTGTTGGAAGCGGATCAAGGTGTTCTAATGCCTCGGGATTCGTTCCGTTGGTGACGAGAAAGGTTGTCATCCCACGAGTATGACACTCCCGAAAGAAGTCACCGAGCTGTGGATACAATGTCGGTTCTCCAGAAAGTGAGCAGGCAACCATATTCGGTTTGTTTGCCTCGTTCCATTTGTGCTGATCACAGCGTTCATCTCCCTTAAATCCAGTAATCAATCGTTGTTGTGCTTCAATTGCCTTATCCAAAATATATGATGGATCATCTGCATCCTTTACTTTTTGTTCAGTAAACCCCTGATGCCGCCAGCAAAAAAGACACATTTGTGTGCAGTGGGTAACAGCAGGCGTCATCTGAAGGCAACGGTGCGAATCAATTCCATAAAAGGTTTGTTTATAGCATTCTCTTCCGAATAAGAGACTCTGTCTCATCCAATGACAGAGTTTCACCCCAGAATGATTACCTACAAGCGCATATCGTTGTTTTTTCAAAATATTACGTAATTCGGTATTCATTTTCAGAGGTGATGTCATTGTCTCTTATATTGATTATGTTATATCTACTCTACTAAAGTGTAAAAGTATAGCAGATAACATACATATAACAAGATATAAATATTATAAAGTAACATATATAAGCAGTAAATATATACTTCCTTCAATAAATATTTATCATTGGGGGGCATCTTGCTATGGAAAAAATCATCATAAGTAGAAACGTAATATTATCGCTTTTTATCGTCGTTGTGTTACTCAGCGTTTCCTTTGTACCGATTACGCTGGCAACAAATGTTGACCGTCTCCAAG
>CAZWZY010000009.1:0-69011 GCA_964638175.1 uncultured Thermoplasmatales archaeon | reverse complement strand
TCTTATTTACTATATAAATATTGTGGTAGAGACTGCCGAAACGGAAAAATGTCAATTGATACTACCCTTCAAAAAATTGTAAAATTAGACTTATGCATTGTTATTTTCGTTACTTCAAGTAATGGCCGGTAATCTTTTATATAGCAAAAGAGTTTCATTTAGGAGATGGGATGTTGGACATGTACTGCATATCTCCATATGATATATGGATATACATTTTCTCCACACTCATTCTCAAAGGATAATCGTCGGAGAAAGAGCTATGGCAACAAAAGAGCCAGAGATCGTAAAACTACTCAGGGAAGAAGAGCAGAAAGGAAAACTCCGATCTCTTTTGAAATTACATCATCCTGTAAAAGATTCAGATGTTCTTGAGGAACATAACCTCGAAGCCATCGAGGAACTCCTGGATGAAGAAAAAGGACCGCACCAGAAACCACTATGCACGCTAAATACGTCACAAGAGATGATTGAAATTTTAATGAATTTGATTACTGACCCTGTCGTTATCGTTGATAGGAAAGGAAATTTTCTTGATATGTCTGATGGGGTTGAGGAATTATTGGGCGTAACAAAAGAAGATCTTCTTGGCACGAATTTTATGAAAGCATCCTTTATTCCTGCAAAAACCAAAGCACTCTTTGTCAAGAATCTTGCCGGTCGTATGTTGGGAAAAGATGTGGGCAGGTATGAGGTTGAACTCATAGGAAAAAATGGTGAGCCCAAACTTCTTGAAGTCAATGGAATGAAAGTCGATTATCAAGGAAAACCTGCCGACCTCGTGCTTTTTAGAGATGTTTCTGAACAGCGAAAAGCAGAGCAAGCGTTACTTGAAAAGGAAGAACAATGGAGTTCACTTATTCATAATGTCCCTGATATTATTTTTATTGTAGAGCATGATGGAACAATATTGTCTATTAATCATACTCTTCCCGGATTTGAAAGTACACATCTCATTGGGAAGACAGTTTATGATATCATTGAACCAGCATATCGTGATGTGTTGCAATCAAAAATAACAGAGACATTCAACACCGGTAAATCAACCAGCTGCCAGTTACAAGGTAAGGGTGCAGGTCATCAAATGCTCTGGTATGAGACCCGTATTGCACCTATCACACGAAACGGCGAAGTCATCGATGTCATTCTTATCAGTAGAGACATCACTGAGCAAAAAAAAGCAGATGAAATTTTACGAGAAAATGAAGAACGATACAAAAGTATTGTCGAAAATTCTCTCGATGTTATCGTCCTTACACAACCCGATGGTGTTATTTCATATATCAGCCCTTCCTGTAATGAAGTGTTGGGATACGATCCTTTAGAATTAGCAGGAACAAAACAATGGATTGCACATCCTGACGATGCCAAGATAGTCAATGAGAAATTTTCGTATGCGTTTAAGGGAAAAAGTCAAAAAAACTTCGAATATAGAATTACCACAAAAAAAGGAGAAACGAAATGGGTATCACATACATGGTCCCCCATTTTTAAACAGCATGAGCTGAATTTGATTGTTAGTGTTATCAGAGATATCAATGAACAGAAAGAAGCAGAAGAGCAATTGAAAGAAAAACTCGGCGAATTGCAGAAGTTTCAGGAAATTACTGTTGATCGTGAATTAAAAATGATGGAGTTAAAAAAAGAGATTAACGCATTATGTAAAAAATGTGGGAAAAAGCCAAAATATGTATTAGATGAAAAAAATGAAGAGAGAAAAAAGGATGTGGTGAAAAAATGAAGAAAAAAACACTCCTTGGTTTAGGATTGTGTACTCTCATGCTGCTGGCATTAGCAGGGTGCACACAACAAACAGAGAATGGTGAAACTGTTGATCCTAAAATCAAGGCAATACAAGATGCAGGAAAACTAGTAGTAGGAACGTCGGCTGACTATCCCCCCATGGAATTTGTAAACGAGACTACCGGCGAAATCGAAGGATTTGATATCGATATTGCTGAACGCATTGCGGCAGCACTTGAAGTCGAAATCGAGGTTGAGAATATTGGCTGGGATGATCTAATCACCTTTGATGCTCTTGACTCAGGAAATGTCGACATTATTATCTCGGCAGTTACCATAACGACTGAGCGAGCTCAAGACGTATTATTCAGCAATGCCTATCTGAATGCAGGGCAAGTCATTATCGTCAATGAGACAAATGAAGATATTGTCGATGAAGAAGATTTGATACATAACAAAACAGCGGGAGTACAGAATGGTACAACAAGTGAAGATGAAGCATTAAAGTACGTCGCAAATGAATCGTTTGTCCAAAAATATGAAAATTATACAGCGGCACGAGAAGATCTTCTTGCTGGCGTTATCGACGCCATTATTATCGATTATCCTGCAGGCGTTGGATTAATTAAAGATGTTGAGGGATTAAAAATTGTAGGAGAACCCTTTACCGATGAACTGTACGGTATTGCGATGATGAAAGGAGAATCCGCTCTCAAAGCAGTAATTGACAATGTTATTGCCCAAGGTTTTCAAGATCTTGAAGAAAAGTGGTTTTAAATTGCACGCATAAGAAACCATCTTCATCAACGAAAAGTACGGTCTTAATTTAATCGATATTGGTTTGCGAAGATGCAACACAGGATATAAAAGGCGGAAGACGGATATGAGAATCAATTTAAGTTTATCGTTAAAGCTAACGTTAATTGTATTCTTAGTATCCGGTATCATCCTTTTTTCTCTTACCTATACCAATATTCAGGAACAAGCACAGTTTTTCGAACGATCTTATTCAGAAAAAGCGATAGCGCTTTCCCAAGCGTTGGACGCTAGCATTGGAAGTCGTAGTGAATTGGAAGATGAACAAAAACTCCAGAATTATATTTTGAAATTCATCTATCTCAATCCTGATGTGTTGAAAGTAAGTATCAATCTCCCTAATGATGAGGGGGTATTGGAAGTTGCTGTTTCCAGTGATTCTGATCTCGTCGGGGAGGAGTCGAGTAATCAGAATGTTATTTCATACGAAGAAGATGAAGTATTTAGCATTCCTATGCACCGTGAAGATATGCACCGATTAACGGTAATTACGCCTCTGCATTTATCTGGAAAGCGAGTCGGTACATATGAGATGTTTCTTACTATGGATAATGCATATGCAACATTGAATGATCGTATTACTAATCTAGTGTTGATAGCCATGGTATGGTTGCTTATTGCCATCATAAGTTTTCTTTTCCTCCTTCGAAAAATTGTGGTGAAGCCTATTATTGCTATTCGTGATGCAACCAATGCTATTGGCCAAGGAGATTTGGATACTAAAATCCATATCACTTCCCATGACGAGTTGGGAGAGCTTGCTTTTGCATTTAATCATATGACAGAAGAATTACAAAAATCTCAAGCAGAAATTGAAAGATATAGTCAAGGATTGGAACAACAGGTTGGGGATCGAACAAAAGAATTGGCTTCATCTGAGGCAGAACTCAAACAAAAAGTTGAAGCACTTGAACGTAACAAAAAAGCAATGATGAATATCATGTGGGACTTAAAAAATACGATTCGTAAACTTGAGGATGCGGAAAAACAAATTAAAAATCAAAACGTTGAACTGAAAGATGCACAGAACGAACTTCATGCTCTTAATAAGAATCTGGAAAAAAAGGTAAAGGAACGGACTGCTGAGGTTGAAAAACTCCTTAAGCAAAAAGACGAATTTATCGGACAGTTGGGTCACGATTTAAAAAATCCATTAACTCCTTTAGTGGGTCTCCTCCCCATCCTTGAAGAACGAGAAAAAGATCCCAATGTCAAAGAGCATTTTCGCGTGGTCCTTCGTAATGTCGATTATATGCGTGACATTGTGTTTAAAACCCTACAGTTGGCTCGGTTACGATCACCAAACACTCAGTTCGATATCAAAGATATTGATTTACGACAAGAAGTCGATAACGTTATCGATAATCAAACATTATTTTTCCAAGAAAATAACATGCACGTTGAAAATAACATTGATGACAATATTATAGTAAAGGCTGATCAACTACGCATTGATGAACTTATCAATAATTTGTTCACCAATGCTGTCAAATACAGTCCTAAAGACGGCGGGGGTACCATTACTGTTGATGCTGAAAAAAAGAAAGGATTTGTTACTGTTTCTATCAAAGATACAGGACTGGGTATGACGAAAGAACAACTAAGCCATATTTTTGATGAATTTTATAAGGCAGATAAGTCACGACACGATATGGATTCAAGTGGATTGGGACTGGCTATTTGCAAACGTATTGTGGAAAAGCACGGTGGCAAGATTTGGGCAGAAAGCAAGGGTCCTGGTAAAGGTTCTACCTTTTATTTTACGCTTAAGGTGAGTAAAAAGAAGGTAATAGAACAAGAAGTTAAGGTATCATGAGGTGAGAATGGATGGTTAAAACTATTATGGTAGTTGACGATGAACCTGGCGTTATTTATACCATTAAGCAAGGATTGGAACACGCAGATCCTGAGTATAAGGTCGTGACAGCAAACAGTGGTAAACGATGTTTAGAGCTTTTGGACTCTGATTTACGACCTGATCTTATTCTATTGGATATCATGATGCCTGAGATGAGTGGATGGGAAACACTGAAAAAAATTAAAGAAAATATCTCATGGCGATCTATTTCCATTATTTTTTTGACTGCTCGAACTGATCCCTATGCAAAAAGTGCAGGCGGCTTTTTAGCCGATGATTATATTGAAAAACCATTTAGAATCCCTGAATTAAAACAGCGAATTGATAGAATATTAGATGAAAAGAGAATGAAACAAGAAGGCGAATAATATGAAGAGAACTTATGTAGTGTGTGGAATATGTGTTGTGTTGATGCTAGCATTAGCTGGGTGTGTCGAAACCCCAACAGAAAATGGAGAAGAAGTCGATTCTTCATTGTCGGATGTTTTAGATGCAGGAGTACTCGAGGTAGGATCTGATGTACCGTATCCTCCGATGGAATATTTTGATGGCCAAGGTAATATCATTGGTTTCGACGTAGATGTTATTACCGAAATTGCCCAGCGGTTAGGCGTGACCGCATCCATTATTGATTATGACTGGAAGGATATTTTTGATGCTGTGGTCTCAGAAGAAGTCGATGTTATCATCTCGTCAGTTACAATCACTCTTGACCGAGAAGAAGAGTATGGCATTGTATTCAGCAACCCGTACTTCCAATGCGGTCAAGTTATTATCGTAAATGAATCATCGAATATTACTGGGCCTGAGAACCTTTCTGGTTTGGTTGTGGGCGCCCAAATAAACACTACAAGTGAACAAGAAGCACTCAAGTATACGAATAACTCATTGGTCATTACCTATGACAACTACACCGAATATGAAGATAAAGGTATTATTTATGATTTAAAAAATGGCACACTTGATGCTATTATTGTTGATTATGTCGTTGCATTAAATATTGTACAAGACAATCCGCTGCTGAAAATCGTCGGTGATCATCTCACTGAAGAATTTTTTGGTATTGCGACCAAAGCAGACAATATCGCTCTGATTAATGCCATCGATGATGCCATTAAGGGAATGCAGCAGGACGGCACTCTTGATACCATTGAAGCCAAGTGGACAGAAACGTAAGATTAGTAATCAATACATACTTCGCAATCCTGTAGTTTTTGCAACTCCAATTCCAGGTATGCTCAAACGTTTATCAACCCTATCAATCACTTCTGTAAAGATGATGGTCAATACCAAATAAATAATGGCTATCATAGCAAAAATTTCCAAGTATCGATACGTTGATGCAGCAATGAACTTTCCTTCTGCAGTCAGTTCCTCTACTGAAATAATGTAGGCAATCGATGTATATTTCAGTAAATAAATTAGTTCATTTGACCAGGAAGGAATAGAGATGCGTAATGCCTGAGGGAGAATGACATTTTTAATGGATTGTAGTTTTGTCATCCCTAAGCTTCGAGCAGCAACCATTTGCCCCGATTCAATGGATTGTATCGATCCTCTTAGATATTCGGCCTGATATGCTGCACTATTAAGCGACAGTCCCACAATTGCAGCATCTATAGGGGATAATGATAGCCCTAGCCTCGGTAAACCAAAATACAGAATAAATAATTGTACCAATAGAGGAGTACCTCTAATGATCTCAATATAGCCAATACAGACACTTGCAATAAGTTTATTCCCATAGACTTTTCCTAATGACAACAACACACCAAGTAAAAAGCCAACAATGATGGAGACAAATGTTAACAACAGAGTATTACCCAGTCCTTCGAGCAATTTTGGTAAAGAATCAATAAAAAATTCAAAAAAATTAGAGGGTATGTATTCCTCCTCCTTCTCCCCCATAGAGGGTTGCTATTTTTCCAAGGAATTCCTTTGTTCTTGGAA
Source organism: uncultured Thermoplasmatales archaeon (assembly GCA_964638175.1). Classification (GTDB taxonomy): domain Archaea; phylum Thermoplasmatota; class E2; order DHVEG-1; family DHVEG-1; genus JAFGDG01. Next base: position 62,644 of record CAZWZY010000009.1, on the reverse strand, counting down.
GTTTTGGATTAGTAAACATCTGAGCAGGAGGTCCGCTTTCGACAACCACTCCCCCTTCCATAAAGATAATCTCGTCAGCCACATTTCGTGCAAATCCCATTTCATGAGTAACTACCAGCATTGCAATTTTTCCTGCAAGTCCTTTCATTACCTCAAGAACTTCTCCGATAAGTTCAGGATCAAGTGCTGAGGTTGGCTCATCAAATAAGATAACGGTAGGATCCATTGCTAGTGCTCTTGCGATGCCCACTCGTTGTTTCTGTCCTCCAGACAGTTGGGCAGGATACTGTTGTGCTTGTTTTTCTAATCCTACTCGTTGTAATTCTTTTAAGGCACGTGCTTTTGCCTCTTCTTTACTCATGCCTGTTACTTTTTCAAGTCCAATACTTACGTTTTTCAATGCTGTTAAATGATTAAACAGATTAAAATCCTGAAAGACAAAACCAATCTTTTGCCGTATACGATTAATGCTTTTAGATCGATGCACTATTTCTTCACCTTCGAGCCAAATCTCCCCCCTGTCTGGCGGGTCTAATTGATTGATACAGCGAAGCAGCGTGCTTTTTCCCGTTCCACTTGTGCCGATAACAACTTTGGTTTCCCCCCTATTCATGGTAAATGATATTCCCTTTAAGACTTCGCATTTGCCATATGATTTATGAACATCTTTTACTTCAAGGATATGTTGCATCGTATTCTCCCCTTTCTTATCATTTGTCCTACATCTGTAGCCCAAGCATTCTATATTTTTTCTCCAAATGTCCTAACCCTTTATTGATAGAAAATACAATAATGAAATAGATTAATGCAATGAATAACAACACTGGAAGAACCATGTCGTAATCTAAAGCATAAATGTATCTTCCTTGTCGCATCAATTCAATTACTCCGATACTAAACGCGATGGAAGTATCTTTGAGCACGATCGTCAGCTCATTGGACCATCCAGGGATGGATAGACGAAGCACTTGCGGTAAAATGATGTATCGTATAGTCGTTAAACGAGACATTCCTAACGAATATGCTGCTAGCGTTTGCCCTTCAGGAATGGAGTTGATTGCTCCCCGGTAGATTTGGGCCTGGTAAGCGGCGCTTCGTAACCCCAGTCCTAGTATTGCTGCAGGAAAAGGATCAAGATTAATACCTATCTCTGTGAGTCCAAAGTAGATGAGAAAAAATAAGACCAGGAGCGGAATGCCCCTGAAAATTTTTTCATATACATAAACGACGAAAGCAAGGATGCGTCCTCCGTACGACCGACTCATTGCCAGTGCGATGCCGAGTACCGATCCTAGTATTAGACTGAAGAGCGTGAGTAAGATTGTATTTTTAAGACCGTCCATTAGCTGCGGTAGAGAGTTTACTAAGCTATCAATCGGCAATAGATCCCTTCAGTCTTATACTATACCATGCTTATTCGAAATATTTTTTCACAAGAGTCGTCCACTCTTCGCTTTCCATGTATTCTGCTAATGCGGTGTTCAATTTGTTGAGTAGTTCAGTATTTCCTTCCTTTACTGCAAGCCCATATTGTTCGCCTGAGACAATGGTATATGCTATTTCCATATCTCCATCCTCTGCAAACGCTTCTCCAACTGGCTTGTCAATAACAACGGCATCCACATTTCCATTTTCTAGGTCAAGGACTGCTTCTGTGTATGTTTCATACCGTTTGAATTGCTCTTCTTGCATGGTTGCATTGGTGATATTTATTAATGTGTCGTATACCCAATCTGCCCCTGTTGTTCCTGTTTGTGCACCAAGAGTAAGATTGGCAAGTTCTTCAAGATAGTTAGAATCATTCAAGACAATGCTTGAATCGGCCATGATTAAAACCGATAAGTCGGCTTCAAAGTAGGGAATTGTAAAATCTACTTCCAGTTCTCTCTCCGGGTCGATAGACATTGCCGCGGCAATAACGTCAATTTTTCCGCTTTGTAATGATCCTATTAACCCATCGAATGCGATATCTTGAACTTCAACAGTGTAATTGAGACTTTCAAGAACTGCAGTCACCATTTCAATATCAAACCCGATGATAGTGCCAGCTTCCATATATTCAAATGGTGGAAAGTCAGCCGATGTTCCTACAATAATTACATTTCCCTCTTCTTCTTGTACGCAACCTGATAACCCCACAGCAGCAATAGCAAATGTCGCTATCAGGAGCACAGATACTATCTTCTTTTTACTATTCATCATTTACCTCTCCCTTAATTTTGCATAAGATATAGTAGACGTCTTATTTAAATATTCTATTTTTTAAAAGTGACCTGAGCTTGGCGGGAGGTTAACAAGTCAACAGGAGAAAATTGAGGTAAAATCTCGTTTACTACATTAAACTATCGTTTAACTAAATAAACGTGTTTTAAGGTTTAAGATTGAAAAGTGGGCCCGGCAGGAGGTTAACAGTCTGACAGTAGGAAAACCAGATAAAATACAATGAATAATTAATGGTTTTAATATAATATAAGCTGTTGTATATTGTTAAAGCAATTGGTTTTTAAGTTCAATCATTGTTTGTTTACATTCTTCAATAGTTTTTTTGTAGATCTTTTCATTGATTGTATAAACTCCTTTCAATGAATTTTTAAATTTTGTATCAGAAAAAACTGATAGTAACTCAACAACGTGTTCAACTAATTTTTCTTTTGGACTATTCCTTAAATGATCAATTATAATCTGAGTATCAGGTTTTTCATAACAAAGCATTATTATATCTCTTTTATCAGCCATTCTCATCGAATGAATCTTCAATGCGATTAACATTTCTTTTTTAGCAATTTTCACCTTTGATTTATTTTTTGGATTCCAGCCGCTTGTCTCTCTAATTTGCGAGTTTTTATAAATATATTGAAATGGGTAAAGATATCCGGTCTGCCGAGATTGAACGCCATTTATTAAAAGATCAATACTGACCAGACCTTTTTCATATCTTTCAAATCTTCCAGAATATGCAAGATCCTCTTTTACAGTGGTTAAAACAAATTCATTCTCTATAATCAATTTTTTAAAAAAGGATAATTCACTCTCAGGAATCGTAATATCTAAATCAACTGAAAAACGAGGAAACCCAAATGATGCAACAGCATAGCCTCCAATAACTACATATTTTCTTTCTTTAGGGATTTGATTTAAAAAATCAAAACATACTTTTTCTCTACTATCAAAATCTGTAATCATGATGCCACCTGTTCATAACTATCAAAAATATGTAAATCATACTTTTTATCTAAATATTCTAATGCAGGTCTATATAAAAAAATATTTTTCTGACAGAATTCTACTATTTTTTTCAATGGAACTACATAATTCCCATCTTTATTTTCAGCAGATAATTTTACTTTAGTATGTAAAACATATGTTAAACCAAATAAAGTTTTGTTTCCCCCTTCAAAAACATATTCAGCATCATTTTTTCTAAAGAAATCTTCCCAGTAAATGATATCTCTTTTTAATATGTTTATATGTATAGGTTTAAAACCCTTTGTAAAATCAGTCCAGTAATAACCATCTGTCCATATATTAACTGCTGTACTATCTGTAAAAACATATTTTTTATTAGATTTTTTTAAAACATCATCTTTTTTTAAATTTTCTTTAACAATATTTTTTACGAAATCTTTAGGTTGCACTACTTTATATCTACCACGTTTTACACGTTTCATAAAATCTAATTTTATTAAATCATGAACAATTTTTGTAGGGTGGGGACTTGGAAAAATCATTCTGAAGTCATCTATAGTAAATGTTTTATTTTCAAATGTAGTGTACAACCATCCATACATTTTAGTATATCTGTTCATAATTACCATTATGGTAATTAATAATATTTATATTTTTTGGTGAAATTCTTTATTATTGTCTAAAAATCTTTGTTATGTCATTAAAGTAAACTATCGTTTAATTTATTAAACGGACAAAAAACCCAATTAGTGGGCCCGGCAGGAAACAATTCATTCTTAAGGAGAAGAGTTGCTAAGATAACCCCTATTTTGACTTGTCTTGAGATAAGCGTGAAATAAGTGGAGAGCTGATGAAAATATATCTCTTTAGTTTTTCATCATTTTACAAAATATATACCATTCATCTTCCTCTTTAAGTAATTGCTATTTTTCCTGCTGAAAGTATAGGTTGACAATTGATAAATAAGAAAATATAAATTCTTTTGATCATATGCGGGAGTTGGTTAAAGCAATGGATTTTGTTCACGATGTGCTACTTCCAATAATAGTTATCTTTTTAGGAGTTTCTCTTTTACTCATAACATTATTTTTCTATAAAAAGGGCACAATTTTTTTTGGAGTTATACTACCAATACCAATAAAAATTAAAAAGGGAAAAAACCCAGTTGATTTTCGGATTTTATTAATCAGTTGTATTATATGTTCTGTAATTGTTATTATAGCAGGCGTTTCTATGTTATTTGGAATGTGGAGCTAATAATCAAAGCCCTGTTTTCCTCTTGAAAAGTGGAGGGTTACACTTATCAAAAAAGGTTTTTAAGCCATTATTAACTTCATATAACTAGTAAAAATAAGTTAGAAATAAAAGAAAAAGATAGGGGAGTTTTCCGACTCATCACCGGAGATCTAATAATCTGTTAAATGCGGGACGTGATGCAATTGAAACGATACCATTGATTTTTTGTTTTTCGGTGTCATAAGTATGACGTCGATGTAATTACAATCACTTGGATCCTTAGTGTTCTCAATTTTTATTTCCCCTTCAAATTTTCTGGATTCCTCATTGGGCGCTACAACTGAAACTTGAACTGTTATCGCCCCATCTTCAGGTTTCAAGTTATCGCCACTTAACGGGTCAAATGTCCAATTTCCCCAGCTTGGCCATTCTGTGATCTCCCAGTCAAGCTCCGAACCAGGGCTACCTACGTTTTCTACCTCAAAACTTCCGGTTACTGTTGAACCTGGCTTTACCCTAGGCCATCCTAACGATCCATGTGCATATAGATCCTCTCCAACTCTAAATTCATAATTTATCTCATTGTTGTTTTCATCTAATTCATTGATTTCATTATTTACGTCTACTTCTGATTCTATGACATGTGTACCCTTTACTGCCACCCAAGGATCATTGCACCATACATAATAGGTATGTCCACCCTCATTAGCCGTGGTAACAGCATCCCTACTACAAAATACATCTCCGTTTAATCTTACTTCTCTTCGATATGGAGGATAAGCTCCCGATCCATGGAGTTTGTATCTATAATGGAAATAAACCGATTGACCTGGACTTGGATTGGGCACCTCATAATTTTTATCCCCGTCATCTGGCTGTGAACTCATCCATATCTCTTTCATTTCAAAATCTGGCCCGGTGACTGTTACTTTTTTAAGAACTCCGCCCACACCTGGATTTGATAGATCATCAAGATATCCTTCTGCTCCAGCTGCACCAACTCCGACACCCGAAGTAGTTGATTTTGCAACGGCTATCACACTAATTCTGCTGCTTTCAGATGCTAAAAACGGGACTTGCATAGTATGAGTAACTGTCTCGTCAAGTCGCACATCGTAAGTGGCATGTACAAATGGTATTGTTTGTTCGTTTACTAAGACCACTGTCTCTTCTGTCGTTTTAACTTGGAAAATAAGATATACTTGAACTCCGCTGAAACCAGATCCTGGTGGAGTAACACTATCAACGGAGAAACCAACTGCCCAACCGTGTATATCATATTCAAATGTAAATTCGTAGGTAGCTTGAGCTGTCGATTGAAACCAAAAACCATGTGCAATCCATCCTAGAGCAGAATGCCCACCTACGCCCGGCCCCGACTCAGTTATTGTATGAACAAATCCTTTATCTTCGTCAGCGCCTGTCTCTACCCATGCAAAGCCTATCCCCCCTCCAGCCGTCTCATTACCGTCTTCGTAATAATCCCAGGGTGGTTCATAAATATAAGGAGGACCTCCAGAGTTTACTGGATCCTGCAAATTAGGTGAATCTGGATTATCGATTTTATCCCATGGATTCTCTTCAAGTAAACCTTCTACATACCTCGCAATTTCCTCAGCAGTCATATCTTCCCACCCAGCAGGATATGGGGTATCCTCTTCTGTTGCAGATACATTTCCAAAAACAATGCTAAAAGGTCCTGTAATCATCAGCGTCATTATTAAAATGGGTATAATTATTTTATATTTCATTTCTTCGTCCTCCCCATTTTTAAATCTGTGTTTAACAATGCATATTTGCCTTTTATATATTACGTAACAATAATAACAAAAAATGCGTAAAGATTGTTATACATTGGATTTTGTTAACTGATAAACAAAACAGAGTTTAGATGTTATTGTAGTGGCAATCAGCTATGTTGTTTAGAAAAAAACTCAAAATATGCATTTGATGTCTGATCTACTCGCCTTTGTTTTAACTCCTCCCCCCATCATCGATCAAAAACTCTCCAAAAGTTTTAATATATTCTTAGGGATATTCAATTAAGTCAAATGTTCGAAAAATGGAGTTTAATCCGGATAATATTATTCTTTGGAATAGTTATTGTGTGTATAGGTTTGGTAAGAATTTTTCTTTTGTTAAACCATTATTACTCGCTCTATGTAGATATTGGTTTAGGGTTGATTGTTCTTTTTGTTGTATTCTTATTGTTTGATTCATTGAACAAAAAAGTGAAAAAGTAGTATTGCCCCATTGTCTTGTCATATATCCTTTCCAAATCTTCAATACTCTGACAATCATAATATGTAAAAATAAATTAGAAAGCCTTTAACAAAGATGACGTTACTGTTTAATTTTTCTAATATCGACAAGGAATGATGCAACTTTCTTTCCCTTATTAGTAAGCCAGATATACCTTCGTCCGCCAAACTTAGCTTCGCCCTCTTCTTTGATAAGGCCAATATCTCTTAGTGTGTTTATTCTTCTATTAATGGTGTTAGTATCCTTTGTTCTCAACTTTTCTAAAAGTTCAGAAAGAAAGAGTTTATCCTCATCATATAGCGCAACGAGGATCTCTATAGATTTTGATTTTTCTAAGACGCTAAATATATCACTCATTACAAAGTGCTAATAGCAAAACTACAATATAATCTTTATCTACTATTTTGCATTATGTGCAAAATACAAACATTTAAATACTCCCCTCCTATTAGTATTATGTGCAAAGTGCAAAATAGGTATTTAAATGACAACGATAGACAAAGAAACATGGAATAAATTCAGAAGACATTGTCTATCGCAACAACAACTCAACCCAGAATCAACAATACCGGAAACCATACGAAAACTACGGTTTTTAGAAAAGCAAGGAATAAATCTTAATAGTTTTACCCAAGAAGAAATTTATAATTATTTTGCTATAAGATTAGAAGAGGGAGCAACGTATGGAGCGCTTAATCATTCCATAAAAGCATTAAATAGATGGAACAAATTCGTAAAAAACGACTTTAAATTCGCTCGTTACAAAGAAGAAAAAAAACCAATGAAAGTACCAACAACGCTGGAAATACACAAAATGCTCAAACAATGTAAGCGTAAAAACAGGATTGATAAACGGAACAGAGCAATCATTTTACTTTTAGCAAAAACTGGAATGAGAAACAAGGAACTATGCAACCTCAAACTCTTGGATATAGATTGGCAACGTCGAGAAATAACCATACGAAACAGTAAACACAACAAAACAAGAATAATACCTATAGAAGAAAAAATGCTCACAGGCAGAACATATCCATCATTGAATAACTACATCAAATATTGGAGAATGAACACCTCAAAACACTATGTTTTCACAACAAAGAACGGCAGAATGACACCAAATTACCTTAGAAATATAATCAGAAATACAGCTAGAAAAGCAGGGATAAGCTGGATACATCCACATTCCTTTAGACATTATGCAGCAACAAATCTTCTCAGAGCCGGAGTAAACATCCGAGTCGTGCAGGCAATACTTGGCCATAGCTCAATCAGAACTACTGGTGGATATCTCCACGTCATCGAAAATGACATGCAGCAGGCAATAACAAATCCCAACATTGAAGATCCTATAAAAACAAGCACCCCCAAAATAAAAATATCCTTGGCAAAACCCCTCCTTATATGAGTGATGGGCCCGGCAGGATTTGAACCTGCGACCAACTGGTTATGAGCCAGTCGCTCCGCCAGACTAAGCTACGAGCCCGCGCATATTGCACGGGCATAATATCGATTCTACTACTTAAAAAATGAGGTTATTCTTCCTCATCTTCCGTTATTGCTTTCCAAAATGAAAGCAAATCCTTATTGAGTTCCTCTTTCCATACAAAAAAATTAAAATCATTGAGGGGAGGAACTCCTTTTATCCTTTTCATCTCCACCACTATCACCTAGGTTATTAGTACCATGATAAGCTCTGTCAATAATATTATATATACCTGTCGTGCTACTTTGTCAAAGTGATATTTTATCATTCCTGATTCGCTCGAGGGGCAAACTTCTTTAATTCTCACAGGTTCAATGGTGGATGCGTATGGCGGAGTTAACAACCTTAGCAACATATCCATTTGTGAATGATGCAAAATCGTATGTTACAAAAACAGCGCCAACAGTAAAAGAACTGCTCAGCGACCCGCTCTACGAGCGAGCCCGTGTTATTGGCATCGAGCGACTTGACAATGCATTTCATGATAAAGATGTAGGAAACCGCAGTCTGGTGACTGAATCTGATTACATTATGGAGTTATTATCATATCCCATCGCTCGGATGGTTGTCGTCTGTATCGAAGACACCTACTTCAAACGACGCTATGCCCTTGGTGAAGCTGTTCATGCCTACCGAAATCTTATCAATGAGCCTACGGGCTTTCTTCTGAGAGTTGCTGCTGAATTTTCCCTGGACGTTATCTATAACGAAGACACGAACATCTTGAAAATTTCCTTTTTGGATTATCTGCGTTATGCACCAACCCGATATAAAGAATGGAAAATGATTAATCGAGAGATGACAAAAGGGTACATCCGTATCCCGCACAAGGATTTAGCTCGAATTATTCAAGAGGCGTTGAGATCTCGTATCAATGAGGAGCTTGACCAACGGCGATGTAGTAAAGCAGTCTATAAGACATTTTCTTCAGATATCAATCGCATCAAACATACGGTTATGACGCATCGAAAAAAGATAGAAGCAGTACCAGTAGGCAAGCTTGACATTCAGAAATTACCACCATGTATGAAAGAAATCTTGACAGCCATTCAAGCAGGAGAGAATGTCCCCCATATGGGACGGTTTGCCTTAGTTTCTTTCTTACATTCATTAAAATTGGGTACTAATGATATCTTGAAGATGTTTAGTAGTGCACCAGACTATGAAGAGGATAAAACACGCTACCAAGTTGAACATATTACGGGGAGTAGCTCGGCTACCGCATACACCCCGCCGGGCTGTGATAAAATGCGCACCTATGGCATATGCCCTGCAGATAAAATTGATGATATGTGCAAACGAAAACGACACCCATTGAGTTATTACAAAGCTAAATGGCGTGAGGAGAAAAAAAAGACATGAAGCGATTTGTAACCTTTGAAGGTATTGACGGGTCAGGAAAGTCAACAATTTCAAAACTTGTCTACAAACAACTAAAAAAAGAGCATGACCTCATCCTCACGAGAGAACCAACCAATACCTGGATTGGAAAACAGGTACAAGAATGTATCAAAACGAATACCGATCCTTTTATCACTGCCTTTACCTTTGTTGCTGACCGTATAGACCACTGTCGTCGCATTCAACAGTGGCTTGATGATGGAGCAATTGTGCTATGTGACCGCTATGCAGAATCAACCTATGCCTATCAAGGCGCACAATTGGAACAAAAGATACCAAACCCCATCCAGTGGTTGCAGGATCTGTCTCGAGATCGTATCATGATGCCAGATCGAACCTTTTTGTTTATCATTGACCCAAACACATCACTGTCACGCATTCAACATCGAGAAACCTTAATTCCTTTTGAACGAGTATCCTTTCTTACAAAAGTCCACGCCAATTATTTGAAATTGGCTACCGAACCACGGTTTGTTAAGCTTGATGCAACCCAATCAAAACAAACACTTGTTGATTTATGTTGTAGGGATATTCTCTCCTGACGTTTGGGGAATTGTTAACTCGAGTATCGACAGCTATTTAATACACGTGTTTTTTATATCCGCTCGTTATGAACTGTTGGCCCGTGCCTCAAAGTTATTCTCGATGTCTACCCCATGATCGAGAGTCTGGCTCGTTTTGGGAGCAGAGACAGGATCGTTTTCATTGCGGTATTGATATCTATGCTCCTCGAAAAAGCGATATTCTTTCTATAGCTGATGGAATTGTTATTGATGTTGGTATATTTACCACTCCTGTACAGGTCCGCTATTGGAATACTACGTATTATCTCGTTATCGCCAACAACGATGGCACCTTTTTTCGCTATGCAGAGCTAGACAATGTTACAGTAGAAAAAGAAACAACAGTACAAACAGGTGATACTCTCGGTGCCGTTGGCCAGGTGTTACACCTTGCCAAGATTGATGGTACATGCCCTGCCTACATTCAACAGTTAAAAGAAAAGAATCGTGCCACCATGCTGCACATTGAATGGTATGACCAGTACTTAACCCCTTCAACGCAGTATCTTGGAGGAAACTGGTTTGGAACACGTAAACCTGGTGGCTTGCGAGATCCAACGACGTTGTTAGAATCGATACAAGAACAGCGATAAGAGTTATGCATTGTGATAGATTTTTTTGACGTAACCACTTGTAAAGAGATGCACTAGTGCACCGTAGTTCATCGTGAATTGTACCACATCGCCTACCTTATATTTTGACGACTCTTTGAGATGAAGGATGATGTGATCGCTGCTGCTCCCCAGAATGTTCACTGAACCGTCTTTGGGTGTTAAATCCTCGACAATAACATCCTGGTTTCCCACTGCTACAATGCCTCGCACAATCCTCCCCAAATCTTTAAACCGAGGTGTTTTTCCAAAGGCATTTTGGGAGACCACCCCCTCAGGAACCGATGGTTTTTCTTTTAATTCAATGATTTCGCTTTCGAGTACAAACGCATCTTGGAAGGTATGTGGGATGGGTGTCCTGTTCACGGTTTCAAGACCAAGAAGAATGCCCTCACCTATACGCAAATGGTTGATTATATGATATGGAACTCCGTCTAATAATGATGGAATATTGGCAGAATTTCCCCCACTTATGATGGGAGGAGAGAGCCCGTGTTTTTGGCAAAGACGGTCCACCAGACGTTCAAATTCTTCTATTTTTTCTTTGGTAGGAACAACTCCTCCAAAACATGCTAAATTCATACCAAGGCCATGTAACTGTATTCCTTCATATTGCATAGTTTTAGTAAGGAGTGTATCTAGCTCTTCTCGTGTCGCTCCCTCGCGCAAATCCCCCATTTCGATCATAAGGATAATCTTATGAATCGTACCTTTATCTTTTGCAATTGCTGACAGCTGTTGCACTACAGTACGTTCTGATTGGAGAGATATATCAGCGTATTCTATCACTGCTTCTAGTTCACTGATCATCGGTGTTCTCAGAAGCATAAACTCTGCATCTATCCCTGCTTCTTTCATCTTTTTAATATTGGTAATTCTTGAGTCAGCAATCGATGTTGCACCGCCATCAAGCATTGCTTGTGCAACATGTGGGTCTCCACAGGTGGCTTTGGTAACACCGGTAACAGTAGCACCAACAGTCTTTGCCAAGTGTACCACTGTCTTTGTGTTGTGAGTAATCTTGTCAAGATCAATGAGTATGCGAGGATATGTACTTATGGAAATGCCTCCATTAAGAAATTCAGCAAGCACTCTGTCGTCCCGACAACTTCATCCTTGTTGACAAATTCATTGGGGGCATGAATATTTCCCCCTCCCGGGCCAAAGATCACGGTAGGCACTTTTGCCCTGGTGCCAAAAAGATTAAAATCACCAATACTTCGTGTCGAAAACTTACAGATTCTTTTCTCCTTATTTTCTTGGTCACCCCCCTCGTATTCTATGATATTTTTCATAAAAAGATCAAGATAGGTACTTGACTCATTTAAAAAAGGTCTGTATTCTAATTCAGAACCTGGGGAAAATCGTTTGCGTATCTGTACTTTAGATTTCAATCCCAATGCTTTGACAATTTTTTTAATCTCTCTGATAACTGTTTTCGCATTTTCTCCAAGCATTACCTGCCTATTGATAAGAATTTTACAGTAATCTGGCACGGTGAATGATTCATCTCCTCCCTCGATGTTGAGCACCACATAATGCCCTCGCCCTCTCTTGATGTGTGTAAAAATATCAAACCGTGCTAATTCAGAAATAAGGGTTGCCGCGTCATGCAGCGCATTTATACCTACTGAAGGGTGGGAGGCATGCGCTGCTTTTCCAAAGAATTCAATTTCGAGTAGCACTCTCCCCTCTGCACCAATAATGGGGACTGGAAAGTGTGATTTATGTATCCTCCCGTGGGTAAAACAATAGTCATTTTTGGTAAGCAAGGGCGATGGTTCAGGGATAATAACCAAATCATAGTTTTTTAAGTCATATTCTCGTAGCAACGTGTCTGTTCCCAGAGAAAATGGGGCTTCTTCCCCAAACACACAACTTAAAAATAATTCGCCATTGAGTTCTTTTTTCCGTTTTGCCAAAGCAATAAATGCTATGATAGCAGCAGCACATCCTGCTTTCATATCTGCTGCTCCTCTCCCATAGATCTTTCCGTCTTCTTCTGTCGCTGAGAATGGAGGGTGGCCCCATTTATTTTTTTCATGAACACCAACAGCATCCAAATGACCGTTCAACATAATTTTCGGTCCTTTTCCATTACCTATTTTAAGATAGAGATTGGAAAAATCATAGTATTTGATGTGCGGATTATCTACCGTCTGCAGTCTTACGTCAAATCCCTTGTCTTTCAAGTACCCTTGCACATACTCATAGATGTCATTACCATCTTTTACCGTGCTAGGAATTCTGATGAGTTCTTTTGTTAAAGAAATAACTTCTTTTTTTTCTATTTCCGTAAGGTAACTCTTGTTTGCATCCATATCATTTCCCCGCATAGAGCATACGATAGTATTTTTTTCTCAGTCCCATTTTTTCATATAATTTAATCGCTCGTTTATTATTGGTTTCCACATGCAGTGAAAGATCTCCATCACTTACCTCAATAGCCTTTTGTAAGAGTTGGGTAGCGATACCTCGTCCCTTCACTCCTTTTTTAGTGGCAATATAGGAAAGATGATATTTGGGGAAAAATGTTTCAAATCTCGTTCTTGATACTACCACAATACCCACTAGAATCTTGTGATCAAATGCTCCAATCACATATCCATGTTCAAACGCATTATCTACTGCTTCGTTTATTTCTTCGGCAGGGTCGGTAAAATCCATTAACCAATCATCTAATGTTTTCATAAATTCTTTATACGAAATATTTAAGTCATTCTTTTTCAAGATTCGTATGTCTAACTTACTTTTCCCATCATCTAAGATAAGAACATGGTTACCATTACTAATATTCCCCTGCTCAACCGCCTTGATAAATCCAGCGAGCGGAAATGCATTAGATGGCGTCAATTCTAGTTTTTCAATGGCTTTAATGTGCTTTGCGTGTGTCACCAATTCTTCATCTGTTACCCCAATGGCACCCCCATATGAATCATAAATGGCATTTAATGCCTCTTGTCCATTTTGACAATTTGCGTTTACCATGTGCCTGCTGTATCGTGTTCGTTTGATGGTTTTGGGGTTTAAGGCAAGAATTTCTTTGCGTTGTTGCTTATAGGATTCTAAAATAGCATTGCCGTTTTCAGTAGTCACCGCCCATATTTTTGGCAATGCCTCAATCTCTTCATTTACCCACAACTCTTTAAAACCGAGATGAAGCCCCGATATTGATGAACCGTTGAAGGTTTGACAGAAGACACTATCTATATTCTTCTCTAGTTGTTCATGAAGCTCTTTAGCAACATAGGAAACAGCGTACATGTTGGTAACACTATTGGCGAGGCCAAAATTGGCGTTATACCACTTATTTTTTTGAGAGACGCGTCTACTCTCTCTCACACAATCGTTATACGTTCTTCCATATTCAATAATCTTCACGTTTTTTTCTTCGACCAATAACTTTCGTGATATTCTTTTTTTGCTTGGCACATAAAACACACATTTGATATCAAAATACTTTGAAAGATATGATAATGATCCCCCAATCGTTCCATATGTTCCCATACAGATGGTCTTTTTACCTCGCGCTATGGCATCCCGTATCAATAAATATGCCAGCCGATCTTCAATATGCCCTGACGGATTATTTCCTTCTAATTTGAGATAGATTTTTTTGATACCTATTTCTTTTTCTAACTTACAGGCTCTGATTAGAGGTGTCCGACCTACACGATTTTTTATGATTTCGTTCAATACAATCACCTATTATTAAAAATAATTTACAAACCTGTTATTGTACATATTTTTGTATTATTAATGCCCTTCATATTACATAAGTGTGCCCGTAGTGGATGTTTTTTCACCTGTCCAGTTAAGAATCATTTTGTCCCCATCTAAATTTTTTATAATGTAACTTATTGCTCCTCAACCTAAACTTAATGCCTTTGCTAACTAGTTTACTTTTTTGAATCAACTAAAAATAGTGCAATGTAATCAGTAGCGTATGTAATTGGTTTATTCAACCTGAGCAAAGGCTACCGCGTAGTTATGTCCATATCGCTCAGCACATTTTGGACACGTAGTAAAGTAAAAATAATATTTCTTTGGTTTTTTTCCTTGTGATGAAACGTATGTTTCCATTTCTTGCACCCATTGTGGTACAGCGTTATACGGGCCATCAAACACTTTGCTGAGATATATTCCTGAGAGTTTGACATTTTCAGCTCCAGGGACTTCTTTTGTCACTGTCATATATAACTCTGATTTCCAAGGCGATGGATCGTAAGCAAGCAGTAAAAAATCTTTTATTTCTGGTGATGCCTGGGCATCTTGTACTTTCTGCCACATCCTTCCGATAATCTTTTTCATAGTGCTGGGTCGGGGCCTATGAAGAAATTGCGGTACTGTATCTGTGATAAATAGTTTGTCTTTCCAAGTATGACTTTTTTCATTCCAAGGTCCTGGATCAAATTCTGGACAGCAAGCATCAGATTCGTTCGTGTTATGCGTCATACAACAGAGAATAAGATTTTAATATATAATCATTTATTTTTTAAGTAAGTGATTTTAACAACACTCATTCGATGCTTGGCTAATTCGTTAAGTGTTTTTCCCTCGAGGGAAAGCCACAACATTTATGTCGTGGAAGGGCGACACAAAACAACAGAAAAATGAGTATGCTCCCGTCGGGATTTGAACCCGAGTCTAAGCCTCGAGAGGGCTTGATGATTGGCCACTACACTACGGGAGCGTGTTGGTTATCCACCTGAGGCAACCTGGATGATAGTCAGATGTTGATTGTTGGTTACTTCCTGGTCGATAGGGATGGGGGTATCGTCATTCATGACAATAAGCGTATCTGGTTTAAGATTAAGTTTCTTGAGGATATCACTACTAGTTGAACCTGACGGTATCTTCAAATCTTTCCTTTTATTTGAGCGAGAGAACGTTACCGTAACCTTCATGGAATCAAAACCCATATAAAAAGCCCTTAAATTAACCTTTTGACATATGCTGGGGTAGCCAAGCCCGGCCCACGGCGGCGGTCTCGAAAACCGCTGGTGTTTACCACCTCAGGAGTTCAAATCTCCTCCCCAGCGTTATTTTTTTACTATCTTGCGTATTGTTCCCAGCATGCTTTCACGGCATCAAAACTTGGTCTTTTGTAAAGAGTCTCTGGTTGCAAAGGGTCTCCCCCCACAAGACCCCAATGGATGGGTGACGGCCAACCCGCTTCCTGGTAGTCAAATAAGTCGATTGACACACCAATAACTTGCGTATTGTTAAGTAACAATTGCAACGTATGCACGTACTGTTCTGTTTGCCATGCTTGAGAATACCCCCCTCCACGTGGGTTATTAAATGGCAGATTGTCGTCATTATCGGCAGGATAGCCCACCGCCCAAACAAAGATATCCTTATCAATGGTAGACCAGGTATCTAATGTCGCCTGTACATCTGTCCAGTCATCAACTTTATCGTAAACTCCACTGGCGATATTAAACCCAAATGCATCAAAATAGACTCCTGCTTCTATCATGCGTTGAACAAAATCTGCAAGGAGTATCGCCCCATGGTCGTTGGTATTATTCAGTGATTGTTCTGGTCGAAATTCAGTTGGTGTGAGTGGTATCACTATTTTTGCTTGAGGATCAATTTCTTTTATACGTTCGGTTTCCCATTTTATCCAATCAATGATCCATGTGTTTGTGCTATTGGGCTTTTCATTGATTTCATGACCTGCAAAATTTGCTTCTAGTTCAACAAGGTAATAATCGACTGATATGTCTCGCTGTAGTATCTGATTGATTGCTTCTTGAAGAAACTGACCATACTCGTCCTTGAATTCTCCATCAATATCACTTCGATTAACCCATGAAGGAATACCAGAAGGATTCCAGGGCAGCATATGAAGTATTCCGATACGTACTATACAATGATCATAGTCATCGATAGAATCAGGAAATGCATTTCCCCAATTCCATTCATTGTTCACAGGCTCATACTCTGACCATTCATCAAGATAAATCGGAATAGTATTAATGCCTAATTCTTTTGAAAACACGCCTCCAGCATCTGCCCCTTCTGCGTCATGGAATATAAAGGCGGCATCTGTTCCTGGAGAGGCGTCTTCATAGAAAAAAAGAAACGTACCAATTACTATCGCGATCCCCACGATACCGACAACAAGAATTTTCCCTCTCGTTGATAACGGAACAAGCACCATCTCATCCCTCCTTCAAGTATTCTTTTCCATATCATAACCATTACAATAATGTTTTGCACCATAACCTCTTCCCTCGTTTCTCATCAAAACATTTAAACCTGGCCAGAACTTTCACATTAGTTGTCTACGAGGGTGGAAAGACATTGCGTCATGGATGCACTAGTAATGGCTATTCTTGTCGTTGGATCATACTACTGGGAGGTATGGCCTGTTTTGTGCTTCTGGTAGTAGGAAGTATAGGTACTGCTGATGCGTTATTGGAAATATCGGTTTCTCTTGTTGAAGAGGATCCCTTTGGGCCAAGTGAATCATTTCATTATATTGTTGAAATTCGTAATCGTGAATCTTCAGGAAGAATTGATGTCATTGTTTGCTATGAAATTGTGAATGCAGAAGACACGGTCATTCTTTCTGATACCAAAACGGTGGCCGTGGAAACAAAATCATCTTTTGCCGAATCATTTACCCTGCCCTCGTCTATTGAGGAAGGTACCTATCTTCTTCGGGCAACTGTCAGCACTCTTAACTATAGTACCTCCAGTCAGGGAAGTCGATCGTTCCGAGTGGAAGTCGTAGAGGAAGGTCAGCAACAACTTGTCGAATTTGTGATGCTTGGTGCTATTATTTGTACCAGTATTGGCCTGGTGTATGAACATCGTCGAGTCTCAAAATTAAAAGTATCAGGAGGAGACTTGAAGCGTTTTATTGGAAAAAAGAGCAGCAATGATGATGTTTAAAAAGAACGAATAAAAGAGTTAATTTTATAATAGAGAACTGCTTTATGTGTAATTGGTTTGTAATGTGTATTGGGGCACCTCTCAAACCACACCATTAGTAAAGGGAGTGAATAAATCTATGGAAACAGTACAAATACGACTGACAAAAAATATGTTGGAAAAGATAGATGAGCTGATTATGGTTGGCGAATATCCCAACCGATCGGAAGCAATTCGAGACAGCGTTCGACGCATGCTTGATAACAAAGGCGCGACACATGAGGTCCTGAACGTCTCTGTCAAAGATTTACAGCGGTTTATCAAAACCTCTGGTAAAGAATAAGTATGGCTTCTCTTGCAGTCACAGGATTGCTGAGCATCATCGGCTTTATTGTTGGCCTGGTTGCTTTAGTCCTGCTCTTTGGTATTGTGAAACGTACCAAAGATGCCGTGAGTCATGGCTTTCTCTTCGTGCTTCTTGCCGTCCTTTCATTGGTCATTGTTAACGTAGTGACGGTGCTGGAGACCTATCAGGTTATCGGCTCCACGATGATTACCGAAGCATTTCAACTTATCTTTCTTGTACTCTTGGTTCTTGGTCTGTGGAAACTGCGCAGTCTCATTCGCGGCTTATCTGACTTCGGGCAGGCATTTGTACTTACCACACAAGAGAAACACGAGCAGTCTTTGGTTTCGTTGTTCAAAGGAGTAAAAAGCGCCTGCCTAGTAAGCCTTGAAGAGCCCTATACCACCATAATAAAACGTCTGGAAGCCTATGGTATCAACCCGTCATCACTTCGCGTGCTTGATGCATCAGGTAAAAAATGTACTGCAGACAATTGTATCAGCATCAAAAACAATCCTGAGGCCATTAAACAGGCAATAGAGCGTGTCCTCAAAGAACAATCTGTGAATTGTGTGGTAATCGATCATCTTTCTGCAGTCAAAAAGGTGAAAACGTTTGAGTTGCCCTTGTTTGTGCAGGAAGTATCGTCGTTAATTAAGGCACATGAGGCGCAAGGTTTTTTTATCGGCAAGATGGAGAAGTTGGGAAAAGAAACCATCAATGATATTACCATGCTTGTAGACAAGGTGGTAGGTGATAATACATGGTAAAAACGGTGATGATTGTTGATGATGCCAAAGATACGGTTGAGATGGTATCAACCTTATTGGAATCAGAAGGCTATAAGGTTCTCAGTGCATACAAAGGCAGCGATGCCCTTGAGTTATTGCGCGATGCAGAGAAGAAACCAGACTTGGTGCTTCTTGACATGTTTATGCCAGGGATGAGTGGCCGGGAGGTCTGTGAAATCATCAGAAAGGATCATGCTCTTCAGGATATTCCGGTTGCGTTTTTCACCGTGGCTGCTTTTAGTGAGCAAGGCAAACATATGCTCAAAGACCTTCACGTTGCTGACTACATCGTCAAACCCTTTGATGTTGATGATTTTTTAAAGCGTATTCATCGGATTGTCGGTGACTGAGTATTTAGCTGTTGGAGTAAAAAAGAAGGCACTGCATCATGAAGGGACCTGTACACGGAAAGTTATCTGATTCAGAAGAACTCAAACGGGCATTGAAACGGATTACTTGGCTTGCTAAAGAAACAGAAAAAGCCTTGACCGAGCTTGATCAAATTTTTAACACCTCGGCAGATGGAATGTTGGTTATCGATAAGGATTTTCATATTTTACGAATGAATGATACCTTTGCCCACATGTTTAGTATCAATAAAGCATCGTCCTTAGGGAACCGTTGTGAAGCGGTATTAACACCGGTCATTCACGGAACTGATGTCTTTCATATGGAGGAAATTCTTGCCGGCAGCGAACGCATTGAATTCGAGACGGTGTTGCATGATGCAGAAGGGACAGAAATCTCCTGTATTGTGACCATTACGCCGTTCAAGCGGTATGATGGAGCGGTCATTGGGGCCATTGCCGATTTTAAGGATATTACCGAGCGCAAGAAAGCAGAGAAAAAAATAAAAGAATCTGAGCGCATGAAAACTGAATTTATGAACGTTGCTGCCCATGAACTGAAAACGCCCATTATCCCCATTAAAGGCTATCTTGAAATGTTACTTCGGAAAGGAGGCCTTTCTGACGAAGGTAAACACTGGATCGAGATTTGCTTGCGCAGTACGACAAATCTCATTGCCCTCATTAATGATATTTTAGACGTGGCACGATTGGAGTCAAATAACTTGAAGCTCGTTATGGGCACCATTGACATTGGTGCCATTATTGATGAAGTGGGTACTGATATGGAGCCTGCCTTTGCAAAAAAACAACTTGACTTGGTGATTAATAAACCGAAGATGTTACCTGCAGTCCATGCCGATAAACAACGCACTGCTCAAGTGCTACGAAATCTGGTCAGCAATGCTATTAAGTGTACAGAAAAAGGGTCCATTATGATTCATGCAACAGCACGAAAGGATCATGTTCGTGTTTCCGTCAAGGATACAGGCATGGGTATTGCTCCTGGCAATATGGATAAACTCTTTCGCAAATTTTCACAGCTTGATGAGGTAGAAACCCGTCGGGTGGAAGGGACCGGTCTTGGGTTGTATATTTCAAAAGGCATTATGGAAAAACAGGGCGGTTCTATTTGGGCAGAAAGCGAAGGTGAGGGGAAGGGAAGCACGTTTTCCTTTACATTACCTGTTGTACATCAATGAGGGAAAACCATATATATGTAAATATATATACATTACATGCGTAATGCCTAAGCAGTATACGTCCGACCAGGAGGTAGGAAGAGAGAGCATCATTTTCTCTACTCCCTTTGTTTGATGGATGAGCTGCCACCACAGCCTGAAGGGTAATTCGTATCACCATCCTCTCTTCCCTCTCCTACCGCTGGGGAAGGGTTGTCCTCCCTGCATCCCGCCCTTCCCTGTCTGTTTTTTATGAGTTGTAAAAGCCAGGATAGAGATAGACGTGCGGGTAAATTTCGGTAAGATTGGCATTGGTACAGGAACCATAGATAACGCTGATACCATGATGATTAAGAAATGCTATATCTGTGCACCCAGCACTCAGAAATGATTCTACCTCTTGATGCAGGCTATATTCATAAATAGGGTGCATGGATGATGAAACAATACTCAGTCCAGTAACCGTTGAAAACGGAGATGCATAAAACGGATTAACTGCCGCTTTTTCATAGTGATGAGTTTCATTTCTGTAGTCATCGATATGCTCATCAATCCAGGTAAATGTTGCATACTCATCCTCACTAATCATCTGGTAATAGGGAATAGCAAGATGTGCAGGAACCGCAGTTGCAAAAAGGATAAGAAAGACAAGAGCAGGGATAACCAATCCGTGATGTCGTAACCACTTGTTATACCGTTTCGGGATGAAGCGACTCGAATGGCTCGTGACGAATCGTCGCAGTTCAGCAAGTCCGAATCCTGCAAGCAAGGTTACCATTAAAAACAGATACATAAACGATCGTTCGTACATGATAGGTACACCGTATCCAAGTTTATCATATAATCCAATTAACGCAAGAAAGGCAATGGCGGATAACGTAAGTGTTCGAACTACTGCTCTTCCTTTGGTAAACGCAAAATAGGCGCCGACAATGCAAAGGGCCCATGTGATTATCCCTAGATGTTCAAAGGATGGCCAAATCTGTGGAAGATCGTAGGTAACAAAATAATTGTTTCCTAAAAGAAACGCATCAATAACCTGTTGCAGTTCATACCCCCACCTACTGGCAAGGAAAAACACCAGACCAAGAGGAAGGGTCAAAAGGCCAAGTGTAAGCAGTGATTGTTTGTATGCTTGCTCTCCTAGCAACATCAATCCATAGATAAATACAATAATGAGAGCGGCAAGTGCAGTTGGCGGATGAATAAGAAAGACACACCAGATGAAAAACGGCACTAATAACGAAGAATATAGTGTTTTACACTGTAACAACCAAATAATGAATACCACAATCAACAGGCCTGTTGCAACGGCGACATAGAATGATGGACCTAACGTGCGGCAGGTCGTTGGGATGAGTGCTACCAGAAACGCAGCTTCAAGACCAAACGAGTGTTCTGATCGCTCCCCAATGGTAAATGCAATGGCACTCACTACCATCATTATCAGCGACGGCATGAACACCACAATCGTGTTAAATGAGATACCGGTCACCCACTTGATACTTGCTGTCATATAGTGAAATCCTGGTTCAAGTGAGCGAGCAATCCCACTTCCCGTATAGGGGTTGATAAATGCGGTGCTCCCTTGTTCTACTACCGCCTTGCTGTATTGCCAGTGAATCCATTCATCGACATGAAACGGCAGATAATAGTGACTAGAAAGATGGGGGAGAAACGTGAGTACCCCTACAAAGAACAGGATACAACATAACAACAGCATTTTTGGTTGCTTAAGGAATGAAAATGATACGGTCGGCATTCCACGTTGACGCACGGTATACACAAAAAAGAAGATGCCAGATACGGTGTACACTCCAAGAATTACAAGAAGTTTCGTACGCGTTACCGGAAGTCCAAGAAGCATATCGATGACAAACAGTCCGCAGCACAACACTCCCAAAGTAAGCACAAACCCGAATGTCATCCGTTCTAACGTAGTGCACTGTTTAAAGAAGAAAAAACTCCAAAAATAGCCAGGTATGGTAAAGATGAGCAGGCTGCTGAGAAGGAGTGCTACTTCCACAAGATTAACAGGCACCGTGCTCTCTCCCGAGGGTTATGATACTGAGACATACAGATGCGTTCCCCGATAAGCATTCGTTAATAATTCCTCGATGCTGTCGTTGTAATTTACTGTGGAACTGTAGGTATCTGTCGGTGACGTAAATAAAAGGAACGCAAGTTTCATCTGTTCTCCCGGTTTGTCAATACTGAAGGTATAATTGTATTCCCACTGTGGCACCCACTCGCTTTCGATGTCGATGGCCGTGTGATTCAACGTAACCGTAACCGTATCCATGAACCATGCATGCGTGTACACGGTCTCATTTTCCTGTGATGATGCATTCCACACGGTTGTTTGATTGATGAGCCACACATCAATGGTATAGGTGATCGTGCGGTATTCATGGTTGACAACACCAAGAATAAGTGATGCTTCTTTTCCTACCGTTAGATTCGTTGGATAGTCGTCTGCGTGCCGATTGGTATTGAGAAGATAAAATTCAGTAAAACGCTCACCCGTTTTTGGAACTGCAACGACATAGACCACAGAAGCAATGGCAATGATAATGGCTATGGCTAGTATGAAAGTCAATGCCTTATCAAGTCTACTTTCGTCAGTAGGAAACGAAAAACGAAATGATATCGTAAATCGGTCATCTGCAGTAGTTTGCCTCCAGCGATAGATAGCAATCATCCCGACACCGATAATGAAGAGAACAAGCGAGAACAGAATGGGTGCAAGTCTAATTCCCCATGGCGTGTAATTTAATCCGAGACCAATGAGGGGAACAACGGCTATTGATAAACCAAAACTTAATGCAACTCGCTCGATGGTATCAATGCCCTTGTCTGTTTTCTTGCTCGGAAATAACGCATAAACAAGAACGTACCCGGGAATAAACAGAATAAACGGTAAACCAAGAATAACCCGTACGGCTCCCTCAATATTCAACAAGGCAATAGGAAGCAGAAGTATACTCCATACGATACACACGATAAGATCAATCGGATAATCTTCACACGCAATCTCCATCTTTCCCCATGCATAGATGGATAAAGGTTTTATTATCTTTTGTGTTAGAAAAATAGAAAAAAATATATATACCCATTATACATACACTATAAGAGTAATGTATAAACATTACAGCATGGGATGTGTGTGTTGAGATGATTACAACAGTAACGACAACAACAACTACCACTGTAGTATCTACCACAACTACTGCCGCAGGTACTACTACAACGGTTGCGTCAATCCAACTTGCCGCATCATTGGCCATTATTGGTACTATTGTTTTAATCTCGTTGTTAATCGCAAAGGAATTGCTCTCATCGTACCGGCTGGAAAAAACGTTATCTCTGTCAAACAGACTCAATATCGCAATTGTTCCCTTATTGTTGATGTTTGCCTTAGTAGTGATTACCAAGATAACATCTATTTTTTAAGCAAGTGTAAGCGGGCAGACAATAAATAACATAATATTGACCGTCGTGTGGGATAGTGTTACTCCGATAATCGTCTTTGTTTTATACACAACTAAGGCATAAACCCCTCCGATAACAAACACAAGAAGCACATCAAGCCACGAAAGATTACCAATGTGCAACGCGGCAAAAAGTATCGTGATAAACAGTATTCCTTTCCAGGATCCGATAAGCTCTATCATTTTCTTTTGTAAAAGACCACGGAATACTAATTCTTCCATCAGCCCTGTTGCTAAAAAGAGGATAAGAAATACCATTAGTATTCCCTCCCAGGAAAATGAGGAAAGGAGAGGTTCAGGTCTCAGGATAAGAAATTCCATAATGCCAAAAGGAATGGCGGCAAACACAATGCCAATTTCGAGCGGTACGTGCTCTCGTTTCGGAATCCGAAGCCCGTGATTTGATAATGATAGTTTTTGCTGTTTGATAAGCACGATGATAGAAAGGTATAAGGCGACAGAAATAATGGTAAACCACTGGATGCGAGGGAAGTGGGCAAGAGGCATCACCAAACTAAGAATACGAATTAGGGGGGCAAGAGTGAGTAACAGTAGCAGAGAAGAGAGTTGTGTTTTTTTGTTGATGAGAGATTGAAGCAGTCCAGATGGCTTTTGTTGGTGTTTGATATAGAGCCATTGTGCCTTGTTTATTGACAGCTGCTTCTTGCTTATCAGACTCGAATGAATAAACAGGAGGAAGAGGATAACGATATGACAGAGGATACCCGCTTGAATGCTACCGTACGCTGTTACGATCTCTGCAACACAAATGAATACAAGATAGAATATGAGGTATCCCCCATCCGATAGTTTACGCATTCAGCATGAGGAATAGTTAGGAGCATATAAAAATTACGAGAAAATTACATATGAAATTCTTTTTGTCATGTTCTTTGCTGTTTTACAGTATTAAAAAACCATTATGTTTATAAATAATATACATATTACATTTGTAATTGTATTGTAATGTATTTGTGTTGCTTAATGAGCAACGCACAAGGGGATGGCGTACCTGGGAGAGGTACCCACTATAACCTGGATGGACACTCGAGTTGAGATGAGATGAGCAGTGAGGGGGTAAGATATGGTATCATGTTCTCATGAGAGCTGTGGAAGAGAGCATCGCATATGGCTGCCAAAAACCCCTCCTTGGTCAAAGACTACGAGGGATACGAGTAGCAATGGGAACTCCGATGTCTCATTGCATTATTGGTGCGCCCTTTGCGGATGCGTACAGAATATGTCTGATGACCGCCCTAAAAAAATGGGTTATTGGATAAATATTCTTTCAAAGATGGCACGAGAGTGTTCTGTTACACAATCTCAGAAACGGCTTGTAATTAAGGAATTAGAATCCAATGATCTCTTTGAGGATATGTACGGAACCATGGGTTCTGCACAACAGGAGGTATTTGTAGAGGCAGTAAAGAAATATTGTAGGCTTTGTGAGAGTACTATTGATTCATTTATCTTCTAGACTGAATTGACTATTGGATGATAAGAGGCTAGAATGATAGGTAGTGGAAAGAAGGATGAAGGAACCTATTATGCATGATGAAAATAAACGCGTTCTTGCCGTGATTCCGTGTCTGAATGAAGAGGCAACTATTGGAAGCGTTGTGCTGAAAGCAAAGCGGTATGTTGATGAGATTGTTGTCATTGATGATGGCTGTAATGATGACACCAGGAGAATTGCAGAAGATGCAGGAGCAATAGTACTTTCACATGCTAGTAATAAAGGAAAAAGTGCCGGGATAAAAACTGGCTTTGGATATGCATTACAACATAATTTTGATTACGTGGTCACCCTTGACGGCGATGGCCAACATAATGCCGATGAAATTCCTTCGGTTCTTGGGCATATTGTTACTGTTGATGGTGTTGATATTTCCTTGGGAATACGATCAGGGGACGACACCGAGATGCCGATGTGGCGTCGGATAGGAAAACGTGTGTTGGACTACACCACAAGTTTTGGCAATGGGGGTCTCGTTACAGACAGCCAGTGTGGTTTTCGTGCATTTAACAGAAAGGCAGTAGAAGGTATTGCGCCTAGATTACAAGGCGACGCTTTTAGCACAGAAAGTGAACAACTTGTTCTTGCAAATAAACTGGGTCTGTTGACTGCCACCACACACGTTTCTTGTAAATATCAAAGTCTAGGGAATTCAAATTCCACGTCAACAAAAACACCTACATCTCATGGTTTTTCCGTCCTTGGTTATGTTCTTTGGCTTGTTGCCGAACGTCATCCATTGATATTCATTGGACTTCCCGGGGTATGTTTTGTTATTATTGGCACCTTTTTGGCAATACTTACTCTCCAGGAATATAATATAACACATGTTTTTTCCATTCCGTATGCTCTTTTAACAACATTCTTCCTTATTGTTGGTGCTCTTGCTGTATTTATTGGTCTTCTTCTTAATACACTCCCCCACATCATAAAAAGAACGATGGAAGAAGTAAAGCAATTGTAGTTCTGGCGATAATTTTTAATTGAATCTGAAAGGATCATATGAAAATAGCAATTGTTGTTGGCACTCGTCCGGAGATCATCAAGATGTCGCCAATCATTCGAGAATGTGAACGAAGAAAGCAAGATTATTTTATCTTGCACACAGGACAACATTACTCCTATAATATGGATCGAGTTTTCTTTGAACAATTAGAACTCCCCGCGGCAAAGTATAATCTTGATGTTGGATCTGGATCTCACGCTGAGCAGACTGGGAAAATCCTCATGGGAATTGAACAAGTATTAATGAAGGAACAACCTGATATTGTGCTAGTTGAAGGTGATACAAACACTGTTCTTGCCGGGGCGTTAGCAGCTACGAAGTTACATATAAAAGTAGGACATGTGGAGGCAGGTCTTAGATCAAACGATCGAACCATGCCCGAGGAGATCAATAGGGTCTTAACCGATCATATTTCGGATTTCTTGTTTGCACCAACAGAACAATCTAAGCAAACACTTCTAAAAGAAGGTATTGAAGAAAACAAGATTTTTGTCACTGGTAATACCATTGTTGATGCAGTCTATCAAAATCTTGAACTTGCAAGTAAAAAGGCAAGTGTATTGAAACAACTCGGTCTCAAAGAAAAGGAATATTTTCTTGTTACTACACATAGGCAAGAGAATGTAGACAATAAAGATCGGTTTCAAGGAATTCTCTCTGGTTTACAACAATTAGCAAAGGAATACGAAATGCCGGTTGTATATCCTATTCATCCAAGATCTCGAAAGAAGATGGAAGAGTTTGGTCTATCGGCGGATAATATTAATCTTATTGATCCTCAGGATTTATTTGGTTTTTTACAACTAGAACAACATGCAAAGTTGGTTCTGACTGACTCTGGCGGAGTCCAAGAGGAGACCTGTATTCTTGGAAATCCTTGTGTAACACTCAGAGACAATACTGAAAGACCAGAAACCCTAGATGTAGGATCCAATGTTTTGGCTGGTACCTGCCCAGAAGATATTGTGCATTCTGTGTCTATTATGTTTAATAAAGAAAGAGATGGAGCTAATCCATTTGGTGGTGGTAAGACAGGAAATAAGATAGTTGATATCTTGGTAAAATCACAAAGGCCCTTATGATAAATGCAATAAAACATTCTTGTTGGAGATATACTCTGCAGGTATCGTATTATGAATTATGAAAAGATTGCTGAGAAAAAATAAAAATAGTTATCACCAATATGCTGGTCATCTCCTGTAAATTATAAATGTGGTAAAGCGTTCAAACAGCTTGACGTGAGAGATTTTACAGAGAGAATTTTGTGTATGGTTAAGCCATATACTTAAGTATTAATTTCAATATTTGGAAGTTAATAATACTTAAGAAGGTAGACAACGGTGAAAGAATCGGTTAGGGAATCTGAAGAAATGGAATTCAAGTTGTCTCTTACTGAATGGCGAGATATCGTTGAAACCGTGTCTGCTTTTTCAAACACAAAAGGTGGAATGATAAAGATTGGTGTGGCTGATGATGGAGAAATCATTGGGACTACAGTTGGAAAAAACACAATTGAAAAACTTGCGAATCAAATTAAGCAAAACACAGATCCTCTGGTATTTCCTTCTATTGTAACCGAAGAAAAAGATGGTAAAGAAGTTATTGTTATACACGTAAAAGAAGGTGAATCTAAACCAGTTTTTGCCTTTGGTAGAGCATTTAAACGAGTTGGGAAGACCAATCAAAGACTTGGACATGAAGATATAAGAAAACTTTCCATACAAACCTCAAAGGTTTATTGGGATGGTCAAATCTGTAAAGGAACAGAGTTGGATGATATTGATTGGGATTTTATCAAAGAAGTATTCATTCCTCTTTATGAAAAAATTTCAGAAAAGAAAGTTGCAGGTAAACCAATAGATTTGCTGAGGGCTTTAGGAACCATCAAAAAGGGCAAGCCAACAAACGCAGGGATTCTTTTATTCGGTAAAGATTCTTCGAAATTCTTCTTAAATTCCCATATTGCTTTAGGAAGATATATAGGTAAAGCGGTAAGCGGTGAGAAATTAGACTATAAGGAATTTGTTGGAAACTTGTTTGAACAGATAGATAAATGCACTAAATATATTGTAGAACATACTGCTTTGATGTCAAGGTTGATCCCTGGAGAGGTTAGGAGAACAGACATACCTGAGTATGGTCTGTTTTCTATACGAGAGCTAATCACTAATGCGGTTTGTCATCGGGATTATGAAGAGCGTGGAGGGAAAATTATCATTAAAATGTTTGATGATAGAATTGAATTCTATAATATTGGTGGCCTACCTGCAGGGGTCACACCAAAAAATATTACCACGCAGCAAAGTTCTAGGAATCCAATCATAGCAGGTGTTCTTGCTAAAGTAAAGTATATTGAAGAGATGGGTGAAGGATGGGACAAGATTATCGAAGAGCATATAGAGCATCCTTTGGATCCAAAGATGCCTGCAATAACATCTAGTGAAAACGGTACTCTTGTTACTTTATTTTCAACAAAAGAGAAATTTGAGAAGAAAGAAATAATTCAACTGAATAAAAGACAGAAGAAAGCATTAGAGTATGTAAATGAACATAGGATGATAACAAATAGAGACTATAGAGAACTGTTTCCAGAAATCACAAGTAGAACAGTTTTGAATGATCTAAATGATTTGGTTGATAAAGGGTTATTACAGAAGGAAGGTAAAACAAAGAACGCATATTACATAATTCCGAAATAATTCCGAAATAATTCCGAAATACTTTTGTGAGATAATGAAGATAATAGAAGGGATGTCGGTAGAGGCCCTATATTATGTTGTCAAATAATGCGGTGCAAAATCATTATTTTGAACGGAATTGGGGTGAAGTAAAAGCCTCGCATTCTGAACAAAAGCTGGGTCCATGATTTTGGACAAACTCTGGGTCCAGGAAACTGAACAAGAGTTTAAATAATATGGGGATTTGGGTCCAGGATTTAGAACGGAATTGATCATGTCAGCAGGACCAGGATTCTGAACAGAACTGAAGAGGTTTTTGTTTTAAGGTTTTACAGGAGAAAATTGTGTTGATTAGGTCCAGCATATTGAACAGCATCGAGAGGATTGCTAGGTCCAGGATTTTGAACAGAGCTGGAAAAAGTGAAGGTTCCGGCCGTAAATCTGGGGGAATGGATGACGGAAAATGAACGGGATTGTGAAAGGTAAAAAGTCACAGATTTTGAACAAAAGTGTAATGGTTCAGTTTTTCCCTTGTTGTGATTCTATCAGTCTGGGAAAAAAATTATGCATATTTTGGAGGAGAAATTGTGAATAAATCTAATAAAAAAATACTTGTAACCGGTGGAATGGGAGTAGTGGGATCAGGGCTTGTCAAAAACTTAATACAGCGTGGTTACGAGGTCATTTCTTGTGATATATGTCATGGTGAATTTGAGAAAGGATTTGGTGTTAAAACAGATATTGATAAAGCATTTTATACAAGATGCGATATAGGAGAATTTCGTCAGGTTGAACGGATTTTTACGGAAGCGGGCCCGTTTGATTATGTGTATAATTGTGCAGCCGAGTTCGGACGTTGGAACGGAGAAGATTTTTATGAGAATTTATGGCGTACAAATGTTGTGGGAACAAAAAACATTATACGGTTGCAGGAGCAACTCAATTTCAGGCTAATTCATTTCTCCTCATCTGAGGTATATGGTGATTGGCCTGATTTAATGGTTGAAACTGTAATGGATGAGTATGAAGTAAAACAACTGAATGATTATGCTATGACGAAATGGGTAAATGAAATGCAGATACGAAATTCTGCGGAGCAAAATGGTACGGAAAGTGTAGTTGTTCGCCTGTTTAATACCTATGGCCCTGGTGAATATTATAGCCCCTATCGCTCGGTAAACTGTCGGTTTTTATATTGTGCGTTAAACAATCTTCCATGGACTGTTTTTAGAGAACATAAACGCACTTCAACATATTTGCCAGATACAATTCAAACGTTAGGCAATATTTGTGATAATTTCAAGCAAGGTGAAACGTATAATATTGGAGGGTTTAGGTTGCATTCCATAGAAGAATTATCTGATATTATTCTTAAGATAACAGGTGCTGATCCAAAGTTGGTGGAATACAAAGATTCAGAAATTCTAACAACAAAAGTTAAAAATGTAGATGTTTCAAAGGCTGTAAAAGACCTAGATCATAAAGAATCCTGTAGCTTGGAAGAGGGGATTCAGAAGACTGCTGAGTGGATGGTTAAGGAATACAAAACCAAGACTGTTCAATTAATTTAAAAATAATGTGCAGGTATTTTGATGTTGATAACTGAAGAAGATGAAAGATTGATTCTTGAAAATAAAAAAATTGTTGTTGTTGGTACTGGTTATGTTGGACTTCCAGCTGCAATTCTTTTAGCAAGAGCGGGTTATACGGTTGTTGGAGTGGATATAAACAAAAACGTTGTTAAAGCAATAAATGAGGGAGTTCTTCATATTGGTGAAAAAGAACTTGAACGGATTTTCAAGGAAGAAAAAGTTCGTCAAAACCTGATATCTCAGGAAACACCTTGCGAGGGAGATGTTTTCGTTATTGCGGTTCCGACGCCACTTGATAAGCGAAAAAAGATTGCAGATCTTTCTTACGTTACCAGTGCATTGAAATCGATAGCTCCTTTCTTGAAAAAAGGAAACCTTGTCATTATTGAATCAACCGTACCACCTTTAACTTGTAGAGAGTTAGTCAAACCACTGATTGAAGATGAAACAGGTTTGAAAGTGAATGATAATGTGTATGTAGCACATTGTCCTGAAAGGATTCTTCCAGGAAATGTTTTCCAGGAGATTGTGAGCAATGACCGCGTTATTGGCGGCATGAATGAAAAGGCTGCGGAGTTGGCCAAAAATCTTTATTCTTCTTTTGTTACAGGAGAATTGTACATCACTGATGATGTCACAGCTGAGTTTTGCAAGTTAGTAGAAAACACGTATAGAGATGTAAATATCGCTTTGGCAAACGAGATTGATCAGGTTTCAGAAACGTTAGGTGTTAATTCTCAGGAAGTCATTGATCTAGCGAATAAACATCCACGGGTAACTCTTCTTAAGCCTGGGATAGGGGTTGGAGGCCACTGTATCCCGCTTGACCCATGGTTTATCAAACAAGTAGACCCAGAAAACACGTCGCTGATTTTTACTGCGAGAGCCATAAATCAATTGCGTCCACAAAAAATATCAGCGAAGATACGAAGGATGTTGAAAGATATAAAGGATCCAAAAATAGTGGCTTTAGGTTTAACATATAAACCAAATACGTACGATACTAGGGAGAGCCCCGCTATGGAGATTATAGAGAATCTTAGGGCAGAAGGTTATCATATAGACGCTTATGATCCCTTTGTGGAAGGTTATGAATACAAAGATATTGTAGAAGTTGCTAACGGAAAAGATTGCCTTATTGTTTTAGTAGAACATGATGAGATTAAAAAAGATCTTGAAAACAATTTAGAAGAAATTAAATCAAAAATGAAAAATTCTGTGATATTTAGGCCTGCTAGTAACTCAATTATGTGAATCCAATTCATTTTTACATATGGGGAATTTAATGAAGATTTTACTTATTCAAGAGTCTGATTGGATTAATAGAAATCCCCATCAACAACATCATCTGATGGAACGTTTATCCACGAAAGGGCATGAGATTGTCGTCATAGACTATGAAATAGATTGGAAAAATAATCCTAAAAAAAAGATTTTTGACAAAAGAACTGTATTTCATAATGTTCATAAGATTCAACCTAGGGCAAAGATCAAAGTAATTCGGCCATTTTCTCTCAAAATTCCTGTTTTGGAATATATTTCAGTATTGTTCTCGCATAGAAAAGAGATAAAACGTCAGATAAATGAATTTAAACCAGATGTTATCATTGGTTTAGGAATTATAAATACATATATCGCTTCAAAACTTGCCAAGAAGAACAATATTCCATTTGTTTATTATTGGATTGATGTTTTGCATACTCTTATTTCTACAAAACAATTTCAGTTCTTTGGAAGATATTTGGAGAAGAAAGCTATTGGTAATTCTTCACAAGTAATTGCGATAAATGAAAAACTTAGAGATTATGTGCTGAGTTTGGGTGCAAAAAAAGATAAAACAGTAGTTGTTGGAACAGGAATTGATTTAGATAGATATGATCCTAAAATTGATGGTTTGAATATTCGAGAAACATATGGGATTGAAAAAGATGTTAATGTGCTTTTTTTTATGGGCTGGCTTTATCATTTTTCTGGATTGAAAGAAGTTGCAACAGAGCTTGCGAGAAGCGATGACAATAGTACAAAGCTTCTAATTGTTGGCGATGGAGATGCATTTGATGATCTTAAAAAGATCAAAGAAGACTATGATGTACATGATCAAATAATTCTTACAGGTAAACAGCCTTTTGATAAAATCCCTGAGTTTGTTGCTTCTTCTGATATTTGTCTATTGCCAGCGTATCCTGATGAAGAAGTGATGCAGGATATTGTTCCAATCAAGATGTATGAGTATTTGTCAATGGAAAAACCAGTGATAACAACACATCTCCCAGGGATAATGAATGAATTTGGTAATGATTCTGGAGTTGTCTACGTTGATGGTTCTGTAGATTCATTGGTTAAGTCAAGAGAACTCATTGATGATGATATTATACCCAAACTGGGTAAAAAAGGGAGGGCGAAGACAGAAGGATATGATTGGACTAAAATCACAGATGATTTTGAAAAGTTTTTGAAGGAGTTAATGTGAAAATTCTTCAGGTTATTCCTTATTTTTATCCGGCAAATGCTTATGGAGGTCCAGTCAATGTAGTATACGAAATCTCAAATGAGTTGGTTAAACGAGGACATGAAATTATTGTTTTAACTACGGATGCTTATGATAGAAATAAAAGAATTGTGAGCAATAATGCAATAGAAGATATTAACGGGATTAAGGTAGTGCATTGTAAAAATTTGAGTAATTATTTCGGTTATCATTACAGGTTATTTTATCCATATAATTTTAAAAAAATACTTAAAAAATATCTTAGCTATGTTGATGTCGTTCATCTTCATGAGTACCGAACATACCAAAATCTAATTACTTACAAATATGCGACGAAATACGGAATACCATATGTTGTCCAGCCTCATGGCTCAGTTCCAATTATGATGAAAAACAAGATCTTGCAAATTTTATTTAATAAATTATGCGGTAATCAATTATTAAAAGATTGTAATAAAATAATTGCTTTAACTGATGCTGAAAAAATTCAATTGATTAGCAAGGGTGTAGATAAGGATAAGATTGCGGTAATACCAAATGGGATTAATTTCAAAACCAACATCAATTTAAAAAATAATTCTATGTTTAGAAAAAAATATCGAATCAATAAAGATGAGATAATACTTCTTTATGTAGGAAGAATAAATAAAATAAAAGGTCTTGATTTGTTAATTTTTTCCTTTTCAGAGTTAGTAAAAAAATATGAAAATTGTAGATTAATAATAGTTGGAGATGATGATGGATTTTTAAAAGAATTAAAAAAAATTATTGCAGAATTTGATTTGGAAAAAAATGTTATTTTTTCTGGATTTTTAGAAAATGATGAAAAATTTTCGGCTTATAAAGAAAGTGATATATTTGTGTTGCCTTCAAGATATGAAACTTTTCCTGTTTCTCTTATCGAAGCGCTTTATTTTAATCTTCCTTCGGTAACGACAAAATGTGTTGATATTCCTCAATTGAGTGATGTCGCAACGTTCGTTGATTTTGATAAAAAATCTTTATTTTCTGGATTAGAATATGTGATTGAACATAGGGGATATCTGAAGTTAAGGCTAAAAAATAAAAATTTTGGCGCATTCAATTGGAAGAACATTGTTTCAGATATTGAGAGTTTATATTATGAAGTATTGGAGAGGGTGAATTCGTGAAAATTTGTCACATATACCCCTCCCTTTCTTTTGCAAAGGGTGGCGGACCATCAAATGTAATAAATGAAATTATTAGCAACAGCGAAGATAAAATTGATCATTCGATACTATCTGTTAAAAACAAGAACAATAAAAATGAGGAGGAAAAATATTATCCAAAAAAAACGAAATTTTACTATGTCACTTCTGATTTTTTCCCGCTAAGTTGTCTAAACTATCGGTTGAAATACAACGAAATTAAAGATAATGATATCTTTCATTTTCACAATTTTCCTATAGGTAGAGAATATTTATTGTTTAGATTATTAGTCGCACAACACAAAAAAATCGCCCTTTCGTTTCATATAGATATTGATAATTTAATGAAGAATGTGTTTATGAAAAAATATTATCATTTGCTTTTACGAAAAACAATTCGGTATTGGGACAAAATCATTTTCCATTCAAAACTGACTTTGCAGCAATCAAAAAGTAAATACGAAATTCCTGACGAATTACTTACTTTTCTTCCATTAGGGGTAAATCTTGATTTTATAAGAAACGTAAAGGCAAAAAAGATTTCAGGGAATCCATCAATTGTTTTTGTTGGCCACTTAACTC
This sequence comes from uncultured Thermoplasmatales archaeon, assembly GCA_964638175.1. GTDB lineage: Archaea > Thermoplasmatota > E2 > DHVEG-1 > DHVEG-1 > JAFGDG01. Next base: position 27,830 of record CAZWZY010000009.1, on the reverse strand, counting down.
CATTGAAAGGCATCGATTTATTACTATGTGCTTTTGATAAAATAATTAAAAATAATTGTGAGGCTATTCTGCACATAATTGGAAACACAAATATTCAAGAATATCGGAGTTTGGCAAAACATTTGGGTATAACCGATAATATCAGATTTTTGGGGGATTTTCAAGATAGACGAGAATTAATTTCTTTAGTGAAAGGATGTGATTTCTGTGTTTTTCCCTCCAGATATGATACCTTTAATATCGCTGCATTGGAAGCTATTGCATCAGATAAACCAGTTATAATCTCAAAGAATTGTGGTCTTATCGGGGAACTTCAATATGAAAAAAATGTTCTATTTGTCGATCCAAATGTTACCCAAATTGCAGAAGCAATGGAAAGATTCATTGAAAATAAGGAAGCAATGAATTCGATAACCTGGGAGGAGGGCTTTATTGTTGATAAGTATGATTGGAAAAATATCATTCCTTTATATTTGGAGTTCTATGAGAAATTATATGGTAAGTAATTTTTCACAAACCAGACTCCCATGGTAAGAATAAAATCTGTATCTAATTCTGAAGGAGGCTATAATGAATTTAATTTTGTATTTTCCAAAAGAAAAAGAAGGAGCTCCTCTGTCAGTAGCAAAACATATTACAAAGTACTTAGACGTGTATAGCGATGATCTAGATTTTAACGTTAAACTCTTATTTGAAGAAAAGCGACTGGAAGATGTGATCACTTCTCATGAAATAATAGACATAAGTCAACTTAAATATCTGAATCCAAAAGAAGACATCATACATTTTCCTCTTACACCTTCATTTGCTATAAACAACACTCCTTTATTATTTACTTATTTATATAACAGAAATTTCAAAATAATATCTAATGTTCACGGAGATATAAGGGAGGAACTTTACTATAGATTCAAAAATGGTTCCTATTTTGAATCATCATTTCCCGTTATTAATTATTTTTTCTGGCCAAAACTCATAAAAAAATCTCACTGTATTGTTGTAAATTCAAAATATTCTGCTGATATTTTAAAACAAAAATATAATATTAGTAAATCTTTAAGGATCATACCAAATGGTATAGATAAAACTAATAATTCAAAAAATAGAAAACAAAAAACTTTTGAACAATTCTCAATTTTTTCGCATGGTAGGCTAGCTGTTGAAAAAGGATATATTCAATTATTTGAGGCGATGGAAGGTATATCTAACGGTGTTAAATTAATCATTGCTGGTGATGGACCTCTTAAAAAAAAGTTACAGAGCATTATAAGTAGTAAAAAACTTGGGAATAGTATTGAATTATTAGGACATGTTTCAGAAGAAGAAATAGAAATTTATTTACAAAGTGTGGATATGGCTATTTATTGTTCACTTTATGAGTCGTTTTCTTTAGCGGTATTAGAAGCGTTAAATAGTGTTAATGGCCCTGTATTTTTTTCTAAGAAAACCGGACTTTATACATTTGCAGATGAAAAAGAAAAAAGAGATTTATTGACTTTTAATCCAACATCTTATGAAATAAATAAAGTTATTGAAAATATTTCTTCGAAGCATTACAATAATACTCATAGAATTCAAAAGCAATTCGCCAAGAAATTTGAATGGGGTAAAGTAATTCATAAATATATTGAAATGTACAATCAAGTTTTTGAAAGTTGATGCTTATGAAGATCTGTTTAGTTGATTATGATTTCCCACCTAGTTTTGCAGGCACTGAAACACATAATTATTCTCTTGTTAAATATTTAATGAATAAAGGTCATGACGTCCATGTAATAATTTTGAGATTAGACGGCGAAAAACGGTCTGAAGTTGAAAAGTCGATGAATGATGTGAATAAAGGAATAAATCTATATAATATTTATGTAGATGAATATAAAATTAAATTTCCACTTATGTGGTATCCAAGATATTTAAAAGTAGTAAAAGAAATTGAAAAAACAGGTAAAATCGATATTTTTGATATTCACAAATCTATTTTTGCATTACATCTCAATAAAAAAAGAAATATTGTTTATTCATTACATTTTAAATCATTAACTTGTCCTACAGGTTATGGTGTTAATTGTTCATATAATTTTGATAAATGTAGAAAAAAATGTAACGTATCTATAAAAGATATTTTGGCATGGAAATTTATAGATTTTTTAACAAAAGATAAATTTGATAAATTCATTGTAAAGAAAAAAAGTCTTTATAATGATGCAATAAAGTTTGGTTATCCGGGAGATAAACTTGAAATTGTTCCCTATTGGTTGGATTATAAAAAAATAAATTTCTTAGCGAATAAACATATCATAAATAAATTTCGTAATTATTTTGTTTTTCTATATCCCACTAGACTCCATCCTTCAAAAGGCCATTTATTGTTATTAGAAGCTTTTTATTTATTGTTAAAACGAAAGAAAAATGTAGTTTTATATTTAATTGGCCTAGTTGAAGATGATGAATTAAAAAATAAAATTATAAATTTCTGTAAAAAAAAGAATATGGAGAATAATGTTATATTAACTGGTATGTTGCCTAGAAATAAAGTTCTAAAAAGTTATTCTATTGGCGATTGTATGTTGTCACTTCGGTTAGATGATAATTATAGCTGGGCATTATTGGAGGAAATGTGTACGGGTAAACCATTAATTGCGACAGATGTGGGTCCGACAAGAGATATATTGAAGGATAATTATAATGCATTACTTGTAAAACCAGATCCAGAGGTGTTATGTGACAAGATGGAGTTTATAATGGAAAACAAAGAGGTTGGATTGGAACTAGGTAGAAATGCTCTAAAAACTATCAAAGAGATGCATTCATATAGAAATATTGAAAAAATTGAAAAATTGTTTAGAGAACTTACTAAGCAAGTATGATTAAAATATTATCATATTATATGAAATTATCAAAATAAATTGTGATGATTATGAAATGTTTAATTCCCAAAATATTAAATAAACTCTTGGATACATTCGATCCAGTAGTTTATATTACATTAGATGAAAAAAAAATAAGGATTCCGTTTGTAAGTAAAGTTGGATATCTCGATCGCTGGATAACTGAATCATGGATGATCGATCTCCTTAAAAATCTTTTACCTTTAAAAGAGGGCGCCTTTATTGATATAGGTGCAAATGTAGGTCAGACACTAATAAAACTTAAATGTGTAGACCCAGACATTCAATATTTTGGATTTGAACCAAATCCATTATGTGTAAACTGTGCAATGAAATTAATTGAAAAAAATGGTTTTGAGAATTGTGAAATAATTCCAGTTGGAATATCTAATAAAAATGAAATGACAACATTAAATTGTTACGATAGGAAAACAGGTGGCGGTGCTACGATTGTAGAAAATTTTAGGTCGCAACAGATTGTACGCAAAATTTTTGTGCCGGTTCAAGCCTTTGAATATGTATGCAAAAAACTAAATTTAAAAAAGATTTCGATTATAAAAATAGATATCGAAGGTAGCGAGTTAGAAGTTATTAAAAGTTTAAAAAAAATTTTTAGAGGGCAAAGACCATTTGTATTGTGTGAAATTCTACCTGTTTATTCAGAAAATAATACTTTCAGAAAGACAAGACAAGAAGAGATCGAAAAAATAATAAAGACATGCAATTATAAAATTTGTAGAATTGAAAAAGATGAAGACAAAAGATTTAAAGGTTTGACATGCCTTAAGAAATTTGGGATACATTCTGAGTTATCTTTATGTGATTATTTATTTGTTCCATATGAACTATTTGAAAAACTTTCTACAAAATTCAATTTAAAATAAATGCAAAAGATAAACTTGAAATTGTTTAAAAAAATGAAGTCCTGGTGGATTTATCTGAATTCAAAGTATGTAGTTTAAGTTCTTTTATTTCTTGCAACATCTCTTATTAAAACTGAATATGAGGGTTTTACATGAAGAATTTAATAAAAGAATACTTTAAGAAATTTTGTAAATTTACAGGAGTTAAGGATTTCTACATTTTGAAGATGCCAGAAATAATAGAAAAACCTAGTGGTCCTAGGATATTAGTATTTTCACCTCACCCAGATGATGATGCGATTGGTTGTGGCGGGGCGCTTATTAAATCATATGAATATGGTAATGAAATTTGGTCTGTGATTCTCACGAATGGTCAAAAAGGTGATTTATCAAACCATAGAAAGAGTGAAAATGGTTTTGTAAATCTCAGGAATAAAGAGGCGGTTGAGGCTTCAAAAATATTAGGAATCAAAAAAGTAATATTTCTTGATGAGCCTGATACCAAACTAAAAATAAAAAACGATGTTATCGATAAAGTTTCGCAAATATTAAAGGACTTTTCTCCCAATTCGGTGTTTCTGCCAGCACCGTTTGATTTTCATAGGGACCACCGTGTAACTTTTAAAATTTTAGCAAAGGTATTATCATCCACAAACTTTGATTTTGATTGTCATATATATGAAATATGGACACCGATTTATCCAAATATAATTATTGATATTTCTAAACAAATGGAAAGAAAAATAAAGGCTATTAGATGCTATAAATCACAATTAAAACATTTCAAATACGATGAAAAAATAAAAGACTTAAATTCATATAGAGCTATAAATTCTTTTGAAAAGATGGAGTTTGCTGAGGCCTATTCAAAAATGAGTGTCAAACAGATTGTTGAGCTAAATAAACAATTGTAATTATTATAATACGCTTTGTATATATTACTAACATAGAATTCTAGGAAGTTATGAATTGTCATGAGTAATCAAAGTTGGATTGTCAAGTTAAAAACTATTGCAATGAAAATCATTGTTGAGTTGAAATTTCGTACAAGAATCGGAAAACTCGGTTTTAAAACAGAAGATCGTAGTATTTTAGAGAATAAAATCTTTCCATATTTCGTTTCAAAGGAACAATTTAAAAAAATATTATTCGTTGGTGTGGATTGGTATACTTATCAATATAAATTTATTTTCAAGGAAAAAGAATATTGGACAATTGATAAAGATGAATCAAAAAAGAGATTTGGTGCAGATGGACATATTGTAGATTCTCTAAATAATTTGCCTAAATATTTTAAAAACGATTATTTTGATTTAATAATTGTTAATGGGGTTTTTGGTTGGGGGTTAAATAAAAAATCTGATATTGAAAAATCTTTTGATAACTGCTATAGATGTTTAAGAAAAGATGGTTTTTTTATTTTAGGTTGGAACGATGTACAAAAAGCTAAACCTATTAATCTTGAAAAAATAGATAGTCTATTAAAATTTAAAAAAATTATTTTTCCACCTCTATCAGTAAATACTTTTAAAACAAATACTGAATTAAAACATACATTTAATTTTTATAAAAAATAGTTGAAAACGAATGGTTAGCAAAATGAAATTTTGTATTATTTCAACTGGTTATCCTTCTAATAAAAACCCTACTGGCGTTATTTTTGTTCATGAACAAGCAAAAGAGTTAGTGAATCAAGGTCAAGAAGTTCATGTTATATGTTGTGGACCGAAGAATGAGAATAAAGAAGAAATAATCGACGGTGTTCATATCCATAGAGTAATGGATGAAGAATTCAAATTTAAGAGATTGTTTGGTTTTTATTTTTGTTTTAAATCATTATTAAAGGCCTATGTGTTGAATAGGAGAGTTAATATAAATATTATTCACTCTCACTTTGCAGATATACCGGGTTTTGCAGGGGCAATTACTTCTAAATTCTTAAAAAAACCTTTTGTAATTTCAGCCCATGGTAGCGATATATTTTCATTTAAAAGGTTGAACTATGGAGCAAGTTTAAATAAAACTTTAAAAATCTTTGTTAATTTTTCTTTTAAGTTATCTAAAAAAGTGATTGTTTATAGTCTTAAATCAAAAAAGCAGTGTATGGAAAGATGGCATGTCCCCGAAAAAAAAATATCTGTTCAGAGTCATTGGGTTAGCGAGGAACTAATAAAATTTAAATCAAGGAAAAAACAAGGGATTATTTTAACAGTTGCAAATTTAGTTCCAATTAAAAATTTGATCTATGCAATAAGAGCAATAAAATTTGTCTCAAAAGAGTTTCCAGACGTTAAATATGTGGTGATAGGAGATGGTCCTGAAAAAAATAGACTTAAAAAATATATTAAAAAATTAAATTTGGAAAGGAATGTTTTTCTAATAGGATGCATTGATAGAAAAAAAATTTTAGATTATTATAGTTCATCAAGTATTTTTGTTTTACCTTCAATTCATGAAAGCTTTGGAATTGTAAAAATAGAGGCAATGGCCTTTAAATTACCTTTAATTGTCACTGAAGGTTGTAGTGAGGGAGTACAAAATAATGAAAATGGGTATATTGTCCCTCTTAATAATGCCAAACTTTTTTCAAAAAAAATAATTCTACTTTTAAAAAATAAAAAATTAGTAAAAAAAATGGGCGATGAAGGAAGAAAAAGAGTATTAAATTTTTTTTTATGGGAACATAATGTCAAAAATTTGATTAAAGTTTATGAATCTTTGGTGGAAGATGAGGGAAATTAAGATTTTTGCTCTAGTGGAAGGGAATGTAATAGATAAATTACCTGATAGGGTTAGTGGAACTTATATTAGAATCCATAATATTCTGAATGAACTTAGAAAATTTGATGATATCAAACTAATCTCGATTCCGTATAAATATAATTTAGAAGGAGATCGATTTAAGAATAATTGGTTTCAGAGAAGAAAGAATTTTATTTATTCTTGGATTATGCCGATTATTTCTCTTTTTTCAATAATATTGTCCCGTACGGATTATCTCTACTTTTCATATCCGCATGCAGTTGGCGTAAATGCTGAATGGACGAATAAATTGAATTATTTAATAATCAAATTATGTAAAAAACTAAAAATTAGAATTATTATGTATTCTCATGATTGGGTTGAACAAAGTGAAATTCAAGGCCAAGGAAAAAATCCATTTTTAGCTGAAGAACTTGAGAAGAATTTAGTGAAAACTGTAGATATACTTTTAGCAGCATTTAGTAAATATCCTGACAAAGAAATTGTTGTATTGCCGGGAGGATTGAAAGAATCCGAATTCTCACATTTGAATTATAAGATAGTTAAAAATAGATTCAATATTAGCTATACAGGTAGTTTAGTTCCTGGGAAAGGAATAGATATTCTCACAAAGGCTATTGTAAATCTTCATAGAAAATACCCATATATCCGACTTTATCTATGGGGAAGTATTCACAAAGAATTAGATAAAGATACCAAAGATGTCATCGGAAAATCAAATTATATCATTAATAAAACGATCCCAAGAACTCAATTATTTAAGAATTTTACTAAAATTGATGTTCTTGCATATACCTATAATCCTAATATAGATTATTGGGATAAAAACCATCCAACAAAATTTTTTGAATACATCGGCTCTGAAATTCCATTTATTTCAACAAAATGCAAAGGAATTAAAAAAATTACTGGTGGTAAGGGAGCACTATTTGTTGATTATTCTGCTGACGATTTTTATAAAAAATTGGAATATCTCTTAAATAATCCTAATGAAAGAATACGATTACATAAAGAACTGGGTGAATTAAAAAAAGAAAATACTTGGGAAAAAAGGGCAGGTATACTCCATAATATTATATTTAAAGATTTTAATTCTCATTTTGATCTAAATAAAACTTAGAGATATAATTTCTTGTATATAGAATTCTTTTAAAATAAATAGGTGATAATATGAAAATATGTTTTTTAGGAGATGCTCAGAGTATCCATTTACAGAGATGGGCAAATTATTTCATAGAAAATGACCATAATGTTCATATTATAACAACGAAACCAAAACAAATCAAAGGAGCGAAAATGCATGATATATCATTTTTTAATAAAGAAGACCCAAAAGCACGAGTTATAGGATTTTTTATATATAAATATAGGGAATATAAATCTATACTGACATTAAAAAAATTATTGGATAAAATAAAACCAGATATTCTCAATGCGCATTACATGACTTTTTATGGCATGATAGGGTCCAAGTTAAATTTTCATCCCTACATAATAACTTGCTGGGGAAGCGATGTATTATTAGTTCCGAATATTTTGGGAGAAACATACGTAAAAAGGATGAAAAAAGCGTTGAGAAAAGCCGATCTAATTGTGGTAGTATCAGAATATATGAAAAAGAAATTAATCAAAATAGGGATTAAGAAAAATATAATGGTCAATCCTTTGGGAATAAAAATCTCCAAGTTTAATCCAAATAGTAAAAAGAATAAATTAATAAAAGAAAAATTTGATAATAAAAAAATCATAATAAGTACAAGAAACTTGGAACCAATATATAATGTAGAATGCTTGATTAAGGCCCTTCCTTCAGTTGTTAAAGAAAACGAAAACATAGTTACTTTAATTTGTGGAAACGGTTCTTTAGAAAATGAACTTAAAAAATTGGTAAATGATTTAGAACTAAATGAATATGTATATTTTTTAGGTGGGATATCTCATGAAAAGATGCCTGATTATCTAAGAGCAGCAGATTTTTATGTTTCTACGTCTATATCAGATGGAATCTCAATATCGTTGTTAGAAGCGATGGGTTGTGGATTGATTCCGATAGTTTCAGATATTCCTGCAAATCATGAAGTAATCAAAGACTTTGAAAATGGCTTTATTTTTAAAAATAATCCTGTTGATCTTTGTAAAAAAATTATTTATTGTATCAAAAATCATGATGAAATAAAAGAGGGAATAACCGAATCTAATTTTAAAAAGATTAAAAATCAATACAATTGGGAAAAAAATATTAGCCATATATCTAATTTGCATGAAAATTTTTTATAAAACTTTTAATTTTATATAAATATAAGAGCAGGTCATTTCTCTTTATTTAATAAATATCTTTAAATGTTTATCTCTGTCTCTAAGATAGAAATGTACACCTATTAATCTACCATATATTACTAAATTGGTGAGGCAGTGAGAGTTTTGATATGCCCTAAAACAAATATCTAAATGATATGTAATAAAAGGGGAAAATATTTGTGGTTTTTAAAAAAAGATATACGATTGGTTCAAAGACAATAGAAATACATTTTGATGAGGATTCTGCTAGTCATTTGCTTAAAGAAGAGCTCAGTCTTTACGAATTATCATCATCAATTCCAGATATGGTAATAAAAATCAATCAGAAAAAAAATTATAATGCAAGAATATTTGGCAGGAATCCATCAATTCATGAAAATATTGATTTTGGGTTCCGATGTCATTTCGGTGATTCGGTTATAAGTTGGAGGAAAAAAGAAAAGATATACGTTGATTTTATATTTGGGGTGGGCAAATCGAATATAAAAGAAAAGTATGGAAACATTCAATTTACATATCCTTTTGAATGTATAGGTCAAGTTTTTCATGAACTCGCCTTAATTCCTTCCCTCCATTTTTTTTCTGAAGATTTAACGGTTATTCATGGAAGTGCATTAGAAGATCCAAAAGGAAATGCAATAATAATCACGGGCACAGGGGGTGTTGGAAAGACAAGCATTGAATTAGAACTCGGGTTAGAAAAAAATTACAAATTTTTATCAGATGACATGTCTCTTTTAGACAGTAGAGGTAAAGTATGGCCCAACAATGCTTTTCCTAAAATTTATGGATATAATACAGAAGTAAATGAGAAAATAGAGGAAAAAATTTTCAAAAATAGAAATATTTTAGATAAATTCCAATGGATTATGAGAAAGAAAAGAGGACAACGTGTAAGAAGGAGAGTAAATCCTTATATTTTCTTTGATAAGAGAATTAGTCAAGGTGCCAAAATTTCAAAATTGTTTATTTTGTTTCGCGGATCTTATAAAAGTTTATCGATAGAAAAAATACCTGCTGAAAGAGTTGCTGAAATGAATATTGAAGTTATGAGGTCAGAATATCAGCAATTCTATAAACATTTATATTGGTATAAGTTCAATTGTTTGGGTAGCGGCCAATCTCCCCAATTTGATCTGGATAAACTCTTAAATGATTGGCAAAAATTGCAAAACACAATTTTTTCTAAGATAAGTTGTTATTTGATAAAGATACCCGTTGGGTACTCAACTTTGCAGCTAGATAACGATTTCATTAAAATCTTAGAAGAAATATAAAAAATTAATAATCTTTCTTATGAAACATCTTGAAAAATATATTTTTATACAATAATAAATCAGACTTTTGCAATATGTATAAATCTTTTAATCCAAGATTTGAGTGTTTCATAAAATAGAAATTTGCCATCAAAGCTGGTACAGTATAACTAATTGAAGAAGCTATGGCTGCACCCGAGATACCAAAATTTGGAATTAATAGGATATTAAGAATAATATTGAGTGTCAATCCGACAGATGCCTTAATAGGGGCATATATCACTTTTCCTATGCCATTTAAATATGCACTTAAATGCTTAGAAACAGAATTCGCTAATATTCCCGGTAACATTAACAACAAAGGTAGGTATGATGGAATAAACCTGCCCCCATAGACAATATTGATAGCATACTTGGAAAACAGCACAGCCAAAACACATAAAACCAAAGATAAAAAAAACGTATGCCTGCATACCGTTGCAGTTAATTCCGATGCCTCATATTTCCCCAAAGATGATACTTTAGGAAAAAGAACAAACGCAATGGAACTTGGTATTATCCATATCATCTCGGCTAAGCCAACAGATAAAGAATAATATCCAACTGCTGTTATACCTATAAAAAAATTTATCATAAACATATCCAGTTTATAATTAAAAAAGGTAAGGATATTTGCTAAGTAACCTTTAGAGCCATAGTTAAAACATTTTTTAAAAGATTTCAAAGTAAATTTTTTGGTAAAACCAGTCAATCTGTCGATATATAACACATAGAATACAAACAGTGAAATGGTCATAAGCATGGAAAAAACTAAAAGATCCATGATATAACCAGATAAAACCAAAAGAATTGTTACTACACCCGCAGTATTAATTATTGTTTGAATAATAGTAATGTAGCATGCTTGTCTTATTTTCAACAGGCCCACTAAAATACCACCCAAATATTGAGTTGTTAAAGAAAAAGGTATAATAATAAGAATAAAGTAGATATAAACGGAATCGACTCCTTTGAAAACACTGTCTTTTATGAATGGATAAATAATAAGAAAAATTAAAACTAAAATTACACCATTAATCAATCCAAAAATCAATGAATTATATGATAATACCGATCTCTTAATTTTCTTTTTACCAATAAAAAAAATGTTTGCCGTTGTTATTCCAAATTCACCTGACAACAGCAACATCGATGGAGCCAACATAACCAATGCATAGATTCCCTTTCCAGTCGGCCCCAAAACTCTAGCAATTACTATAGAAGTAATTATGCCTGATACCAGCATAACTATTTGTTTTACAAAATTAGTCGACACATCTTTTATGAAAGTCAATGATTCCCCACCTTACTTGTAATGCAAAAACATCACGATACAACTACGCATATATCATTCATCAGGTTTATAAAAATGATGATTTAAACAACAGAAAAAAACCAACTTCCAGAGGAAAATTCTCCTGGAGATCATCGAAATCCGTTTCTTTGACAAGATAACCATCTCCAAATAAACTAAATTACGAAAATAATGAGGAATATTCAATGCAAGTTAAAAAAAATCTAATAAAACTTGATGCGAATATTGATGAAATCCTGGCAAAATTAGGGATCATTTTGGGAATAGCGGGAGCTGTTTTATCTGCATTAAGTTATGGAAGCCTGATTATATTGGGACTAAGTACATCATTTATCTGTTTCTCCTACCTTTACATAAAAAGAAAAAAACCAGAAAAAACGGCAATTACTTCCAACCGTATTCTTTATATTTTGCTCATATTATTTTTCTTCTTGCTTTCTTCCTCGCTTTTAATACTTTATTGTTCAGAGCCGTACACTATACCAATTTCCTTTTACATAGTCATTTCAGTCTTATACGCCATAATTGCCGCTGAAATATTTTTTATAAATAAAAAATCTAAACTACAATATTTTCCTTTGCTTCAGATTTTAATTGTATCATTATTATTTAGAGTTGTAATCTATTTCCAATTTCCAAGTATAGTGGGGATGGATCCTTGGTATAATCATCTAATGTTTAACGATATCATTAGTAGAGGATACTTTCCATCGATATATATATACGTTAATTTCCCAATATCCGCCCTAGAAAACATAGAATCTATGTTAGTGACTGGATTAGAATACAAACTATGTTTATTTTTCACTATGGGAATTATCGAATTATTATCAATTGTATTTGTATTTTTATTAGGAAAAACAATATGTAACTTTAAAACTGGTGTTTTAGCAGCTCTTTTTCTATCTTTTTATTCAGCTCATATTGCTTATGGTACCCATAGCATTATCGCAATGTCTATGGGAATTACTTTTTTCTCTGTTATATGTTATTTAATAATTAAAAATCATAGTGAAAAATCACTAAAAATTAACATTATTATTTTTTTATTTCTGATTTTATTGATTTTGACTCATGTAGTAGCCGCTGCAATATGTTTTTTATTGCTCCTATCATTTTTATCTGGAAAACATTTATATAAATTTATAGAAAATAAACAAATGGATGAGAGGACAGTAACATTTGCACTGGCATCCTTTTTTGGAGTTGCAATGCTTGGATATTGGATGTGGGTAAGTGGCTACATTGGCTATATTGCAGAATCAATTAAATTTGTTTTTGATTTTTCTCAAAGAGAATTTGTAATGGGACATGTTTATAGGGGGAGTGTAGATTTCTATCAGTCCCTATTTGAAAATTTAGAATACAATATAATCCTACTTTTACTTGTATTGAGTGTTCTAGTATGGTTAAACAAAAAAAATAGAACGTTAGAACGCTATTATCTTTTGTCTTTTGTAGGTTTAACTTATCTAGTTATATATTTGGCAAGAAGAACAGGAATCGATGCAATGCTGCCAAACAGATGGTATCCCTTTCTATACCTCTTAATGTCTATCTTTATTTGTTTTAGCTTACTGGAGTTATCAACAAAACTAAAAAGGTCTGGCAAAATAATAACAACATCAATAATTTTTGTTTTAAGTTTTACAATGATAATTTCAAATCTTGCAAATGTAGATGCACCATTATATACCAGTACAGACAGGACAGCATTTGAGGAATCTGAGATGAATTCAGCAGACTTTATCTATAATAGATCTAACGAGACAAGTTATACTGACGTATATTATTCACAATACTTCAAATCTGTTCTCAAAAAAGACGTCGATATGTACAATATATCCTATTTTGGGAATGGAACTATTGAAACTAATGGTATATTTATACTCAGAGATTATACACTAACAAATTATTTTCGGGTGATGGAGGAATTTAAAAAACAGGTAGGATACTCTACCGCTACATTGATTAAAGGAGAAAAATTCAACATGAATATCTTTGACGAAGCAAATAAAATCTATGATTGCAACTCTGTTTACGTGTACAAAAAATAAAATTATAATTTATGATTTTGCTATTGGTATTACATTTGTCATAGTTGCTTTAGAAGCATAACCGATAGTTTTTTTCAGCCCGTTTTCCAGCCTGCATCTTGGTTCAAAACCCACCATCTTTATTTTAGAAATATCCGCAGAAGAATACCTAATATCACCTGGCTGAAAATCTTCATAGAGAATCTCTATGTTTTTGTTCTGAGCAATATTTTTTTCATTACTCAGTTCATTATTCATTTCAAGTATTGATGCTGCAAGTTCATTGATTGAAATATCCTTTCCAGATGCAACGTTAAATATATTGGATTGATGTTTTTTGATGGTGTAAGTATTGGGACTGTCTTCATTTCCTCCTGCTGTTTTCGGTAATGATTCTAATCCTGATAAATTACTTTCTGCCAACAATATATTAGCATTAACTACGTCATCAACAAAAACAAAATCCCGTGTTTGCTTGCCGTCTCCATATATAGTTAAGGGTTTGTCTTCTTTAACACGGTTTATGAATTTAGGGATAACTGCGGCATATTCACCATTTGGATCCTGCCTTGGACCATAGACATTAAAGTATCGTAAACAGACCGTGGGAAGATCATAGACTTCACTGAAGACATTGCAATAATATTCCCCCATGAGCTTACTTGCTGCATATGGTGACAAAGGATGAGGCAGTGTAGTCTCTTTCAATGGTAACTGTTCTTCAGAAGGATTTCCATATACTGCACATGAGGAGCTAAAAACCACTCTTTTAACATCATTTTCTCTCGCAGCAAGCAGCACGTTAAGTGTTCCTGTAACGTTTACATTATGTGTGGTGATGGGATCCTCAACGCTTTTAGGAACACTAGCAACGGCTGCCTGATGAAAAACAAAATCAACCCCCCTAAATATTTTTTGAAGAAGCACCAGATCAGTAATACTACTTTTGATAAACTCTATTTTTTTATTATCTATTAAACCCTGGATGTTTTCAATCCGTCCAGTGGATAGGTTATCAATAACGACAACTTCGTTATTGAGGTCAACCTTTGCAAGAGCATGGACAAGATTACTACCAATAAACCCTGCTCCACCAGTGACTACAATCTTCTTATTTTTCAACAAAAAATTACTTCACCTCTCCACGCCGAACAATACTCTCATCTCCACTCATCTACCACTCAACCGTGAACGCACAAACCCCTCCCGTGCATTCATATAAACCCTCAACATAAGCATTACGCTTACATTACAAAAGTAATATTATTATTCGTTATAAATCCTTTGTTTTTAAAAAAAGCAGCACAAGAACCATATGATATTGATATAATCAAAAATTAGATGAAAATTACACCTCATTCTGTATTATACAAGACATTAACCAGATCTATCCACTCGTATCTCTTCCTTTTACCTTTTTATTACTACTTTCCTTTAATTCTCCATTGAGTATTTTCCATTCATCTTCACATTTTTTGCTACAAAACCACTTTTCGTCTTTTGTTTTAATTTCCTTTTGACACATAGGACATTTGATCGATCGATAATGAAAATTTCTTACATGAGGCATAATCTAACATGAGCAAATTTTAATTTAAAAATTGTTCCTACTGGCAATTTTTTTTATTGTTGAAAATATAACAACAACATTAATACAGCTACTATCCCATAAAACCTGCTAGATCTGGCAATTGTCAAAATTGTTTTTCAAAATCCTTAATGCCAGTATATACCACGTCACAACCATTGATCTTAGTTTTTCCTTTTTCGCCTTTAAGTGTCACAATAAAAGCTGTCTTTGGTTTATAAGTTTCAATAAATGAACGCAGACTTCTTTCTATTTTTCCAATTTTCGATTGAATCTTTACTTCAATTGGAATTATATTGTTTTCTTTTTCAATGATAAAATCAACTTCTGTTTTAGTTTTAGTCCTCCAATATTTTGGAGAAAAACCCATTTTTAAAAGCTCAGATAAAACATAGTTTTCAAACAGTTTTCCATCTAAATTAACATCAAATTTTTTAGCAATTATATTTCTCAAACCAGTGTCCACAAAATACAATTTTGGTTGTTTAACGATCTCCTTTTTTTTATTAGTAAAAAATGGAAGAACTCTGTAAATTAAATAGCTTTTTTCCATTGCATCAAGATATTTTTTAACAGTTTGAAATGACATGTTAAGATTACTACATAGCTTATCATATGAAACAATATCTCCAATGGAAAAAGCAAGATATTTAGAAAACTCTTCAAGTGATCTTATATCATCAATAGAAAAAGTACGTGCAACATCTTTCAAAAGCATAGTATCATAAAGGTCGCTTAGAATTGTTTTTTTAATATCAATATCTTCTGTTAAAACAACTTTAGGATAACCACCATAGGTTGCGTGTTCCCAGTTCATACGCTCCAAAATTTTGGATGTTACTTCTTTTTGACCTTTGGCAGTTAAAAATTCCTTGAAAGAAAATGGGAATAATTTAATAATTGATACTCTGCCAACAAGAAACGACAAAATCTCTTTTGAAAGAATGATTTCTGAAGAAGATGTAATCCATAGTTTATGATCTGAATCAACAAGATATTTTAATTTTCTACCAGCATCCTTACAATATTGAACCTCGTCTAAAACAGAAACATTATAGTTAGAAATAAATTGTTTTTCAAATTTTTTAACATCTTCTTCAAATAAAGATCTGGCGTCGGGATCATCAAATAGGATGTACGAAGAATTTTTTTGTTGCATTTGTTTTTTAAGAAAAGTAGTTTTTCCGGCTTGCCTTGCGCCAACTACTGCAACCATGTTATAATTCTTGGAAATTTTATCAAATTTAGTTCTGATACTTCTTTTGACATACATATAATATTGTTATAAGTTAAAACTATAAATACTTTACTAAAGTTAAGTTGTAGTTTAATAATAGTATAACTAAAATTAAACTGTAGTTCAATAATGGTTAACAAAACCAACTAGTTATGGCATTGTAATTTAGCGGTTACTACAGACCTGGCATGTTAGAAGGATTTCACAGGAGGGGAACTATATGGAATGTGGTGTTTTTCATATTTGCCTGTTTCTATCTATGACTTATGATATCAAATATTTATATTATTAAAAAATAATCTTAATTTTTAATCAATAATATCTTTTTGTTGTGAACTCCATTTTTTATTTGGATTATTTTTAAGCCATTCAGTATATTTATCAATAAAATCTAAGCGTTCTTGGAAATTTTTCTTTTTAAATTTTTCTAATTCTTTAATATTTACATTAGGCGTTTTCATTTTATATACCTGTTAAATAACTCCTGCGTTTTAAACTTGTTGTTAAACTCATTAAATAATTCAAAATCCATATAATTTTTAAATATATTGTAAAGAAATTTCGCATCCTCAATGTCTTTCTCACTTCCTAAGAATAGTTTATATGGTATCTGTATTTCTAAAGGCGAAATATATGTTTCATGATTATTTATCATCACTTTTTTACGTTCTTTTAAAGTCCAGTGGTCAACTTCAAATTTTGGAAATTTAAACTCAATATTTGGTATGAAAGTGTCTTTCTTTGCAAATCTAATGGAAGTATCTTCTAAAAGATAATTCTCATATGCATTTTTTATGTCTGAAGTAATAACACATTCATATTTTTTGTAAATTTGGGGCCATAATTTTACAAATCTCTTGAAATCCATTTTGTTAACAATTATATCAACATCTTCTGAAGTTCTGTTTCTTCCAAATAAAATTGAAATATATCCTGAAACAATAACATATTCAATATCCTCTTTGTTTAAAATTGAGGTAAAGTCTATAACAAATTTATCAAGGTTTAATAATTTCTTATTTTTTATTTCAATTTTATCTTCAAGAAATTCTAATTCCATTTTTTTCAGTTTTGATAATACAATTGAACATTTAACTTATTTGCTTTCCCTGTTTTTTTCCAAAACTTGTCAGGTAATAACTCTGTGCTCTTAATCCCTCAAGTTATCTTTCTTTTAATCTGCGGGTAAAACATAATCAAAGTCGGTATTGCAAATAAGACTACAATTACACTCCAACCGCCAAGTCCTGATCTAATGAGGCTAACGGCAATACTATCTTCCTTGTGCCTCATTTCAAAAAGATATTGAACGGTCTCACCCATAAACTCTTTGCACGCGCTCATTGTTTCATCATAAGAACCACTTGTCGGTGCAACTGCAGAAACTCTTATCATGGTAACAGTAGCAGAGGACAAAAAGCCATCCTTCACGTAGAAATAGAGCACAACTCTTCGCTCTGTGACCATTCCGCCTGATCCCTTTGTAACAATGAGTTTTTTGACGGTAATTGTTCCGTTGAAAATGCCCAATTCGTCTGCCTGATCCTCCCATATTTGATACAATGGTTTTTCTACCCAGCTTGCGTTCTTAACAGTTACACACTCCTTGCCTTCTTCTACAATTGTATAGCCTAATGCAGGATAACAGATGATCGGAGGATGAAAGCTGGAGCGATTATTTGAGTGCATGATAAGGAAAAACACAGATTGAAATGTATCTTGTTGAATATAACTGCGCATGAGCATGGCGCCTGCATCCAGGGATTTAGCAAGCCGGGTCGTATTGTAGTCTGAGCTTTCCCAGCCGTCCATACTTACAGGAAATGCACTTATATGCTCGTTGCTACCCAGATCCATCTTTACCTGAATTGGCTGGTCGTCCTCAGATGCATAAGACAACTCGGTACCTATCACGGTGACGGATTTGGCAAGTAGAGTGGATGGTGATGAAAGAAGCAAGATAAGTACCAGGGTGAATACAAGAAAACCGATGAGTTTTGAGTAATCCTCAGGTTTTGCTATTGCGCATCACCTCTAGTGTACATCCCATTAACCTGGCAATGAGTATCAAAAATATAAACGCGATAATGAAAAGCAGAGGGCTTGAAACATCGTGGAAGAAATTCATTGCTGTTTCTGTGCCATATTGATTTGCAATTAGTATGATGAATGTAACGCGAAGTATGTTGGCAAAAATCGCGATCGGAATTGTAATGCAGAAAAGAAAGATCTTTTTGTTTGGAGAACACTTCAAGATATAAATGAAAATAGTTGTCAAAGCCAAGAGAGAAATAAGCGTGTTTATTCCGCTGCAGGGAAGGCCAATATAGAACGACTGGTTTTGAAGTTGGATTTCAGATCCTGCTGTTGTAACTGGGATCCCAAATAGTCCTATGAGAAACGGTGAAAAACTGATAGATATGGATTGTAGAAGGAATGCTGTTCTTTCTAGGAGTATAAATGGTAGTGGAATTGCAAAGACGAGGTAGGATATTGGGAACAATAGAGAACGCATTAAGGCTTTGCCATAGAAGTAGAGAATAAGTCCGCTAAGTGTGAACAAAAATGAAAGAGCAGATAAGAAGGGGAAAACTTGGATGAATCCTATGACGTAAAGAATAAGGCCGAAAGCGAAGATGTAGATCCCTGGTGTGTATGATGTTTCATTTGGTTTTTTGTTTTTTTTATCTAGTTTTTTGTATATTATAAATGCTGAGATTATTGGTATTACAATGCCGTGGGAGTAATATGGGTTTGTCAACCAGGAGTTGAAAAGCCAAAGAAAGGTATAGATGTATAAAATGAATAGTAGTATTGTCAGTAGAATCGTTATTTTTTTCATGTTGTGTTCCCCCTCTTTCAAACCTGACTTAGCATTTGTTGCAGAAAGCTAGTGATTTGTCATGTTGTGAATAGATGGCCCCCCTCGGTTTTCGTCTATTCTGGCTAACTTTGTAATGTTTAACCATTACTTATGTATTATGGAAAATCTCAGTTTTATTCTGTTAATTACAATAATTTGGAAGACCGGTATTCTAAGTAATGTTTTTAAATGAATAGCCAATATGTAATTGTATTGTAATGAATTCGTAATGGTGATGTAGGATGGGAACAAACAAAGGAAGGGGAAGTAAAAAGGGATTGAGGATGGCTATTGTTGTATTGATATTCTTATCGATTGCAGGAGCAACTGTTCCTGTAGTATCCGCAGACATTACTTGGTCCACAACAACAGTGGACAGCGATGGCAATGTTGGATATTATACATCTATTGCCCTGGATTCAAGCGACAACCCGCACATAAGCTACTGGGATTATACGAATCATGATTTGAAGTATGCATATGACGGTAATGATGACGGGGATTTTGCGGATGAGGGTGAGATACAGATCGTGGACAACAGCGGTGGAAAGTATACATCTATTGCCCTGGATTCAAGCGACAATCCGCACATCAGCTACAGGGATTATACGAATGATGATTTGAAGTATGCGTACTATGACGGAAGTTGGAATACTGAGATCGTGGACAGCGCTGGCGATGTTGGAGAGTATACATCTATTGCCCTGGATTCAAGCGACAACCCGCACATAAGCTACTATAGTGAGATGATTGATGCTTTGAAGTATGCATACGATAATGGTGAAAGTTGGAATATTGAGACCGTGGACAGCGATGACGATGATGTTGGATGGTATACATCCATTGCCCTGGACGGAAGTAACAATCCGCACATAAGCTACTGGGATGTGATAAATAAGGATTTGAAGTATGCGTACCATGACGACGGAGGTTGGCACAATGAGATCGTGGACAGCGATGGCGAGGTTGGATGGTATACATCCATTGCCCTGGACGGAAGTAACAACCCGCACATAAGCTACTATGATGTGACGAATACTGCTTTGAAGTATGCATACGATAATGGTGAAAGTTGGAATATTGAGACCGTGGACAGCGATGACGATGATGTTGGATGGTATACATCCATTGCCCTGGACGGAAGTAACAATCCGCACATAAGCTACTATGGTGCTGCTTCGAATTATGATTTGAAGTATGCGTACCATGACGACGGAGGTTGGCACAATGAGACCGTGGACAGCGATGGCAATGTTGGAAGGGATACTTCCATTGCCATAGATTCCCTGGGATATGTACACATCAGCTACCAGGATTATTCGAATAAGGATTTGAAGTATGCCAAAAGCGATCAGGCCCCGGTTCCCCCGATACCAGAACTACCAACAATAATACTCATGGGAATTGGATTATTTACACTTGTGGGTTATGTTGGTTACATTGGGAAGAAAAACAAAAAGAAATAAAAATTCTAAGGAATGAATTAAGATGAAATCCAAAAGGACGGGATATGGAAGAAAAGACTTGTTTGTAATCTTTATTGTTGCGAGTGTTCTTCTTGCTGGCACCGGCATCGTTACTGCAGATGGACCAACATGGACAAATAAGGATGTCTGGGATGTTGGAGATATAGGAGGTTATGCCGCACCAGCATTTGCAGACCTGGACAACGATGGCGATTATGATGTGTTGATTGGTGCATATGATGGTTATTCGTATGCATACGAAAATACGGGAACAGCTTCTAGCCCGACATGGTCGGATAAGGACGCCTGGGATGTTGGAGCTATAGATGCTTCTGCAAAACCAGCATTTGCCGACCTTGATAGCGATGGTGATTATGACCTCTTGATTGGTGTACAAGAGGGGTACTGCCGTGGGTACGAAAACACAGGGTCTGTCTCCAGTCCAGCATGGACACGTAACAGCGACTGGGACATCGGATATTTTGGTGTTGTAGGATGGCCAACACCAGCATTTGCTGATTTAGACAATGATGGTGATGTTGATGTGTTGGTTGGTGAAGCTGGTGGAACGTCTCAAGCATATGAAAACACTGCACCAGTAGCACCAGTCCCAGAACTACCAACGATAATACTCATGGGAACTGGTTTATTCATATTGTTAGGTTATATTGGCTACACACGGAAAAAGAGTAGAAGAAGGTAAATTAACAGACCACCCCACAAGCAGCAACGTTATTGTGAGTAACTGATGTTGAACTACCACTGCTCTTCATTTACACAGATCCCTCTAATTAATCCAATAGGAATCTTGAACCATGCACCTCTAGTATCAGTCACGTACAATTGTCTGTCATTTACTGCTTCAACTGTACAGAACACACAATCGTATGCATTCCGTTTTTTAACAAGAACTCTGCAAAATTGTTCTTTATATTTGACTAAATCTTTTTTGTTCATTATTATCTCTCAAGTTATGCTTTCATAATGGACAGCAGAAACAACCCTGCTGCTGCTCCTGCACCAACAATTGCACCAATCACAGCAACAACGCCACGAAAAACTACGCCTTCATCAGCCCATGAAATCGGTGATGTTCCCATGAACGGTAGCACCCCAGCAAACCAAAAAAACAACACGGCAACAATCAATCCAATGGTCACTATAATGCCACCGACTGCTTTACTTTTACCTGATCCAAAATAGGCCGTAAAAATCCCTACAATCATGCTTGCTATTGCAAATACCAGCATCAACATACTCATAAAATAGTTCCACATACTTTTTACCTCCTCAAAATTTTGTTCCTGTTAGCGTTTTAGTGTCAATCACGCCCTCTACAGATCTAATGGTGTTCAAGATAATATCTCCCAATCCTTCGAAGTCATCACTCTCGATTTTTGCAATCAAGTCTTACTCTCCAAACAAAGGATGGAGCTCAACGACCTTCGGCGCCTTACATAGTTTGTTATATACCTCATGCTCGTGTGCAGGTGCAGTATTTATAAGTACGAAACCAACCGCCATATTCTATTCCACCATTTTTCCTATTTTTTACGTTTCCAAAACGTATACAAAGCAAAGATAACCAAGAGATAACCAAGTGTTCGAATGACAATCAGTACATCGCTCAGCATTTCTTTCAACTCGAGAATGGTTGCAAGATGCGAGATGCCAAAGAGGGTGAATCCCATGCCGATATAGATGGGTATCATCTCTTTGCTCTTTCTATAGGCTAGATACCCAAGCATCACAATGCTTATACAGAGTACCAAATTCATGATATAGATCGGATCTAAATCCATTTCTCCCCACCTCTTTTTATCTCATTAGACGAATGTTTTTCTATACGCTTCTCTCTATCCAAACGTCATAATGGTCAATTGATGTTCCTTTTCTGGCGATGGCTTCTCCCCTCTTGATGAAACAGGCGATGATGAACTCTCTTGATCAATGGCATCGGGGAACCACTTCTTTACCCAGGAAAGTAACTCTTCTTCATGAGCTCCAGCATATGCCTGATGAAGATCACGTTGCAATCCTTTTACTGCACGACTGACATCTTCATAGTGAAATCCTGCTTTTCCGGTTTCTGGAAATAACCATCTCTTATTTTTTAAGGGTGTTAATGCTATATTACTCATCGAGTATCCCCTCCTTTTTTACCACTAATTCTTTGACATGATCTGTGGCGATGAGAGACGTTGCTTGATTGGTTTCGAAAAGAATAGCATCTTTATTCATTTTGAGAATTTTACCGGTGAGTACAAACCCATCTGATTTTACCAATCGAACTGTTTTATTCAAGAATAGTGTTTCGTGCTTCCCCTCATCTCCACTCATCTCAATACATATCCCCTAATGCTTCCCATCAAAGCATTACGAATGCATTACAAATGTAATATTTTTTTATGTTATAAACCTACCGATTTTTTATCATCATTCATTGTTCAAAAATTAAGTAAAGTATAAATAATACCAGTGACATAATCCATTACCATAGTAATTTATATAAATTACATCTACGTGGATGGCGGATGCATGGTGAAGAGATCACTCTTCAAAAAAGTAGGCAGTCTAGCGATTGCTGCCTTGTTGCTGGCACTCATCGTGTTTGTGTTGGTTCCCCCAGCAACAGCAGTGCATGTTTCAGCAGGTGTACCTGAACACACCATTATTTGTAATGAAAGTGATATTACCTTTTCAAATGTCAATCTTACCATTCGAGGTACCGAGCGCATCCCTGTTGATTTTTTGAATTTTTCCATCTTTGATAATGCTACTGACGCCTATATTGCCTCCGTTGTCTTTTACATTGATGGCACAGAACTCTCTGATAATCCCTCCAATGCCTTTGCCGTCATCAAAACAACCACTCTTATCGATGATTGGTATGATTATGGGTATGGGTATGGGTACGACGAGCGTGCTGGCCAAACCTACTATTTTGGGTATGGGTACGGCTATGGCGGTAACGAGACCTACACCGATATTACTGTTTTATACGATATCACCTATACAACTCATCAAGCA
Organism: uncultured Thermoplasmatales archaeon; assembly: GCA_964638175.1. Classification (GTDB taxonomy): domain Archaea; phylum Thermoplasmatota; class E2; order DHVEG-1; family DHVEG-1; genus JAFGDG01. The sequence continues at coordinate 4,188 of CAZWZY010000009.1, read as the reverse complement.
GGTACCTTTTACACCAAATTGTCTGTGAATTCGACTAATGCCACCTATGCTTCAACTGAATCAACCACGTTTACCGTCTATGATGTTCCGTGGGATGGCGAGGATGTGACGGATACTTATGCTGATGTCGTTACTGACGGAGAAACAGTAAATGCTTCTTCAGAGGCTGACGTGACGGTCGATGTTTCAACGTCATGCTCAACGGTTGTGATGGTCGCAAACTATTCAGATAATCCCGGGAGCCAAGGGTATTCTTCTTTGGGATCCTTCTTTGATGTCTATCTCCCAAATGTTTCGTGTGTTTCAAGTCTTACGGTGAAACACTGGGTGAGTAGCACTCCTTCACTAAACTATCGATCATTATATTATTGGAATACAACAGACAGCGAATGGAAGGTCTGCTCAAATACGGGTTATACTGCTCAAGCGTCAGGAAGCTATGTCGGGTATGTGTATGCCACGATTACCTCCTCAACCACCCCGACGTTATCTGACTTAGCAGGGTTAGCATTCTGCGGTGGCGAACAGATGGTGATCGCTCTTGATGACTTGGCGGACACCTACTACAAGCAAGGAGACACCGTTGGCATCAGTGGCTATATTGTTCCTGCACTCTCGGGAGAGAATATTGGTATTGAAGTTAATGACAGTGCAAGCGATTCCATGTTTGATGATCAAGTGACTACCAATGCAACAGGTCATTTCAATACCTCCTTTGTGATTACAACGGGTGCAGAGGGTAATGCAACCATCTATGCGGGTATTGGTACTGCACGAGCAAACCAATCTTTTACGTATGATAAAACCGCACCGTCATCAACCATTACAGCACCAGCAAGTGGTGCCAAACTCAATGCATTAACGAGCATCACTGGAACCGCAAGTGATACCGGTACCTCGGTGATACAGGTTGAGGTGCAATTGACTAATGGTACGTATTATTGGACTGGTGCGGCGTGGTCAACAAGTAGCACATGGCTGACGGCAACAGGTACCACCAGCTGGTCGTATAATGCGTCAAGCGTGAACTGGAATGCTTGTGGTGCCAATGCGTCACTGACCATTACATCCCGGGCAACTGACCAAGCAAGTAATGTAGAAACTCCGGGGGCAGGTACGTCCTGGACCCATGGTGTTACGGTCAACATTACGACGACTGCTGATGATATTGGTGCGTACCATGGATTCAACATCACCTGGCAAGATCTGGGGATGTCAAAATATAAGATTTATTACGACACCGATCCTATTACTAATACTTCTGGACTTACGGCAAAAGCAACGGTGACTGGAGCAACTTCCTATGAGTGCTATGATATGCCCAGCGACACCTGGGGAGAGACTATCTATTTTGCCGTAACAACCGTTGATGAAAACGATGTGGAAGCCTATGAAACCTTTATTGGCAACAATCCTTCCTCAACGGTATTTTCCTTTAAGATGGAAATTACAGGTATTGAGGAGATTACCAACACCAGTGGAGAACTCGGGTGGGAGATGCACTACAAGAACCGATTCTTAAACGATTCATTGAGTGGAAAAGTCATTTTGCAATGTTTAGGCCCAGGGGCCTATCCCAGTATTCCCAACAGCCCGCAATGGGTATCACGAAGCACGATGTCGGTGAGTGCATACCGGGAAACCGGCGAATACGATAGCTATGTCTCCAAATCATATGAAACGGGGGACTATAAGGCTCAAAACATGCTGTGGAGCTGTTTGCCCAGTGAGGAAGGGTACTGGGAACCCTACGCAGCCGTCTACACCTACCAACCCATTACTATATCCTAATCATTCCTACTCCGTTGATAGCATGCCTGTGGTATGCTCCGGGAGGCTCTCTCATAAGACTATGGTGTGAAATCATGAAACGACAGATTTGTTTGGTACTCCTCACACTCATTCTGATTAGTTGTACCCTGCCAAGGGGGACGGCAGCAGAAGGCGACTATGGCATTACCGTGCGGACTGATGCCACAACGTATCAGGTCAATGAAACGGTTCAGATTCACGTCACTCTTCGGGATATGCATACGGAGGAACTGCTCCCAAATCGTGTCATCGGTCTTTTAATCATAGGCGACGACGAGAGAACGTATCTTGCGGAAAATGTGATTACTGATGATCAAGGAGCATATTTTTTGACATTCTATTTAGACTATGTGGAAATAGACCTTGGCACCTACACCATCTATGTTGCGTATGACTGGGCTCGTGATAGTACCACCTTTTCGGTGGAAGCATCCTCTCCCAACAATCCACCACACACACCCAGTCAACCAACACCAAGTAACGGCGCATCCCAAGTCTCAGTAACGGCAGACTTTACCTGGACTGGTGGTGATCCTGACGACGACCTCGTAACGTATGACATCTATATGGGAACCACCAGTCCTCCTCCATGCATCGTTCATAATCAGTCGACACCTACCTTCAATCCAGGAACCCTTTCCTATGAAACGACGTATTATTGGCGCATTGTCTCGTGGGACCATCATGGTTCATACACTACCGGTCCGCTCTGGTCGTTTACTACTACTGCAGACTCAACAGGAGATGGCGGGCAAGGCGACCAACCGCCTCCGCCAGATGATGATGAAGAGGAAGACGACGAGGAAGAACCCCAAGAAAATCAACCACCGCTTGCTCATGCATCGGCCAGTCAGACCACCGGTGTTGTTGGTCTCCCGGTACTCTTTGATGCGACTGCCTCTTCTGATGCCGACGGATACATCTCATCCTGGGATTGGGAGTTTGGGGATACTTCAACAGGAACGGGAGAAGTGATTACGCATAGCTATGAGCAGGCAGGCGTCTATACGGTGGTCTTGACCGTCACTGATAATGAGAATGCTACCGCTACTACGCAGTTTTCTCTTACTATTGGTGAGAAACCGTACTTTTTGTTTGATGTTCTTGTTGAGCTTTCAGCAACTACTCTTGAACAAGGGAAAAGCCTTACGGCATTGATTACGCTGTTGAATGTCGGTGTTTCAGGCCAAGTGAACGGCACATTGAATCAAACGATTACTGCGAATAATACTTTGATATGGTCAACGACAGAAGCAGTATCGGTTAATGGGTCTTCTGCCATTAACAAAACAATTCCTACATCAGAATTGTCTCCTGGAGAGTATACCTATGCCGTCACCTACACCTATGGTGATGATCAAACGGCAACGGCACAAGCACTTTTCACCGTAACGACACGTGTACAGCAGGTCGTAGAGTTGCCCTGGTTGGCAGTCATTGTTGCGGTCATCGCTCTTGTGGTTGGAGTCATCATCTGGTTGTTTAAGACGGGCCACTTTTATTTTGAATAATTGAGAACGCTGGTACACATTTTACCACGAGATTTAAGCACAATTCTAATATAGCATAAAAAACATTACGTATAGATTACAAAAGTAATGCTAGAGGGCGTTGGGTAAAGATGCACAAGACCGGATGGGATAGCAAGCAATGTGATACTGTTAACGAGCAGCATCTATCATCGGCTCCCTCCTATGCCCACGCCTGCTACCATCCGCGTCGCATCTTCTTTTTTATTGCTGTTGTTGCTTTACTTGTTTCCTCGCTGTTTGTCGGCATCCATGTGGTTGGCGAGGGTGAAACCATTACGCTTCATCCTGTTGATACCTATTATCAGCGAGGAGACACGGTTACTATCACAGGATATATCTCTCCTCCGGAATCAGGAGAATATGTCGGTATCGAAGTGAAGGATTCGGCAAATTCACGGTTGATTTTTCTTACACCACAAACGAATGCCACAGGCAACTTTTCGACCGATTTTGTCATACCGGCATGGGCTGCATTAGGAACATGTACGATTTATGCATCGTATGCAGAGGCACGGGATAATACGACGTTTACCCTGGTTGGTGATATGCAAGTATCAGGGCCCTACCCTCCTAATCAATCAACGGAAATTGCACGACCCCCTACCAACATTAGTATCCTTGTTACTGGAGCAGATCTCGATGTGTATTTTTACTTCTATAATATGACGCCGGTGACTGACACTTGGACATTATTTGCGAGTTGGACCGGTGTTTCAACAGGACGATGTGAGGTTACTGATTTTACTGCGTTTGATAATGATTTCTTATGGGGAAATACGACCTATCGGTGGTCAGTTAATGTAACTGACGGATCAAGTTGGATGAACCGGTCGTATAGCTATAC
>CAZWZY010000008.1:41667-69589 GCA_964638175.1 uncultured Thermoplasmatales archaeon | reverse complement strand
TTGAATATGCTGTCTAAAAATTCTTATTTTATAGAATTATTCAACAGCCTAAATTTAGAATTATCTTCGGAAAATATTAAAGAAAAAAAAGGTTTGTTAGAAATTTTATTAATTTTCAAGGATGGTTATGGTAGAGACCTAAATGATTCTCTAAAAATTGATTTTGAAGAAATAAAAAAAGAAAATAGGGATATTCAATTTCAGTCAGTATCACTTAATAAGAATTTAAAGGAGATAAATTCTAATTTAAAAAGTATAGAGTCATCAATTTCAAAATTAAAGAATGTTAGAATGTAATTTTAATTTTTGATTGATGAGATATTATTAATTTCTTAATAAACGTGCAGAATCTTGAATTTACGTGCAAAAGTGAATAAACGTGCAAAGCCCGGCAGCACGACAATTTGAGATACCACATCCCCTTAAATCCGTAATAAAGTTTATATAGAAGTTCTATTATGTCGTTAAAAAGCGTATCGCAAAGTATAAAAGATTTATGGGGGCCGGCTTTTTATGCCATCATCATCAAAAAAGAAAGAAAAACCAAGCATAGAAGAAGTTACGCAATGTCCACAATGCGGAAGCACTCATCTCAGTCGAGATTATTCTCGTGGTGAACTTGTCTGTGAAGATTGTGGACTTGTTATTGATGAAGATTTTATTGATCACGGTCCAGAGTGGCGTGCATTCGACTCTGACCAACGAGAAAAACGAGCTCGTGTCGGAGCACCGATGACCTACACTATTCATGATAAGGGTCTTTCCACCATGATTGGATGGAAAAACCGAGATTCCTATGGAAAATCAATCCCAACCAGAAACCGGGCACAACTCTATCGACTGAGAAAATGGCAACGACGAATCAGAATTTCAGATGCGACCGAACGAAATCTTGCGTTTGCGTTATCTGAGTTAGACAGAATGGCTTCTGGCATGGGTCTGCCACGAAACGTCAGAGAAACCGCCGCCATGATTTATCGAAAAGCAGTATTGAAAAACCTCATCCGTGGACGAAGTATAGAAGGTGTTTCCGCTGCAGCACTGTATGCTGCCTGCCGTCAATGTAACGTTCCACGAACCCTTGATGAAATCGCAGGATCATCCAGAGTTTCACGAAAAGAAATTGGACGGACCTATCGATTCATCGCCCGAGAACTCGGTTTGAAACTAATGCCTACTTCACCGCAAGACTACATTTCACGGTTCTGCAGTGAACTCAAACTTTCCGGCGATGTGCAATCAAAAGCTATTGAAATTCTTAAAGATGCCGCAGACAAAGAACTGACCAGCGGTCGAGGACCAACCGGTGTAGCAGCAGCATCAATCTACATTGCCTCCATCCTCTGTGGTGAACGCCGAACCCAGCGAGAAGTCGCTGACGTTGCCGGTGTCACCGAAGTAACCATTCGAAACCGATACAAAGAACTGGCAGAACGACTGGACATCGACATCATCCTCTAATCCGTATGACGCGCTGGTATTCAGAAAAGAAAAAAGAACATTATTACAAAGAGGCAAAGAAGCGAGGGTACCGCGCCCGTTCTGCATTCAAACTTCAACAGCTACAGCGCAAGTTCTCTCTCATTTCTCAAGGAAACGTGGTGCTTGATCTTGGTGCAGCTCCTGGTGGATGGAGTCAGGTCGCCTCTGTCCTCACTGGAAAGACCGGCACGGTTATTGGTGTTGATCCATTACCCATCGCTCCTTTCGAAGGCGTGACGTTTCTACAAGGTGATATAACCAAAGAAGAAACCATGGATGCCCTGGAACAACTCCTCAACGATACACCTGTTGATGTAGTCCTTTCTGATATGGCACCAGATATCTCAGGCAATTATTCGGTTGACCAAGCACGGAGCATATGGCTCTGTCAACAGGCATTGGCTGCCTCCCACCGATTCCTCAAGCCAGGTGGCCATTTTCTATGTAAGCTCTTTCAAGGAGAGGATACAGCTAACTTCCTCAAGACGGTAAAGCGCCAGTTTAAAACAGTGAAAACATCCTCACCACCAGCATCACGAAAAAGCAGTTCTGAGGTCTATCTCATCGCTCGGTTCTTTCAACCGCAAAAAGTATAAAGGAAAACATTATAAAATACCTAGGTATAAATATCAGCCCCCTCATAGTACAGGGAGTTCCTTTGGGAGGCAGTTATGGAACACGTCGTGACTACGGTAGATGATTTTTTCGATCGATCCAGAGCGGATCTTGAACAAAAGATAACTGCCACTATTTCAGATAAAGATATCGTATTTATCTTACAAGATGGAAAGCGACTCCGTCCGTTACTTGCCCACTTGGCGTTTAAGGCGTGTACCCAAGGAAATGAAACTCCAGAAGAGTACCAAAAAGCATTGGAAGGTGCCGTCAGTATCGAACTTGCTCACACCGCATCATTGGTACATGATGATATTATCGACAACGATAAGGAACGTCGAGGGAAACCATCATTTCACATCACGGAGGGTATCGCCAAGGCGCTGGTTACCGGTCATAAAATGCTTTCTACTGGATTCAACATTGCCTTAAAACACAGCAAAGAAGTTGCTGATCTATATGTACAATCCTGGGACCAGGTCGTGAATGGAGAACTTGATGAAGTTTCATTTAATGCCGATGAAACCAAAAAACTGCAGTACATGTCAACCAAATCACAAATTTTTGAAGCGTATAATAAAATCATCGACCTTAAGACTGCAGTTCTTTTTTCATCAGCATGTAAAGCAGGTGCCATCGAAGCAAACATGACTGGAGATGTTCTAGAGGTCTTTGGGCAGTATGGTCGTGAAATTGGTCTGGCCTATCAACTAGCAGATGATTTGGTTGATTTGGCCTGTGGAGAAATGATTGACAGCGTGATCATTCCCTTAGTACATAAACTTGAACAAAAAACGACGATGAAAAAAGTACTTACCAAACGAATCATCAAGAAAAATTTTTCACAACACGAAGAAAGCATCCGACAGCTTTATCTTGACGAAATTAAACACCACGTACAACAGGCAGAAGAATTAAGCAAATCAGAAACCATTCCTCATTCCCCCTATAAACAACTGATGACGGATGCACCAGCCTATATCATCAACAGAATGCTTAAGAAAATCAAACTTTCGGTATAGAATCATGTTTTTATGTGTTGTTTTTTCGACGTGCTTCGATAAACAATTTCATGGACGGTCTGGTGAGACAGTAGATGATGCCTAAATCAATTAAAAAGGCAAGAACAACCGTTATCAAGCCCAACACCGGGAAGAAATCTAAGTAGACGATAGTAGTAACCATAAAGGCGGCAAGCATCACTCCTAGGATAATCAGAAAAATAGTAGAGATGATCACTCCTGCCGTCCATGCCCAACTCTTTGCATTCCATGAGAGATACGAAAACACAAAGAATAAGCCGGAAAATACAAACCACGTAATCGTCGAAACCAAAGTCCCAAAATAAAGCATTTGGTAGACGACGATAATACTTTGTTGATGGGGTGGAGGAGTCCAATTGGGAATTTGAAGGACAAAGGTTAAGGAATACGCACCCCAGGCAATAAAGAGGACACTCAGTAGGGGCCACAGTATGACAAGCAGGTACAAATAGTGGGGTCTTTCCTTCATAATATTCCTCCCTCCATGCGTGTATACTACGTCTGTAACAGAGAATATTTTTCCATGACTTATAGTTTTTCTTATTTCCATTCCTGGATGCCAAACATTATATAATTTATGGAACCCTGTTGAGTTGCCACTTATATACTGGTTTATACATATGGGTGTAGTTGAGAGTCATCAGTAATGAGAGACACGTTATTCTCTTGCACGATTCGTATTTGAAAGGAAGTCATCGAATGGACACGCCTACGCTAACAATCGAAACGTTTTTCCAATCGACGAAAGATGATTTGGATACTAAAATATCTTCACTTTTTACCGATAAAACTATTCTCTCTGTTTTAAAAGGAGGAAAGCGACTCCGTCCGTTACTTGCCCACTTGGCGTTTAAGGCGTGTACCCAAGGAAATGAAACTCCAGAAGAGTACCAAAAAGCATTGGAAGGTGCCGTCAGTATCGAACTTGCTCACGCTGCCTCGCTCATTCATGATGATGTTATTGATCAGGATACAGAGCGCCGAGGAAAACCATCATTTCATGTAGTGGAAGGCGTTGATACTGCTATTTTGAAGGGTCATAAATTGCTTGCTGCTGGGTTCAGTATTGCCTTGAGCCACGGCGAAGAAGTGGCAAAATTATACGTCAATACCTGGAATGATATTCTTTCAGGGGAACTGGATGAAGTTTCATTTAATAAACAAGATATTGAAGAAGTAACTGAATCGTTTACCGACTCAAGAATTTTTGAAACCTATTATGACATTATCAAACGGAAAACCGCCTCGTTATTCTCATCAGCATGTAAAGCAGGTGCTATCGAAGCAAACATGACGGAAGATCTGTTGGAAACCTTTGCGAAATACGGTCTTGAAATCGGTTTTGCCTATCAACTGGCCGATGATTTGGTAGATTTAACCAAGGGAGAACTTCTACCAAGCGTCGTTCTTCCACTGATTAATCGATTAGAAAACAAGACCACCCTCCATAATCGATTAACGAAAAGAAAAATCAAGAAAATCGTAACCAAACATGCTGACCACATTCGAGAGATGTATTTGGAGGAGATTAAAACACATATTAAGAATGCTGAAGAACTGAGCAAATCGATGTGTATTGCCGAGTCAGCGTATAAGCATCTTCTTGCGCAAGCACCTACGTATCTCATTAATAAAATGCTTAAAGAAATTCATCTCAGCGTGTAGATGCTGAATTCTTTTTTCTTCGCTTGAGACGAAGGTAGACGACAACAATAAGAACAAGTATGGCAATGAGAGCTACTGTCAGCATGGTGTTAATTTCTGCAAAAATCAAGAACGCTTGGGCAAAAAATGCAATGAGCGTACACCCAACAAGGGCACCGATACTAATGGCCAGAAAGGTATTCCATGGTTTCATACCAATTAATCGACCTACAATAGAGCCAACAAGACCACCAGACCCCTGAAACGGAACCATTACAAACAACACAATACCAACAAATCGCAGGGGTTTTACCCAACCATATTTCTGTTCGGCAATCTTTCCTTTTTGCTCTACTTTGTTTATGAATGTGCCGACAAAAGGAATTTTTTTCGCTAAATCGTAATTCCATACTAAAAATAATGCAACAATTATGTCAATAAAGGCAATAGACAGTGCCATGACTGCTGGATGAATGCCTGCAACGAGCACACCGGCAGGAATAATCGACTCTTTTCCTAAAGGAGGAAAAAAATACCCGGTCATTAAGGGCCAATAGCGCATCCTCATGGTCTCGCTCATGAGAAATCCAGCCAGTGCCAATACCCCCATTCCTACTATGATGGGAACGAAGAATTTGCTTAGCCGCACCAAGATGGCAGAGGTATCTTTCATGCTCATACGTGTTTTCATACTCCTTTTGTTACCTTGAGACAAGAATGGCCGCATGATCTTTTTCATACGGCGATAACTCAATAACATCAACAACCTGTAATCCTTGTGCTTTGAGAATATCGATAACCTGCTGATAGGCGTGCTTTGGCTTGATGGCAACATCGATACTGCGTGCCTTGACCATGATAACGCCTTGGCCATCGGCTTTGAGGTACTGTTGTGCATTGTGTACAAAAATGTCAGCCTGATTTCGTTGTGAGATATCCTGGTATAGAAGATCAACTGAAGAGATGATAGCAGCATAGCGATCGGGATGATTTGCATCGGCAAGCACAGGAACGACATTGGTGCGCTTACTCATTGTGATGACAAGCTGTTTGACGGCAACAGGTGATCGCTCGATGGCATAGAGGACCCCATTGCGCGCAATGTCTGAAAGATGACTAACGGTGGTTCCTGTTGCCGCACCAAGGTACAATATGGATGCATCCTGCTGGATAGAAAAACGTTGCATGCCATTTAGCAGTGCAGCGGCAAGTTTACTTCTATACGGGTTCCAGGATCGGAACTCCTTTCCCTTCACTGATCGCAACTGCTCATTATAGACCCTTACTCCTTTACATTCAGGGAGATTTTCGGTAAATACCTTCTGTTGCTGTTTGTACACTCCTGGAAGATATACAGGTTGCATAGAGGGTGTTATCATAGTTATGTGATAAATGTTTTGTCGAAATGTTAAACTATGGCTAAAAGATACACCGTTCGATACATATGGCGCTACGCTCTCCCTTATATGGTTTGCAGAAAGAATTGGGTGCAAAGTTTACAGAATTTGCCGGTTTTGAAATGCCTATTTTTTATTCTTCAATTAAAGATGAACATATGGCGGTGAGAAGAACCGTTGGGCTTTTTGATGTCTCTCATATGAGCAATGTATGGATTACCGGCTCTGATGCTGAAAGACTTATCAGCCTGACCACAGTAGAAGATGCTTCCCGTATTGGTGATACGAAAAGCCAATACACGGCTATTTTACGAAAAGATGGTACGGTAATTGATGACACTATTTTTATGCATCTTGGAGACAAGTTTATGATGATTCCTAATGCAGGTATGAATGCAGAGGTAACGAAATGGCTGAACACGAAAGCACAGGCACACAAGCTTGACGCCGTTGCGACCGATGTTTCTAAGGAGTATGTCATTTTAGCGATCCAGGGTCCCAAATCACGAGACGTTCTGCAACAACTGACGGAGACCGACCTTCGTGAGGTAAAATTCTTTGGATGTCAGTATAGTACAATGGCAGGAGAGAACTGTATTGTCTCTCATACTGGGTATACAGGTGAACTTGGGTTTGAATTACAGATTCATGTGAATAATAATCCTGAAAAAATCTTCCAAAAAATTATGGAGTTGGGGGAAAATTACGGCATCAAGCCGATTGGCCTTGGTGCCAGAGACACACTTCGTTTAGAAAAATCATTTATTCTTGCAGGAAATGAATTTGAAGGTGGACGAACGCCACTGGAAGCGACTATGTCGTGGACTATTCATTGGGATCACGAGTTTATTGGAAAAAATGCTTTGTTGAAACAAAAAGAACAAGGAGATTATCAACGATTAACAAACATGAAATGTATTGAAAAAGGCATCCCCCGTCATGGATGCGAAATCAGAAAAGAAGGAAAAAATGTAGGGAAAGTGACCAGTGGCACACTTTCTCCTTGTTTAAACATTGGTATTGCCATGGGATATGTACATCCCAATTTTAGAGAAAAAGAAAGCATTCTTGAAATTATCATTCGTGATAAACCAGTGAAGGCGGTCGTTGTCAAACCGCCTATTGTTCCCAAAGATTGGGCACAACAAACAGTAGAAAATGTGTAAAATAACACAGAAAATATGGAAGGATTGATATGGCAGATGAAGTAAGAGATGAGTTAAAATATACCGAAACCCACGAATGGGTGAAGGAGAAAAACGGTAAAGTTGTCGTCGGCATCACCGATCATGCACAGGCAGAATTGACAGATATCGTGTTTGTGGAGTTGCCAGATGTCGGCAAAGAAGTGAAAAAGGGTGACGAGCTGTGTGTCGTAGAATCAGTGAAATCGGTTTCTGAAATCTATGCGCCAGTGAGTGGAACTATTGTTAATGTCAACAAAGCATTGGATGATGAACCAGAAAAAGTAAACAAAAGCCCTTATGACGAGGGGTGGCTTGTAGAGCTTGAAATGAAAAATCCAAAAGAAACAAGCGCCTTACTTGATGCTACGTCATACAAAAAAACTATTTAACAATGCTCATTGTCAATTGGCTGCGTTCATGTTCTTCTTGCGTGTAAGGAGAAAAAGTTTGCTACTTTTTTCCGAAATATTCTTATATTGTTTAATACATTCAACTTGCTAGGCGGAGAGATGGGATTGCAAGTGTAACTAGTAATTTTTAAATGCGGTGTTTAACACCTCCGCCGCCTCCCCCATTACTTATTGAATCAGTATGTTTAAGAATAATTATTTGTTTTACAGGACTTGATTGTATGAAGCTCCTACTCATTCACAGCGACTACATCGAATACGAAGTCAAAGAAAAAGCTATTAAAAATCCTGAAGAAACAGATGTAAAAAGCGGACGGCTTGAAGAAGTGCTCACTGCCTTTACCGCTGTTGAAAAAATCGATGAAAAATCACCAAAGAAAGCAGTTCAGCAGGCAGTGTCAGAAATAACAAAAACGGCAACACAGCTCAACGTCAAAAACATTATGTTGTACCCGTACGCCCATTTATCTTCAAATCTTGCCAGTCCAAAAAGAGCGCAAGATATCTTAATAGAAATCGAGCATGAATTGCAACACAAGCAGTTTACTGTTAAACGCTCTCCATTTGGCTGGTATAAAGCGTTTAAAATTTCATGTAAGGGGCATCCGTTATCAGAACTCTCAAGAGAGATCGTTCCTGGAGGAGAAGAAACGGAATCGCTCAAACAAGAACGAAAACTGAGTTCTGAATGGCATATCCTTACCGAAGATGGAGCATTGCGTACTGTTGAAGATTTCAATTTTAAAGGTCATAAAAATCTCAAAACATTTGCCTTTTATGAAAAAGAAAAATCACGAGCAGTAAAGGGCGAACCACCTCACGTCACCTTAATGCAAAAATTGGAAATCGCAGACTATGAACCTGCCTCAGATGGCGGCAACATGCGCTTTTATCCAAAAGGTCGCTTTATCAAAAAACTTATCGAAGACTACGTAACCCAGCGTGTCGTTGCCTATGGCGGTCTTGAGGTAGAAACGCCCATTATGTATGATATGGATCATCCTACGCTTTCAGAATATTTGCAACGATTTCCCGCACGACAATACCAAATAGAAAGTGACAAGCGAAACTTTTTCTTACGATTTGCCGCTTGTTTTGGCCAATTTCTCATGGCTCACGATGCCACCATTAGCTACAAGGATTTGCCCTTGAAAATCTATGAGCTCACCCGCTATTCATTTCGACGAGAACAATCAGGAGAACTTGCGGGACTGCGAAGATTGCGGGCGTTTACCATGCCAGATGTCCATGCCTTCACTTCTGATCTCCCTATGGCCATGGATGAGTTCAACATTCGATATGATTTATCTCTGGATGTCCTCAAACATCTTGGTATCGACACTGACGATATTGAGATGGCCTTACGAACCACTAAAGAGTTTTACAAAAACAATAAGGACTTCATGGTAGCACTGGTAAAAAAACTGGGAAAACCAGTACTACTAGAGATGTGGGATGAGCGTATCTTTTACTTTATTTTAAAATATGAATTTAACTTTGTTGATGCATCAGAAAAAGCATCGGCACTTTCTACTGATCAAATTGATATCGAAAATGGTGAGCGGTACGGCATTACCTTCACGGATAAAGATGGCAAATCAAAACACCCGCTGATCCTTCACTGCAGTCCTTCTGGGGCAATCGAACGAGTGATCTATGCACTCCTTGAAAAAGAAGCAATGAAGATGAACAAAGGTCAGAAACCAATGTTGCCACTGTGGCTGTCGCCAACACAAGTCAGATTTATTTCAGTCAGCAGTGAGTTTGTACCCACCTGTGAAACATTCGTTGAAGCGTTTACCAAGAAATCACCATATATCCATGTGCGGGCAGATATCGATGACCGAGAGGAAAGCGTCAGCAAGAAAATACGTGATGCAGAAAAGGAATGGATTCCTATCATTATTGTTGTTGGTGAAAAAGAAAGCAAAAGCAAAACTGTAACCCCGCGATTCAGGGATGGTACACTTGGCAAAGACAACCATTCCTATACTCTTGACGAACTCCATTCTCTAGTCAGTACACACAATGCAGGGTATCCACAAAAACCGTTGCCGTTATCTCTTCATGTATCAAAACGGCCAAAGTTCAAATAATACTTCCTCATTCGGGGAGGACTTATATGATAAAAAGGATGGACATTCAAAAGCTGGTAAATTCATACGATAAAGACAACATCACTATTAGTGTCTTAGGAGGGCATTCTGGTCTTGATGTTTGTCGTGGTGCAAAAAAACATGGTTTTAGAACTCTTGCAGTTTGTCAAAAAGGAAGAGAAAAAACGTATACAAAATACTATAAATCTAGAGATGACGGAAGAGGATGTATAGATGAAACCATTGTTCTTGATAAATTTTCAGACATAACAAAACCTGATGTTCAAGAAAAGCTAAGAAAGCTAAACACTATTTTTATTCACAATAGATATTTTTGGGTTTATTTTGATTTTAAGGACATTGAGGATAACTTTAAAGTTCCTATTTATGGAGCACGTCCCATGCTTAAACTTGAGGAGCGAGATGTTCCCAAAAATCAATATTATCTGTTAGAAAAAGCAGGTATCCGCTTTCCAAAGATTATCAAATCACCAAAAGATATCGACAGACTTGTCATTGTCAAAGTTAATGAAGCAATACGCGGGTACGAGCGAGCATTTTTCTATGCAACAACCTACGATGACTACAAGAAAAAAGCTGATGAACTACTGAAGAAAAAGATGATCACCAAAGAAGCCCTGAACAAAGCAGTCATTGAAGAGTATGTTATCGGCGCACAGGTCAATTTCAACTACTTCTATTCGGTCATTGATGACGAATTAGAAATTATGGGGACAGACACTCGAAGACAAACGAATCTGGATGGACTTATCAGACTCCCTGCAAATGAACAATTAGAAGTTTTAAAATACTTGAAACCAAAAATAATTGAAACAGGTCATATCGCTGCAACTACAAAGGAGTCAATCATAGAAAAAATATTTATTCTCGGTGAAAAATTTGTAAAAACTACAAAAAAAGAATGCCCACCAGGGATTATCGGACCATTTGCACTTCAGGGAGCTATCGCGGCAGATACAGGAAAAGAAGAAATGGTTGTTTTTGATGTTTCCATGCGTATCCCTGGCAGCCCATTGACCCGGTTTACTCCTCATTCTGGCTATCTCTATGGAGATTCCATTTCCTATGGGGAGCGGATAGCAATGGAGATTACCAAGGCAATAAAAACAAGCAGATTAGATGATATCGTAACTTAAGGGCTGCACGTAATCACTCCGCCTTCCGTTATAATTTTATCCACTTTTACGTCGTGTTGTTCTGCAGGTAAGACATCGATAAGTTGCACTTCAAATGCAAGTCCTATCGATAACCCCTGCATTTTCTGTAACAAGCGATCATAGTATCCTTTTCCATGTCCGATGCGGTTTCCTTGGAGATCAAACACAATGCCTGGAACAAGAGCGACATCAATGATATCGGCAACAACCTCAACGACTTTTTCTGATGCCGGCTCCAAAATGCCATATGCGCCTGGCTTCAAATCATCCCATGCAGTCAATTTTGACAATATTAATGTGTTATCCCGAGTATTTGATTTAGGAACGATAGTAGTCTTTCCCTGTGCCGTACTCTCTTGAATCATTTCATGGGTAGATACTTCATTCCCATACGAAACATAAAACAGAATAGTTTGCGCATCGATAAACTCCGGAAGGGAAAATAGCTGGTGTTTAATGCGGTTACTTTTTTCCGCAACCTCGGCAGCAGAAAGATTCTTTCGTTTACGCAACCCCTCTCGACGAAGTATATTCTTCATGAAACAGTGTATGGTCTGAACCGTATTTAGCATTTCACTGCAGATAAAATTCTTTAATGCATAGGGGTTCATGTATCATAGATATGGACAATAGATGCCACCTGTGGTGATTATTCTGAACACCCCTTTCAATACTATCAGCAAGATTTCCTCTGCTGGCAAACCCCTTGCAGTTATTCTCGGAAAATATGCAACCACGGGTTTGGGAGTATGTCGCTGTTTTGGTACCGAACGTATTCCCACCTTGTGGATTGATGCCAATAAGAGACAGGTTGGGTTTCTTTCGAGATACTGTACAGCGTCGCTAACCTGCCCACATCCAAAGGAAGAGAAAGAGGCGTATGTCGACTATCTGATTGAGGTAGGAGAGAACCTCCCTCAAAAAGGGGTGCTTTTCCCTCTTGGTGATATTGAATTGATGGCACTGTTGAAATCGCAAAAAAAACTGCAGCAGTATTATCATTTCTCGGGAGCAGATTTTTCTGTCACCCATCTTCTTCTCAATAAAAAGAAATTCTATGAAACACTTGCACGATATCAGGTTCCTCATCCTTTCACCTTCTTCCCGCAACGGGAGTCAGATATTGCATCACTGAGCAAAGAGATGCCTTATCCATGCATCCTTAAACCAGTGGATTCAGAATCGTTTCGCGTCGCATTTAACACCAAATTCTTGGTTGCCCATTCCAGACAAGAACTCCTTGAGAAATACAAAACCGTTCTCTCAAAACAGCAAGAGGTTGTCATCCAAGAAATCGTTCCGGGTGATGCACGGCACATGTACGGGTTCAATGCCTATTATGATCGATCATTTGCTCCTCATGGCATTTGTATGTTCAGACGACTACGAGAATGGCCACCTCTTTCTGGCAATGGCGTCTGTATTGAGCATGCTTCGCTTCCAGAAAGTGAGCCACTTGTTTCTTCTCTTATGAAAAAGATACAATACCATGGTATTGTTGATGTCGAACTCAAATACGATCCACGAGATAACACATACAAATTTATTGAAATCAACCCGCGCTGTTGGATGCAAGTTACCTTCCCGCTATCGTATGGAAACAATATCCCCTATCTTGCATATTTGGATGCGTTAGGAAAACCTCTCAATACACACATCCCTTCGGCAACAAAGGCGACATGGGCACTCCTGCTTCAAGATATTCCTGCAGCACTTCGCCGCATCTCTCACGGCAATCTTACCTTTCGCGAGTGGATTTGCTCCTATAAAGGAAAAATGGAGTACGGTATCTTTTCATGGGATGACCCCCTTCCTTTCGTGGGAAGATTTCCGTCCATTCTCTCTCATCTTTCACATTATTAATAAAAAAGACTAACCAACGGTGAAAGCAACCATGCAGCACGCCCTAGATCGTATTATGCGTAACTATTCAGTCAACGCAACGGCATTCAAAACAGCGTGGTACTTTAACACCTTCAGAAAAACGTACCGATTTTTGAAAAAATCACAGTGGTGGAGCAAAGAACAACTAGAAGCATATCAGGTGCAAGAGGTACGAAAACTCCTTTCTCATGCGTATGCCCATGTACCATTTTATAGAAATCTATTTGATGATCTTCAGTTGAAACCGACAGCTATCAAGGAGCTTACTGACATACAAACGCTCCCTTTTCTCACCAAAGACATCATCCGAGAGCATCTTACCGAACTCAAAGCAATAACCTACCCTGCATCAACATTTGAATATACAAGAACGGGCGGATCAACAGGCTATCCGTTGCACTTCTACAAGGAGAAAGGCGTCTGGCTTACCAGACTGATGGCGTATACAAAACTACTCATGGAGTGGGCAGGCTGTTCCTTGTTAGATAGAGGTGTGTTTATCACCGGACACACTAAACCATGGAGCTATCAACTCTTTGGAAGAATGTTAGTTTTATCCTCGTTTCACATGGATGAAGAACACTTACCATCATTTATTACAAAAATACGGAAGATAAAACCGCAGTACATTCTTACCTACCCTTCTGCCATTACCATTCTTGCCAGCTATATGAACGCGCGTCATCTTGATCCCTTTCCGAGCGTAAAAACGGTTATCTGTCATGCAGAGACTCTGTACGAGCGGCAACGTAAACGTATCGAGGATACCTTTCGCTGTAGTGTTCACAACCACTATGGATTGAGAGAGCAAGCAGTCTTTGGTGGGACGTGCGACTGTCATTCTCTTCACTTGTTTCCACAATATGGGATTACTGAATTGGTTGACAACGAGGGAAACCCTGTGACCAAGGAAGGAGAGGTAGGGGAGATTGTGGGCACTGGTTTTCATACGTATCATTTTCCATTCATCCGGTATCGAACTGGCGATTTGGGCGTCTATACCACAAAGACCTGTCGATGTGGAAGAGCATTCCCCGTCATAAAAGAAACCCAAGGGCGTGTACAAGATTTTGTAGTTTCAAACACCCCTTCACTTGTTCCGTTCACCCGCATTCACCATCTTGTTGCAGAGTCATCTCAGGAAGTAAAAGCCTGTCAATTTTATCAAGACACAGAGGGAGAGTTGGTCTTGTATCTGGTAACAACACCACAGTATACTGATGCTGATCGTAAAAACATACAACAGGAATTTCAGAAGATACTGGGTGATGGATTTACGTTAATCCTTCGCGTTGTTGATCACATTCCACTTACCAAGAGAGGAAAATTTCGATTTTTAGTACAAAAGCTCCCGCTGACATCCTATCTGTAGGTTACACTTCCTTAAGCGGTTTTAAGTGCATCTGAAATGACAGTGCCAGTCCGATCAATCCAGGGATAAATATCTTTACCAAAAAGCCACTGAACGAAATAGCAAATGCTGTTGATGCTGACACCCCATACAATCCGAGCATCACCACAAAGGCACCCTCCCGTACCCCTAATCCACCGATGGTGATAGGCAGTGCATTTGAGAGAATAACTGCCATTATGCTTACAAAAACAAAGGAGACAAACGGGATTTCAATAGAAAAGGCAAGGGCAATAATGTATGTTTGTATTCCTGCAAATAACCAGACCAACACTTCAAGAGCCATGGGAATAATCATGTCTTTCAGGCGAGGCAAATCCTCGTACAGCGAAGACATTGATTGTCCAATAATCTCTCGATATTTTTTGGGGATGAGCGGTCGAATAAAAAATCTGAAAATTTTGTCTCCCCTCTCTTTTTTCATAAAGATAATAAAGGCACCGCTGTACACCACTAAGACCACAAGAAAGATTGGTATCAGGCCTGAAAACCGTTCAAAAAGCAAAATCGATCCACACAAGGCCAGAGTAAGTCCCATAATAAATCCAGTAACCGTGTCAATCAAAGAATTCGTAATGCATTTTTCAAACGATGTTCCTGTTTTCTTTTTCAAGTAAAAAATGCGCATATGCCATCCAATACCACCCGGGGTGACACTACCGAAAAATACAGAAACCAGAAAGATACGTGTCAGGTACCAAAAATCGACATAGATCTTCTGCTTCTTATTGATATAATTCCATTTGTATACAAAAAAGAATAGACGAGGGATGAAAGGGAGAAGGGCGAGCAGATAGAAGAGGGGGGGAATGGAAAGAAACGCCTCACCAATCTGTTCCACACCGACATTCCAGATAATGTACAAAAAGAGGAGAACACCAATAATTGGAATACATTTGAAGAGCGTATTTACAGTAGGTTTTTTCATGAGGATAACAGGGAAGTATATACATCATCCTTACTAAGTTATTGCCAAAAATCCCTATATATCTCGATGTATTGCCGAGAAAAAACAAACTCATAAAAAACGGTAATCTTATGCGGTGATACGTGCCATCAACATTCTTTCAGAAAGCAAAGAAATATTTGCCCATCATAGGACTTTTTATTTTTCTCTATGTTATCTATACCTTAGATATTGAGAAGATAACAGAAGCGTTTGTATCGGTTGAATTGTCGTATGTGCTCTTTTCTCTTCTGCTCACCATTCCTGTTCTTTTTTTGAGAACATATGCCTGGAAACTCATTCAACGAGAACAGCGTATTTCTCTTGGATTTTTCTCCTCACTCAAAATTATGCTGATCGGCTATTTCTATGGAATCATCACTCCTGGTTACTTAGGGCAACTCATCAAAGTTCCCTACATGAAAGAAAAAACGGGTGAACCATACGGTAAACTGTTTATCAACGTCTTTATTGATACGTTTCTTCGTTCTTTTTCATTGTACGCGATGATGCTTCTTGGGGCTGTCCTTATCGTTTCTCAGTTTCCCGAATTGCTGTATGTTACACTCCTTTGGCTTGCCATTCTGTTAACGATCATTCTTTTCTTTCTTAAACAAGAACGGGGAGAAAAACTGCTCCGTCTTCTTATCTCATACATCATACCAAAACGGTGGAAATCTCAATTTTATCAGTTTATTGAGACGTTTTATACTGATTTTCCCCGCATACGTGCCTTAATTTTTCCTGTTGTCTTGGGAGTTATTGTCTGGATTCTTACGTTTACTCAAGAGTATCTTATTGTCCTCTCGCTGGACCTCAGCATTCCCTATCTGTATTTTCTTTTGCTCTTTCCTATTGCCAATACGGCAGGAAATCTCCCCATTACCTTTGCAGGTTTGGGGACTCGAGAATTAACGGCAATTGTTCTATTTTCAACACTTTTTGGTGTTGCTGAAGAACACGTGTTTGTTTTTTCGTTGTTAGGATTTGTAGTGACCTATATTTTCGTCAGTTTTATAGGATTTTTAGTATCATTAACAGAAACAAAACCATCGTCAGCCTAATGGCTTATTTTTTGACAAGATAAAACGATTGCCACCCCAACCGAGTAACAGGATAGTTGCCAAGAGTATTCACCAAACGAACATCCTGATGATTGTTGATACATTCCCTGATCGTTTTGGTATTCATGTCCAAATCCCGTACAATAATCTTACTTTGTGATTTCGCCGTACTGAGTACATGCCCTAATATTTGCATTTTTGGTGATGAACATCCAGAAATAATAATGGTATCAAATCTATCAACAGGGTAGCTTCTTCCATCACCATAGATAATGGTTACCCTATCCTCCAATTGTCTTTTTCTCACCATTTCGTTTGCTTGTCTGATTATTTTCTGATTATTGTCAATACCGACAATTTCCGATCCGTTCATTTTTGCAAGGGTAAGTGCAGTCACAGGATAAGATCCACATCCAATATGAAGCACATGGTGACTATTGGTAATATCAAACGTTTTGCTTTCCTTCTCATATTTTTCCCCAATAATCTTTTCATAGGTGGTCGCAAGTTTTGTCATTTTACATGAGAGATAATCGAGTAATGCCCAAAACGCATTCGCTACTTTTCTGCTCACATCTCGTAAATATTCATAGGTATAGAATTGATTTACCTCCACCATGTTTGGTCAACTGCCCTGAGATATCTATTTATAATGGCATTAAATACCTTTCTAAACAACTATGCTCCCAATAATCATAAAAACCATATACTATTTACAGTATTCCAACAAAAAATTTGATGAAGAGCTTATGTGATCGTTATGAAGGGCGAGGGCATCGGTTTTGGAAAAGCTATCTTATTTAATGAGCACTTTGTCGTCTATGGCATACCATCGATTGTTTCAGCGATTGGCAATTATACAGTTGCTCGGGTAGAGCCGTACGACAAACCACTGGTTGAGCTGGTAGACAACAGAAAAGCAACTCCAAACTACAAAGAAGAAAAAGTGGCACAACAACAAGATTCTCTGAAGAGAATACTGGCAAAAATGGATATCGACCCATCGAAAAACGGCATCAAAATCACGCTTGAGGGAAACCTCTATGCAGCAAGTGGCATTGGTGCCAGTGCTGCGTCATGCGTGGCTATTGCGCGAGCACTTTCACATTATTTTGATATGGGTCTTTCCGATGAAGAAATCAATGATGTTGCTTATGAAGGTGAAAAGGGATATCATGGAACCCCTTCTGGAGTTGATAACACTGCATCAACCTTCGGTGGATTACTCTGGTTTCAAAAAGGAGATGAGAAGGGCATTGAACAGATCCCTCTTCATTCCCCGGTAGAAATTGTTATCGGAAACACCGGAAAAGTCGCCAATACCAAAGCTGCGGTTGCTGGTGTTCGAGAACGAAGAGAAAAAGACCCCGAAAAATATAAAGCAATTTTTAATCGTGCAGAAAATGTCGCCTACCTTGCAAAAGATGCATTTGAGGAGGAAGATTATGGGGAAGTTGGCAAACTCATGAATGAAAACCACAAACTTCTCCAACAAATCGAAGTTTCCTCTCGCGAACTTGATTTTATGGTAAAACTTGCCAGAGACGCAGGCGCTCTTGGTGCAAAACTTACTGGAGGGGGACTCGGCGGCAACATGATCGCGCTTACTCCCGGTAGAGAGTTGCAAGACACGGTTGCTAACGCTATTGAAAAGGAAGGATTCCAAACCATTAAAACGGTTGTAGGAGCATCAAGAAAGGAGGCATAGCGTATGAAGCTTCGCAAGTTTCTTGCGAAACTTGAACAAGAAAATAAACTTATTCGTATTACCAAAGAAGTCTCTCTCAAGTATGAAATGGCTAATGTTATTTATTCACTGAATGAACAGCCAGTGATTTTTGAAAACGTCAAAGGATACGACTTCCCTGTCTTTGCAGGTATTACTTCAAATAGAGATATCATTGCAGAGGGACTTGGCACCACTAAAGAGCAATTGCTCTTCAAACTGGTCGAGGCACTTCGCCGTCCAAAACCACCACAAATGGTTACCAACGCCCCGTGTCAAGAGGTTGTTATCAAAGAGCCTGATTTGGATATGCTCCCTTTACTCTTTCATTTAAAGGGAGATGGCGGCAAATATGCAACTGCTACCGTTTCTACAATAAAAGATCCTGACACCGGAAGGAACGTTTCGTACCACCGCCTTATGCAGATAGAGAAAAACAAATTTACTGCGCGTCTTATCAAAAACAGACAAACACGAACAACGTATGATAAGCTTGACGGCGACTTAGAAATGGCAGTATGTATTGGTAATTCGGTAGCAACGATGATTGCTGCATCTCTCGGTCCACCGTCCGATGTAGATGAATTTTCCATAGGAAACGCTCTTGATCCGGCACCTATGGTAAAATGTGTCACGAAAAATCTAGAGGTTCCCGCAGCATCTGAGTTTGTTATAGAAGGACGACTCACCAAGGACCTTGATCGTGAAGGACCATTTGTTGACCTGACAGAAACTCGTGATTTTGAACGTCAAGAGCCTGTCTTTGTGGTAGACTGTATTACTCACCGAAAAGATGCGATGTATCAAGCATTAATCCCAGGCCGTCTGGAACATAAAATGTTAATGGGTATGCCCAAAGAACCAACGATCTATGATGAAGTCAGTAAAGTAGCGGAATGTAAAAATGTTTTAGTAACAATGGGAGGGGGATCCTGGCTTCATGGCGTCGTCCAAATCAAGAAAAAACATCCAGATGACCCAAAAAAGGCAATTGAAGCAGCATTTCAAGGACATAAAAGCATGAAACATGTCATGATCGTTGATGAAGACGTAGACGTGTATAGTCCATTGGCTCTCGAATGGGCGCTTGCCACCCGATTCCAAGGACACAAAGATCTTGTCATCAAACCAGATCAACCAGGAAGCTCTCTTGATCCTTCAGGGAAACATGAACCTGGCAAGAAAACCCGTACCACAAAGGTAGGGGTCGACGCCACCATACCATCAGATATCGATAAGAGTAAATATGAAATTGTACACTATACCAAAGTGAATCTTGATGATTACTGCGGGTAAAGGAAAATATACTGTCTGGCTTAAACAAGAGAAGATAGGAGATCATCTTCTCTACATTCTCGGGGGCGGAGAAAAATCTCATATTGGCGGCGTGGTTCTCTGTGAGGTTGGAAAAAAACCCCACGTCATTCGACTTGAGGGCCATTACGACGATGTTGTGTTAAAACCGATTGCATTGGCTGCATGTGCTAAGTACCACACAACCACAGTCGCTATTGGCGGTATTCATGTTGATAACGCCTCCCAAAAAGAAATCAATCAACTAGTAAAAAATTGCAAGGAGTTAGTAACATGTATTTAACAAAACAAGAAGAAAGCGTTCTTAACGGAGAGCAAGGAGAAGTTATGGAGCGTATGTTCCGCCTTCTTGTGCGTTTAGGAGAAATTTACAATGCAGATAAAATGATTCCTGTAGGGTCTGTTCAAGTTGCGGGCGTATCATATAAATCCATTGGCGGTCCTGGGACGGAATTTTTGGAGGATATGGCCTCAAAGGGAGCAAAAGTACAAGTGCTTACCTATCTTAATCCTGCAGGGATGGATTTAGAGAATTGGCAAGAGTATGGATTCCCAAAGGACTTTGCAAAAAACCAATTGAGAATCATGGATGCATTCAAGAAAATGGGCATCGTGGTAACGTCAACCTGCACCCCCTATCTTGCGGGTAATCTCCCACGGTTCCGAGAACACATTGCTTGGTCAGAGTCCTCGGCAGTATCCTTTTCTAACAGCGTTATTGGCGCCCGTACAAACCGTGAAGGTGGACCATCTGCACTCGCTGCGGCAATCTGTGGAGTTACCCCTAATTACGGTCTTCACTTATGGGAAAACCGACAGCCAACAATCAAGGTAGCTGTTGATGCGGAGTTAACCTTCAACGCTGATTTTGGTGCGCTTGGGTACTATGTTGGAAAACAAGTAAAAAACAACATACCATATTTTACTGGGATAAAAAACGCAAATACCGATCAACTCAAAGCATTAGGTGCAGCCATGGCTGCCTCTGGCGCGGTTGCCTTATATCATGTAGAAGGGTTAACTCCTGAAGCAGACTTGGTTGAAACAAAGGGAAATGAAACTATTCGGGTTACAAAAAAAGATCTTGCAGAAACCTACAAAAAACTGAACTCCGGGAAAAAACCAGATATTGTTATTTTTGGCTGTCCGCATGCATCTCTTCGTGAGATTTCCGCACTGGCAGAAAAACTTGAAGGTAAACGATTGAAAAAACCAGTTTGGATATGCACCTCACGAATGATTAAAGAAGCTGCGGAACGAATGGGTTATAATGAAATCATCGCAAAAGCAGGTGGAAGTGTGATCGCCGATACCTGTATGGTGGTGTCTCCCATTGAGGACATGGGCTATAAAACAACAGGAGTAAATTCAGGAAAAGCAGCCAACTATTTGCCTGGTTTTTGTAAACAAGATGTGTGTTTTGCTAATATTGATGATCTCGTGGAGGGACAGCAATGAAAGGAAGAATGATTTCCCCCGGAAAGGTAAAGGGAGAAGCCATTGTTTCGCCAGAACCTATCGGATTTTATGGAGGCATTGACGCAAAAACAGGTATTGTCATCGAGAAAGGCCATCCTCTGGAAGGTAAGAAAGTAACCGATAAAATCTTGGTATTTCCTTGCGGGAAAGGATCGACTGTCGGCTCATATGTTATTTATGGTCTGAAAAAAAATGGTGTTGCTCCTTTAGGGATTATTAATAAAGAAACTGAAACGATCGTAGCCACTGGCGTTATTCTTGCCGGCATTCCTTGCGTTGATCAAGTTGATATTACCACCATAAAAGACGGGGCAACCGTTGTCTTGGATGCTGATCATGCTACTGTGGAAGTACACTAATTTAAAACAGCGCGCTCATGCTCCACGACGTACCAATGCCATTTAATTCAACTTCATAGTCCCCCTCTTCATCAGACCATGAAAGGGTACCGGTAACGGTACTTCTTCCCACTTTCATACCTACATAGGTAGGAAACTTCCATACTTTTTCATAGGTATTGTCAGCGACAATATCAAGATCGAGATGGACGTCATAAGGTTTTAATAATGGCTGGCCTAGCCCTGGTCTCGCCGTCACATGAATTTTTGATGGTACTGTTACAAAAGGAAATACTCGTGTGTCTGAATCGACAATTTTGACATCAACATTATCTAATATCGTCATGGTTCGCCCTTGGTCGGTGGTGATAACTAACGATCCAAACGGATTAATACGTGATGTTTTTCTTGAAAGTACTTGTGGGGTTGGATAGTAACTGCCGAAGTGGATGTTCCACCCATTATCAAACGTCATGTGACACCAATCCCATCCGTTGATTAATCCTCGAGTAACGATATGAGGGGACCATGAGTGTTCATGATATCCTAATCCGTGTACAACATGATCTGTTCCGTCGATATTGACTGTTCCTGTGACGTTGCATCCAATAAAGACATAACTGGCGATATTGCTTTTTGATTTGTCAAATGCCCGTTCGCCAACAGTCCAGATGGGCTCTGAAGGAGTGAAATAGGTCAAATCAATAATAATTTCGTGCTCATTATCAATGTCACTATCCTCAGCATGAACATGCCATTCCGGCGATTTGCCCTCTGCCCAAGACTTTTCGTATTTCACATATACTCCAGGTGAATGTGCCTCTAAGGTTGGAGGATTAATGAGTCCTAACCCTCGTTGTTTATTGATCATCCCACCATACTCTTCTCCATTTGGTCCATGGAGAGTCACAACAAGCAAATCTGGTTTTAATGTCCCCAAGAGATCACTACGGGCCATATGATTAAAGCTGATGGCAACGGTCCATCCTGCAAGTTCACTAGTTTCATCAAAAACGGCATTGAAATACCACCACTCGCGAGAGGTTCGTAATTTATCAAAATGAACTCCTTCATCTTCAGGAGAAACTGCTTTCATGTATCCCGGAATAAATGATTTGGGAGGCGTAATCGGCTTTTCTGGTGGTTCTTCTGGAACAAGCGTCTCTGGTTCTTCGTCTATATCTACATCGATATAGCCAACTTTAAACAACACTATTCCTGCTATTACTATAAGTATAATAACCATGATGACATCGATTTTCTTTAGTTTGCGGCTCATTTAAATCAGCAATGACATATTTTTATATAAATATTTATTAGTAATATATTATTAAATCTTCCTTGACAATCCTTATCGAAAACCATTCTACCAAAGAAATGTATCTGGAGATAGAAAGAGATAATTGTGTTGATTTTTTTAGTACTTTTAAATAGTTGTTTCCCCATTCTACGTTTTTAATTGACATCTCATACTAGTGCTTGGTGTACACGACAGTTGCATACCGGCGAGGGAGGTTTTCTTTAATGCCAACAGGGAGAAAGCATGCGAAACTAATCCTTGAAGATGCGTCTACGTTTGAAGGGTATGCATTTGGTGCTATACAGTCTACCTCCGGGGAAGTTGTGTTCAATACGGGGATGGTTGGCTATCCTGAAAGTTTAACGGATCCCTCCTATCATGGACAAATTCTGGTGCTTACTTATCCGTTAATAGGCAATTATGGGGTCCCTGGCCTAGAAAAAGAAAACGATGTGTTAAAATATTTTGAATCAGAAAAAATACAGGTTCAAGCATTGGTTATTTCAGACTATTCACACGATTACTCTCATTGGAATGCAAAACAATCACTATCGGACTGGATGGAAAAACAACATATTCCAGGAGTATATGCTGTTGATACAAGAGCATTGACCAAAAAACTCAGAAAAAAAGGAACAATGCTCGGTGCCATTTCTTATGGGAAAAAACCAACTCCCTTTGAACATCCAAACAAAAGAAATCTTGTGGCGGAAGTAAGTATCACTAAACCCATTGTTTACAAGAGAGGTAAGAAAAAAATTGTTTTGGTTGACTGTGGAGTAAAAAATAATATTATTCGCGCGTTTTTACGAAGAAATTTTACAGTTATGAGGGTCCCTTGGGATTATGATTTTCTACAAGAAAACGTAGATGGCATTGTCCTCTCTAATGGTCCAGGTGACCCCAAAAAATGTAAAGAAACGATACGACACGTGAAGCCGGCTCTTGACCAAAATATCCCTCTTTTAGGAATCTGCCTTGGCTCTCAAATTCTGGCGTTAGCTGCCGGTGCAAATACCTACAAACTAAAATACGGACATCGAAGTCATAATCAACCCTGCGTTGAAACGGGAACAAAACGATGCTATATCACCTCTCAGAATCATGGCTATGCTGTTGATGCTGATACATTGCCCGAGGACTGGCGGGAATGGTTTTATAATAATAACGATGGAACAAATGAAGGTATCATTCACATTTCAAAACCATTTTTTGGCACCCAATTTCATCCCGAAGCATCCCCTGGTCCGGATGACACTGAATTTCTGTTTGATATGTTTATCAGGTCGATGAAATGATCGCTAACAAAAAAACCAAGGTTAAAAAAGTCCTTCTCCTTGGTTCAGGAGCAATTCGCATCGGTCAAGCAGGAGAATTTGACTATTCAGGCAGTCAAGCAATCAAAGCATTGAAAGAGGAAGGCATTAAAACGGTCTTAATTAACCCTAATATTGCTACGATTCAAACCTCTGATTATTTGGCAGATAAAGTATATTTTTTACCACTCGATGTATTTTTTGTTGAAAAGATTATTAAAAAGGAGAAACCCGATGGTATTTTACTGGGCTTTGGAGGCCAAACGGCATTAAATGTTGGTGTTGAGCTTGCGGAAAAAGGAATACTAGCAAAGCACAATATCAAAGTTCTTGGAACGCCCATCGACTCTATTCTCGATACTGAAGATCGAGATCGGTTTATGAAAAAAATCAAACATATGGGCCTCAAGGTTCCAGAAAGTAAGGCAGCAACCAGTGTGGATGAAGCTATTGCGGCTGCAGAGACGCTTGGATATCCTGTCATGTGCCGCATTGCCTATGCATTAGGGGGGTTAGGATCGGGAGTTGCTCATAATAAAAAACAGTTGATAGAGTTAACCACAAAAGCATTTTCCTATACAAAGCAAATTCTGATAGAGGAATATTGCGGGGGATGGAAAGAACTTGAATATGAAGTGGTGAGAGATCAGTACGATAATTGCATTGTTGTCTGTTCGATGGAGAATGTGGATCCTATGGGTATTCACACCGGAGAAAGTATTGTCGTTGCTCCGGTGCAAACACTGACCGCTTCAGAGAATTTCAAGCTGAGGGCCATTTCTATAAAAGTCATTCGCCACCTTGGTATCGTTGGTGAATGCAACATCCAATTTGCTTTTGATCCTCATTCGGAAGATTATCGTATTATCGAAGTCAATGCACGATTAAGCAGGAGCTCTGCACTTGCATCAAAAGCAACTGGTTACCCGCTTGCGTTTATTGCCGCAAAGCTTGCATTGGGTCATAGCCTTACTGATGTAGAAAACATCATTACGAAGGAGACCTCTGCATGTTTTGAACCTGCTTTGGACTATATTGTCGTGAAATTTCCCCGATGGGACCTACAAAAATTCAGAAAGGTAAGTCAGAGTCTTGGCTCAGAGATGAAATCAGTTGGAGAGGTCATGGCTATTGGCCGGTCCTATGAGGAAGCGTTGCAAAAAGCAATACGGATGCTCGATGTGGGAATGAATGGGCTGGTTTGTAATGAACTATCCTTTGAAAATCTTGAAAAAGAACTCAAAGAACCAACGGACAAACGAATGTTTGCTATTGCTGAGGCAATAAAACAAGGGTATTCTATTGAAAAAATTCACACACTTTCAAACGTCACTCCTTGGTTTTTGTACAAGATTAAAAACATTGTTGATATTGAAAAACACATAGCTCACTATAGCCTGAAAACCCTGCCTTCTCCTCTGTTGAAAGAAGCAAAACAAAAAGGGTTTTCAGACAAACAACTAGCAATACTTACCAACAGCACTGAACAAGAAGTACGAACGAAACGTAAACATCTGGGCATCGTCCCGTACGTGAAACAAATCGATACCCTTGCTGCTGAATATCCTGCAAAAACCAACTATTTGTATGTAACCTATCACGGATGTGCTGACGATCTTGAATTTACCAATAAAAACCAAGTGATTGTGTTAGGTGGTGGTGCATATAGAATCGGCTCTTCTGTTGAATTTGACTGGTGTTGCGTCAATGCAGTCTCTACGCTAAGAAATTCAAAGTATCGCACCATTATGATCAACTGTAACCCTGAAACGGTGAGTACCGACTACGATATTTGTGATAAACTGTATTTTGATGAACTTACCTTTGAGCGCGTCATGGATATCTGTGATAAAGAGAAGCCACTCGGCGTCATTGTATCAATGGGTGGACAAATACCTAACACGTTGGCGTTACCATTGGAACAAGCAGGCATTTCTGTGTTAGGAACATCTCCCACCGATATTGACAGGGCAGAAGATAGACATAAATTCTCCCAACTCTTAGATGCCTTGGATGTGGATCAACCAGAATGGCGGGAGTTAACAAGTTTAGAAGATGCAGAATCGTTTGCAAGTACCGTTGGTTATCCTGTCCTTATTCGGCCAAGTTATGTTCTATCTGGCGCTGCCATGAGTATTGCCCTAAGCCGACAAGAACTTCGTAAATATTTGAAGAAAGCATCTGACATTAGTAAAGAGCATCCCGTAGTCATCAGCAAATTTATCACTGGGGCAAAAGAAATCGAAATTGATGCAGTAGCAAAAAAGGGAGAACTCTTTTGTTACGCCATTTCAGAACATGTGGAAAATGCAGGAGTACATTCTGGTGATGCCACCATGGTTCTGCCTCCGCAGCGAACCTACCTGGAAACCATGCGACGGGTAAAAATCATTGCAAAAAGGATAGCAAAAGCTCTTCGTATTACCGGACCGTTTAACATCCAATTCATCGCTAAAGATAATGATGTGAAGGTTATTGAATGCAATTTGCGAGCATCACGGAGTTTTCCGTTTGTTTCAAAAGTATTCAAAATTAATTTTGTTGATCTTGCCACAAAAATCATCATGGGGAAAAAGGTTCCTCCTATCGATCGCTCCTCTTTTGATTTAGATTATGTGGGAGTTAAAGCTCCTCAATTTTCATTCACCCGCCTTAAAGGGTCTGACCCTATATTGGGTGTAGAGATGACCTCAACAGGGGAAGTCGCCTGTTTAGGAGATGATTTCAATGAGGCATTTCTCAAAAGTCTCATTTCTGTTGGGTTTTCTTTACCGAAAAAAACCATTCTCCTCTCTACTGGGCCTATGGAAAGTAAAGCAGAATTTATGGATAGTGTGAGAGCTCTTGAACAATTAGGATTTACCTTTTATGCAACAAAAGGAACTGCAGATTTTCTCAGGGCACATGGGATACATGCAGCTGTTTTACACTGGCCATTGGAGCATCAGGAACCAAATACGCTTACTTATATTGCAGATAAAAAAATTGATTTGGTCATCAATATTCCCAAAAATATAGAAAAAGAAGAGCTTGACAACGATTATCTTATTAGAAGAAAAGCTGTCGATTTTGATGTCCCACTCATTACGAATCTCCAACTTGCCAAACGGTTTGTCGAATCACTTGATAGAATTTCTGCAGAAGAGCTCATCCCAAAGAGTTGGGATGAGTATACCTAACCTTTTTTTAAGCTGCATTGTAGCTATCAACTGAAGTGCATATGCGCTTACATATCTAGCTGCGAAAAAGGCACTTAAAGCCATAAAAACATCTCATTCCGAGCAACGACTGGGAAGGAGCAAAGCCATAATTTTTCAATTTAGAGAATACCCATCCAATTACCCCCTCTAAATCACCTCTTCTCCTTCCCATCCTGTTGTCATTTTGTTCAGTGTAAGTAAGGGACCAAATGTTTAAAAACGCGCTATGCATTAACAAATGTTAATCATAAGGTGTTTTATGTTATGGGGAGATAGCATGATACGAAAGAATTTTGAAACCAAAAAAAGCAGTTGGCTAGTCAGCATACTCATCTGTATGTTTTTGATCACGACCACCATGGCGGTAGTGGGACAGCCCGTTCTCAGAAAATCTACTGATATGTATGATAGCGATTTCAGCTATACATTCCTTTTTGAGCAACCGTCCTTTAACTTGATTCAAACAGCTGATGCAGAATCCTATACAACCCTGTCCATGAAGGGATGTTTGGCCATTGCAGAAGATGTTGGTGATCCGTTACTGCCGGTAAAATTTGTGAAATTGTTATTGCCACCGATGAAAACGGTCGCAGACATCTCTATCTCAGGGAATCTTGAAGAAGTAGACCTTGTTGATCATGGCGTAGATTTACTTGAAGATCCGATACTGCCGCATCAACAATCAGTACCTTTTGGTCAAAAGAGTTCACAGTCTTTTGTGATGAACCAACAGATATATTCCTCTGATGATCCCTTCCCGTCAGCGATTATCCAAGAACAAACGATTTCTTATAGTCATGGATACACCATTTTAGATGTCACACTCAATCCAACGGCATATATCCCTGGTCAAGGAAAATTATTTTACTATCCAGAAATGACCGTTGATATT
>CAZWZY010000008.1:0-41657 GCA_964638175.1 uncultured Thermoplasmatales archaeon | reverse complement strand
ATGAATCCAAACGTTATCGATACCTATGATGCAGGTGTTCCTACGTTTGATTATCCTGGCGGTCTGTGCGATCCTGAAGATCATTATGATTATGTCATTATCACTACAACCCACAACGACTTAGATTATTGGGATACCACCACACAAACTCCCTATAATTGGGATAGTTTGATGGACAAACACACCAATGATGACGGACTCAGTTGCACTCTGGTGGCCATTCAGGATATCGATGCCTGTACAGACTACCACTCTTCAGATCCGCTTTTCAACGACCAACAAGCCCATATCAGAGAATTCTGTAAGGATGCCTACCAGGATTGGGGAACTTCATATGTTCTTATCGGCGGTGACGATGAATGGATTCCCGCTCGTCATATGAAAACCAATTATGAAGGCAATATCGACTCAGATCTCTACTGGAGTAATCTTGATAACACATTCAACGAAGATGGTGATTATTATTGGGGAGAAGAGGGAGATGCTGGTTTTGATTTGTATTCAGAACTTTTCATTGGTCGATTGACCTGCGATGGTAAGCAAGATGTATCAAATTGGATGACCAAGAGCTTCTACTACGCCGATTCCGTAGAGGAAGATTATCTAGATAATGCAGCGTTTTATGGAGGAGATACTACGTGGCAATGTCAGGGTGATGATTTCATCGATTATAGCGCAATTAAAGGAACTGATGATTGGCTTGGCCCCTATCCACACTATGATGGCCCATTTCCCTCATGGGTAGGATTCCAATTTGGTTTCGAAACTTGGAATCTTAATAATGCCCAAAATTCCTTTGATCTTTCTGTCAAATGGACTGCCGAGCCGCCAAACCCTGGTTGGCAAGGAGGAAGCGAATCCGCAGCTATTGCTGGACTGAGAAATGATATTAACAACGATCAAGTGACCTTGATCTCTGGTATTGCCCACGCGAATTCAGGAATGTCTCTTGATGTGGGAATGGGTTCATGGGAAAGTCAATATACCAATACAAAACCATTTTTCATTCATGATTATGGCTGCCACTGCGGGGACATGGACGCATCTCCAGACGGCGTTCTCCATTCTATGCTCTTCCATTCAGACACTGAACTTGCCTTTGCTTGCGTCTACAATACCTGTTATGGATGGGGAAATCTGTATTGCACAAATTCAAGCAGCGCTTTTCAACAAAAAATGTTTTGGCATTACTTCTTTGATATGGCAAACAATTCTGGAGACTTTACAAACTGGCAATTAGGTAAGGGCCAAGCATGGTCAAAAGACATGATGGCGCCAACCATTAATTGGGATTATTCCTACGGAACATGGCGGGCTATTATCCAAGGATGTCTTCTCTTTGGAGATCCTGCTCAGCAATTAAAAACACCACATCCTAGTGAAGCACCTTCGACACCTACCGCTCCGACAGGTCCACCAGAATGGGTTATCAATCAATCAGCAACCTTTAGCGCAACTGCAACCGATCCAGAAGAAGAATCCATCTACTATCTCTTTGATTGGGGAGACGGTAGTACCAGCGGATGGGTCGGTCCGTATCCATCAGGAGAAACAGGATATGCCTCTCATGAGTGGAAACAGTTGGGCGATTATAATGTTCGCGTGAAAGCACGAGATCAGTGGGGCGCCGCCAGCGATTGGTCTGATGTTTCTGCCATCTCCATTATCGAAAATTTGCCACCAGCACTACCAACCGTTACCGGCCCGGGGGTTGGATTCGGAGAAATAGAATTTACAATCAGCGCTGCAGATCCGAATGACCACGATGTCCTATACTATGTTTCGTGGGATGATGGTACTAACACTGGATGGTTTGGTCCTTATACCTCTGGAGAAGAAGTAATGGTTAGTCACGTGTGGCAAACAAGTGGAAAATACACGATAAATGTTAGATCACGTGATTTTATTGGCGATAAAAGTGGTTGGACCAAGCATACCATCTTGATACCTGTTGGTGGGTATGTTGGCGTGCATTCAACAATTCTGAACAGCCTGATGCAACGAACGGTGCATACAACCCAAGTCTAAACAACATACTCCCTCTCTTTTTTCTTTATACTTGTAATGAGAATGTTAATAATAGTGCTATTGATTACAGAACACGCATTTTAGGGGGCAGAGTATGGTGGAAAAACGAGACATAGAAACCTGTTTTGCATCTGAACTAGCATGGATAAAAAAGACTGAATTGAGAGAGAAGGTAGTAGCAGTCTGGAAGGAGGCTGCCGATCGAGGAAAGTGGCACAAACTTGAAGATGCTCCGTTTACCTTACTTATCGATAATTCGGGCAGGCTGATTGATCATACCAAACGAGTCACTCATCTTGCAAAAGCTGTTGCTGACCAGCGGAAAGAAACACTAAATATCGACTATTTAATTGCTGGTGCCTTGCTTCATGATGTCGGCAAGCTGTTGGAATATGTAAAAAAAGATGGCCGCTATGTCAAAGGAGCATATGGTGAAAAATTTCGTCACCCTGTTTCAGGTTCATTGCTTGCAAGAGAGCTTGGTCTTCCTGATGAAGTGGTGTTTATCATTTATGCCCATTCACACGAGGGAGATAAGCTAAAACGAAGCCCCGAAGCAGTAATTGTTAATCATTGCGATTTTATTGATTTCGAGATTAGAAAGTCATTGGTGTAGAAGCATGACGGTTGAGAATGCAGTGAAGCGACGTATTGAAACGAACATTAAAGGAAGGACATTTGCCCCCTTTGCTGGCGCCAAAAAACACACCTACACATCCAAGGTAACGACGTTGAAAAATGCCTTACAACAATGCGGATTAAAAAACGGCGACACCCTCTCGTTTCATCACCAACTTCGTGAAGGAGATTATGTCATAACCATGACGCTTGAAGCAGTACGCGAACTTGGTGTTAAAAATATCAGAATGGCGCAGACTGCGATGTTCAATATTCATGAACCTGTCATCGATTTTATTAAAGACAGAACGGTGAATAGAATCGAGGGCAGCATCAATGGATCTGTCGGAGCGTATGTGTCAAAACATCTTCTTGATTTCCCCGTTATTCTTCGCTCCCATGGTGGTCGATGGGCAGCGGTGAAAAAAGGAGAATTACATCCAACTATCGCCGTGATCGCCGCCAGTGCTGCTGACGAGCGAGGCAATGCGACGGGCATTGTTGGTGAGAGTGCATTTGGCCCCATTTCCTACTCACAAGTAGATGTTATGCATGCAGATCATGTTATCATTGTTACAGATACGATTGTTGAGTATCCCAACCCTTATCAGGAAATTCAAGAGCGTTATGTTGATGTGGTTGCTCACGTTGACAACATCGGCGATCCCAAAAAAATCATGTCTGGCACCACCAAAGTTACTGGAAATCCTGAAAAACTTAAAATCGCTCATGACTGCGTTGATCTTATGGATGCTGCAGGCATTCTCAAGGATGGCATGGTCTTCCAATCTGGTGCAGGCGGTATTTCCCTTGCAGCTATGAAATTTCTTGGTGATCGATTAGAGGAAAAGGATATTGTCGCATCAACAGCAACTGGAGGTCTTACTCAACTTATCTGTGATATCTATAAAGCAGGTCGGGTAAAAAATATTTATTACTCACAAGTCTTTGACGCCTATTCTGTTAAATTCTTACAGGAGGATCTAGGGTTACCGGCAGATATTGGCCATTATGCGGATCCCACGTCAAAAGGCAGAACCATTGATGGATTAGACACGGTCGTTCTTGGTGCAACAGAAGTTGATACCAGTTTCAATGTGAATGTTAATACGCATAGTGATGGACGATTACTTCATGGAATTGGCGGTCATCAGGATACAGCAGCTGGTGCATCATTGTCTATTATTACCTGTCCTGTTTTTCGAAAAACCAATCCTATTGTACGAGAGCGTGTTACGACTGTTACGACCCCAGGTGATGTCGTTGATGCTATTGTTACAAATCAAGGAATTGCGATAAATCCAAAACGAAAGGATTTGATAGAAAAAGTGAAGGGAACAATCCCTCTTGTTCCTATTGAAGAATTGAAAGAGAGTGCCTATCAAGCAACT
The DNA here is from genome assembly GCA_964638175.1 of uncultured Thermoplasmatales archaeon. Taxonomy (GTDB): domain Archaea; phylum Thermoplasmatota; class E2; order DHVEG-1; family DHVEG-1; genus JAFGDG01. Next base: position 37,620 of record CAZWZY010000008.1, on the reverse strand, counting down.
GGGGGTCCACAGCACATAGAGTTCACCAAGGATATTGTGGGAATGACGAAATGGTTTGATGGCACGGTCTTAGATATTATATGGAAAGTAAAGGGTGTGTAATACATGAAATGGACTACCAATATTACCAAGGTAGAACCGAATCATCTGGTGACCAAAGGGTATAGGCAAGAAGACCTCATTGGAACAATACCGTATCCTCATGTCGTGTATCTTCTTTTGAAAGGAGAATTGCCTTCAAAAGAACAGGGGCGTATGATGGATGCCATGCTAACTGCTTGTATTGACCACGGAGTCACACCACCTTCTGCAATGGCATCAAGAGTGGTGGCATCAGGAGGAGTACCATTATCCACAGCAGTCGCTGCAGGCATCTTGTCCATAGGCGATGCCCATGGCGGTGCAATCGAAAAAGGTGCGCGGTTCTTGCAAGAAGGCATTGCTCGTATGAAACAAGAAAATCTTTCGATTGATGAGGTAGCAAAACTTCTTATACAAGAATCAAGAACGCAGAAAAAACGTATCTTGGGGTTTGGTCATCGTGTTCACACGGCAGATCCTCGAACAGCACGTCTCTTTTCTCTTGCAAAAGGCCTTGGTATCGCTTCTGATCACCTGGCACTCTCACAAGCTATCGAAAAAGAATTACAGGCTCAAACAGGAAGAGCATTGCCGATTAATGTTGATGGTGCTATTGCTGCCATATCTTCAGATATGGGGTTTGATTGGAGACTAGGAAAGGCATTTTTCTTACTTGGCCGAGTGGCTGGTCTTACCGCACAGGTCTATGAAGAGCAAACCAAGGAAAAACCGATGAGAAAGATGTTTGAGGCTGACTGCAAATATACAGGCCCAAAGGAACGAGATATTCCGTAGAAAGAGGAGGTCATAGGTATGGGTAAAACCATGATTCAGAAGATTTTTGAAAAGCATGCTACCGAAAAGGTAACCGTTGGCAACATTATCGATATTGACATTGATGTTCGCGTCGCTCGAGATTTTGGCGGAGCAAATGTGGTAAAAAATCTTCAAGAACATGGACTTTCTCTTGATGATGTTGCAAAGACCTTTTTCACTTTTGATTGCAATCCGGGCGGTTGTGATCAGAAATATGCAGCAAATCAACAGATATGTCGACAGTTTGCTCGGCAACACAACATCAAGGTTTTTGACATTAACGCTGGCATAGGAACACACATCGTCATTGATGAAGGCATTGCCAAGCCAGGTGGTACAATCGTGTCTACGGACTCCCATGCCAATATTCTGGGTGCTATTGGCGCCTTTGGCCAGGGAATGGGAGATAAAGATATTGCCCATGCTTGGGCACACGGAAAAGTATGGTTCAAGGTTCCTCCTTCGGTAAAAATTACCCTTATCGGAACGCCTTCGCCATTGACAACTCCTAAAGATGTGGTACTCAGAATGCTTGAAGTCTTTGGGGCCAATGGATTGTTGGGCTATGCTGGTGAGTTGTATGGTGAGTATGTTGATTCATTATCACTCGATGGAAAAATTACCATTGCATCAATGGCAACGGAAATGGGAGGTATTATTCTTCTCGTCCCTACGAAAGGAGGTTTGCATGCAGACAAGAATGCATCATACGAACAGATGTTTGAGGTCGATATCGATGGCCTTCAACCGTTAATCGCTCGACCCGGCCATCCCGAAGATGTTGTATCTATCAACGACGTTGCAGAAACACCTGTCGACTCTGGTTTTATCGGCTCGTGTACCAATGGTCGGATGGAAGACATGCGAGCGGTTGCTACGATATTGCGAGGCCCAAAAATTGCACCAGGGCGAGTGCTTAAGATCGTTCCATCAACTGATAAAATATGGAAGCAGTGTTTGGATGAAGGATTGATACAAATATTCAAAGATGCGGGTGCATTGGTAGGATCCGCAGGATGCGCAGGGTGTGCTGCAGGACAAATTGGGCAAACCGGTGCAGGAGAAGTTGCCGTTTCTTCTGGAAATCGTAATTACATGGGCAAACAAGGAAAGGGAGATATCTACCTTGCATCCCCTGAGACTGTCGCAGCATCACTGGTTGCTGGATATATCACTACAAAAGATAAGATACCGGCAACCTCAAAAAACCCCCCCAGTACACTACTCTCCACAACACCAACACCATCAGCACGTCAACATCGTGATGCCTTGTTACAAGTAGAGGGACGGGCGTGGCTTATCGATAAAGACAACATCGATACTGATATGATTTATCATAATAGATATTTGTCAATAACAGATATGGAAGAAATGGGGCAATATACCTTTGACAATCTCAAAGGATTTGAAGACTTTTCACAACAAGCTCATCCTGGAGATATCATCATCACCGGAAAAAATTTTGGCTGTGGCAGCTCCCGACAACAAGCCGTAGATTGTTTCAAATCACTTGGCATAAGTGCCATTATCGCAGAATCGTTTGGTGCTATTTACGAGCGAAACGCTATCAATAGTGCATTACCTATTCTCATTGGTACCGGCTTTATTGGGAACATCAATAATCATGATCTACTCTGTGTTGATTTCACCACTGGAGAGCTTATCGACAAAACACAAGGGAAGACATACCAAATTAAACCCTTTTCACAAGCACAGCGTACCATCTACAAAAAAGGTGGGTTGCTGTAAAGAGCATAGAGCATATAACAAGGACACTATCGCCGTTTCATAAACAATGCCCCTAGCCCCTTGGTTTGCTTTTTCTTAGTGCTACCAGTAAGCAATCGATCTGTTTTGAATATCCACACCACAATAGCTATGGTCACTATTGCAAAGATAGCTACGTAAGCAATGCCACTGAGTACTAACAAGTAATCATTGAATATGAGTGCTCGTGGCGCCATCATTGGATGAGAAAACGGTATCGCAAAGACAAGTGCTTTTGCGGCAAGCGGAAGGGTGTCAAAATCGATAAACATGGTAATAAACATAGGAATCATCGCCAGCATCGTTACCGGGAAGACCAATGTTTGACCACTTTTGAAATTCTTTGCAAATGTTCCCAGTAACATGCAGAGAGCAAGCGCGGCGATGAGCGTGATAAACAAAGAAATCCCTATTAACAGAAAATCTTGGGAGGTCAACACAAGGCCATACTCGGCAAGATTAATCCCTTCAGTGAACTGAAACCCTTGGAAATAATAACTCATTCCTATCATGTAAATAACAGCAAAAAGCAGACCGATGAATGCACTTGCAGCAATTTTCCCAGTCACAATACTGGTTCGTTTTACAGGTAAAGTGAGCAGCGTTTCCAAGGTCTTATTTTCTTTTTCAAGAGCCATGGATGAAATAATCATCTGCCCGGCAAAGATAATCAACATCATAATGATAATAGGGATAAAGGTTGATTGAGATGACAACATCCCTGTAATTGTTCCTGGCGATAACCCAATTACTCTATTCTTGAAATAGGTGGTATCTATCCGAGATGTCGGTGAGAGAGCAATCGTGGCATTCACGGTAGTATTCTCCTCAATAAGCGCCTGTGCTATCGCCCTGTTGATAAGATCCAGATTCGATTCCACAATTCCAGAAGATATGGAATCTAGAATACCGGCTCCTTTCATAATCCAATAGATTTGGATCTCTCCCTGTGTCTCATTAAGGATATTTGAGGTAAAATTCTGGGAAATAACCAGTAATGCCACCCCATCTTTTTGTTTGACATAGTCCAATCCTTGTTGTTTATCTGTGATCTCTGTTGAATTAAATACGACCTCTGCATTTGTTTCTAAAAATGATATTGCAACATGGGAGAGATTTCCTTCATCCTCGTTGATGTAACCTAAAACCGGTGGTTCGGTGAATTCTTCTTGGATACCTTCCATGGAGTTCCCAATCGAACCAAACACAATCGCAAGGAGAATGATGGGAAGGATTGCCGATAAGGTGAGCAGCTCCCGTAACTCTTTTTTAATAATATTTCCTAGCGAACTCATTTTACCACCTGCACAAAGACTTCTTCAATATTGTTGACATGATATTTTTGCATCAATGCTTTTGGTTTACCCTCTTCAACAATTTTCCCCTCGGCAATGAGCGCAATGCGATCACAGAGGTACTCCACCTCTAGCATATTGTGTGAAGAAAGAAGGACTGCGGTTCCATCTTTCGCCGTACTTTTTACAATTTTCCTGATCTCTTGGGCGTTGATCACATCAAGACCGGAGGTAGGCTCGTCAAGAATAGCAAGTCTTGGATTAATCATCAATGCTCTGCCAACAAGCAAACGTCGTTTCATTCCTTTACTATAGGTATCAACCTTATCATCGATTCGATCCCCAAGATCAGCAATCTCTATTCCTTTTGCTACCATCTCATCTGTTGGGATGTCGTGGAAAAAGTTGGCAATAAAACGAAGATAAGCTCGCCCCGTGAGATTTTTATAGGCTCCGGCATCCTCAGGAAGATAACTGATCAGTTTTCGAATCTCTGCTGGTTGTCTTTTCACATCAAACCCGAGAATTTCTACTGATCCGTCAGTGATTTGGAGAAGGGTAGAAATTACACGTAGTGCCGTTGTTTTCCCTGCACCATTAGGGCCAATGAGTCCAAAAATTTCTCCTTTATTTACGGTAAATGATATGCCTTTCACTGCCTGCGTTTCTCCATAATGTTTTACCAGGTTTTTTACTTTAATAGCAACCATGTTCTCCCCCTCTTTTTATTGTGTTTTTACTGCTGTTCCAAATGCAATCAGTTCTGCGGCGCCTGCCATGGTTTGTGCAGTCGCATAGCGCATACCAATGATGGCATCAGCGTCTATTTTTTTTGCATCATCGATCATACGCTGCATCGCCACTCTCCGTGATTCTTCCATCAGTTCAGTATAGGATTTTGATTCCCCACCAATAATATTTCTTCCCATGGCGCGCAGATCTTTTCCTAAATGTTTCATTTGTACACAACTACCAAAGACAATACCGAGCACCTCTTTTACTTCTCGGCCTGGTAATGTCTCTGTTGTGGTAACGAGCATAGTCTCCCCACTCAGTCCTGTATCTTTTCCTTGTTTTTAAGATATTCTTTCCGTAGTTCGTCTGCTATTTCACCATCTTCAATGATGAATGCACCGATATATCCACAGTCTTTGCATTCCCATTTTTGCCGATCGTGTGGCAGAGGCCACCCAATATTTTTTGATCCACATCTTGGACAAAATTTCATACATATTCACCTATATTCAAAACCACATTTCGCACAACGATACGTTTTACCGTCAAAACGGAGTTTTTCGCTGCCACATTCGGGGCAGGTTCCTAAGACACGTTCTTCTAATGCCTTCAGCCGTTTCAATTCTCTTTCGGCAAGTTGTGAGAGATTAATCCATGAGTTGTCCTTCCACCACTCCCAGATATCGTCGTTAAGCGTAATAGTGACTTTTTTCATTTTAGGATTCGCCCCAGTATTGATGTATCCAACGGATGCCTAACAGTGAGAATAATCCCAAAGCAATAAACGGCAATTCAAGCAGATAGACACTGGTAAGTGTCATGGTCCCTACATAGACTTGTAAGGCAGGAACAAGCGCATCAACCAATGTTTTGTATCCGATGGAGTAGTAGAGATATTTTTTCTGGGCTTGTTTCAATGCATAAAAAACCAGTAATGAACAGAAGACATGAACAAAAATGATAAAGACTCGCTCTAAGATTGCTGCAGGCACCACCCATGTTGATTGATTCAATTGTTGGAGGAGAACTGTTTGCACCTCTGCTGGTACTTGATTTATCACCTCTGGTAACACCACAAAGGCATAGATGTTAATGAACGATAAGGCTCCCAATGAAAATGCTTCAAAGCCACCAAATCCCAGTCCAAAAGCGATTGCTTGTTTATAGGTTACCTTTTTAAGTTTGGTTTTTAGCGCTGCAAGATATGTAAATCCACTTTCAAAGAGTCCGGTTCGTAGGCCCACATAGAGCCCAGACACAATGACTAAGACTTCTGTTCCATAGGTTGCAAGATATGCGTTCATGGATGGAGTGATAGTTAAATCCAGAATGACTTTTGGGGCAATTGCAAGAATCCAGAGAACGGCACCATAGCCAAAATATTTAACAGGGACTTTTTGTGTTTTCCACCAGTAAACAGGAAACAGTATCCCAACAAGCATCATCCCGGTGCCAGAGAGTAATAACCACGCATTAACCATTTCTTATCCTCCCGACGGAATTTCAAAGATTAGTCCTACAGCAATAATAATGGCACCAATAAGTAAAGCGATCAGTGCTTTAATTCGTTCCCCGCCAGGTGCGTTAATCCATCGTGCAATGTTGGGGTTAAAGAGAGCACCAATACCGAAGAGTACGACAATTGCCCCTACAATAATCATGATAGTATTCGCCGTAGTCATGGTATCTACTTCAATATTACTGCAGTACCATAGGCAAGAATTTCTGCGGCACCGCCCATAATCGACGAGGTCATGAACCGAAGATTGATTACGGCATCTGCACCCATTTTCTTTGCTTTTTCTTCCATTCGCATAAGAGCGATTTCTCGTGATTCAGCAAGCATCTGTGTGTATTCCTTAATTTCACCGCCAGCCATATGACGAAATCCAGCTTTAATATCCTTACCAATACTTTTTGCTTGTATGGTGTTTCCCCTCACAAGACCCAGCGTTTCTTTTACTTCTTTTCCTGCCACAAAATCAGTGTTCACGATAATCATGGTTCCAAATCCTCCTTCTTGAGTTTGCTTTCTATTTCTTTTGTATCTTTGCGTTGTTCGATGACAACGGAGACAATAAGGACGACAATACCAAGGATAATCAACCCTGAGACTGCCCCCGTGACAAGATTTAAAGCGCTCAGTATTTCATCAAACCCAATATAGAGTCCGTATGCTATCCATATAACTATTCCTGTAACAAGCAGTAATAATCCGATGGTTATTCCTTTTCCCATAGCTACACATCCATACACGTTTTAATACGTGTTAATACGTATATCCCATTTTGACTATTTAAAAATATCTGTATGTAAAATCTCTTGATCTTCAAGATGCTTGGTTATTGAATAATGCCTGCTTTTTTGATTTGTTGATAGTTATCAGGATGTTTTTCAAAATAAGCATGAACAGGTTCAAGAATTTCGTTGATGTACTGGGCTGCTGCATTTTTCAAATCCAATGGATGCAACCCCTCTTTAAAGGCTTGCTCTAATGCACTATATGATTCAAATTTGAGATTCCCCCCAAATTTTTCTGGTCGTGCTATCAAAAACACTTTTTCTTTTAGTTCAGGAAAAATAACAAACTTACAAATTTCAAGCACAGGATTTCCATCCACTTGTTTTTCAGGACAATACGCTTTTTTCATTTTACTCTGTACATTTTCAGGATTATCGTGAATGGAAATCATGGAATCTGGCTTGCTTTTACTCATTTTTACTTCTAAAGGATTCATTCGACCGCCTGCTTGGAGTCCTGTCAATAACGGAGTATGAAGAGCAACAGGCGGCTTTCGGTTCAACTTCTTTGCCACATCTCTAGCAAGCATATGTGCATGACGTTGGTCCATTCCTCCATAGGCAACATCCAGATTAAGATAAAAAATGTCTGATACTTGCATGGCAGGATAAAAGAGCTTAGACAGATCCTTTTCTGCCTCTTCTTCCCCCCTACCCATAATATCCAATGCTCGTTTTACTCGAGCAACAGTTGATGCTTTTGCTGTTCTCAGTACCAATTCCCAATACTGGGGGTCATTGACGTAGTCACTTGCATACACAAAGGTAACTTTACTTTTGTCAACACCCATGGCAGCAAAACAATCCTCCATATATTTGCCGCACAGTTTTATTTTTTCAAGATCTCCTCCCAGTTTATCATTAATGTATGCATGCCAATCAGCAAGAAGGATGGTGACATCAAAGCCACTAGCAAGAAAATCATTAATCTTATTGGTACAAATTTTCCATCCAAGATGAACCGTTCCCGAAGGTTCAAATCCAATATATGCGCGGGGTTTTTGTTTTTTTACCACATCTTGTAGTTCTTGGATGGTTACGATTTCTTCCGTATTTGCAGTTAATTGTGCAATCTTGTCCATGCTATCCTATCTCTCTAATTTTGTAATAACTCGATCGACGATTTGCTCGGTGGCACCGAGATATTGTTTGGGGTCTAACGCCTTCTCAATTTCTTTTGCACTGAGTAGTTTTTTCTTTTCGTTCTCGATAACAAACACTTCTTTGAGGGTTTTATTCTGCTTTGCTGCCTGTAGGGATAGTGTTCTCATCAGCTCATGAGCATCTCCCCGACCCATGCCCTTCGCAATAAGGGTAGTCATCAAGGATTCTGCCATAGGAAGGCCTTTGGAAATAGCCATATTTTGCTTCATTCTCTCTGGAAAAACCTTCAGATTCTTAAACACATCATTGGTTTGATACACAACCCAATCCGTGAGAATTAAGGAATGAGGAATAATGAACCGTTCTGCTGACGAATTACAGAGGTCTCGCTCATGCCATTGAATAGCATTTTCGTAGGTAGGAGCAATAAAGCCGCGAACAACACGAGCTAGCCCACAGATTTGCTCACAGGTAATCGGATTTCGTTTGTGAGGCATCGTAGATGAACCGACTTGTTTTTTTACTTCAAACGATTCAGCAACCTCGCCAATTTCATCTCGCTGAAGGTTACGAATTTCAGTGGCGAACTTCTCCATGCTGGTAACTATGTTGCACAAACATCCAAGGAGTTCATTATAGCGATCTCGACAGACAATCTGCGTGGAGACATCTTCTACGCCAAGTTTGAGTTCTCTCAGCATATGGTCTTGTGTTTTGAGCGCTTGTTTTCCAAGTGCTGCCCCTGTACCAACCGCACCAGAAAGCTTTCCAACCAACAACCGACTCTTACATTCATGCATACGCTCTAAATGCCGATCAACTTCCATGGCATAGCCTGCCATTTTAAGACCAAAGGTAATGGGGATAGTATGCTGGCCGTGGGTTCGTCCAAGCATGACTGTTTTTTTGTATTTTTTCGCAAGACCAACTAATGTCCTCCGAAGGTCTTTGAGTACTGAAGAAAGATAGCCTGTTGCTGCAGCAAATTGCAATGCATTTGCAGTATCTACAATGTCATAACTGGTGGCACCAAGATGAATATATTTTCCTGCATCACCCTCACATTGTTCAGCAAGTGCACGAGTAACAGCCATAATGTCGTGTTTTGTTTCTTTTTCAATTTTTTTCACTCGCTCTAGTTTTACAAACAATACCGATGCTTTTTTAGTGATCTCTTTTGCATGTTTTTCAGAAATATTTCCCACTTTTGCATGAGCACGGGCAAGCGCTGCTTCAACGTCTAAGAGATACTGCAGCCGCTGACGCTCATCAAAAATTGTTTTCAACTCTTCTCGTCCATATCGATAATCAAGCGGACACACTGGATTGTGCATAGGAAATCTCCAATCCAAGAATCCTGTTATACTTAATGTGTTTTTCCACCCTCATATAGCATCTATAGAGATATCTTTTATATAGGGGCTGAGCAGTACTAGGCAACATTGTAGGGGGGAACGAGTATGAGTGAATATGAGAAAGAAATGACCCAGCATCCAGGCTTCGGATGGCGAGTATCACTTTCGATACTTGCTGGTGTCGGATGGTTGATCTTTTTAGTGCTCTGGCTCTTTTTTTATGCAGAGCAATTCCCTTGGGAAAAGAATGTAGCAATCTTTTTACTCTCCATTCTGTTGGTCGGGGCAATTTTAGGCATCCCATGGACCATTTGGGGAGTACGATATCGAACCAGAAAAGAAGAAGCGATGTGGCAAACAAAAGGATTTAAAACCCGTGTGTATGCATCAGCGATCATTGCAACAGTGTTGTTCATCTTTTTGATTTGTTGGTTCTGGTTTTTTGCTGAACCCTTCAGCATCTATCAAAATCTGGCCATCTTTATCGTCGCAATTCTAGCTACTGGCGGCATTTTGGGTGCATCATGGGCTCCTTGGGGCATCAAGCATGGTCATGAGTTTGATCATCATCCGAAAGGAGAAGCAGCCTACTATCATAAAGAAAAAGAGGAAGAAAATAAAAAAGACATTACATCCAACGAGTAAATCGTTGGATTCTTTTTTCCTTTTTGTTCTTATGTAAAAATGAATGGATGGAAGGATCATCCACTAGTTATGATTGACGAGACTGCATCAATGTTTTAAACAACTCACTCCCTCTTACATATTCCTCAGTGAGCTCATCAGCCACTTTTTTGTCCATTCCTTGGTTGATTAATTCTTTTCGAAAGACCCTTCCTGCCTTCTTTGCCTGTCGCTTAAACCGCAGAAACGATACACCTGATTTAAGGACCAAAGAAGGAAGGACAGTGATAGCCATGCCAATCCATTTGGCAGGGTCACCGTTCCTTACTTCCTCATGACTACTATTCATAACGTCATCTCGCAAAGAGGTAGATTAATCGTGGTGTTCATGATGTCCAATGTTACCCATCATCTTCCCCAGATTAAGCGTTGACATATACTGTCGGGTGAGCTCAAAGGCCTGCTCATCAGTCATGCCTGCACTTTTCAATTCTTTGTAGAATATTGCAGCAGCCTCTGCATACTGCTTGGCGCTTTTTGGCCCGTAGAGCAACGAGCTCAACTCTTTGAGTAATCCAGGGATTTTTTCTCCCACAACGTCTAAGATTTCTTTTATTTTTTCTGGGTCTGGCGTTCCTTCATGTTTATTCATATTTCATATTCCTCCATTTTTGTTCTATGACCATGGTAGGGCGGTCAGATCATATAGTAAAACCGAGCATTTGTGACCACTTTTTGATCACCTTTTCTGTTAGACTATACACCTGTCGTGTTCCTTGCTGTTTCGCCTGTACAATGTCTTTTTCTTGCAATTCTCTCAGCCGTTCACGTACAATGCGACGTGATGCCGTTCCCCGTTTACTGCGCGCCAATTCTGTGATTTGGGATACATTCAGTTGATTACGATCAAGTAACACTCGAACAATTTGCTGAGAGATGGGGTCTTTCACCTCGGGAAGGATGAGATCTGGAGTTAGTCCACCGTGGTCTAATAAAAGACCAGCAAGTTTCATGTAATTCTGGGTGGTTTTACTAACGTCTCGCAGTGGCTTCATCAGTGTACTCAACATTTTTTCAAGTTCACTGATGCGTTTATTCAGCTGTTTGACTTCTTCTGCGAGATCCTTTTTCACACGGTCAGAATCCCATGGCTGGTAAAAAGCGTTTGCGACAGATCTTCTTTATCCTCTTATGAAGGTCATGAAGTCAACAACCCGCCGTGTTTCTTTGACATCATGCACCCGGATGATATCGGCACCGTTCAGTAATGCAATACTTGCTGCTGCCAGACTTCCTTCTAAGCGTTCGGAAACAGGCAAAGGCGCTTTTTCGCCACACACATTGCCGATAAACGTTTTTCGAGATGCACCAATCATCAGCGGATATCCAAGTGTTTTTAATTCAGAGAGGCGCCGTAGGATTTCACAATTATCCTCAATTCCTCTTCCTGTTCTTTTTCCAAATCCAAGGCCAGGATCAACAATAATGTTTTCCTTTTTGATGTCATGGAACAAGGCATAGTCTGCCCGTTCTTTCAGAAAGGATCGTATCTCGCGTACCACGTTGGTATAGGTAGGATGTTTTTGCATATCGCGCGGATTTCCCTTCATATGCATCAGACAAACGGGAACGTTGTATTCAGCGACAATATTGACTAGTTTTGTATCGCCCTGTAACGCAGTGATGTCATTGACCATGGCAACACCAAGATCCAGTGCCTTCATGGCGACATCTGCGTTGTAGGTGTCAATGGAAAGAGGAATACTCGCCTTGTCAACTAGTTCTTTGATGACCGGCATAACCCGTTTCATCTCTTCGTCTGTCGAGACCTTCATTGCACCGGGTCGTGTCGATTCGCCACCAATGTCGATAATGTCTGCACCATGCTGTTCCATTGCGAGAGCATGGTTGACAGCTTGTTCTATTGACATATAGCGTCCACCATCAGCAAAAGAATCTGGTGTAAGATTCAAAATACCCATAACCAGTGGTCGTTTTTCCAGTCTAAATGTTTTTTTCCCAATGGTTAATGAGATCATCTCACATCCTTCAACACACGATCGATTTCGTCTGCAATGGTACGGAGCCGAGGATAATGTCGCTTGAGTTTTTCCACCAGTGTTTGTAATTGAGCGAGTGTGCCCATGATAAGAATGTCTCCTGTTTTCTCATGTAATTCAAAGGTCTTTTTCGGAACAGCTACTTCTCCACCGAGGGAAAGCATATCTTGCTTGATGATAATGGCGTCTTGAAGCACAACGTGTTCTAGTTTGATCACTTTTAAAATAGCTTTTGGTGCCATGATGTCGATACTATGAGGATCACTCCCAATGCCAAGTATTGCTTGTCTTGCGTCATGCAGGGTGTGTATATCAATAATATGAGGATTATGGTCGGTCACAAACACACAGAATACGGTTTTTCTATATCAAATATTTGCCCGTCATTTCTTCTTTGACTTCTCTTGTTTCTCCCTCGCTCTTTTAACTTTAATGGGGAGGTATAAGATATAAAAGATTACAAAAAACTCGATATTCCCCATGATAATCAACATAATCGGATCTCGGAACACACCACTCCAGGTATAATAATGGAACGCCCCTAACGCAAACGTGACCAGAAGTGCAATAATGGCATAGATGACAATAAGTTCTTTTTCACTTCGATGTTCAAACATGAGTTCAAGCTATCGATTTGGTTATATTAACATTTTTGGAGGAAAACAGTCTACTGCTTGGTGTATTTTTTCCTTTCATGTTCAAACACAGAAGATCCAATCAATATTAGAGCAAAAAACAACACGCCTACAATCAGTGTCCATACCCATAACTCAACAGGGCTTTGAGGGCCTATTGCCCAATATTGAATATAAAGAAAGAACAATCCCGCTCCAACAATTACTGCTGTTAATAGAACGGTTTTCCTTCTATTCATGTTCTGATAGAACCATTTCTCGGTTTCAATATGCCTTTGTTTATAATCTATCTGCATCCCGTCACCATTTTGTAAACCGCATGGACCGTATTAATATTTTTCAACACTCTTCAAAAAAATCTCTTGCTTCCCCAACAGTAAATAATGAACCTGTAATACAAATAAGATCTCCTTTTTTTGCCCTTGTCTTCGCATATTGAACAGCATCAGCTACTTTTTCTTTAATAACAACCTCTTTTGCTGCATCTGTCTGTTCTATTATTTCTTTGAGTTTCCTGGGATCACATGCTCGTGTATGCTTTGATCTGGTAACCACAATTACATCTGTCAATGGCGCGATGATGTTGAGCATTTCTTCAATTTTTTTGTCTATCAGAATGCCCATTATCAGAATCAAGCGATTATAGATAACATCGTTTTCTATGGTTTCTTTCAATGCAGATATGCCTGCGACGGTGTGAGCACCATCTAGGATCACTAACGGTTCAGTGCCGAGAATCTCCATCCTTCCTGGGTGTGTTACTTTTTCTATTCCTTCGTTGATGCCCCCATCTGTAATATAGGTTCCACTCATCTGTAGCTGCTCTATTGCCGCTAATACTAATGAAACATTTTCCCCTTGATATTGCCCCATTAGCGATGTTTTTACTACATACTCCTTTAATACTCCAGTAATGTGTAATTCCTGGCCTGATACATCACTCTTGCTTCGTTTCCACATTTTCGGGGTAACAACGGTTAACGGTGCATGTTTTTCTTTTGCCACGTCAGCAATAACAGATAATGCGCCTCCTTCTGCCGCAGTAATGATGGGAATGTTCTTTTTGATGATGCCTGCCTTTTCAAACGCAATCTTTTCAACGGTGTCACCAAGATTTTCTTGGTGTTCGAGGGAAATATTTGTAATGATGCTGAGGAGAGGAGTAACGATGTTGGTGGCATCAAATTGTCCTCCCAACCCTACTTCAATAACGGCAATATCAACGTTTTTGTTTTGAAAATACAGAAATGCCATTGCGGTAACAATCTCAAAATAGGTTGGAGTTTCTCCTGCGTTGGTCATTTCTTCAACAAGAGGTTTTAGTTGGCTGATTGTCTGGCCAACATCCTGCTGAGAAATCTCTTCCCCGTTTACAACTATCCGCTCTGAAAATCGTTGCAAGTGCGGAGAACGATACAACCCTACCGTGTACCCACTCTGTGAAAGGATGGAGGCAATGATAGTGCATACTGACCCCTTTCCATTGGTCCCGCCAACATGGATGGTTCGATATGTCTGTTGTGGATTATTTAATCGTTTACAAAGACGAGTAATGCGTTCTAATCCTAACTTCATACCAAACGGTTCAAACGCATTTAACCAGTCAAGTGCCTCTTTGTAATTCATGGTCTGTTAGTATCCTTCCGAGTAAAGAACATCAACAATGTGGCCGTGTTTTTCCTTCCAAGAATCACCTGGTTTAATGTGTACCTTTCTTGCTTGAATAGTAAGTTTTCCTTGGGCAAATAAGTCAATGGTTCTCGGCAGAATCTGATGCTCAACCGCAAGAATCCGTTGTGCGAGGGTCTCACGATTATCATCAGGCATGACTTTTACAGCTGCTTGTAAGATAATAGGGCCATGATCAGTCTGCTCATCCATAAAATGGGTGGTGCAACCAGAGATTTTCACTCCATAATCAAGGGCGTCACCTTGGCCATTTGCTCCTTTAAAAGAAGGAAGAAGGGCAGGATGAATATTAATCAGTTTTCCATACCACTTCTTGACAAATGAGGGGGAGAGAACACGCATATATCCTGCGCCTACTACCAATCCTACGTTATGTTTCGTTAAATATGCATCAATTTGTCGTTCGTGTTCTTCTTTTGTTATTCCCTTCGGATTTACAAAATAGGCAGAGATAGTATGCTTCTTTGCGCGCTGTAGGGCATACGCCTCAGCATTGTCACTGATAACTACAACTACCTGTGCATCAATCATACCCTTTTCGGATGCATCAATGATGCTTTGCAGATCAGTGCCGCTACCTGATGCCAAGACCCCTACACGCAGTTTCTCTCCCATACTCATCACATATTAGGTATAGCTGGTAGCTGTTAATCCCCCATTTTACGAGAGGTATATACGCTCTAGTATTTTAGATATTTTCCCTTTTTTCACTAAATTTATTATAATAAGAAGATATTTATATAAAAACTATATTTTAAAACCGAATGAAATCATTTGGGGGACATAAGTCTACTTTTCCTATCATCGTGATCGGATGTGTAATTGTCTTTAGTATGATTATTATTACTACTCCTATTCACGAAGCAGCGCATTGGGTGATGTCTGAGGCTGATCCGTACATTGAACCGGTGGAATTCCATCTTTTCGATGAGACCTCGTTCCAGCAGGGAGACCATATGCTTTCATCAGCGCTTGGTTGTGTGATTGTCAGAGAGTCCTATCCTGGTGCATTTGAAGAGCGAGGACCCTGGGCAGATATCATTCAAGAAATCATCTGTATGGCAATCCAATTACTCATTACCTGTACTGTTGTGTATAGCATTCTTCGCGTGATTATGAGAAAACAAATTCTCACTAGTTCCGTATAAAACTTCCTCGTATCTCTTTGATAGGTGCATTTGTTTTAAACCCTACAGGCGTGCAATGTGTTCGAGAAACAACGTACCCTTTTTGTCGTAAACGAGTAAATAACGTTTCTCGCTTTAGAGGAGGGCACTTCAGTACCGATGCTATCTTATCTACATCATAAAAGAACGGAGGGGCGGTTGCCTCCTCTTCCAGAATATCAAGCAATTTGATGAGTTCATGTTTTGTTTGGACCTGCTTTTTAAAGAGAATATCGCGCACTTCTTGAATGAACCGTCTCTGTTGGATGGAACCTAACCACAGAGGCCCAACCATGCTTTCTGACTCTGTATAAAATTCATCAATTGTTTTTGATGAGATGGAAGAAACATGGTTTACTGCGGTATTTGCTGCAGACGCTCCTTGGTGTACGGTGATGTAGAGTCGGCTATAATGATCAGTTGTATAGCATAATAGGGGAGCGATTCCCTTTTTATGTTTTGCTGCTTCCCGACAGAGAACTCCAAGAAGAATCCGCAGTCCAATTTCCTTCATACAAGGTGTATGGAGTGGTTGTGCATTATACCGTCGTCGACATACCTTTGGATACACACCACATAGCGTAGCGGTATCAGTTGCCGTACAGGCAATTATACCGTTATGACGAATACTTCTCATTGCCGCATCTAAAAAATATACAGGCGACCCAAATGGGTCAATATCAATATACTCAAATTGTTCTTCGGTTAACAATAACTGGAGATTTTTTTTTGTTGTCATCAGATGTGGAAACGCATATTGTTTTGCATTTTTTCTGATAAGACGATACGCATCATCGTTCCAATCATTCACGGTTACGTAAAAATCGCCTTCAAGCTCATGGGCAAATCGTATGCCACGAATGCCTGATGCCGCCAATCCATCTAGCAAATGAATACGTTTTTTACTGTCGTTAAGTATCTTTTGTGCCACGAGAACAGAAAGGTCTCTATTAAGCACCATCGAAGGGTTGTAAAACGGAACCTTTTCTTTTGTACCTGGTCCTTTTGTTTCTTGTTTGGAAGAAATAACAAAAACGCTTGTATTTCCTTCAGTAATTTGGGTGACTTTGGTCTTCATATTAAAATAACGGTGGCAACTTTTCTTCCAAGATTTTTTCAATTTTGTATGGAAGGAGATTTCTATTGACTGGCGTGACTTCTAAAATGCGGATATCGTCACGTCGCCGTACATCTTGAAGCAATGGAGTTCGTGACTTTTTATGTAGCGTGACCATGATTGGCTTATCTGAATCAAGCGCTTCAATCACCATTTCACAAAAACGCTCAGAAAGCATTTCCATTTTACCAATTTCGTCGATAATGATGATATTGATTTCTTCATCAGCAATTGCTTTTTCAATGGCGGGTACACCCACGCGTTCGAGAGCAGGAAGGTCTACTCCATATTTACCGACTTTTTCTTTGGTGTCATAGTCGATATGGGCAAATACTTCCTTTGCTCCTGTTTGCCAATCTCGAACGGTAAACCCCACACGTTTTTTCTTTTCAATGATGGGCTCGGTGACCATACCACCTAGGGCATACCCATGTTTTTCAAGAAATTCGATGATTTTAATTAGCGTTTGTGTTTTTCCAACGCTCGGCATCCCAGTAATGCCAATTTTTGGTATATCGTCCATAAACAGCGACATGTAATGCATTTTTCGTTTAGAAATGTTTTTATTGCACTCTTTCGAAAAAAAATATACGTTATCTTCAGTTGCAGATGCCTATACACCCTTTTTCTGTAAGTACAGCGGTCCAGCAATTGCGTAGCACATAATGGCAATGAATAATACAATGGGTCCAATGCCACCATAGAACTTTCCGGCGAGTACAGAAATAATAATAAGAATCGCGGCGGCACCATTGATTTTTAGTCCCGGTTTTGGAAAGGGTGCTGATGCAATTGATGCAACAGAAACGACTAATACAATTGCCAAAAGGTAGAAAAAGCCAACTTCAAGAAAAGCAGGTACCATAATCAATATAGCTCCGGCAGTGACAGGCAGACCAATAAAATATTTCTTATGCTTCATACGATGAAAGGCAGTAAGACGGATCATGCTGCATGAAAGAAAGACGATCAATGCAATAAGAAGGTAAATTGTATAGTAAGGGCAGTAGGAAACTTTTGCATAATAGAAAGTAAAGATAAACAACGCAGGGGCAATACCAAGGGCAGCCATATCAGACATCGCTTCAAAATATTCTCCTAACTCTCCTTGTTTAGTCCTCCGGGCAATCATGCCATCGACACCATCGATGAGTATGGCCAGCAGAATAAACGAAAATGACCAATGCACCTCACCTAAAACCACTAGGATAATAGAAAAAAAACCGAACAATGCTTTAAGTAAACTTATTCCATCAGCAATGGAAAGGAGGTTAAGCATTGATTTGGGCAAGGGTATCTTCTCCTGCAAGAACTCGATCATTCTTTTTGACAGATAATTGTTTAATCGCCTTTGATGGTATATAGATGTCGACCCGGGATCCCAGACGGATAAGACCAATTCGCTTCCCCTTTTCTAGCAGCTCTCCTTTTTTTATATAAGGTACGATCCGGCGTGCTATGGTTCCTGCAATTTGCGCTACCTTTACGGTACCAATTGACGTATCTAGAGTAATGATAACGCGTTCATTTTTCTCAGATTCTTTGGTGAATGCGGGCAGGTGACCGCCAGGGACATGGGTCATGTTTTTGATCGTACCATCGAGAGGCATTCGATTGACATGCACATTATGGATATTCATAAATGTTGAAATGCAGGTGTAAGAGCGATTATGTTCTGTCGTTGTAGTGATTGCTCTAATTCTCCCATCCGCAGGTGCCACAATTCCTTTTCCAATTGTTCTTTCTGGATCTCTGAAAAAGAAAAGAAACAGAACCGCAAGAAGTAACAGGATACATGAAAACAATGCGGTGATGCTAGCAAGAGTTGCGTTCGGTAACAAAAACGACACCACTAGCAAAAGCAACCCAAGGATAAACGGTATAAGAATCCATGTGTGTGATCCTTGTGCAAGGTTCATATTACGATTTTCTCCATACCTTCTTAAGCTGGTGTTCAAGTGGCCCGTTCCTTTTTGGTAAATCAGAAAGACAAATAATTTCATCGAAGAGCTCTGGTATCAGTTTGGAAACGATCAAGAGCAAGAGCACTAGGGCAACTAAACTCAATCCTTTGCCAATGACGTTATGGGCCATAAAAAACATGTCCGGGTTATCTTTGACAAGGAATGCAATTAATGCATTGCGGATAAGATTGAGAAAATAGATGGGAACGACGGTGATGAGTAATCCATATGCCTTTCGCTTCCATGCGACTTGTGTAAGGGGAAGAATGCCACCAACAAAGATAACAATTGATTGTATTGCGGTGCATGCAAAGATGATGTTTACTACATATTCTCCGTTATAAAAAATGCCACTTCCCTCAACTTCGATATTTCCTATAATGAGATTTAAAACAGTTGCACTATGAGCAGTAACTACTTCAATAAGCCAATTCGCTAACGGCGTCAGTTCAACGACAAAATAGATAAGGCCTGCAATGGCTGCTACACCAGCGGCCCAATTCAAACATTGAACGCGTTTTTTCCCTCTTGCGGTTAACCACTCATGATATGCTAGATAACAGAGCAAGAAGATTCCTGCGATACAGAGAAATGCATTGACAACATCCTCGCCCTCTCCATAGTATAATTCATTCGTTTTGGTAGCCCAAAAAAAGGAAAAACCGATCCATCCTGCAATTTTTAGATAATTACCTGTGTTCTTTTTATCCCAAAGAAATCCAACTAATAAACAGCATAAACCCCCAAAAAGAACGATTGTCTGTAACAGTAAATCAGGCTCTTGAAACCGTTGAACAAAATAAATTGGTTTATAGGGAAAGAACAACACTCCGATACTCACAAAAATGATAGGGATAATGAGAAAGAGAAAAGAAAAAGATATATCTGCTTTTGAATACTGTTTCATCCGCCGCTCCGTTCTTTTGAATATTGGATGGCTTTAAGAGCATTATGATATCCAAGTATTTAGACTAGCCCCAGCATCGAAAGAACGGGTTGTAGTCCGAACTCCTGAATAGTATAGCTATCCCACATAACACATATTAGCCCGATTAGTGCTATGAGCGTAAGCGGTACCCAATATGTATACACGATTTGATCAATTTTCAATCGAGCAACAGCAACACGTATCAAGGTAACAGAGAAGAGAATGACCAGCAGGATTTTTACCAAATAAAAGACGATATCAACGGCATATGCTGGATAACTCTGCAATCCCAATAACGGAGAGAGATTGTACGGGAAAAATAGCGCTACGATTAACGAGGATAAGACAAGCGTTTTCACCCCATCAGTCAGATAAAACATGGCAAGATTTCGTCCCGAATATTCAACCAAGAGTCCACCACCAATTTCTGTTTCTGCTTCAGGAGAATCAAACGGAATTTTTGACAGTTCGGCAGGAGTGACAATAAGAAGAACCAATACCAATAAGATTAAGCCTATGAATCCCAATGGACCGACAACACCCCATACTGGAATGCTGGCAATAGTTGATACGGCAAAGGGGTTTGCTGCGCCATGGTAACTCAATCTCCAGGCAATACTAATGATGATAATGGCAAGCGGAAATTCATACGCAATCATGGTGGCCATTTCTCGCTGTGCACCAACGGTTGCATAGGGAGATCCTGCAGAAAACCCTCCTATAACCATGGCAAGCGAAGGAATAATCAGTAGGTAGAGGATAAGAATTAAATCTCCTTTTGTGGCAAGTAGCGGTTCAAAACCCCCTAAGGGTAAGTACAGCAAAATCGAAATGGTTGCGACCAGCCCCATGAGTGGTGCGAGATGAAACACCCACGGAATGGCATTTTCTGGAACAATGTTTTCTTTGGTAAATAATTTCACCACATCACGGAATGGCTGTCGAATTGGTGGGCCGATTCTTCCCTGCATGTGTGCAGATAGCTTTCGATCAACACCCTTATAGAACAATCCAAAGACGATACCAAAGAGTGCAACACCAATGGTTCCAAAAATAACGAGTGCCGCTGTTGTTACGATAGTTTCTATCTCCATTAGAGCATCACCACCAAGATAAAGAGCACTCCCATAATGACCACAAACCACATGACATAGTCACTTGCATTTCCCGTATGCATCTTTTTGAGAAGGTCATATACCCCTCTCATCACTTCCGTAAATCCCCAGTAGACATTGCTCCCTTTGACATGCATCTGTTCTTTTTCATATTCGGGATTTCCCGACAGGAATGATTTTGTTTGTTCTGTCTGTGTTTTGTATTTTTTGTTTCCCTGCCCTCTTAGAATGTAGACAATGAAAAAGGCAATGACAATGGCAAGTCCCCAGATAATCGGATTCCAAAATCCACTCCCGGTTTGTAATGATTCAAGTAACGCTTCAACTGATACCATCCTAGATGCCTCCTAATACTGCACCAATGTATTGCGTATGATTCAATATGGCCGTTGTTGCGGGTTCCACGAGATTACTGATAACAAATTCAGGAAACAGTCCAAAGAAGATAATGATACAGGCAATAATGCCCATAGCGATGAGCATCGGTTTGGGCACTTCTTTTACCTCTTTCAGACTTTTTTGTTCAGGGCCCAAGAATACCGAATGAAATACCTTGACAAAGACCGCAAGAATCATAATACTTGTAAGTATCGCAACGATAGCAAGAATGGGATTCAGCTGATATGTGGATTCATAAATCAATAATTTTGACACAAACCCATTCATGGGTGGCATACCCGCAGCAGCAAATAATCCAATCACGAAAAAGATGGTTGTATATTTCATCTTTCGCGCTAGTCCACCTAAACTATCTATGGAAATCTGTTTTGTGGCATAGTAAATAGCTCCTGCAACCAAAAACAACAACCCGATAGTTAATGCATCGTTCATCATGTGAAGGATACTTCCTTGTAAGGCTGTGGTTGTGTACGCAGGAGACACCACGGTTTGTGTTATCTCATTATGGAGTGCTGCATTTAACCGCACACCAATACCGAGTACCATATAGCCAATTTCTGCAACAGCAACATAGGCAATCATGCGTTTGAGATTACTCTGACGCAACGCCATAATCACTCCAATAAGCATGGTTGCAAGGGCAAGAATTACCAGAAATGCACCGATGACATTGGATGCAAACGCCGTATCACTAAAGACACCACCATACACTGTAAATATCACTCGGAAGGCACCGTATAAACTTGCTTGCGTTGCCCCAATTAAAATCAATGTAACTGGGGCAGGAGCGCTACCATATGAATCAGGTAGCCACATGTGCATGGGTACAATACCTGCTTTCATGGCAAGTGCGGCAATTAAGATCGCAAGAGCAATTTTGTCTAAAAGAGTATATTGGATCGAGCTTGCAATGACGGCCATATTCAGCGCATTATACTGCCCATAGAATAAAGCAATTGCAAAGAGAATGAATAAGGCACCAATAGCACTAATGACAATATATTTGAAGGCAGCCTCCACTGATTCTTCCTTATGTGTCCAAAAGGCGATAAGGGCGCATGAGGCAATGGATGTGATTTCTAAGAACACAAAGAAATTAAATAAATCACCAGTCATCATCATGCCTAGCATCCCTGCTGTCATGAGCAATACTAAGGTGTAGAATTTGTCCAAACCTGTATATTCCTTCATATAGGAAGTGGCATAGAGCACGCCAACAAAGGAAAGAATGGCAGCAATCAATGCCATAAAGACACTCATGGCATCGACTTCAAAGAGAATACGGACAACAGGTAAACTGAGATCTGTGGCACCAAACACGTAGGTACGAATGCCATTGGCGAAAATATCGGAGGCAAGAAGACCGATAAGAATTCCATTGATGCCTAAGATCACAATCACAAATCCATTTCGTAACTTTCCACTAAGACGACTGATCAAAGGAGTCAAGAATGCCCCTAGCAAAGGAAGAGCAACGACTAAGGGAATGAGGTAATCAGGAACATTCATTCTTTCAACCTCCGTATTTTCTGAACATCAAGCGTTCCATAGTGTCGATAAATGTGAATGACGAGAGAAAGCATCAACGCAAGAACAGCAACACCAATGACAATGCTGGTCAGTGTTAATGCCTGTGGTACCGGTAAGGACATAATGCCGCCGGGTGAATTGGTATAGATGGGAGCAATACTATTTTCTCGATACCCCAGGGTAATTAAGAATAAATTCACGCCACTCTCGATTAAGGTAACACCGATCACCATCTTGATTAAGTTTCTCTTGAAAAGTAAGGCATAGAGTCCAATGAGGATCAGTGCAATCACTGCGAGGTATGGAATATTGTAAATCATGCTTCCCCTCCTTTAGTCCGAATAGCATAAGCCATGACTAGAACGATTGCAAACAACCCTGCAATGACTTTCAGTCCTACTGCAAAATTCATTAACGGAAGTACGCCGCCGGTGTTGAAATTGGCCAGGGTTGATCCTGCTTCTGGTACCATGCCAAAGAGGAAATTATTACCAACTAAAAAATTCTTGAAAAACACAGTGCCAAACCCTAGCCCAAGGAATGCAAGTAAGATAAACGAAATAGCACCTAGACTTTCAAACAAGGACAGTTGTTTTTCTTTGATTTTCCCCATGGTCCAAATTGAACCGAATGCAACAAGAATCATAGCGAGGGCAGAAGCAACCACGGCGCCTCCCTGAAATCCACCGCCAGGCGTCAAATGACCGTGAGCAATAATGTACAATCCATAGATCATGGCAAAGGGAAAAGCAGCGCTGGCAATTGTCTTCACAATTTTTGACATGCCTTCGCTCATTTTTTCAACCTCCTAAAGACAAGAATGACACCAGCAACTGCCGTAAAGAGGATCGTTGCTTCACCAAGGGTATCAAATCCTCGATAGTCGAACACTACTGATGTTACCGCGTTATTTGCTCCCGTCTCTTCTTGTGCATTGGCAAGGATTGATTCATCCATCTCAGGGTTTTGTGGTTCGCCAAAGGGATGCATCATCAAGGCACTGAGACATAAAAAGAGAGCAACAATAGCAAAGAAAGCGGCTGCAAGAAACGTTCGTTTTGACATTATGCTTCCTCCTCCATTCGTTTTGTTCCTTTGATAGCAAGAATGAGAATGGCCGTGGTGAGACATGCACCAACCCCTGCTTCTGCGATGGCAACATCTTGTGCTTGTAAGATATAGAACTCTAATGATAAGAGCAAACTCATCGCAGCAACGGCAATTGCAGCTGCAAGCAAGTCTTTCAACAGAACGGCAAACACCGATGCAATGATGATTAAGAGAGGTAACAGAATATGAATGGCAGCAATGAGTTCTTCCATCATTTTTTCTTCACCTCTTTCTTTGTTACAGTCTTTTTTGTGGCAGTTGTCTTTCTTCGCGTGCTTGGTTTCGTCGTTTCTTTCTTTGGTGCCAACTCATCAATTATTGCGCCCGTCGGTTTGATGCCACTGCGATGAGCGGCTCGGGCAAGAGCATGGGCGCCGGTGGGGTTAGTCACCAGAATGGCAATAAGCGCCGCAGCAGTATGAATGGCTAGTACAGATCCATTTACGTCTCCCTGGTACCATATTTTCAGCCCAAGCAAAATGACGGAACCACAGATGAAAATAGAGCCAAAGGTGGTACATTTCGTTCCTGCATGCAGTCTCGTATAGACGTCGGGGAATCGAAGAAGCCCCAAGCCTGCAAGTACGTTGAAAAAAACACCAATGGCAAGGGAAATGTAGATAATCCACTCAAAAATCATTAAAATCCACCCCCTTCGAGATATTTTGCAATGAATAAAGTCGAGATATAGGAAAGCAGCGCATAGACGATCGCTACATCGATATAGATAATCTCATTGAATGCAGCACCAAAGATGACCATGCTGACAATGACAATAGTATTGATGGTGTCCAATCCCACTGCCCGGTCTGGTGCGGTTGGTCCTTTAATCACTCGTATAATGGCCATGACGACACATAGCAACAGCACAAAGAGGACAATGAAATATTCTGTAGCCAACGCAATCATTCTGCAATCCTCCTAATCCATTTGGGAAAACTTCCACAGATGTATTTGCAATCCACTGGTTTTTTGGCGAGCGCTTCCTTTTTCACATTAATCCAGTGAATGTATAGATCATTATTTTTTTCGTCAATATCAACGGTTAATGTCCCCGGTGTTAAGGTAATGGAATTGGCAAGCATGGTTGCGCCAAGATCCGTTTTTAACTCTGGTGATATTTTGACAATTCCTGGATTGATTTTCCCAGTAATCACTCGATAGGCAACGTCGATATTGGATTTGGCCATACCGTAAAAAAACGGGCCAATGACGTAGCCAACAAACAGCAACCATCGTACAGGATTGAGCATACGCAGACTCTTTTTAATAAAAATAGTTCTCGTGACGAATCCCACGATGACTGAGAGAATAAATCCAAACAAAAATTCTTCAATGCTCCATAATCCAAGGACGTTTGATGTAGTGGTTGCACTTCCTGTAGTTAGCAGGAGATACGTAATAAAACAGACAACCGTCGTTACGATAAACGCTATCATACTTTCCTCCCTTTTTTACACTTTATGGTATCACGGTAATTCTATTACTTTTTAAAAGCTTATTGTTTTAAACATATATCTCATAAAAAAAGCGTAATAAACCACCCACCTCAAACATAATAAAAGCAGACGATATACAGATTGCAGGGGAAGTTCTTGATGAACGTCAAACTCATTGGTGTCACACCAAACCCAGAAAAGCTGCCTGCCATGGCAGCAACGCTTACACATAGCAAAACAAAACCAGAACACCTCGAGAGTAGTTCAGAAAAAGAACTTAAGGCAACACTTGAGCACGTGATGAAACTGGGGCATACCAGTGTGGTGGAGCATACTAGCTTTACTTTTGCCATTAGTGATGTCAGCCGATCACTGACCCATCAATTGGTTCGCCATCGTATCGCAAGCTACTCACAGCAAAGCCAGCGATATGTCAATTTGAATGATCCCTGTTATGTCATTCCTCCTAAGATAGAAAAAAACAAAGCCATGAAGAAAGCATATGAAGAAACCATGTACACGATCTGGGAACAATACAACAAACTTCTATCCATGGATATTCCTGCAGAAGATGCACGGTATGTACTTCCTAATGCTACCTGTACCAATATTATCGTTACGATGAATGCACGTTCGTTGTTGAATTTTTTTGACTTACGCTGTTGTTTACATGCTCAGTGGGAAATTCGAACACTTGCTAATCGTATGTTAAAGGAGGTAAAGGCAGTCGCTCCTACTATTTTTAAACAGGCAGGTCCCTCTTGTAAACGAAACGGTGTTTGCCCTGAAAATAAGAAAGATTGCCCATTGTACCCCAAGTGAATGTGTATGAAACGACCACACGTTACCATTAATTGTGCCATGTCCGTTGATGGTAAAATTGCATCTCCTTCTGGAAAGCAACTGCGGATTTCTTGCGAAGAAGATATACAACGCATGTACGAGTTAAGAAACAAATCAGACGCGGTGTTGGTCGGCATCAATACCATTCTTTCTGACAATCCTAAATTAACCGTCAAAGAAACGTATGTGAAAAAACCAAAAAATCCAATGCGAATAGTATTAGACACCCACTGCAAAACACCAACTGACGCATTGGTGGTCAATGACAAAGCAAAAACCTTGATTGCTGTTGGCAACACGTGCACCAAACGGTATGGAAGTACTGTCGAGCTTATGGTCTGCAAAAAGACGGCAGATGGCCTCATTGATTTGGAATCACTACTCCACAATCTTTCACAACGAGGCATAAAAACACTCATGGTTGAAGGTGGAAGTTCAGTCATTTGGCATTTTTTACAAGCAAAACTTGTCGATGATATGTTCGTGTATGTTGCTCCTATGATTATTGGAGGAGACAATACACCAACGCTTGCACAAGGAGATAATGCGTCTCCTATAGAACTTAGTCTCGTAACTGTTAATAAACTTGGCCCTGGCCTGCTCCTTCATTATCGACTGGTACTATGAATCTTCTATGCGATCACATGCTTGGTACTCTTGCAACATGGTTGCGACTGTGTGGTTTTGATACTTACTACGCATCAGCAGATATAGATGATGATGGGCTACTTGACCTCGCCAAAAAAGAAGCGCGCGTTCTTATCACCAGAGATAAGCAACTTGCAGAGCGTGCGAGAACACGGCATCTTTCTGTTATTTCACTTACTTCAACGGACCTTGATGAACAACTGCGGCACGTTCTGCGGGAAATGCCACTTGATCTCACGCTGATCTTAACTCGATGTTCTGTCTGTAACACTCCTCTTGAATCTGTAGAAAAAGGCCTGGTTAAAGAACATGTTCCCTCAAAGATATTCATTCAGCATGAAACCTTTTGGCGTTGTCCTTGCTGCAACAAAATCTATTGGAAAGGAAGCCATTATGATAATATGCTTGGAAAAATTGAAAATTTAAATATCCAATTCTTTTGAGGATTTCCCCTCCATAGTATCAACAACTATAGGGAATATTGCAATTATTGAATAATATACAATAAGACCAATTAAAAAGGAAGGCAACTGAATTAATGGATTAATAATATGAAGAAATGCTGCCAATCCTGAAGATAAACCCATAGAGATTATCATATATCCCCATTCTGCAGTTTGTTTATCGAAAATATCTCCCGACTTTGCATATTTCAATACTATAAATCTAACAATAAGCGAGAGCAAGAAATAGCCAAATAAGTAAATGTTGTTAAACGTAAGAACTATATTATTCGTTCTGTCATCAACTAAAGCAATACAGAAAGCTAAAAACACTGAGAATAATAAAATTAACCAAAAAACAGCTGTTGAATACTGTTTTCTTGATATAAATCCTGTTTTTTTATTAGCAATTAAAATAATGGATAACATTCCAAATAAACTAATGAATTCTAAGAAAAAAATTCTTAATATATCAGCATCTCTTAAAAGGATAAAAACAATCATCAATATGTACAAGATTATCGACGGTAACCTGAATAGTATTCTTTTATTCATCCTAACATAAATAACCTAAAATAATTAAAAATCTTTTTATTAGTTTAAGCTAACATTCTTACCATCTGTGCGTGAGGCACTCCCTTGATTTTCAACACACATTCAGCATCAACAAGACCAAGTTCAATGGCACAGCGAACTGTTTTTTCTCCCACAAGATTGGCAATCGTCACATCGGCAAGTATTTTTTTCAAAGCATCAATCCCTACCCGTTTTCCATCATAGAACTCCTTGGTAACTTTGATTTCAAACTTCCCCTCAGAAAACGTCTTTCCAATGAGTTCTTCGTCACAGGCACCTAGAAGCAGGTCATTTCCCTGTTTGTAGAGTTTTATACTTATCACCGGTGTCGCCTTTGCTGTCTAATTCTATGTTAGTTTCTCCTCTTTTATATTGCTTTCGAAAAACACGCTAAAATAGGGCTATTTCTTGTTACCCAATTGTAGAATCAACATCTCATGAAAAACACGCTCATTTTGCAGCATTTTTATGCAAAAGTATATATAATGCTAAAATAACACGCATTTTACAAGTGAGACGTCCTCAACCATAATGCTAAAAACCTGCGACGATATATACGTGTTCTGTAGCATACAAACACATTATTTTTTGTGGGATAGAGGAATGAAAGCAATACTCAAATCGTTCTCCGATCATGGAACATTCGTTCAACCAAACGCTCTGAAATACATCCTATCAAAAGAACATCCACCAACGTTTTCCCAGTTCATTCTCGATAATTTGAAAGAATATCCTCTCATTCTCACCCTTGAACAGATCAAAACACTTGAACGTACTGGTAAACCAGAAGACATACATTCTCAACCAAAAACGGTACTAGAAAATAAGGAGTTTCAGAAAAAAGTACTCTCAACAATATATGACAGCCGTGTCACCGCTCTTTTTCCTCCTGAGGAGACTGATATAGAGTATGATGACCCTGATAAGGATGATCAGATTGACCTTCCCTCAGAGGAAGAACAACCGACACCGATAAAACCAATTGATATCAAAAAAGTCAAGGGATGGAAGCCAAAAGCACGAGACTACGAATCTGACGTGCAGATTATCAAGGATATTACTGGTAACAGCACCTGCGAAGGAACAACGAGTGATTTCAACAGATTATTCATTAATCGATATCAGTCATTACGAAAAATCCTGCAAACACAACGTCGAGAACTAGTCAATGTTATGCCTATCAATCGTATCACACGAAATGGCGTGAAAGAAGTCCAGGTAGTTGGTATCGTCAAAGAGGTCAAAACTACTGTTAACGGTCACCGATTAATTGAACTTGAGGATGAAACTGGTGTTGTACCTGCAATTGCGTTAAAAAACAACCGTGAAGCAATGGCCCTTGCCCATGAAGCACTGTTAGACGAGATCATTGGTATCCGGGGGCAATTGAGTAAAAATGGAGATTTACTCATTGTCCATAGCATTGTCTTCCCTGATGTGAGCATTCAAAATGAGCGACATAAAGCAGATGATCCCGTCTATGCGGCATTTCTTTCTGACATTCATATCGGCAGTAATAAATTCATGGAAGATGAATGGCATTCTTTCCTTCGATGGATAAATGGAGACCTTGGCAATTCGAGACAGAAAGATGTTGCCAGTAAAATCAAGTATTTGGTCTTGCCAGGCGATTTAGTTGATGGCATAGGCATCTATCCCAATCAGGAACAAGAACTAGCGATTGCTAATCTCTATGAGCAGTACGAGGCGTTGGCAAAACAACTCGAATTTATTCCTGATCACATCACGATGATTATGCAACCGGGAAACCATGATGCCGTACGGCCTGCAGAACCACAACCAACGTTTGAAAAAGAAGTGCAACAACTCTTTTCAGGCAAAGAATTTATCTTTGTTGGCAACCCCTGTTATTTTTCTTTGCATGGTGTTGAGATTCTTTCATATCACGGAGTAAGCCTGCTTGATTATGCTACTAGCATTCAGCACCTTAATTACAACCAACCAACAGATGTGATGAAAGTCATGTTACGGAAGAGACATCTTGCCCCCGTCTATGGTGGGTACACGCCACTTGCACCAGAGCATTTGGATCACATGGTGATTGACAAAGTACCTGATATTTTTGTGACTGGCCATGTGCATACGGCCAATATCGATAATTATCGTGGTGTTACGCTCATCAATGCATCTGCATGGCAGGCACAAACGTCATATCAAAAAATGTTGAATTTCGTTCCTGATTCAGCAAAGTTGCCCATTGTTGATTTAAAATCAGGCAATGTCACCATGATGGATTTTAGTAAACAATTTTCGTAACCATAGAAACGACCATTATCCAAAGATTTAAACCCCTTCTTTGCATTTGCTAATTGGTACATTTTTTACGAGTCCGATATTATGGGTGGGGACCTATCCAACAACGTGTCAGCGAGCTCCATCATGCGCGAGTATTTTATGCAACTGCAAGAAAACATCGAGATGTGCTATTCTCTTGCTGAGAAAGCAAGAAAAAAAGGTTTTGATCCAGAGTTTACTGTAGAAATTCCTCAAGCACGTGATTTAGCAGATCGAGTCGAGCAATTGGTTGGTCCTAAGGGTATTGCTCCTACCATTCGTGAGGTCACTAAAAAGATAGGCAATCGTGAGTTAGTTTCGCTTGACATTTCCAAACGAATTGTCAACGGAAAAGCCTACAAATTTAAAACTATCGAGGAGGCGTTAGATCAAGCAATACGAACCGGTCTTGCTATTCTTACCGAAGGTGTTTTAGTTGCACCGTTGGAAGGAATCGCCGAAGTAAAGTTAGGGGCAAACAAAGATGGAACGACATATGTCGACCTTTATTTTTCAGGCCCCATTCGAAGTGCAGGCGGAACCGGCCAGGCAATGAGCGTGTTGATTGCTGATGTAGTTCGTCGAGAACTTGATATCGGAAATTACCAACCGACACCTGGAGAGATTGAACGGTATAAAGAAGAAATTCCCTTGTATAAACGAGCACAACACCTCCAATACACACCGTCTGTTGATGAAATTGATAAAATTGTAAAAGGCTGCCCCATCTGCATTAATGGTGAAGGAACAGAGGACGTAGAAGTAACTGGTTATCGTGATTTGCCCCGAGTTAGTACCAATCGGTTGCGAGGAGGAGCCTGCTTAGTTATTGCAGAAGGACTGTGTCTCAAAGCCCCTAAGATTCTCAAGCACGTCAAAAAGCTGAAACTCAAAGGCTGGGAATTTCTTGACAGTTTCGTCAATAAAGATTCTGGAAAAACACCAGACGAGAAAAAAACAAATCAGATACCTGTGATTGCCCCGTCAACAAAATATATTGGCGAAGTTATTGCCGGTCGGCCGGTATTTTCTCATCCATCGCGGAAAGGGGGCTTTCGCTTACGGTACGGACGAGCTCGGACCGCAGGATTAGCATCGACCGCAATAAATCCTATAGTGATGCATCTTCTTGATGGTTTTATTGCCGTTGGCACGCAAATGAAAACAGAACGGCCCGGTAAAGGCACCATCGCTACCCCTTGTAGTGAGATTGAAGGGCCGATTGTACTTTTGCAAAACGGTGATCTCGTCCAAATCAATAACAGTGACGAGCTTTCCAGTTCTACTATTAAACAAATTATTGACCTTGGAGAAATCCTTATTCCTTTTGGAGAGTTCATAGAAAACAATGCACTGCTACCTGATGCAAGCTACACCTATGAATGGTGGGTTCAAGAGATGCAACAAGCCCTTGATTGTCTGCCAAAAGAGTACACTCCTCAAGCAATACAGCAGGCGGATGCAGCTCTTCAACAAGCACTCAACAACGCACTCAAAAAAGATCTCTCTCTCCAAATGTTATCAGCACAAGACGCGTTTCATCTTTCAGAAACGTACCACGTTCCCTTGCACCCAAGATATAATCTCTTCTGGCATGATATTACGGCACTAGATGTGGTGAAACTTTCCCAGCATGTCAAAGAAAAAGGAAATGTGACTGAAGAAACCTTGAGATTGCCTTTTGATGCTACCATTAAGAACATTCTCATTGATCTTGGTGTACTGCATAAACAACGAAATGAGGAATTTATCATCGAACACTATGCATATCCACTCATACGGTGTTGTGGATTTGATATAAAAAGCACAAGCATTATTGAAACGCCGAGAAGCAAGGTGCTTCAAACGGTAGATGCTGAAACAGACCCTACTTCTCTTGTGTCTTCACTTGCAGGTATCGAGATACGAAAGAAAGCACCATTCCGCATTGGTACACGCATGGGTCGACCAGAAAAAGCGGCTGCACGGAAAATGAGACCGCCTCCCCATGTGCTCTTTCCCATTGGCAATTATGGTGGCAACCAACGATTATTACGAACTGCTGCTGAGAAAATAGAAATTGAAGTTGAAGCAGGAAAACGAACCTGTAAAAAATGTGGAAAGTCAACCTACCGGTTGGTGTGTGAGTGTGGCACTCACACTGAAGTAATGTTCGCCAAAGAAAAAACCAATGGTGCTGGCATCATCAAAGGAAGAATCGAACTTCATAAAATCAACATGGGTGAAGAACTTAACCGGGCAAAAAAGGCGTTAAAAGAGCGCAATCTCCCTGAAACCATCAAAGGAGTCATTGGCACTATATCAAAACACAAGACACCAGAGCCACTAGAAAAAGGAATTTTGAGAGCAAAGCATGACGTCTCCGTGTTTAAAGATGGTACAACTCGTTTTGATATGACTGACTCTCCATTAACTCACTTTAAACCAAAAGAAACCAATGTTTCTTTGGAACGATTGAAAGAGCTGGGATATACAAAAGATTATCTTGGGAACCCCTTGGAACAAAAAGATCAAATTTGCGAATTGAAAGCACAAGACGTTATTATCTCAAAGGCATGTGCCGAATACTTTGTTCAAGTCACAAAGTTTATCGATGATCTACTTGCCAAGTTCTACAAACTCGATCGATTTTACAACATACGAAAACTGGAGAATTTAACAGGACATTTGGTTGTTGGGCTAGCACCCCATACTTCAGCAGGTTCTTTGGCACGGATCATCGGATTTACTGATGCCCAAGTATGTTTTGCCCACCCCTTCTATCATGCTTCGAAACGAAGAAATTGTGATGGTGATGAAGATGGTCTTATATTACTGTTGGATGCACTGTTAAATTTCTCTCACTCCTACATTCCTGATAAGCGAGGAGGACGCATGGACTTACCGCTCATTCTTACCACCCGGATCGATCCTTCAGAAGTGGATAAAGAGGCACACAATGTTGATACCTTGTCGCGATATCCACTGGAATTTTATGAAGCAACCAGACAACATACTCACTCAAAAGAAATGGAAGCAATCATGGGTTTGGTCTCTTCACGATTAGGAACAGAATTACAGTATGAGCAGTTTGGGTTTACCCATGACACCAATAATATTTCAGAGGGCCCAAAGCAGTCTAGCTACAAAACGTTAAAAACCATGATGGACAAGATGAATGCACAACTCAATCTTGCGGCGAAAATTAGAGCGGTCGACGAAGCTGATGTTGCTTATAAGGTCATCGAACGTCACTTTTTGCCAGACATCATTGGCAATATGAGAGCCTTTAGCAAACAATCGGTGCGTTGCCCTCAATGTAATACGACGTATAGACGGATGCCCCTCCAAGGATGCTGTCTGAAATGCAAGGGAAAACTTACCTTAACCGTTCATGAAAAATCGGTAAAAAAATATTTAGAAATATCAAAAGAGATTGCAGAACGGTATAATATTTCACCGTACGCACGTCAACGGATAAAGTTGGTCGAGAAAAACATCGATTCGCTCTTCATGAGTGATAAAGTAAAAACAACGAAATTAACTGATTTTTTCTAATTTCGTAGGAGCATAACCTTCAAATAGCAATTCTATTATGTAGTGTGTACTAAGAGGAGTTAATCTCATGGCAAGTGATATGTTACAACAAATGAGCAAAAAAACATGGTACCGTTGGTCATTTTACATCAACGTTATATTATTCTTCATTACCGCCCTCTTCATCTGGCTGTTGGTAATCGATTGTCTGAGTTATCACATGTCCGCAGATCCTTATGCATGGTTGTACATTGCACGAGACTTAGCATTTCTTTCCATTGCACTGGCGTTAATCTTCTTTCAGTTCTTCAGAAATCTCCTATTGATTATGCGACGAGCACTATAAGAACAACACAATGGCGAAAGGTGTAGAATAGACTGGGGAGGTAGGCGTTCCCTGTAACCAGAAATCGCCTTTATGCTGGGGTCGAAACCAAGAGGCGATGTAACGAGCGTTTGTTGATCCGTTTGTTGACGATGAGACCCTGTCCTCTGGGATCAGAGGTGGTGCTATATGTGGCCGGAGGGTCATATGTACATCTTCGTTGCGGGAACCGGGTGAGGCACGGAAGTGAGCAGCCTTACCGTAAACTGCTGATGCTCAAAGGGTCAACGGGGTCGAGAAGGCAAATGGGCAGTCAATAAACGACCCGTGCACCCACTCGCGACCTTCTACACCCGCTAAAATTATTTAACCTAGATTTGCATTTCACCCTTTTACCGATTGTTGGGGGAATTCATACGGTACGATTACTAAAGGACGAGAGTTTAGTCGCACAATGGAAAAATTTTTTCGAAGATATCTGCCGGTCAGAAATCGAAACGGTTGCCGTTTCTTACCCAGAGAAACGGAGTCTTTTTGTCAATTATTGGGATATTGATAAATACGATACAAAACTTGCCGACCTTCTTATCCATCAACCATATAAAGCAATTTTTAATGCTGAGGAAGCACTGAAGCAAGTTGATGCAGCAGCAGAACATAAATTAGCACTTCATTTTCGGGTTAACAACCTCCCAGATCCTCAAAAAATTATCATTCGTAAAATACGAGCAAATCACTTAGGAAAATTAACAGCAATAGAGGGCTTGGTAAAGAAACGAACAGAAGTACGGCCAAAGTTACAGGTTGCCGCATTTCAATGTCAAAAATGTGGCGCAATTATAAAGATTGAGCAAGAGGAAGATATCCTTAAAGAACCCTCTGAATGTTATGAAGACCAGGGAGGGTGTGGCCGTGTCTCGTCTTTTAAATTATTATCAAATCTTTCAACATTTATTGATTCACAAAAGATAGAAATTCAAGAAAATCCTGAAGGTCTTCGAGGGGGCGCCCAACCAGAGCGAATCAGTGTCTTTTTAGAGGATGACCTGGTGGGAGAAATCGCACCCGGTGATCGAGTCATTGCCAATGGCATTTTACATTCAGCACAACGACGGCGAGGTACCTTCCGCTTAACATCTTTTGACAAAGCGCTTGAAGCGATCAGCATTGAAAGCCAAGAACTTGCCTTTGAAGAAGTCGAAGTCACTGAAGAAGATGAAAAAGAAATTCTCAAGGTAAGCAAAGACCCTCGTATCTACGAAAAAATGACGCAGAGCATCTCTCCAACCATCTATGGTATGGATGTGGAGAAAGAAGCACTGGTCTTACAATTATTCGGTGGTCTTGCAAAGAAAATGCCTGATGGAACGTATATTCGAGGTGACATTCATGCCCTTCTGGTGGGTGATCCTGGTACAGCAAAATCACAAATGCTTACGTATATGTCAAAATTAGCACCCCGAAGCATTTACGCCTCTGGAAAAGCTACCTCAGCAGCAGGCCTTACTGCTGCGGCAGTGCGAGATGAATTTGGAGAAGGCCAATGGACACTTGAAGCAGGAGCCTTAGTACTTGCCGATATGGGCGTTGCTTGTATCGATGAGATAGATAAGATGGAGGAGACTGACCGAAGCTCCATGCATCAGGCGATGGAACAACAAGAAATTTCTGTGGCAAAGGCAGGAATTAACGCTACCCTAAAATCACGCTGTGCAATACTTGCCGCGGCAAATCCTAAACTGGGACGATTTGACGAGTTTATGCCCATTCATGAACAGATTAATATGCCTCCGGCACTACTGTCCCGTTTTGATTTGATTTTTTCTATTCTTGATAAACCAAATAAAGCACGAGATACCGATCTTGCGACTCATGTTCTTCGTACTCATAGAGCGGGTGAAGTAAGCGAAAATATCGCCCGTTCAAAAAAGACGAAGTTTACCAAAAAAGAACAGGAAGCATTAGTTGAGAATATCATGCCGGTATTTCCGCCAGATTTTCTCAGAAAATACGTTGCCTACGCAAAACGAAGTATTTTCCCGGTGATGAATAACGATGCGTTGGAAGTACTGAAAAATTATTACGTTGATTTTCGAAGTAGCTCCGAAGACTCAGTTCCCTTCACTCCAAGACAATTAGAGGCTTTTGTACGATTGGCAGAAGCAAGTGCACGGGTACGACTCAGTGAAGAGGTAACAGTTAATGATGCAAAACGAGCAATCAACGTTATTGATCAATATCTGCGACGGGTAGGACTTGATAGAGAGACCGGTAAGTTTGATATTGATATTATTGCAACGGGTATTAGTCACAGTCAACACGAGCGCATGAGATCATTAATGGATATCATTCAGAAACTCTGTAACGAGTCAAAAGACGGTAATGCTGCTCGAGGAGATATTGTCCAAGAAGCTGAAATCGAAGGTCTTGAATCAAGTAAAGTCGAAGAAGCATTAGACCGACTCAAAAGAAATGGGCAGATTTACGAGCCTGTTCATGGAAAATATCGCATTACCAACCGCTAGAGCTTAGGGGAAGATAGCTTACTTATTGCCTTTTTCACATGTTCTCGCTTTTTTTCTCCTATTTCAGCGATAACGTAGTCAGTAAATTTTGTTTTGATGTCATTCCAGTTTAGTGTGGTGATGCCAAAATCTAGTTTTTTATTGCCACTTGATGCTTTATATACTCGAGGCATCATCTGTTTGGTGTTTGCATTGTCCATATGCATAACATACTGTTTCTTTAAGGTCTTTTTTTCCAACACAATAATTTCAAATTTTCTATTGAAATATTTATAACTGGGATCTCGGTCATAGTATCGATATTCAAGTTCAAAATCTTTGGTTATAGGAATACATCCTCTCTCCATAGTGCATCTCCAACAAGCGTAAGTGTATCTTCTTTATAATAATTTATAATTTTTTAATAAAAACGCAATTGTAGTTTCTAGGAGTTACCATCCCAACAGATACCGCAGTACCGGAAACATTCTTGGATGGTTCTCTAGGAACGTAACGAATGGTCTGGTTCCTAGTTTACTTTTAGGCATTTCAATCTCAAGCTCTCCCCATGGTCCCTCTTCATCATAGGGATCCTTGGCTTTTGCTTTAATGGTATACGTTCCTCTTTCATCCCACGTATGACTAAGGACCATTTCTTGGCCAGATGCATACGAGCCAATCCAACCACTGTTGGTATCATCACCCCAGTCAACATAATACCATACTGGCGTTCCATCGGGATCGGTAGCGACAACAGTGTAATTGTACGGTATCCCTACGGTGCCACTGGTTGGACCGTCAATCGTTGGTTTATTTGGCGGGGTATTGGTTTCTTGTATCCATGCCCAAGTAATATCGCTAGAAGAATTGCTGGTATTATCAGTCACGGTAAGTGTAATGGTGTAGTTCCCATCTGCAGTGTAGATGTGTGTGGGGTTTTGCTCCTCCGAAGTATGATCGTCTCCAAAATTCCAAAGCCATGTATATGGGGAATATCCCCCTGTTGCAGAACCAGTAAACTGAATTGTCTCGTCGATTAACCCATAGTATGGTCCGTTTGCATTTGCTTCTAATTCTCCAACACCAAACGCATAAAGATACCCATAACCAGCACCTGATGATCCAATGTACACGGTACCATCCTCACTGATAGCAGGAGAAGATTCCATAAGTCCATAATCTAAATTCCACCGTTCTGAACCATCAGGATTAAGAGCAATAAACGCACCCTCTCCTCCAT
>CAZWZY010000007.1:0-71801 GCA_964638175.1 uncultured Thermoplasmatales archaeon | reverse complement strand
CCTATTGGATTTCTAGAAATATGTTTTACCCGCAATTAATCTTTGAAAATCCTGCTACTGACCCAATGGGCGTAGAATTAATTAACGGTAGTGAAAGTACCATTCAAAAGATTGGCGGACGTCTCAAAGAACCAAAAGGCATTAATTTAGTCATTACCAAACCATCACAAGAAGAGACCTTTACCTATCCTGTCTTACAAACATATAACTCCATTGCCTATAAATTCAACGAGCAGGCGAGTAAGAACTGGGGCACGATGTATACCCGTGCAGATGGCATAACTCCTTACATCACCCCCTCGCCAGATTCGATTGATAACGGAGCGACTGATAAAGTCGGTGCCTATTACCCCGATCTTGATGATTCTAATGTCGTACCTTTTTATGCCAGGAAAGCAGGGTATGATAGTGTTTTCTCCACCAACTTTCCTGCTATTATGCAGAATTTAAACAGCGGCGTGCTGATGTGGGTGCAAGATACCCATGGATGGCATGTCGGTGGTGGGCAGGTTGGTTTTTGGGATCCTGATAATCCGTATGTCTCTGAAGAAAACCCTTGGAGGGCGTACGAACGAATTTTGCTTGACCCCGGAAACTTTCGTGAATTTGTACGATGGTTTATTTATATGGCCATTCGAGGAGAACAACCATCAAAACTTACGGATGGGTTGATAAACTTCCATCTCCTTGGCGAACGTGGATCTACTGAAGATCCTGACGTTGCCATACTTAACCCTAATCTTGCACGGGCAAGTACGTTTATACAAAATTTGATTGGTATGGATATTCTTGGTGCCTTTGGGGTGAAATTTCATTGGGATCGTTTGTTTTCACGAACCCCCGATAATCCATTGATTACTACTTACGATGGCATGGTTACCATTTCTCCAGCAAGTGGAAGCGGAACAACACAGAAAATGTATACTGGCTATGAAATTGATGATGCTCTTGATAATCTTCACTCCTGTGGTATTAATACCGTGGCCTGTCTTCCTGCAGGAACCTATTTGCATATGACTTATGTCAGACATGGGTCGGTGTATCAAATCATTGACCCGTGGTCTACTTCTGACTATTGTGCCGTCTGGTTACAATCCATTATCAAAAACCTTGCACTGGGTGATACGATTGGACAGGCGTATGAGAAAGGCATACGAGCATGCGGTCCTGAATTACTAATTAACCATTGGTGGTGGGATGTTTGGGAGAACGTATGCTTCTATGGAGACCCTGATGTGCGCATTCTTGTTCCTGGAACGCAATACAGTGATAGCAACCACTGGACAAAGGAGGATACCACGTCCTTACGATATGACAGCGAGCTTACCATTGACGGACACATGCCGTACGGTGCGACAAGTTACCCACATGCTAAGGAGCCAGTAACGTTCCTAGAAAGCTATATGCTCTGGATTATTGTTGCAGTCATCGTCCTTGCATTACTTATTGTGGTTGCGGTTTCCTCCTCACGACGGAAAAAATAGGCGGTGTTCTGGAATCCGATATTACCCTGTGAGATCACGTACTGAGGCAATGGGTTGTTTAGAGACAGTAGAAGCACTACTTATTATCTCTGTATCCACTAGTTGCCGTAAAGCATCGCCTTGTTTACCATAGTCGTTAGTATCTAACAGGCATTGAACATGACGATACTGTTTCTGTGCTTGATCTTCAGTTCCCTGCACTCGTAAGATTCTGGCATAATTCCAATATATCAGCAAATCATCGCGGTAATAGGAAAGTGCTTTTTCTAACAACTCTTGTGCCTTCGCATACTCACAACAGACAAATTCTTTGATACCTCTACTAAAGAATTGATGTGCATGTAACATAATAAGCTTTGGTGAAAAGAAAGGTATGCTATCCTCGTCAGTTGTCTGTTCTGACATGTTTTGCAGCACAGATTTGCTGTTCTGTGTGTTATCGTATAGAAGATGTTCAATACTTTTTACACCTAGATTATATACTGTTGAGAAAAGGGCATGCTGTTCTCCAACAAAACCAGTCGTTTGCGAGAGACTATGCAACAGACAGCGAGGAAAATCAATATTTACTAAAAAGGTAAGAACATGGCCATAGTTATCTGTTATTTTTTTATCTGTCACTTTCTGCAGATGTTCAATGAGTAGCTTGGTCATTGCCGGGTGCTGTACACCCCCTTTTGTTATCAGTTCTTCAATGCTTTTCTGATTAGTTGTCTGAAAGAAATCAATAACTTTTTCCGTAAATAGTTCCAGTAATCGCTCTTGTTCTAGTGCAGTTAATTGGTTATCAAGGTCCACCATGTGGTTTTGGAACAAGTGCTTCCGAAAGGTTGCCATACAGTAATAGGAAGCATACTCTGCTGGTTTTTCACAAACGATCTTTACTATCGGCTCATATGGATCGTAGCAAATATATTCTTTGCAAATGTTTGTAAAACCAATCTTCTGTAGTGTTTCCTCTAATAGATCTTCAGGGAAACAAAATCGGTGGACCATCCCAGGGATATCGACTCCATAGATCCATGGCAATATCTGCTTTCTGTCTTCTCGTCCACCATTTACATAGATTTCAAATGACCTCTGTAAATCTGGCGTTTCAATAATCAGTTTTTTCTGTGGTTTTAATGCCCGAAAACATTCACTCAATGTATAGATACTACCTGTGATGCCTAGATGTTCAATAAGCTGAGATGCATAGACTTCATCAGCACTATTGTCGTCTAGTTGAAGATCAGTAGCCGACATTCGTTTGTCTGCAACAGTAGTATCGAATGCATCAACATTGAGGTACCCTTCCTTATAGGTGGTTCCACACCCTAGATTTACTTTCATCAGTATCACGTGATATAGCTCATGATTATTCTTTTTTCTGCTATCACAGGTATTCACCAGCATCAATTTTGGTGAGAATTCCTGGAGCCGTTTCTTCATCGCCAGTTTCTGATACGAGTTTTGTTACTTCTCTCACTATTACTTCAACGTCTTGGCCAAATACTGTCTTA
This sequence comes from uncultured Thermoplasmatales archaeon, assembly GCA_964638175.1. Lineage (GTDB taxonomy): Archaea > Thermoplasmatota > E2 > DHVEG-1 > DHVEG-1 > JAFGDG01. The sequence goes on along the minus strand of CAZWZY010000007.1, from coordinate 68,815 downwards.
TATTCTTTTTTTAACTCATCAAATAACGCCTCAATGGCAACCCCTTCATCACGGCTTACCTTATTGATGATAACTAAAATATCAATGGCATCGATATCTTGTTGAACTACCTGAAGCCTATCAATTTTGTCTGTATCTAAAGTTTGCATCACTTTCCCAGGAACATCTGTTAATACGTCAGGAAAAATAATTTTGTGATTAGGCAGTACAATTGACTCCTTAATCCTTCCGTGCACTTTTTCCAGTAATTCAGTCTGCCTCCCGCAGGAACATACTCCGTCTTTCAAGGTGATGACATCTCCCATGCCGGTATAGCGAATGAGCGGGGTGCCTTTTCCATAGAGCCGAGTTATTGCTAACTTTCCTGTTTTCCCCTTTTCAACAGGATTATCATGTGCATCAATTGCTTCTATGTACACGAAGTCCGAGTTAATATGATACTTTCCCTCCTCGCATTCAAAGGCAACTGGTCCTGCTTCTGTTGAGCCATAGACATCAAACACCCTTGTTTGGAATATTTCCTCAATTCTCTTTTTTTCGTAGGAGTCCATTATCCCGCCGGAAGAGATAATACAACGAGGATGAAGGTGTTGTCCATACCCCTTCTCTTTTAATAATGCGAGGTGACGAAGAGGGCCTGGAAATCCAAAGATACAATCTGGTTTGAAGGCATCAACTTTTTGTATCATTTCAGTAAGATCATCATCGGCATTGAGCTGTTGGATATTTTTTAAAGAAATAAGAGGTTTCACTGGTTTTAAGGTAGGAGTTGCTCCCGCATCAAAGTATTGTGTTGGCGCGGTACTTGAATAAAAATTAGCGATAACTGAAATCTTGGAGGAATTCCATCGGATGCCATATTGGCGTAATTCTCGAACATAGGCAATAAGCGCCTTTATGAGAGTATACTGATCAACATACAGCGTCACTGGGTTTCGTGTACTGCCAGAGGTATTTACGAGAACTGATCGTTTTTTCAATGCTGGAGCAACAGATCCAGAAGGATAATGATCAATGACATCCTGCCGATTGATAATGGGAAATTTTTCGATATCGTTAATTCCTGCTATGTCTTCTGGTTGGATACCTGTTTCATTGAATTTTTGTTTATAGAGTGGAACAGTAGAAGCGTATTTGATAAGGTTGCAAAATGCCCGATCCTGGTATTGTTTTATTTGTTCAAATGTGGCATAGTCCAATCGATTGATATCGGAAAGATAGTCAGCTATCATACGTAGCAGTTGGAATGGATTTGCTAGTTGCATCCGGGCACCTTGATTATATATGTTGTCCTATTTTACAACGTTTTTCTTTTATACAAATAACCCCTCAGGTACTTTTCCATCCATATACCTTGCATCAACATGGAAGAGTTTACAGATGGCTGATGCGACATCCCATATGTTTACCTGGGAAAGGTTTACTCCCTTGCTGATATCTTTGCCATACATCATAAAGACGCCATGAAGGGTATGACTTCCTGAAACAGACGGTTTCATTAAAAATGAAGGAGAGATAAAATGCTCTTTATATAGTGGAAAATACCCTTCGTGGGGCAATATCGATAGATCTGGTGCAGAGGCAGCATATTTCCCTTGATACAATTCCTCTTTTTGATATACCTTTTTAATAATGTTCTTTCCTGTTTCTGGATCTTTAAGGCTCTCTAGCATCTTGGTTAAAAATGCTTTGAGCTCTTGGTATTCTGTAAACGAGACATTTCCCTGAGGTTCTCTCTCTTTTAAGTTAATGTAGATGTGTCCTCCTACGCCAACAGAAAACGCCTTTGTTTTTCTCCAATCAATGTCATGTTGTGATAAAAACAGCTTATTTGCCATCTGTTGTCCTTTTTTGTCCTCTATTGCTGCTCCTTTAATTCTAATGCCCATTTTTTCTCCAATAGTTATTAGTGTCTCTGCGTTAAGACGATAGTTCAAACAGAGTTTTTTTAATTGGGTAGATGGCCGTCTCTTTAAGGTGAGAAGGCTCATATCCATCAATAAATTATTCATGAAAATGACTTTGTTAAAACGATCAAATCCATGATCTGATACAATGACAAGAGTAGTATTCTCATCGATTTTTTCTAATATCTGATTCAATACCACATCAAAGCGTCGGTATATCTCAGGAATGGCATTTTGTATAAACCCCGCGTCTTTTTCATTTGGCTGTGGGTCAGCATAGTATTTCCAAAAGGCGTGTTGTAGAATATCTGTTGCCTCAAAAACAACGACAAACAGGTCCCATGCTTTTGTATCCAGTAAATAGTCCGTAATCTCTCTTCTTTTTTCAAAATTATCAAACACTTGTTGAATATACTCTCGTTCTCCTCCTGGAGGAACAGACGTTCCAGGAGCGCGAGGATAATTACCAAAACGCTGCTCAATTTCCTCCTGAAATGTTATGGGATATGTGTATCCTGCGTTAGGGGGACTTAAAAACCCAGTTATGAGGTAGCCATTGACGGGTTTTGGAGGATATGTCCCCATTACGTTTTGTACAACGACCTTTTTTCCAGCATCCCCTATTGTTTCCCAAAATGCTGGTGCTTTAATTAGTGAGCCATTGAGGAACTTAGAAGAATATGAGCCCTGCTTCTTTATAATAAAATCATAGGCGCCGTGATTGCTTGGAGTCATCCCTGTCATAAACGAAGCCCATGCCGTTGATGAAAGGGGAGGTATCGTTGATGTTAAGGGGGCTGAGGCACCATGTTCAAGTATCTTTTTTATTGTAGGAAGCTCTCCTTTTTTCAAGAGAGGGGAAATAACCGTAAATGTTGCCCCATCCAGACCGATAACAATGACTTTGTTCTTTTCTTCCATAAAGAATAAAAAGAATATAGATTACTCTTATTTAAACAAAAGGATTAGCAAAGATATGTACAATAAATTATTTAAAATATAATATTTAAATATACTATGTAGAGTGTCACAAAAAGAACTACATCAATCTTAAGGAGTGTCTTCATGAAGAACATCAGTAGAGTATGTGTAGTATTAACGGTTATTCTCCTGTTTCTTACTTCTGTAGTACCATCCGTGATGGCTCATGAAACAGGCACCCCCTCTTCTAGTATTTTAAACACCTTTCCTCTGCTTCGAAGAGTTTCATTGCTATTTTACAATAAGATTCTTCCTTTTCCAAGTATTCCTATAGCGTTGGGAGAATGCCCTCTCTTACTTCTGCTTGTTGAATTCTCTGACGTTCCACATCATCCAGATCACGATATTGCCTATTTTGACCATCTGTTGTTCGGTGACAAGCCGAGTGTACGTGATTACTATCAAGAAACATCATACGGAAAATTCACCTTCACGAAAGCAGGGATTTTAGGGTGGTATACTTCCCATCATCCCTTAAAAGAATTCTCACGAGATGGCATTGTCCGAGAAGCGTTCAGAAAAGCAGCACGAGATAGGTCCTTTTCCTTTGCATCCTATGATGACAATGGAGATGGTATTCTTACCGATGATGAGCTTGCTATTCTTGTGTGTACTTCAGCACTATCGGAAGAAAAACCAAGAGGTGCGTATCACAACTGGCGATTATGGGGAACATTAGGAGTAAAAACATGGGATGGAATGATCCTTAGTGGGGAACATAGTGTATTGCAAGAGTGGCAATCATGGATGGTTTTTGCTCATGAATTAGGGCATACGTTGCAATTACCTGATTTTTATGATTATACCAGAAAATCACAAGGTCTTGGTGTCTATAGCCTTATGGGAAATGGAAATCTTGATGGCATCAACGGTCATCATTTTACTGCTTGGGAAAAAATACAGCTTGGATGGATTGAACCAACTGTTGTCACAGAAGATGGATGGTACGTTATTCACGATTCAGAAACGTGTCCTGAAGCATTTATCTTGCAAGATCCTTCCCATTCTTCAGATGAATATTTCTTGGTAGAAAACCGCTTTCGAGGCACATCATACGACAACGGTACGTCTCCATTGCCCGATGAAGGTATTGCTATCTATCATATTGATGAGTCGATTCCACGTCCGTTACGTCCAAGAACGTGGTTTCCTGGAGTTAATGATGTTGAATATCACAAAATGATTGATATCGAATGTGCTGATTCATTCTCTTCCCATTTTAAGGATGCAGATGATCTTGATGCAAATAAAAATCAGGGAGACGAATTTGATTTTTGGGATAACTCTACCTATGGTTTTCACAGTAATTCGTTCCCCTGTAATAGTCGATGGTATGACGGCAGTGAAAACAATATTGGCGTGTATGTCTACTCAGCACCATCAAGAAACATGACAGTCTATTTCTCTGTCAATGGAACTGCTCCGGGTGAGGTGTAGATGAAAAGGATGTTAATTGCAGGAATCTGTGTTTTCCTCCTTCTTACGTCGTTTTCTTCAAGTGGTCTTGGGGAACCACAAACCCCTGAGAAAGAATCATTTCCTCTGCTTTCACGATTCACTACGGTGCTCTCAGCACTACGTGAAAAGCTTTCCTTTGTCTTGCCTAGTAATAAGCTTACAGATGCATCACAGTACGAGCTTCCCAGCGAATATTTTCTTTTCAATGACAATCTTACTTCTTTTACGGGTTCTGGCACCACCTTATATGTTGGTGGGGTAGGCCCAGGCAATTACTCCCATATCCAAGATGCCATAGATCATGCATCTGAAGGAGACACCATTTTCATCTACTCAGGAGTCTACCAAGAAAATCTCTACATCCCTCGTTCGTTGCGATTGATTGGAGAACAACAAGACACTGTTATTGTTGATGGTGGTGGAAACACTGACACCATCTTCATTCACAGTGATGGTGTTATCCTTGCAAATATGACGATTCAGCATAGCGGTAATTTTGATGCAGGAATCAAAATAAACACCAATGGAAACCGTATCGAGAATTGTACCATTGTCGGCTGTTGGGATGGGATTGAAATCAATCATGGGCACTATAATCATATCTTTAACTGTAACATCGCATGCAATAGTTGGAGCGGCATCTATTTACTGGATTCTGCACACAATGTCATAGAACAATGTCGTGTTTACCACAATGCTGATGGTATCTTGATGGAACATTCACAGGAGAATGTCATTCACTACTGCCGTATCGAAAACAATCAGGGTGAGGGAATAGAACTCGAACAGTCATCTGATAAAAATATTGTTTACCACAATGCCATCTGTTCAAATGAGGCGTATGGCATCTTTGTGTATTGGGGATCAGATGAAACCTACATTTCACATTGTCACATAAGCACTAATGCCGTTGGTGTTGTTGTTGGTTCTGTTTTTCTTGGTGGAGGAAATAGCACTACGGTTCTCTCAAACAATATCACAGATAATCTTGAGGCAGGAATACTCCTCCTGGGTGACGGAACGTTAAGTAAAAAGACGCATGTGCATTTCAATAATATTGTACATAATGGCGTAGGGCTTTTGGCGCGGAATATCAACCATGGTATTGTGTACGCACAAAACAATTGGTGGGGGTCAAAACGATCTCCCAGTACATTTGGGTTATCCACCTCTTCACAAATTATCTGGAATCGCGTCAACAGTCATGTTTTTTTCCGACCTTGGTTGAAGTCTCTAGAAGCGATAAACTGTTATGCACCGCCCCCTATGCCGTTTGACTGTGAGAGCTATGCACATCATAGTACAGACACTTCACTCAACGACAGTTTTCCATATCAATGGTCAACTACCACCTTATATGTTGGTGGGGTAGGCCCAGGCAATTACTCCCATATCCAAGATGCCATAGATCATGCATCTGAAGGAGACACCATTTTCATCTACTCAGGAGTCTACCAAGAAAATCTCTACATCCCTCGTTCGTTGCGATTGATTGGAGAACAACAAGACACTGTTATTGTTGATGGTGGTGGAAACACTGACACCATCTTCATTCACAGTGATGGTGTTATCCTTGCAAATATGACGATTCAGCATAGCGGTAATTTTGATGCAGGAATCAAAATAAACACCAATGGAAACCGTATCGAGAATTGTACCATTGTCGGCTGTTGGGATGGGATTGAAATCAATCATGGGCACTATAATCATATCTTTAACTGTTATATAGCTCATAGCGAAAAAGAGGGAATCTATCTTCTTTATGCGCAACACAATGTTGTTTCGCATGCTGATCTTCCGTACAATCAGGAGAGCATCTTTCTGGACTTCTCTGATTACAACAAATTTACTGCCATCACAGCACAACACAACAAAGAAGAAGGCATACAGATAAGAGATTCGTCTCATAATATGTTCTCTTCGTGTCACGTTTCGTTAAATACGTTTGGCTATGGGTTTTATATTCAACGCAACTCCGATAACAATATCTTTTCTGCATGTGACATTACAAAGAATGGTGTTGGTGTGTTCTTCACTTCAAGTGATACTGAAGGACCATGCGGCACGGTTATCTCCTTTTCCAATGTCACAGAAAATACTGGAACTGGTATCTTTTTTATGGGTAATGGATCTCATATGAATGACACTCATATCCATTATAATAATATTTGCAAGAATAAGAAGGGAATTATGGCAGTAAATGCTCATGATTGTTTTATCTACGCGCAAAACAATTGGTGGGGAAGAAAACTAGGACCACGATTCATTGGTCTTCAAAAAAGTAATAGAATTGCATGGAAGTTTACAGATAGCCGTATCTTCTTTCATCCTTGGCTAACCAATCCAGTCTAAATTGTTAAAATCCATATAGATAGTAGTGCCAGTATGTTTTTTACGAAAGATTTACTAATTTGCACGCCATGTTTGTCGTTTGAAACGGAATGCAAGAAGACGTATATGAATTATTTAAACAATATCAGTTTCATCATTGGTGGTTTACCGGGAGAAGAAAAGTTATTCATGCGTTTATGAAGAGGTTTATTTGCGCAAAGAATCTGGAGATACTGGACATTGGAAGCGGATATGGAGGATTGCTCCCCACACTACAAACATTTGGTGCTGTTGACGCAATAGAACCCCATACAGCGACGCATGAGCAGTTAGAACAAATAGGCATTAGAACTATCTATGGTAAGGGTTTTTTTCCAAAAACATGTCCAGAACGCCGATATGATATTGTTACTCTCTTTGATGTGTTAGAACATATAGAAGACGACAGTCATGCTTTGCAAATTGTTCGGAACCAACTATTGAAGAAGCAGGGCTATTGTTTCCTGACTGTTCCTGCGCATCCCTGGTTATGGACAGAAATTGATGAGAGAAGCAATCACTTTCGGCGATATGCCGTAAAGCGGCTGCGCACTCTTCTTTTGGAGGCGGGGTTTACTAATCTCTCACTTTCATATTTTATGTGTCTTCTCTTCCCCATGGATGTCCTCAATCGGAAAATTCAACGGAAACAACCACCAAAACCTAGTGAAGTAAAACAGACGCCTGTCCTTCCTACCACAAATGACCTGTTAGAAACCATCTTTGGGATGGAAAGTGCCCTTATCTCAAGGGTTCATTTTCCTATTGGATCAAGCATTATTGCAAAAGCAGAAAAGATAAAAAGTAACTCATCATTTGAGTAATGTTCTTTTTCTCGTTTATTTATGTCGTTGAGTGTATACACAGTACAAGGGCCGTTCATTTGGAGGTAAACACAATGAGCAGAGATTACAATTGCGACATTTCGAGTGAGATTCATCTCCATTTAATATGGCATTTGGAAAATCAGGGTCGTAAATCAAGGGGCGGGCAAGACAAATCATGTCTGCTTCGTTATTTGTTATTACCTTCTTCATATAAATGGGATCCCGAAAACAACTCCCTGCTAGGATAGGAATATGAAGATGCTGCTTAAACGCTTTAATATGAGCAATATTCTGATGCGGTTTAAACCACTGTGGATGGTTTATTACTAAATCGATTGGTGTTAAGAGCACACCAACTATGTTTGCCCTTGTTTCTTTTCCTTGTGTTTTCAACCAATCGATATGTTTTTGTTTATAGGGTAGTGCCCCTCGAGTAGCCAGAAAACACGTCACTTCAATGGCATCTACCCCCCGTTCTTCAAGTTTTTTTGCTGTATATAACGATTCTTGTAGAGTAATCGTCTTTACAAGCGGGGGAACTGTCACAAATGAGCGAGAGTATGAATCGAGTTTGACTATTACTGGGAACTCTTCTCCAACGCTCTCACGAATAGCCTGATACACCTCAAGGCAGAGTCTTTGCCTGTTTGATAAGCTACCACCATACTTATCTTGGCGCTGGTTTACTTTTTTTGAAAGAAATTGTGCCAAAAGATATGAATGGGCAGCATGAAGTTGTATCCCGTCAAATCCAGCTTTTTTGATACGAGCAGCGGCTTTTCCAAAACAGTCGATTATTTCTTCAATACTCTCCTTACTTAGCGTGTTTGGTAACCACTCTTTTTTACCAGACTTTTTTTCAATAATTTTTTTTAGATTAGCGTAATTTACTTGAGCAAATATTACTGAATTATTCTGGTGTACGTATTTTATTACTTGGCGTAACGGAGAAATCCGCTCATCCTTTTCAATACCAACCATTCCAGGGAGTTTTCCGTTTTCTTTTACATACATATGGCCAGTAATGATGAGGCCTACACCGCCTCTACTGAGCCTTTCATAGTATTCTTTATAGGCATTCGTAATACCTCCTTGTCCATCAGTCATGCTTTCTTGTGTTGCAGATTTAACAAGTCGATTTTTTATGTGTACACCTTTAATTACAACTGGTTGGGCAAGCGGATTTTCATCGTCGCTCATGATTTTCCCTCTTATGATGTACTCTAATTTAAATACTCTGTTGCATACTTGCAACATTTTTATGCTACACTAACGTAATAAAAAAGAGAGCAACGGTATTGTTGCCATGTTATTTTATATTTATCTTATATTAAAAATCCTTGACGCTTATGGTCCCGTAATAAGTACCTGCTTTATAGAGATCTTTTGAGCTTACAGTTCCGTAGTACGTCCCTGCTTTATACACATCTTTGGCACTAACGGTTCCATATTCAGTTCCTGCTTTATACACATCTGCAGAAACATTGTCATTTCTTGGAGATGAAGCTGCACCAGAAAGCACACCATCAACATCCTTTTTCTCCAGGCCAAGGTTTTTTGCGATTGCATATATTTTCTTATTCATACCTTGTTCACCAATTTTATTTATAATATTAAATAAATTTGTTGTTATATATACTTTTCCTTATAATCAACGTTTTTTGACGGAATTTTGCTTCTTTTGTACAATTGTTATAACAACTAGGAACTTAAAGATTGTTCTCAAATCGAAAAAAGCATAACGGATCATTGTGTGGTTTTCCTGTAAGTGTGTCTGATCGAGTTGTACAACCACCTTTGCATGTTTCTCCATATTTACATCCTTTGCAGTTTTCACCTAAATCCTCAATTTTGAAGTTTCGATTATAAGAAAACGCGTTAGGGTCATTCCAGATTTCTTTGATACTTTTTTCTCGAAGGTTTCCTTCGGTAAATTTATCAGACATGGCAAGACATCCCTTCACATTTCCGTTACTCTGGACGCCCAACACTGTTTTCCCTGCATAACATCCGTCCCATTCAGGATAAAAACTCAAGGGAGGAATGCGTTGAGAATGAAATCCTAAATTATGGGCACCAACAATGGTAAATGGCTTTTCTGCATATTTCTTCTGTAACGAGTGGATAAAGATGCCAAGAGCATAATATTCTTTGTCAGAAAGTACTAACTCTCTGGGAAAGCGTCCAATAACGGTTGCTGGCTGAATTTGCCAATCAACTTCTTCAGCAAGTACAAAATCCCGAATGGCAGGAAGTTCATTGAAATTTAGTTTATGCACCGTTGTGATAACCCCAATAGTCAGTCCAGCTTTCTTTGCTGCACGGACAAAAGAAACTGCTTTTGTAAAGGAACCTTTAACCCCACGTATTTTGTCTTGTGTTTCAGGGGAAGCCCCATCAAAGCCGACCATAACACAATCAGCTCCTATGTCGACAAGATCAGAGATAATGTTCTTGGGATCAAAAAATCCATTTGAGATGATGGAGAGCTTCATTCTCCGGTCTTTAATTTTTTTTGCAAGGAGCTTCCAATCCTTTCGTAAAAAGACTTCTCCGCCCATTAAAGCAATGCCTTTGAACCGAAGATCAGCTAGATCATCACAGAGCTGCAATGCTTCTTTGGTAGTAAGTTCGTCTTTCCGAGTCTTTCCAGCAGAGGAGCCACAATGTAAACACTTGAGATTACATTGTAGCGTAACTTCCCATACAACAATATCTGGATTATTATAGATGGTTTGGGCCATATTTTCTATTCTCTCTACTGTTCATCTAATAATTCTGGTTCTATTTTATAGAAACAATATGGATGGTTGTGGATTTCTCCTGTAAATCCCATTGATAATCCGCAGCATCCCCCTCGACAGGTTTCACCATATTTACATCCTTTGCAGTTTTCACCTAAATCCTCAATTTTGAAGTTTCGATTATAAGAAAACGCGTTAGGGTCATTCCAAATATCAATGATACTTCTCTTTCGAATATTTCCTTCAATAAGCGTATTTGGTGCAGCAAGACAACCAATGACATCGCCATTACTCTTCACACTCAGTACGACGATACCTGCAGGGCATCCCATCCAGGTTGGATACAATCCAAGAGAGGGAAACCTTCTTGAGTGATAGCCAAAACAGTGAGCACCAATAACAGGAAGCTCTCCTTTTTTGTATTTCTTCTGCATGGATGCAATAAATAATGCAACAGAATAGTACTCTTCTTTTGATAATGCATATTCTTTAGGAAATCTTCCTTCTGGAGTAGCGACTTGAATTTGCCATGCAATGCGCTTATCAAGCAAAAAATCTCTGATTCCCGGCAGTTCATGGAAATTTATTTTACTCACAGTAGTGATAACTGTCGTTGGAAGACCTGCTTCTTTTGATAATGAAATATATTCCATGACCTTGTCAAAAGATCCCTTTACTCCCCGTATATGGTCATGGATCTTAGCAGTTGCACCATCAAGACTTGTGGAGACAGCATAAGGTTGAAGTTCTATCAGTTTTTCAATAATATCTTTATTGATATTGTATCCATTTGAAATAACCATCAACTTCATTCCCAATTCACGGATTTTTTTACCAATGATGTACCAATCCTTTCGAATGAATGGTTCTCCTCCCATTAAACAAACTTCTTGAGCATTGAGTTTTGCAAGATCCTCACAAAGGGATAATGCTTCTTCAGTCGTAAGTTCATCTTCTCGATTTTTTCCTGCTGAAGAACCACAATGCATGCAACGTAAATTACATCGAAGCGTCAGTTCCCAGACAACTTGTCCAGGAGGATATTTGTATTTATCGGGAATGGGGCATCACATCCTTTTTATATCTATAAATAAACAAAACAGGTTACTGTTTTTGATACTATGTTCCTCTAGAAATTGTTGATACTAATGGTACCGTATCGTGTACCGGCTTTATAGATGTCAGCTGAGCTCACGGTTCCGTACCGAGTGCCTGCTTTATAGACATCTGCAGAAGCATCAGCATTTGCATTTCTTTGGAAACTCGCCGATAAGACCTCATCAATATCATTTTTATTCAAGCCGAGTGCTTTCCCAATTTCATAGATGTCTTTTTTGGTTTGCATAGTAACTAATTGATTATTTTCCGCTATAAATAGATTTTGCTTTTTTTTAAATAAAAATCACTATATTTGTTCATTTTGGAACAAATCAGATGCCAGAGTCTTTTTTTCATTGCATTTTCTAGATTCTTCTTCAATTCGATGAAAACAATAAGGATCACCATGTATATTACCAGTTAGCATATATGACGTTTCTACACACCCTCCTTTGCATGTTTCTCCGTATTTGCATTGTCTACAATATCCTTGTAAATTCTGTTTTGTAAATTGTCGGTTGTAGGCAAACGAATGTGGATCGTTCCAGATTTTCTTAATACTGCGATTTCTGATGTTGTCTTCAACAAAATCGCCTGTTTGCGCAGAACATCCTTTAATGCCACCATTACTTTCAATCGCCATCATTGTTTTGCCAGCGGGGCAACCAGTCCATCTAGGGAACCCTGTTAACTCTGGCAATACTGAGGAGTTGTACCCCATGTCGTGGGCACCACTGACAACATGCTTCCCTTTTGGATATTCCTTCTGAGTGCAAGCGATGAATTTTCCAACTTCATAGAACTCATGTTCATCAACAAGATAGTCTTTTGGAAATCGCCCCTCAACATCTGTAATTTGAATCTCCCAACGAAAAAGGTCCCTAGTGATAAGAATGTCTCTTAAGAGAGGAAGCTCGGCAATATTGAGCTTGTGGACAGAAGTAATAACAATGACAGGAAGATGCGCATTTATACAGTAATCGACAAAGTGAAGCGCTCGGTCGAAGGAACCCGCAATGCCCCGTATTTTATCATGAGTTTCAGCAGTTCCCCCATCAATGCTCACTCCAATAAATGCCGGTTGAAGGTGCTGTAATTGCTCAATCAAACGATCATTGAGAAGATATCCATTAGTAATAAATGCTACTTCCATATGTAGCTGTTTGATTTTTTCCGCAATCTGATACCAATCCTTTCGTAGAAAAACTTCTCCGCCCATCAAAATAACGCGTTTGCATCCTAATTCCGCCAGTTCGTCACAAAGCGACAATGCTTCTTCTTTCGTTAATTCATCAGGGGCTGGTTTTCCTGCAGAAAATTCACAGTGAAAACATCGTAAATTACATCGTAAGGTGATTTCCCAAGAGACGCAGTCGAGACGATATGTTTGTTTCACAGAAGGTGATTTTTGTTTATCTATTTAAACGCTGTCTTTTCTCGATGCCCTGACTCTATTTTATTTGGTATGTTGTAGTGTTTACAATATGATGCCATCATATTCTCGAGGTCCTGCAGATATTTTTTATGTGGCATATATTGGTTGTTGTAGAGTTGCTCATAGTGCGACATTAAACGAGGAAAATATGTTTTAATAACTTCCAAGTATTTGGCTTTTTGATCTCCTCTCAATTCAAGATGTTTATGGAGGATGTAGTGCGCATCGTGATCTTTTGCTTCCTTGACCAATCCTCCTAGTTCTTTTTCTACAATAAAGGGGAGTATTGGTATAACAGCCACTCCAGCAATCACTCCAGAGTTAGACAACTTTTGCACAACTTGTAGCCGCTCGCTAGGTGTTGGCACACGTTTTTCAAATATGTTGGTTATTGATTCATTTAGTGTAGGAATGCTTATAGTGGCCAAACATTCGTTCATGGTTGAGAGTACATCGATATCTCGTAGTATCAATGAGGACTTGGTAAGAATATGGCAGGGGAATTCCTCTTCTTTAATAACTTTTAATAAGGATTGTGTAAGACAATACGATGCTTCTATTGGTTGATATGGATCATGAACAGATCCAACGATAATCATTCCCTTTTTTTTCGTAGGTAGTTCTTGCTGTAATTGATCGACAGCATTGGCTTTGATGTAGACCGTTGTATCTTCTGCCGAATCACAATATCGACATCTAAATTCACAATTTTGGTAGGGATCAAGCGTATACGTTCCAGAAAAAAGATGGTCTGTAGTAGTGATAGTGTGAAGCAAAGACGGATAGTGCACACATTTGTAAACCATACTACATTTCCTCGGGTGCCGTGATTCCCAGGAGTCGTAGCCCATTATCGAGAACCACTCGAGTTCCATCAACTAGTGCCAGTCGTGCAGCTCTTCGTTTTTTATTTTTTTCTGGGAGAACTGGACAGTCCCTATAAAATTGATTGAATTGTGAGGCTACTTCGTACACATAGGTAGCAAGATTGTGCGGGCGGTATCCGTGGCATGCTTGATCAATGACAAGAGGGAGCTGTCCAAGTTTTTTAATCAGCTTGGTCTCTGATTCGTGGGTTAAGAGTGTTGCATCTATGTGTCGTATGTCGTCTTTCTTCTTTGCAAGTATGCTACAGCATCGAGCATGAGCATATTGGATAAAGGGGGCAGCATTACCTTCGAAGTTTAATGCTTCCTCCCAAGTAAAAACAATATCTTTCTCAGGTTGCACTTTAATAATATTATATCGTAATGCTCCGATTCCTACGGTATCTGCGATAGTGTTCATCTTCTCTTTAGACAATTCTTTGCTTCTCCGTTTGCTCACTTCATCATACGCTCGTTTGATGCATTCATCGATGAGGTCGTCAAGATACACTACACGTCCGCGTCTTGTAGACATCTTTCCACCGGGAAGAGAGACAAATGAATAAAAGATGACATGAGGTAGTAATGATGCATTTAAAAGTTTGAGTGCAATTTCGACTTGTTTAGATTCAAGTTTGTGATCTTCCCCCAATATGTTCACGAGCATGTCTGCGTGTTGTGCTTTCCAGAGATGATACGCAATATCTCTGGTGGCGTATAGAGTTGTTCCATCACTTCTCATAAAGAAGAATTTTGTATTTCTCCCTTTGATGTCAAAGGGTTCCAAATCTAAATAGTATGCTCCTTCTTCCTGATGACAATAGGGCACTTGTTTCAGTTTTTTTACTACGAGATCAACACTTTTATCTTTTACGAAGCTGGACTCAGGGATATAGGTGTCAATCCCAATGTTAATGCGTTTGAGACTTTCATTGATTCCCTGCAATACAGGATTGTATGCTTGGTGTATACGCTCGATTGTTTCCATATCGCCCATTTCACTTTGTTTCACCATCTTACCAATGTCGTTGGCGATGGTTTCATCTTCTTTCATTTTTGAACTGGCAACCTGATAATATCCAACGGTCTCATGATCAGGTTTTTTGCTCGATGTAGGCGGAACCGCATGTGCATCTAAATTATCGACACCCCAAGCAAGAATAGCGACTTGTTTCCCCATATCGTCAAGATAAAATTGTGTTTCTACATCATACCCTGCAGCTGTAAAAATTCTTGCCATGGTGTCGCCAATAATTGGATTTCTTGCTCGTCCAACATGTAACGGGCCATTCGGATTAGCAGATGTATGCTCAACGATAACTTTTTTCTTTTTTTTCGGTAAGGTTCCATAGTTCTCTTTTTGCTCTGCGATTCCTTTTAGGATACCTGTTGCTAGCCGCTTCATGTCAACAAAAAAATTCACATATCCTCCATGAACTTCAACTCGCTCCATCCAAGAACTCTGCTTAAGTTCTCTGGAAATTTCCTGGGCGATCTGTTGGGGTGACTTTTTTGCGATTGGTGCAAATAAAAAACAGGGAAAGGCAAAGTCGCCCATATCTTTTGGCGGAATTTCCAACTTTATTGTTTTGCAACTATAGTTTAACATAGCGAGTGATTGTTTAAGCACTGAACATATCTCTTTTTCAGCCTCCACCAACGGATAAATCATATGAACCTGAAATTATTCCTTTGTTTATAGGGTTTTGCACAAAAAGAAAAATCTGGTGTTTTTACACCAGAATGCTGATAAGTGCCAAAATCACTAATGCTGCTGGTATAATAAGTGATATCTTTCTCTCCGATGGTTGGATCTGAAAATCAGGAATGGTTAGCCTATGCTCCTTGAGATATATCATGGGAACAATGATAAGCGTGATTGCGAGTGTTGTTGATAGAAGATGCCAGAACATAAAAGGCAATGCATTGGTATAGCAGAGTCCAAGACCTGCCCAGGTATGTGAATACCAGCCACCGAGCCAGGTTCCAAAATTTGTCCAGATGTCGTACAACAATATCCCTCCGACACCTGCTCCCAGTATTGTTGGTACGCGTTTGAGTGTTAAACATTTTTTCGTTTTAAGCAGATAGCCTATAAGTCCAAGGACCACAAAACCCGACCAGGTAAACAGTAAGATCCAATTGTTACCAATTATGATATCAGAGATTACCATGGTTAAAATAGGAACAATAAAAGTATAGTATCCTCCAAGCAACATTCCACTCAAGAGAGATATGATGGCAACAACAAAAAACAGGTCCAACATAAACATCGGTTGAGTCATCCCATTTATGGAAATATACATAGATGGCGAACCCGGAAGATTGTTGTGCAACAGTATTCTCATCAACGATCCAATAGCAATGAGTGCCATAGCAAATAGTATCCTTTCTCTATTCTCTAACATATATTTTATCATTTTGTCCTCCCATATCGTGATAGCAATCTTCTTTTAAATGTTTTCTATTTTATTCCTAAAATCCTACAAATTTCCATTCGATTACGTCATTGTCATGTACATAGACTTTATCTGCACCCTGCATCGATGCTTCTCCATTTACATAGAATGCCCAGTAATGGCCAGCATCTCCAGCATATGCTACATCTTTATAGATTATCGAGTCCACCGAATAGCTATCGAATGATTCCCAATATGTTGTTTCGATAGTGATGGCACCCTGTTTTTCTAGTTCGAGCAATACATCGAACACTGTTGCGTTTTCTATCGTCAACGCCGTAGAATAGCGTGTTCCATCCCCAAAGTCAAGAACAAGCGTCGCAGAAACTTTTTCTTCGCTACTTACTTCTTCAGGCGGTTCAAAGGTAATAATACCTGCGCCAATCCCTCCTAAAAATAGACTTATCACTACCGTGACAGGAATAAGAATCTTCGATAGGTAGACGATCGTGGCTTTTTTACGTTGTTGCATAAATAAGGACATGGTGGGGAAAGATTAAAATCTAACATTTTAGATAACAATTGTTATCAATATGGGTAACATTACTCTCTTCCGGGCGTTACAAAGTTCAACAAGAATAACTATACTTCAGAAGTTATGCCAAAAAGAGATGCATGTGTCAGGTTTAGCAAGAGAGCTTGGTATCTCAGTACCTGTAACTGCCAGACACATCAAAATTCTTGAAGAGGCAGATTTAATCAACAAACGGGTAATCGGAAATACGTATTTATTGACAACAAAGTCTCGTAGTTTAGAAAAAACATTGGAACCATTCCTTCATACGACGTCTATTGAACTTTCAAAGAAAAAAAGTATTTTTGATGCATTACAACAAGTCCCCGGTATTGAAATAAAAAAAGCAGGAAATAATTATTACATACAATCAATTGATGGAGATAAAGGATATTATATTTACGAAGTAGACGGCCAATTACCCAAAAAACCGATAGATGAGTATATCATTGAAAAAGGTGTTACTCTCGATCTTAAGAAACTTGTTTCCGTGAATAAGAAAAAGATAAAGATAGCTGTTAAAGGTCGCGATTAATACAACTGCTATTAAAAATATGCTATTCTTGGAGGGATATTTTTTGAAAAGGTTTATATGACAAAACCATATAAGGGGCATAAGGTGAGCAATATATGGCTATAGGTTTCGTACTCATTAGCGCTGCGCCGGCACACGAACATGAAGTCTATAATAAACTTTCCAAAGTGCCAGAGATTGTTGAACTCCATCCACTGTTTGGCGAATATGACCTAATCGCAAAGATTGAAGCAGAAGATTTTGAACGACTTGGAAACATTGTGGTAAACAGAATTCGATCGATTGAAGGTGTTATTGATACGAAAACCTTAACAGGAACAAAATTCTAATGAGGTGAAAAAAGAATGACAGACTTGTTACAATATTTTTTGAGCATGTTGATGCTAGTTTTTGCCATTGCAAGCATCATCGCAGGAATTTTTACGGCCTATTTTGGATCAGGTAAAAGCAGAGCAGTTGGGGCAATATTAATTATTATAGGATTAATCGTCTTTGTATTGTTCCTCTGGGGTGCAGGCCTCCTCACGTTCTTAGGACCGGTGCCCGCGATTATGAATTTTGTTGGATCCATAACCAAAGGAATTGTTGCCGTTATCGGTGCAGTTGTTGGTGCCCTGATTGCACTAGGGATATTCCTGCTTGCAATCATGAAGGCTTAAATCATCGTTAAAAAATATGAATGAATCCTGAGGTCATCTGTGAGTTCAGGGTGAAAGGACAGGGCAAGAAACTTTCCTTGCCTTGCCATTACTATTTTGTTATCAACGCGTGCAAGTGCTTTAGTTGTACTCTTAACAGTGTCAATAACCGGTGCTCTAATAAATATCGCGTGATATGGTTTAGAAAAACCTTCGATCTCAATTGGCTGTTCAAACGATTCTTTTTGACGACCAAATGCATTTCTGGTGACTGTCATGTCCATGGCATGTAGTAAATGAATATCATTCTCTTCTTTCGTCAACTGTTTTGCAAGAAGCACACAACCAGCGCAGGTCCCCATAATAGGAAGATTGTTTTTTTGTATTCGTTTTATGATAGTGTTATAGATGCCTGTTTTATCCAATAGCTTTGACATGTGGGTGCTTTCTCCACCAGGTAAAACAAGTGCATCGATAGTATCAATGTCTGATTGGCGTTTGACAACGAGAACATTTCCGAGTGTGCTAGATTCATTAAGTGCCTTTTCCATTGCCATGATATGCTCAGAAACGGCTCCTTGAATTCCTAGAATACCAATAGTGGCTTTTTTTACCATCCTCGGTCCTGTAAGAGTTGTTCTTTGGGTATGGTTTCGATCTCAATACCAACCATCGCTTCCCCAAGATTCTTACTTACTTCAGCGATAATCTTAGGCTCGTCGTAATGAGCAACTGATTCAACAATGGCTCGCGCTCGTTCTTGAGGATTGTCTGATTTAAAAATACCTGACCCCACAAAGACGCCATCGCTTCCCAACTGCATCATAATCGCTGCATCTGCAGGAGTAGCAACACCACCTGCAGCAAAATTAACAACTGGAAGGCGATGATGGACATTTTTGATATCATTAAGAATTTCAAACAGTCCCCTTTTTACGGTACCATAGGTGTATTTTTCAAAAACAAGCATGTCATCATCGATTTCTTCTCGAGCAGTAATTGTTTTTATGGCAGTGATATAACTTTGTGCATATGTTTCTGCCAAATGATGGAGTTCATCGTTGTCCATGGTTTGTAACAAGGATATTGCACCCATAACCATTCGCTGATGACGAATTGCTTCGATGATGTTTCCTGTTCCTGCTTCGCCTTTTGTACGAATCATTGCAGCCCCTTCCCATATTCGTCGTACTGCTTCACCCAGATTTCGGCATCCACAGACAAAGGGAATGGTGAATGCACGTTTATCAATGTGATAAAATGGATCTGCAGGGGTTAGCACCTCTGATTCATCAATCATATCAACACCAAGCGACTCCAATGCTTGGGCCTCGGCAAAATGACCAATGCGTGCTTTTGCCATCACTGGGATACTTACCGCATCCATGATTTCTTGGATGATTGCAGGATCGGCCATCCGTGCAACGCCACCATGAGCTCGAATATCAGCAGGAACTCGCTCCAGAGCCATGACTGCAACAGCACCACTCTCCTCAGCAATAATCGCCTGATCTTTATTGGTGACATCCATGACAACGCCACCTTTTTGCATCTTAGCAAATCCTTTTTTTAACAATGCTGTACCAATCTTTGCTGTTGATGCTTCTCCTTTTTTCATAATTATTTCCCCCAAAGAGTAATGTCCAAAACCGATATCAGTACCTCCTTATTAAGCACTGTGGTTCTTAACTCTTTTCTTTAGCCATTCCTTTTATTTTTCTTGTTTCATGTTCTCAACAATTTCTTTTCCAAATGGAGTAAGACCATACAGTTTGATATCCTTTCCTTCATTTTTCATTTCTACAATGTCTAGATTCATCAGTGACTCGTCTTTTCGGTATCGAGAGTCCATACCTCTTATAGCGCCGATGACATTGGTTGGTGTGGTTTTCACATGATAGGCAATCTCAGAAGTATAGCTACAACTAGGACTAATATCAAAAAGATACTCTGCAATTTTTTTTCTAATGTTACTTCTCCTAAGAGAGCGTACTACAAGCGGTCTTTTAACGTCTACCTCATCCTGAGCCATTGCTTTCCGCATCCCATCCAGTGCTTCCATATCACATATAGTATCCCCCTTTATAAAATAGTCGCCTGCTGAATATATTCTTGTACCTATAGTTGCATATTCATGTTTGCCTGTTAACATACTGACTATATTGATGGAAGTGATGCCATTGCTTGTTTAATCTTTACTTCAGGATGTGCATAATCCTGAAGTTGCCTTTGGTGATAAGCATCATAGGAAGAAAGATCGAAATGACCATGTCCACTATTTGCTAAAACAATGACTTTTTTCTCATTGTTTTGTTTACACATTCTGGCAAAATCAATCGCTGCTTTGACCGCATGAGCTGATTCTGGTGCAACAATAAATCCTTCTGTTTGGGCAAAGAGTCTTGCTGCATCAAATACTTCATTTTGATGGTAGGCAACTGCTTCCATGTATCCTTCTTTGGTCAATTTGGAAAGAAGTGGGGAATCACCATGGTAACGAAGTCCACCTGCATGGATAGCTTGGGGAACAAATGTATGACCTAGGGTGTACATTTTAAGAAGAGGTGTAAGGCCGACTGTATCCCCAAAGTCATATCGAAATGCTCCCTTTGTTAATGTTGGACACGCAAGAGGCTCACAGGAAATAATCTTTAAGTTTGGTTTTTTTCCAAGAATTTTATCACGAACAAAAGGAAAACTTGCTCCTGAAAAATTACTTCCTCCACCCACACACCCACAAATAATATCGGGGTAGGTGTCAAGCAGTTCAAATTGTTTTTTCAGTTCAAGCCCAATCACAGTTTGATGTAACACCACATGGTTTAATACTGAACCAAGCGCGTAGTTAGTATGATCATGTGTTGCCGCATCTTCCACAGCTTCGCTAATGGCAATACCGAGACTTCCAGAGGTTTTTGGGTCTTGTTTCAGAATTTGTTTACCGGCATTGGTTAACGTAGTAGGACTCGAAAATACTTCAGCCCCCCAATTTTCCATGAGCACACGTCGATATGGTTTCTGTTCATAGCTACATTTGACCATATAGATGCGGCATTGTAAGTCGAAAATGCTTGTACTAAAGGCAAGAGATGAACCCCATTGCCCTGCCCCCGTCTCGGTGACAATGCACTCAACGCCTGCTTTCATATTATAATACGCTTGCGGTACTGCTGAGTTTGGTTTATGACTGCCCGGCGGGCTTACTCCTTCCCATTTGTAGTAGATCTGTGCTGGTGTCTTGAGTGCCTGCTCAAGACGTGTGGCACGATAAAGCGGTGTCGGTCTCCAAATTCGATAGATGTCTCGAACCTCTTGAGGGATAGGTATGTGTCGTTCTTGACTGACTTCCTGTTTAATAAGTTCAAGAGGAAAGATTGCTTTCAGGTCATCGGGGCCAATGGGCTGTTTTGTTTGAGGATTCAGTGGAGGCTCTAGTGGTGTTTTTAAGTCTGCTTGGATATTGTACCAATGCTTTGGTATCTCATTTTCGTCAAGGAGTATCTTTGTTTTGTGCATACAATACTATAGCGCCTAGGAGGTATTTAAATATTTCTAAATTTGTACGTTAATGTATAAAATTATACATTATAGCTTGTAATATTTAAAAAATGAACAAAATTTATATATGATTCAGTGTCTAGTATACAGTATGTGGAAACAATTTGTGAGATATTTTAATGAATATCCAAAGCAAAGGATTGTTGCACAAAAGATGTTAGAATATGGATTGCGGGTTCAAGGAAATAAAATTTATTGCGGAAATATCGAGCTTTCAGATTCTAAAATTGCCCGTGCGCTGGATACTGATAGGCGGGCAATTGCAGCAACAATTAAGACAATTCACCACCATTCAGAGTTACAAAAGGTTTTTTCTCAGCTTCGGCCAACCTGTCATCTGAGAGATGTTGCTACAGCTATGCAGTGGGGAGTAATTGAAATCATCCCTAAAGATCCTAGTATGCCAGGTATCTTGACAGCGGTTACTGCCATTATCGCACAAAATAACGTTAGCGTTCGTCAAGCCATTGTTGACGATTTTGAATTGTCTGATGAACCTCGTTTGTTCATTGTAACTGAAAAGCAAATCCCTGGCACGCTCATTCCTAAGATTAGAAAAGCAAAAGGTGTTAAAGCCGTTCTTATTTACTAAGATAGATAGTTAAGTTTCTGTGAGAGGCTTCATCCTCGTGTTATTTTAACAAATTGTTAGTTTTACAAGAAAGTTTTAAATATACGGTTTTACAAAGTATAACATGGTGAGGAATTGAGACGTATACCAGCAGGTGTTCTTATATTCGTTTTGATTGCAGGAACTGCATTAGTCCCCACTATTCTTGCTGGTAAACTTATTGGTGGCACCTCACCACCTGGCGGAACAATTGGCGGGGGAGTATCTCCTGATGAAGATATGGGTGTCTCTGAACCTGAAGACCAGGAAGGCTCTGAAGATGAAGAGTTTGGTCTCCCCCGAGACGACCCACCTGAAGACTCCCTAGAACCCCCCTCCGAGGATGCACCAGAAGAAGATCCTCCTGAGGAAGATCCCTACATACCACCTAGCGGTGGGAATAACGCTGACCCTCAGAACGAGCCTCCTGAGGAAGATCCTCAAGAAGACATGGAAAATATCTCTCCTTCACTTGACGAGGATAGTATACTCTTTAGTATACCGAGCAAAGGAGCCTCTTCGCCCCTGCTAGAGAGTATAGTACCAGCAGTCGATGAGAGTAGTTTTGATATCGCTATCAAACTGTTTTCACCAAAGTAGAACCGACTACGCTGACGACGTCCTTTTTCCATCATTGTTTTTTCCTTCTGTTTTTGAATATGCTTTATAAAGAGATACATCATTTCGTTTTGCGGTAGGGAGAGATCAAGATGGATAAATTTAAGATCATGATTATTGTGTTGGAGATACTGCTTGTGGTCAGTATTGGATTTATTGTTATCGTGACATTATATAATGATGAATTGGAGCAAGAGGCATTGACCTGTAAAGACGAGCTCTTGACAACTAAAAAATCCTTAAATACTACTGAAGAAACATTACAAGAGACAAGGTCGACATTGGAAGAAGTAGCAGAACAACGGAACGCCTCCCAAAATTTTACCACTGCTTTTTTTACCGCTGAAGGAACTTTTCGGTTGGCACGAAGTATAAAAGAAACCGCTGATGCCGGCTATCTTGCTGGCGGAAATGCATATGCCGCTGATCAGTGGGATGCCGCTATCGCTTCTTTCAATCGTTCACTCACTAATTATAGTGTTGCCGGCCAAAAATATCGAGATGCAGAGGTACTCTTTACCAATGCTAAAACTTATACTACGAACAGTATCTATCAGGGTCTTTGTAGTACTTATGCTCAATTATGCATATCGGCATCAAATCGAACCTATTTCCTTTCTAAAGCATCAGAGTATATGAAAAACGCCTGCGAGTTTTATAAAGAAGAGAAAAACAGCGAAGGAAGTAATGAAGTAAATAAGGCAAATGTACGTATCAATGAGCACGCCGATGAGGTAGAGATCTATAATGCATTATATGCTGAAATTAACGACATTCTCATGCAATTAGGGTAGTAAAACAGGTCTCTTTATTGCTCCTCTTTCTTCAAATAGAGCTTACATGATTCTCTCGATCATCTCTAGGACAAACCCATCACTGTCAATAACATATCGGGCAATGCCAATTTTTTTGGCATAGTTTCTCATCTTTTTTACCGCCAAAAATCGTTCAAAGGTTGATCCTTTTTGGAGCACTTCAAGCTCTAGGACACAGTCGGCAATCCCTTCCATTTTCCGCTCAAAAATGTCTCCGTGGATACCGCGAGTCATGATGATAAAGAGGGCCCCCTTGTGTTGGAGATTGCTAATTTTTGATGCATGGATGGTACGAAAGACTTCTTCTTGTGAGAATTGGCTGAGAAAAAAGTCAAGCGAATTGACCACCACTTTTTCACAAGTTGCTGATTTTATTTTATTTGATAAAATTGCTAAAAAATCTTCTTCGCCTTTGACCGTAGGAGGCATGCCTGATGACCCTATTTCAATGAGTTCTTTTAGCTTGAGTTTTGATCGTTGTTCATAGACACTTACCCGCCGCTGTTCTCCTTTAATGACATTTTGCGAATATTTTGAGGCAATATCAACAAACTCGATTTTGGAAGGATCCCATCCAAATCGCTCCATGGTTTCTTTCACTTCTTTTTCTGTTTCTTCAGTAGTAATGTAGAGTGTTTTTCCTATACTTGCCAATTGTTTACTTAAAATTTCAATGCTACTTCCAGGTGTCCCCATAATAATGGTTGTAAATCCTCGAGGGATGCCTCCTTCTAATAGTTTATCGAGCTTTTCGATGCCAGTGCTCACAAATTCCTCGTCACTCATTTTGTTTCGTTCTTTTGATTGGAATGGTTGTGATGAAGGTATTTCACCCGTTCTCGCTCCCCCCTTTCAGTACTATTTGGGCTCGTCTTAAACGTAAAATCTAAGGTAGGTGACCCATGAGCCATGCTACTTTTCATTAAGAGTTCTCCTTGAGGAAAGGCACTTAAGAGCATACCTCGTAGAAATCCATAGGTAAAGAGCGATGCTAGATGCGGATCTTCTGCGTGTTCATGGAGCGGACATCGGAAAATGCGGGAGGTTGCTTCATGTTCTGTAATGTTGGTAAATGTCGCTCCTGTTCCTAAGGGATTGAGAATGTGCTCAACAACTGGTGTTACCCACTTGTCCATGGTTCGGTAGTCTGCTTTTCCATTAATAAATTCGGCAAAGAGCCCGCGACCAAATGCCTCTGCTGTTTGTATCGCCGTTTCGATCTTGCCACCACTATCCTTTAGCTTGCCCTGCGTTACCTGAAACGCAATCTCTCGTCGTTTCAGTAACTCTTCAAGCTCCTTTGGTTGCGTCAACCATACTGTATGATCTTGTGATGATGCTATTTTTTTAAAGGGTTCTCCCATCACTATCCCCTCCTTATTTATATAAACGATTCTCTCACTTTGATGATCTTGTCACTTCTCAAGTAAATGATTTTGTTCACGTTTTCATTTGATTCTTCTTCAACCACCAGTGAGACCGTATGCACATCTGCCAGTCGTGTTCTGTTAGTCAAATGTGTAAAAAACTCGGTGACTAACTGCGCATCGTTATAGATAAGTAGCGAGCTTAATGAATCGATTACTAGATATTTTTCCACATTCTCATCAAGCCCTTTAAAGGTATCCATAATCTCCATAATGAGCTTTTCAAGCAAGGCAGGACTTTCGATAAAGGTGCAATGAGGATCTGTTTTTGAGATTCCTGCTGCCTGAGAGATACAATCAATAAAGCGTACATTTCGCAATTCTGCAAAATTTCCAAATTGCTTTACGACGCTATCATATGGTCGAGTAATTGCTACATACACCCAGGCATCCTCAGGTTTGCTCTTCATACGCTCAAAGAGTGCTTGCATTAAATCTGCATAGTTGTTTCCTGGAAGAATGATGCCCACTGACTGATTGACTTTGATTGCGTTTGATATGCGCTCTTGTAATCCATCAATTAATGTATTTGCCATTACACATTTCACCTAGTTGATTTGAGTAACGGTGCCAATTCAATGCCATTTTTCGAGGAAATGCTCATGGCAGATTTTGTTCTGCTGTGGGCCGTACCTCTCATTTTGACAATTTGTAAGGTCCTGATGAGATCACCCTGGCGATCAACATCGCCTAAGAAGATGATACCGTCCGCGATGAACTCTTCAATACCGTATTGAGAATATTGAAACACCTGGGGTGGAACCTCTGAAGTTAGAAAGGTTGTACAGCTCATGGCTGCAAGTGATGATCCCAACTTAAAGATAAAATCTCGAATCATCTCCCGAGTTTGCAATCGGTAACACAATGCGGTAATAGAATCGATGACTAATCGTTTGACATTCAATTCATCGGCAATGTCTCGCAAGATATCAAGCAGTGCACTTGCATCTTCAACACTATATTTTTCGGTGTCCAGTCCAAGTCTTTCGCTAATAATCCGCAAGTCGATAAGATTGACCATCCCTGATTCGATGAGTTTTTTGTCGTAAAACTCAAAACCAGCCATATTCTTGGTTAACTTAAAAAGAGGTTCAGTAATCGTAAAAAAGACGCCACGCTCACCTTGTCTTGCTCCATTGATTAAAAACTGCATACAGGTTGTTGTTTTTCCTGAACCACTACTGCCAACCATTAGTACGGTGTTGCCAACTGGTATGCCTCCACCAAGTTGTGTGTCTAGTTCTTCTATTCCAACCTTACATAACTCTTTTTCAGCCATGCATCTCTCCTTCCGCACTTCGTGTTTACCACATATATGCTTGATGGTTATAAAACTTAAGGTTATATCAAAAGTGCAGGGGAATAAATTTGGATAAAAACCTGTTTTTCTCCTGTTAAAATCATAAAAAAGATGCAGGGGAAGGGATTTGAACCCTCGGACTCCTTCGAGACAGGATGTCTCCTCGAACCCTTCTGATGATTTGATCTTAAGTCCTGCGCCGTTGGCCAGGCTTGGCTACCCCTGCAGCAACAACCTGAATAAACTGGTCGATATTAACATTTTTGATGGATTAGGTGGTTGTCAACTTAAGACGTTTTCAACATGAATTACCAGAAAAAATCGTTCGTTAAAATTACTTAAATTGACAGTTGGGTTAGATATGAGAAACTAACGAATCAATACTTATTTAAGGTTATAAAACATAGATTATATTCTGGGTCGGAGGAAAAGAATCATTTTTTCGGTGTGAATCGGAGCTAAGTACTCCATGACGAACCATGTGATATACATCAACTCCCCCTTCAACCTGGGACTTTTTGTTTCCTTCTTGTGTTGGTTTTACAAAAAACAACATGCGGGCGACGGGAATCGAACCCGTGCAGAGGACTTGGAAGGATACATTCACTAAAATCCATCTATACTTTTTAATAGCCCCTTCAAATCCATTGTTTATTCCATCATACTACTGATATGAATCAGCCGTTACATATCAGTATTTGGAGATGGCAGAAGGATTGTTTCTAAAAAAGTTAAAAAAGATTTGAAGTGTAGTTTAGATCACAAACAAAAGTTTTCACAATCAAAAACACAGGTTATTGTAACATTCCTGCTCTGACCAGTATCTTCGATAGTAATTCTGTATTTATGGCCTAGTTTTAACCCAAAAAAGAATTTACTACCAAGCAGATACGTCTTTCCACTTCTATCGTAATCACCGTTTATCTCTTTTACTTTAACCGTAGCAACACAAGGAAAGCCATTGACCGAACAAGATACTTTCAGTATGCAAAAAAACATTCCAGCTGGTTCTTCTTCTGGATCGTTATCTGTCTCAGATTTTTCTGCAAGATTCTTTCCCTCATCACTTTTTTCAAAAACATCGTCATTTTCTCTACACTGTCTCTCTAGATTAACACTTTCAACGACGTTATTTGCCACGGGGGCAGCAGCAGCTGAAGAAATCAAGAGTGCTACTGCAAGAATTGAAAACGCTATTCCAGCTCCAAACACGTTCTTTCTTTTCATACTATTTACACCGTTGATTAATATTATCATCTTTTCTTTATAAATTTTATAGACCGGAAATCCTGGTATCAAAAAACAGTCAGCTTACGAATT
Organism: uncultured Thermoplasmatales archaeon; assembly: GCA_964638175.1. Taxonomy (GTDB): domain Archaea; phylum Thermoplasmatota; class E2; order DHVEG-1; family DHVEG-1; genus JAFGDG01. The sequence goes on along the minus strand of CAZWZY010000007.1, from coordinate 41,335 downwards.
CAAGCATGGTATGGATGTGGGAATACCTCGTAAAATACTTGTTCTGCTTTTTCAAGCCGATTTGGAGCAGGTTTATTCAGTCTATGTAAATGCCATCGAAATTTATCACCTAAAAAACTAAGCTTATGTGTTATAACAAAATCAATAAGCATTTGGGCGATTTTATAGTTTCCTACATATATTTTCTTTCTCCCGTTCTGAACACATTCGATGACACCCATTTCAATTAATTTATCTAGATGAAAGGCAATAGTAGTAGGGTGTTTCTTAATGTTGCAATCCTCTTTCAGATGTTTCACAATTTCCGTTTGGGTGCAAAAACGATAATATGCTAAAATGAAGAGAATGTTTCTCGCAACTCGTTTTCTCAGCATAGCAAATACTTCTCTATCGACAGTTCCAATTTCAGTACTGGCAAAATAACGAAGAAAACATCCGTGGTTTTTTTCACTAATTAATCCAGCTTTTCTAAGATGTTTAAGATGATACAGCAATGTGGTTTTAGGAATATGTAATCGTCTTGAAATTTCACGATGATGTAACCCAGGATATTGTAAAATAAAATTGTAAATTTGTTTTCTTTTTTCAAGTTCTAAGATGTTATCAACTCTCATCGATATTATTATATAGAAACAATTATATAAATTTTATCTATCCTATAAATGAATCGTGAAAACAGGGTTTTTCAAAATGCTGGTTAACGAAACAGTGCGGGCGCCGGGAATCGAACCCGGGCTGAGGGCTTGGAAGGCCCTAATCATAACCCCTAGATCACACCCGCAAAACTGGGAGTGTGAAATACACTGAATATTTTAGTATTTTGCTATGGTGAAAAAATAGTTTCTAGGACGAACGCAAGGGTTACATATTTATAGAATAAAATTATCTAGATGTCCGGTGAGTTATGTGAATCTCAAACTTATTGTTATTGCAGTTGTTGTTGGCATGCTGGTGTGTACAATCGGATGTGTAGAAGAAACGCAACAAGAAGGTGAAACGGCTATTTCTGTCACCTCGTTTCGCATTGGTGATGTGCCCACCGATGATTTTGTCCATGTTAATATCACCTTTTCTGAAGTACAATTACATAGTAATGAAACGGGATGGATAAACATCCCTCTCAATGTCACGACCGTAGATCTTTTATATCTTCATATGAACAATCTGACAGAGACCTTGGGCATTGGTGAGATTGAAGTAGGAAATTATACCAGATTGTGGATTGTGATTGATGCTGCAACTGGTGTTTTAAAAGATACGAATGAAACAGTATATTTTGAGGTTCCTTCAGGTACACTAAAGATCCAACAATTGTTTAAACTTGAAGAAGGGAACAATACATTCACTCTCGATATCGATCTTGAGAATTCCATTCATGTATATGGTGGCGGTGAGAAATACAAGCTCTTGCCCGTCATTAGTGAATTAAATATTAGCTATGCAAATGGGACAAAAGTAAGATTCCGCAATCATGAGCGCATTACCAACTATGGGAATGGCACTCAAGTGAAACTCAAGGACAACAATACGTTGAAAAATATGGTTGGAAACAGAAAACCAGCGATTGATATCGTAGTTAATGACACTCGGGGGAACCATGTGACAGCATCAGTGAACGAGACGATTGTGTTTGATGCATCAGGCACTATAGATATTGATGGAGATAACATTACTTTTGTATGGGACTTTGACGATGGAATGGCTGATACGAATCAGACCGTAACTCATGTTTATACTGAGCCAGGTACCTATCATGTAACGCTAACGGTAAATGACGGCGAATTGACTGATTCTGATACCATTATTGTAACTATAAAAAATCAGGCTGGTGATGGCAACTCTGGCGAGGGGAATGGATCAAATTGAGGATTGCGGATTACAAGCATAGCATCTATTCGTATGCACACAGATTGTTCCACCACAGGCGGAACATTCCCATCGTTTCTTTCTTTTTTAAGAAATGCCTTTGCTCCAAGATCTCGTATAAATCGTAAATTGTCAATCATACTCATGTGGTAGTTTCGTTGATATCGGTCGTCAAGAGCTTTGAGATGATGACAAGGAAAGTCAGGACATTCAAAGCAATAGGTAACCGTATGTTGCAAGAGTCGCTCGCAGTGTTTCTTGAGAAATGTACATTGTTTGTCTTTTACTCTACATCCTGGACATGTCATTTTTCTTGCTGAATATATCAATAGACTCAGATAAATACAGATAACGTCTCAGTAAGAAAGAATCGAGAATGAGAAACTCTTAAAGAGCACTACTTTAATTATGGTGGGAGTGAGAGGACACTCTTACATTGTATGGGGAAATCTATGAATTCACAATCTTTTGATACTCTCATTATAGGGGCGGGCATCTCTGGACTTGCTTGTGCAAGGCATCTTTCAGCAGTAGGTGAAGACTTCGCACTTGTTAGCAAAGATATTGGTGGTCGCATTTTGACCTCTGAAGACGGGACGGCAAACTATGGTGCATTTTTTGTGTGCTCGGATTACTACCATGTATTGCCTCATGTGAGTATAAAATCAAGAATTAAATTGAGTGATTTTTGTTTTCATGACCAAGAACAGACCTACGTGCTATTTGAACCAACATTGCTTCCTTACACGTTTCAATTCTTGAAAACCATGAAGATGTTGTATCGGTTTCGAAAGGCATTTCGCGCATTCAGGAAAAAGTCTGAACACATTTCACAGAAACAAGCAATTGAACAAAACGCTTTGTTGCATGAGCTCTATATAAAAAAAGCTCATGAATTTGTGCAAGAACATCATTTGCAGAAAGGAACTGATAAGTATCTATCAAAAGCGCTGTATTCTACCACTTTTTCAACTATTTCTGAGATGAATGCTTTCAGTTTTTTGCAATTTCTCTTACCACTTATTACTCCCATTTATACGTTTACTTTTGAAAAGGAAAAGATGACTGACCCGTTTAAAGAGTGTGTTATTCTTGGCGATGTTACTGGTATCCACTATAAAAACAAACACTACAAAGTACAAACAAAAGACACGTTTTTTCAGGCAAAGAATCTTGTTATCGCTACGGATATTTCTTCAGCCACTTGTTTTGTCTTGCTTGAAAAGACAAACAAACCAGTAAGTACGCATATGGTACATCTTGCAGGAAAACCCTTACAACATATTGCCCGTAAAAAATATCAGTTGTTTGCTCCACCAAGTAATGTACAAGCCGTTGCTAATCTTGGAGATGGTACATACCTGTTTTATTACAGGTATGCTCCGCCTTCCATTGAAAACTATTTCTCTGAATTCCGTATTCTCGGACGTCATTTTTGGGACCCTGCAGGGACGATCAATGGTCATACGTTGATTGAGAGCAATCGAGGAAACAACTTATATGTAATTGGTGACGGTAATGTAGCAGGGTTAGAAGAGTCGTATATCACAGGACTCTATGCTGCAAATCATATCTATTCCTGTACAAAATGAGAGAATATCACAACAATAACAAAATATTAAAGGAAACAGTGTCTCATGTGTAGGCGGTGAGGAATGCAGCATGAACACGAAATGTTTTGTTTTGTGCACAGTCATATTGATATCCATGCTTAGCGGATGTGTGCAGGAAGAGGTCCCATCCAGCGAAGAACAAGAACCCGAACAAGATCAAGAGGCACTCATGAGTTGGGAAAAAGAGCCAGGAACAAGAATTGATGAAGGTGTGAGTTCTTCGACCATTGTTATTGATGGCACGTATGTCATGTATTACACTTCAAATGGCATTCAAATAGCACAGTCTTCAGATGGCTTAATCTTTGAGCACGTAGGTGTTGCTATCGAAAATGGACAACCGGACTCGCTGCAGATGATGGTATCAAATTCTGCGATAATTGAGTTACAAAATGGGAGCTATCGAATGATTTATGAAGGACAAGATGCCAATCATGATAGACGACTATTCAGTGCGTTTTCGGAGGATGGATTTACGTGGAATCTTGAGGAGGGCATACGGTTCCAAGAGGAGGGAGATGGAAAGCCCGGTGAACTTTTTGTGTCAGTACCCGACATTCTTAGAACAAACGATGGCGATTTGCTCATGTATTATACACGAGGCATTTCCTCAGCAATAGCACTGTCCTCTGATGAGGGATTGACATGGGCAAAACAAAAGTCAATAGATCTCGGACGAATCGTTATCGACCCTGACATTGTACAGCTTTATGACGGCAGTTATACATTATTTTTCACCACCTTTGATGAAGAATTTGGTGTAGGTACGCAGTATATTATGAGTGCTAGTTCTACAGACGGCTTTACCTTTACATTAGATGACGGCAAACGTCTTGAGCCAGATGAAGGTCACATGCTATTGCTAGATCCAGATATTATCGAATTGTCTGATGGATCATATCGAATGTACTATTCAGAAATGCAACAAGATGAAACAATTATCATATTAAGCGCAATAACACTATAGTTTAAAACAAGTCATTCATCTTTTCAATTGCAGGATTCAAAAAATCTTCTGTCTCAATGGGAACTACAACTTCAAGTATTGTTAAAGTTTCTGAATAGTTAGGGAATGTTTTGTACACGAATTCTTGAAATCGTTTGATATTAGCAACAATTTGCGCGGCACAGTGCTGCAAAATCGTATTCTTCATGTACAAACCAACTGCTTTGTAATCCAACTCCTACTCGTTTCATACTTTTGCCGTTTCTCTCTTTTTCACGAGATCAATAATATTATGTTCCATGAACCGGCCGTTCCGTTTGAACAGTATAAGATACGTTTTCATTGAAAATGCGGTAGAGAGGACAAACTTGCAGTTGACCACAAATCATAAAATATGGTCATTGTTTTTATGATGTTGGAGAGTTAATGCAACAAGCAACCTTTGCTGCAGGATGTTTCTGGGGAGTTCAGGCAGCGTTTCAAGATCTGAAAGGTGTGCTACAGAAAACAGTTGGCTATATGGGTGGAACACTTAAAGATCCCACATATAAAGACGTCTGTACGAACACTACTGGCCATGCTGAAGTTGTGCACATTGTCTATGATGAAACAAAAATTCCTTATGAACGGCTTCTTGATATCTTTTGGAAGATTCATGACCCTACTCAGTTAAATCGGCAAGGGTCAGATATTGGAACACAATATCGATCCGTCATTTTTTACCATACAGAACAACAAAAAAATGCAGCGATATCTTCAAAAGAAAAACTCGCCTCACAAAAGGTGTACGACAAACCTATCGTTACCGACATTGTACAGGCACAGGCCTTTTATCCTGCGGAAGAGTATCATCAAAATTATCTTACAAAACATGGCCGATCTGCTTGTCCAGTACACTAGCGTTGGTTTACTTTGTTTCTTCCGTTTTCTTTTCCGCTCGTCGTTGCATTTCAGCAACATCTTGACCTGTCAACACTTGCTTATTAACTAACTTCATCATGAGCAGTTCGTTGTGTTCACGAAGAAATGTTATATTTTTTTGTTGTTGTGCCAGTGTCTTGTTTTGGCACTCAAGTATTTTCTCCCGCTCTTGCAAAAAAGCTAATGTTTTATCAATTTTATTGGCGTTACTCTCAATAAGTTCTTGTAAGGCTTTATGAAGCTGTTGGGATGCCATATCCACATGCTTGGCGATCAGCGCGTCGTTTTGTTGTTGGATGTTATGTAACGCTTGTTGTTTAAACTGATCAAGGTGTTGAAATTTTTTAATGACTTCTTTATATTCACCTACTTTTTCCTGTATGCGTGCAAGATTTGTTCGTTCTAACGATAATAAATGCTCAATCTCCTTACATGTGTCATTTAGTTCGGCGATTTTGAGTTGAAGATATCCTTCTTTCATAAAGAGACACCAATAAGAGATGGATTTTTGCTAACAACAAAGCTACTCATGCATTTTTCATTTCTTCGTCCATTAGCTTTTCCAATTGCTTGTCAACGCCTTGTTCCCGAGCGATTTTTTGCATATCTGCAATAATTCCTTCCCACAAAACCTGCTGTTGTAATGCATAGTCCCAGAGATCAAGTCGCTTTGCGCCGTCTCCTTTTTTGAATTCATCCATAAGTTCTTTTTTACCTTCTTCATCCATGTATGATCTTGCCTCTCTGTTCTTTTCATCATTATCATTATTTTGCAGTAACCGTTCGTCCGCGGGTAAGATTTTGGGCAATGTCTGACATTTCAGCAAGGATTTCTTCCCAGAGGCCATCCTGTTCAAGTGCGTAGAACCACATATCTAGTTTTTTTTGTATGTCAGCATTTTTGAAATCCTTGAGAAACTCTGCTTTGTCTTTTTCATTCATGGTGCAACCATTATGACATATGCGATATTCCTTTTTATTTGTATAGTATTTTTTGAACGATACATGTCAAAAAAGGCAATTAAAAAATCGGTTAAATCGAAAGAAATATAAAGGTGAAGCATGCAAGATATTATATAACACGATTTGGGAGATGAAACTCGTGGGGCAAACAAAACTCAATAAAAACACCCAAAAGCTTGTGAGGTTAGTAAAACAGAGGAAAACCCCAAAGGTTGTGTACGAACATGGCATGGTTCGACGTCTCTCTCTGAAAGCACATTCATCAGGAAGTAGCGATGGATATTCCTCATATTCACAATATGAGTAATGGCTGCCCAAGATTACCTTGGGTGGTTCCGTTTCTTTTTGTCAACGCGTGATTATAAATAAGTCATGAGAAATGCATTACATTGTGTCCGTCAGGGAAATTTATGCAAAATCAGTATTGCGCAAACGAAAAAAAATTGATTCATGGTTTCTCTCCCACTATGGCATGAACCTCTATCGGGGGTGTACTCATAACTGTGTGTATTGCGATGGACGAGCTGAAGGATATTATGTTGAGGGAGAATTTGGAAAGGATGTTGAAGTTAAGGTAAATGCACCTGAGATTATTGCTCGAGAGCTTGATCCCAAACGAAAACGCCTGCCGTTTAAACCCAGCTATGTGATGGTTGGTGGCAGCGTGGGTGACAGTTATCAACCCGTTGAAAAAACATATAAATTAACTCGTAAAATCCTTTTACTTCTGTACGAAAGAAAGTTTCCCGTTCATGTGCTTACTAAATCAACCTTGGTTGAGCGCGATATTGATATCATCAAAAAAATAAATACACAAAACAGAGCCATTGTAAGCTTTAGCTTTTCATCGATAAATGATGATATCAGCGCTATTTTTGAGCCAGGTGTTCCATCTCCAACAGAACGGTTACGCACCATACAACGGTTGAAAGGGGAAGGAATTGCCTGTGGTATGTTTCTACTTCCTGTCATTCCCTTTGTTACTGATACCTCATCTATTCTTCAAGAAACGATTACACAGGCACATGACGTTGGTGTCGATTTTATTATCTTTGGTGGTATGACTCTCAAGGAAGGAAAACAACAAGCGTATTTTCTCAACACTCTCAAGCAGCATTATCCTCACCTGCTACCTGATTATCACCACATTTACAAAGGAGATAAATGGGGTAATGCTAGTGGCTCCTATTATCAATCGATTAATAGAATGTTTTATGCAATGATAAAACACTATCATATTCCAGCACGCATCCCTCCCTATTTGTATGCTGACATTGTAGATGAAAACGACCGCATCGTTGTTATTCTTGAGCATCTTGACTATTTGCTCAAATTACGAGGTCAACCATCTCCGTATGGTTATGCCGCGTATGCCATTTCTCAATTACCTGTTCCCGTATCTCAAATGATTGGACAGTTGCAGGAGCTAAAGGGGATTGGCAACACAACAGCGCACATTATCAGAGAAATACTAGAAACAGGTACCTCTTCATATTATGAAAAACTGTTGAGAGGATAGTGTTTTTATGATTTCGTCGCAATATTTAATTATCTAACACTTTATTCATACGAATGGATAGAAGCCCATGGAAAACGTCAAACGTGTCGTGATTCCTGTTGATAATTCTGAGAGTTCAAAAAATGTAGTACGGCAAGGTGCATTTTTAGCAAAAGCATTAGGCATTAAAGCAACGGTGATTTCTATCAATGACACGCACCAATTTATTGCCTCAGTTGTACTTGAAGAGAAACTGAAAAAAGAGGCAGAGGCGTTTTTAGAGAGTTTTAAACCTATTGGCAAGGAGATGGGCGTAGACCTTCAAACCATTCTTATCTCAGGAGATCCTGCAGAAGAGATTGTCAACTATTCAAATGAAGATGATCTGATTATTATGGCAGGACATAAAGAAAAAAAAGGAAGAATTGATCGATTCATCTTGGGGAGTACCCCTGAGGAAGTGCTTCGGCATGCACCGTGTTCAGTACTCATGCTGAAATCAAAGTAGCACAAATCCCTAATCTTTTTTCTTTGATTTGTTTTTATCATCCTTTACTTCATAGTCAGCATCAATGGTCTTGTCGCCTCCCGAAGGATGACCAGACCAACTCTCGTCTTTTGGTGAGTCTTGTGATGTTTGCTGTTGCTGTTGTGCCTGTTGAGCAGCCTGTTGATAAACTGCTGTCGATGCCTTTTGAAGCGCATTCGTCAATGCATCTGTTTTTTCTTTGATAAGGACAGTATCATCACCAGCAAGTGCTTCCCGCAATGCCTTAATTCCCTCTTCAATAGCTTTTTTATCCTCGGGTGAAAATTTGTCTTTCAATTCATCCACCGTCTTTTGTGCTGAGTGGACAAGAGCATCTCCATTGTTTCGTATTTCTACTTTTTCCTTTCGTTTTTTGTCTTCCTCAGCATGCTCGTCTGCTTCTTTTTTCATCCGAGAAATTTCGTCATCAGTGAGTTTTGTTGACCCTGTAATACGAATACTCTGTTCTTTTTTTGTACCGAGGTCCTTTGCAGAGACATTAAGAATACCATCAGCGTCGATGTCAAAGGTCACTTCGATTTGAGGAATGCCTCGTGGTGCAGGGAGGATGCCGTCGAGATGGAATCGCCCCAGGCTTCTGTTATCTGCTGCCATCGGTCGTTCTCCTTGGAGTACATTAATGTCGACGCTTGGTTGGTTATCTGCCGCAGTAGAGAAGATTTTACTTTTTTTTGTGGGAACGGTGGTATTTCTTTCAATCAGTGGCGTGGCGACACCACCAAGTGTTTCAATACTGAGCGTTAAAGGTGTTACATCAAGCAAGACGATATCTTTGTCGATGTCACCAGAAAGAACTCCTGCTTGGATGGCTGCACCAATGGCCACACATTCCATAGGATCGACATCACGTTTTGGCGTTTTACCGAAAATGGCTTCGACCTTCTTCTTTACCAGAGGGATTCGCGTCGTTCCACCAACAAGTACGACGTGATCAATATCTGCTGGTTTTAATTTTGCATCCTTAAGTGCCTGCTTGCAGGGCTGCTCTGTTTTATCAACAATAGGGGTAATCAGTTCCTCGAGTTTTGCTCGGGTTAATTTGAGTTCTAAATGTTGCGGCTCGTTATCAACGACTGTAATGTAGGGCAGATTGATTTCCGTCTGTAGCGTTGAAGAAAGTTCCATCTTTGCCTTTTCTGCTGCTTCAAGCAATCGTTGTACCGCCTTGGGGTCCTTGGTTAAATCGACGTTATGCTTTTTCTTAAAGTCACTTACAAAATAGTCCACCAATGTTTGATCCATATCAGAACCGCCTAGTTGGGTATCGCCATTGGTGGATAATACTTCAAAGACACCCTCGCCTACTTCCATCAGGGTAATATCGAAGGTTCCGCCACCAAAGTCATAGACGGCGATCTTATGATCTCCTTTTTTATCCAGTCCATACGCAAGTGATGCAGCAGTTGGTTCGTTGATAATTCGTTTGACCGTAAGACCTGCAATTTTACCTGCATCTTTGGTTGCTTGCCGTTGGTCGTCATTAAAATAGGCAGGAACGGTAATCACTGCTTCCGTTACTTTTTCTCCAAGAAAATCTTCGGCATCTTTTTTGATTTTTTGTAAAATAAATGCTGATATCTGTTCAGGAGTATACTCTTTCCCCCGAATCTTTATCTTTTCACCAGTTCCCATTTTTCGTTTAATCCGATGAACAGTTCCTTCAGTATTTGTTACTGCTTGTCGCTTTGCCGATTCTCCAACGAGCATTTCCCCTTCTTTGGTAAATGCAACAACGGAAGGAAAGTACGGTTGTCCTTCCGCACTTTTAATAATGGTTGGTTTCCCAGCTTCCATAACGGCAACTTCGGAATTCGTTGTTCCTAAATCTACACCTATAATTTTTCCCATAGCGTATCACTCCTTTTGTTCCTTCTTTTTTGCAACAATTACATGAGCCGGTCGCAACAGCTTATCATTTACCAGATAGCCTTTTTTGACCTCCTCAACAACAATATCATCCTCACAATCATCTTTCTCAACAGTGGTGATGGCATGGTGAAGATGATGATCAAACTTTTTTCCTATGCACTCAATAGAGGAAATGCATTCTCTCGCAAAGAACTGCTCGATGTTTTTTAGCATGAGTTCAAGCCCTTTTTTTGGTTCATGGTCCTTATAGGCTTTCTTGAGCAGTTCAGTTAAATCAAGTAATTCTGAAAGATAGATAGCTTTCGTTTCTTCTTTAACGGATTGCAATTCTTTCTCCATACGTTTTTGATAGTTTTGCAAGTCTGCATAACTGCGTATCAATTTGTCATTTTTCTCTTGCAATTCTTTCTGTAGTTGAGTTACTTTCTTTTCTAAACTAGCAATGGTTTTTTTGCATTCGTCTTTCTTTTTGCCTGTAGACTGTGTTGCAGACATATGATCCTAATAAAAAAAAGAAAGAGGGGAATGGATTTTAGTAATCCATATCTCCCATGCCGCCTGGAGGCATACCGCCCATGCCGCCTGGAGGCATACCGCCTGGTGCACCACCGCCACCGCCACCTTTTGAGGCGATGACGTCATCGATTCTCAGAATCATGGTTGCGGCTTCTGAGGATGCTTCGATTTCTTGTTTGCTTACTCGGAGCGGCTCGATAACATTGTTTTTAATCATGTCGTCGACTTTTCCATGCAGCACATTGACGCCCGCGTGTTTTTTGCCCTTTTTATGGGCACTTCTCACTTCAAGCATCATGTCAATTGGATCAAGACCAGCATTTTCTGATAAGGTCTTGGGAATGACTTCGATGGCATTGGCAAATGCTTCAATGGCCATTTGTTCTCGGCCACCAACCGATGGAGCATAGTCTCGTAGAGCCATGGAAATAGCGGTTGCTGCAGCGCCTCCGCCAGCAGTCATTTTTCCGTCTTCTATGGCAACCTTCACGACAGATAATGCATCGTGAAGTCCACGTTCAAGCTCGTCGATGACGTGTTCCGTGGTTCCTCTGATAAGAATAGAAACTGCCTTGGGGTTTTTACATCCCGTGACAAAGGTCATTTTATCATCGCCGATTTTTCGTTCCTCGACGTTTCCTGCATAGCCAAGGTCTTTTACGTTAAGATCGTCTAGGTTTGCAACGATTTTTGCGCCAGTTGCCTTTGCAAGTTTATCCATATCTGATTTCTTGGCACGTCGTACTGAATAAATACCTGCTTTTGCAAGGAAGTGCTGTGCAATATCATCTATTCCTTTTTGACAGACCAGTACGTTCGCTCCGCTCTTTTTCACTTTTTCGACCATTTTCTTGATCATGCCCTCTTCTTCATCTAAGAACGCTTGTAGTTGGGTAGGATCTTGGATTTGAATCCGTGCATCAACTTCTGTCTTCTTGACTTCAAGTGCGGCGTTGATAAGAGTAATCTTTGCGTTTTTCACTTGTTTGGGCATACCATCATGTACTCGCTCCTTGTCTAAGATAATTCCTGAAATAATCTCAGTGTTTGCGATGCCACCGCCTTGTTTCTTTTGTATTTGAATGTTGTCTAAGTCAACATAGGTTTTTCCGTTGATTTTTTCGGCAACATCAGTTACTGCATCAACAACAACATCAGCAAGACGATCTTTTTCGGCACTTGCACTTTTACTTGCCATTGAGGTCATAGCAATGCTTCGTAAGTTTTTCTTATCTCCTGGTTTGATATCAATTGCTAGTTTGTTTAAAATTTCAATTGCTTTTTGTGCCGCTAGTTTGTACCCGCCACAAATAACAGTGGGGTGGATGTTTTGTTCAAGCAACTCACTTGCGTATTTCAATAATTCCCCTGTAAGCACAACCGCACTGGTTGTTCCATCGCCACATTCTTCATCTTGTGATTTGGCGACTTCCACAATCATTTTTGCAGCAGGATGTTCAACATCAATTTCTTTTAAAATGGTTGCACCGTCATTGGTAACTACAACATCTCCCATGGAATCAACCAACATCTTGTCCATTCCTTTTGGTCCAAGGGTTGATTTGACTGCATCAGAGATTGCTCGTGCTGCCATAATGTTGTTGGATTGTGCTCCTTTTCCACGTTCTCGTTTTGTTCCTTCTTTTAGTACTATTATTGGCTGTTGTCCAGTCATCATATTTTTCTTTTGCCTCCTTATAAATTATCCTCTAAGAGTAGAATCGGTATACAAACACTTCTATATAAATATTTCGTTTATGGCAGTAGTTCCGAAAGTCCCTACCAATGAACAAAAATTAGTGATAGAGACATATTGAGACCTGGGAATAAGGATATATTTGATTAATATTTCTACAGAAATCATCAAAATATTGGTTTAATACTTTAAAAAAATGAGATATAAATCTGGTTTAAACTAATAGAATATAGAATGATTAACAAAAAATTTCATTTTGTTATCCTCCTGGATCAATGGAGAGCATCATATTTCCAAAATATTTTGATGTAATGATATGTTTTCCATTAAAATATCCAAGAAGAGCAAGACAGATCAATATATCAGCAAGCAACCAAAGGTTATACATAAGTGCTGAGAACAGAAAATAGAACAGTCGTATGAAGTAATTCTTTGAAGTTGTCTTTGGTCTGAATGAATGCTTTTTTACTCTGTAAGAAGTCTCTATCGACCATCTCTTAGAATATAGATAAAAGAGTCGTTCTGTTAGCCCTACATCGTTTTCATTAAAGTCAATGTTTGTTGCAAAAGCTCTTCTAACTTCATATTCATCTGTTACAACAACCATGTTAAACAATGTATTCTTCATCTCATAATCTTTGATTACAGTTGGTGTTGGTACAATTTCAAGGACTTTTTTGATTCTTTCATTAGCGGTACACGGCATCAGGAACTTGATTTGATACCTTTTAAACAAAGCAATAGAGTTACTATCAAAAAATCCTCTATCAACATAGAGTCTTCTAATTTTTACACGTTGTTTAGCATAATCAAGTAGTGTTTTCAATATTTCCTCTTTTTTATCAAATGGTCCAACTGGTATTGCAAGAAGTGTAAATCGTTGGTTATTCTCTGAGATGTTTATTGTTGCAAACTTGTAACAATGTGTTGTGCCACGATCTGGTTTCATTTCTGTAATCATTGGACCGTTTTTATCGCCATAGAAATGCCAACTTGTGTAATCTATGCTACAGTCCACAGTTCTTGGGAAATGATTTGCTTTTCGTGCTGATTCCCAAATCATTTCAAACATAGTGATAAACATACGTTTAACTTGATCAAGATCCTCATATTTCTTTAGATGATAAAGAAGTGTGTCACCATCTGGAATTTTATCTCTATTGATTTTGAGTGTATGGCTTCCGTTTTCTGCAAAATCAGTAGTATTACACATATGAAGTAATAAGTTAATCAAATCATTCTTAGAATAGATACAATTACTATTTGTATTAAGATCTATAACTGAAGATAAACGTTTCTTAAAAAGTTGAGTTATCTCTTTTGTTTTCAGGTTTTTGTTATGGTGAAATGTTCTTTTTGATTTGATATTCTGTTTCTCAGGAGTTAGCAGTTTTATATCAAGGATTATTCCAAATTTTTCAGAGATTTCATTTATTTTTTGAACTATTAAATCAATATCTTGTTTATCTTGCTCATCTAAAATCCTATTCATGAAGTAGCTTATTGTTCTTTGATCTGGTGACGATTCAAGACCAAGTTTCTTTCGTTCATCTTTATGTTTATTCAGGTATCTTTCAATTTGTGTTTGGAATTTTATTCCTTTAAGTTGTTTGAAAATTAAGAGTTTATAAAGTGAATCATAAGAATATTTTATCTTACGATAATTTTGTTGATCTATCCAGCAAAGGTGTAGTTTGTTTAGAAAATCAACTATCATGATGTTCTTTGATTCTTTGAACAGTTCGAATGTATTATATATCTCCAGTTCTATGTTTTTCTTGGAGATATTTCGTTTGCTTGGCTGCATTCGTTATTCTCCATAGGGGAAGCTTACCTCTTCCCCTACTAATAATACCTAAATTTCTACCTAATATTAGGTAATGAGTTCTCCATATATAAAACTTTAGGTAGAAAATATACTATAAAATTAGGTAGAAATGTTAATATAATAAGATACCTATTATTCTTTGATCTCATGGGTGAAAAAACTACTTTAACAAAAGCTTCAACAAAAAGTGAATCACTAAGAACCACAGTACCATCTGGAATTGTTAAACAATTTTATTTAACAGAAGGGGATCAAATTGAATGGGAGATTAAAGTACTAGATGGAAAATTGGCGATTTTAGTAAAACCAATTAAAAAATAAGATTTATTTTTAACATTTTTTTATTTTTATTTGAGCAAAAGGCAGGAGATATTTAATACAAATTACTAAGAATATCGCAAATAAAATAATTATCGAAAAAAACTGAAAAATCTTATCAAAATTATAACTCTTTAAACTTAATCCAATAATAAATGGTGACATGCTACTTAGAATAATAACGGTTGTTGAGTACATTCCCATCTTTGATCCTCTACTTTTTGATGGCCATTTATTCATTAGATAATTAGATCGAAGTGGGAAAAATGCTGATATTGTTGCTGTAAGAATTACACCTATTGTTGTTAAAATTATTGAAGTTACTTGAGAAAGTAGGAAACAAGCAATTGCTGATATTATTAGAATGCCGACAATTAAGATTCTTTTGTTGTATATATCTGAGAGATGTCCTATTAGTGGTCTTATGAATAGCCCTGTGAAAAATATTAGTGAGAATATTACTGCGGCAGCTGTTTGATCTATTCCTTTTCCTTCTATGAGGTATATTGGTAGAAAGGATATTATTCCTACCCATATAAATGCCATTATCGCGTTGATTATTAGTAAAAGTGTAACATTTGAGTCTTTGAAGATTTTTACTCCGTTTTGTAGTCCTTCTTTTCTATGTTGTGTTTCTTGTTTTTTCTCTGGTACTTGGTTATAGAATAGAATTCCTATGATTATGCTTGTTATAGCATAGATTAGTATTAGTGGTCTCCATCCTATTTTATCTGCTAGTGGTAGTGTGATTAGTGGTGTTATTCCTGCTAATGATGCCATTGCTGATTGTGCTCCTATTGCCTTTCCTTTGTTTTTGAATCTGTCTGATATCATACTCAGGCTTACTGTGTAAAAGCATCCGAATCCTATCCCTAGCAGTATTAATGATAATAGAAATAGGATATAATTTGTTGATAGGCTCATTATTAGAAATGCTATAGCAAATATGAATATTGCAAAGCTTGCTACTGGTTTTCTTCCTTTTTCATCTGATATTATTCCTGAAGGGAATTGCATTAATCCGTAGAATAGCCATAGTAGTGTCATTCCTAGTCCGATTTCTACATGGTTTATATCAAAGCTGTTTTCTATGTTACCTGTGAGAGTTGGGACTAGTAGTCTTCCTGAGAATACTAGGAAAGTAATTGATGTTATGTATACCAGAAGTATTTTTTTATCCCAGTCCATGTGAGGGCGCCACGTAATGGGGGCCTCCTATAAAAAACCTTGGATTTACAGGATTTCGCAGGTTTTAAATAAAATGAAAAATGAGTTAAACATTTCACATTTTTTTCTATAAGTTTATTACTAAAAAAGTAATTATGTTATTAGATTTTCATGAAGGAGTATATTTGTCCCAAATGTGGTAAGAAGGCAATGGTCAAACAAAAAACAGCTACTGGAAAATATATGCTTATTTGTCAGGTTTGTGGTTTTAAACGTGGGGCTCTTCCAAAAGATCGGAAACGTGGTGTGGTTTAGCTTTTTTCTCTGAATACTACTTCTGTGTGTGGATATGCGATTTCAACGTCTTTGTTTTTTCTAATTGAGTTGAATATTTCTCTTGTGATATTTGTTGATATTTTGTTTCTTTCTTTTGCTATACTATTGTATCTTACGGTTACATCTATTCCTGAGTCTTTGAATTTTAACCTTGTATGAGGTTCTTTTTCTATTCTTTTTGGGAATTTTTCCCATAATGGTTTCATTATTTTTTCAACTGATTTTAGTATTAACTTTTCTGCTTTTTCTAAATCGCTTTCATAGGTTATTGCTGTTGTCACTTCGTCTAGTATGTAATTGTCAGCATGTGTGTAGTTTACGACTTCTTCTTCAAAGATTATTGAATTTGGTACCATTATTGTTCTTCTTGATTTTTCTTCCCCTAGTATTGTTCCTCCCACTTCATCTAGGTATATATGCGTGAGTGTCAGGTTTGATATGTCTCCTTTTATTCCTGATATAATAATTCTATCTCCTATGAAAAATGGTCTTCTTGTTACAATTATTAACCATGCTACAACACCGCTTATTGGTTTTTGTAGCGCCCATCCTATTGCAACAGTTAGAAGTCCTGCTATGAATCCTAGCTCTCCCCATTTGTTGTAATATGCTGAAAAAATAATTATTATTAGGAAAAATGCAAAGATATATTTTAGTAAATCTAGGAATATTATTACATTTGATTTTTGTTTTTTTCTTCTAATATTTTTAAGTAAACGTCGTTTTATTAGCTTTAATATTAATAAAAAAACTATGAAACTGACTAATACGATGATAAAAAGTCTTATTACATCTATATATGAATCAAATATTGATAAAATATTAGATATCGAGAACATTTCTATCTACTTCTTTGTGCAAATCTGTTCTTTCGTTATAGCTCTGAACAACGGGTGGTAGTTCACCGAGGTTGTCTGATTCTTTTTTGTTTCCATCAGTTCGAATGTATTTTTTTCCGTCGATTTCTATTGTATGTATTTGTGCACCTTTTTCCCATACTCGTTTTCCAGTTATTTTATCTTTTAAAACACAGGTATACCATTCATCATCCTTTTCATCTATGCTTTTTACGATTTCTTCTCTGTTGAATAGGTTTGGATTTTTTAAACCCTCAACTGTGTTTAAAAATGCTTTCGCCTGCTTTATATGATTGTCTTTTATTTTTACATGGCTAACCCAATATTCCATAATTTTTCACCTCCTTTTGGTTCTTCTTATTTGTTTTTCAATATTATTTGATGTGTTTCTAATAGCCTGCATAAATCCCCATCCTTCATCAGAAGCAATAAACATACCACGCGGCGAGGAAAGTCTCATTTTACAATATATCAAGTGGACACCTCTTCTTGTTTCATTATGTTGTTTTAAATGAACAAAAAGATGAATGTTTTCTAAAAAATCTAAGTATTTTAGAAAAGTGTTTTCAAGCTCTTTTTTTGGTTCTTTTTTATTGAAATCCTTAATGTTGTCGAGCTCTCCTGCAAATTGTGTGAACATTGGCAGTTTTTGTGTAGAGCTTATAATAGGTTCAAGTAGATCTTTTTTTGTTAATATACCTTTTAAATTTTTGTTTTCACCTAAAATCATTCCGCGTAAATTAAACTTGAGCATTTTGTTAATTACAGATTTTACATGGTTTTTTGGGGACATTATGATTGGTCTTTTATTCATAACCCCTTTTACAGGTATTTCTAAGTGATGTTTTTTCTCGGCGATAATTTCCCCGTATTTGCCCCATCCTGATGGTTTTTCTTCGGGATGAAATATTTTAGAGATGATATCATCCATTGTTATGATACCATTAACTTGATTGTTTATTATTATTACCGGGAGTCGTGAGATATCTTGTTCTTTAAAAATTTTGATTGCCTTTCCTATTGTATCTTCAGAGTTAATTGTGTTAACTTTAGTTGTCATATAGTTTTTAACCGGTTGTTTTCCAATATCTGAAGTTGCTATTTTTTTAAGTATTGTGTCGGCCTTGACAACTCCGATTATTCTTTCTTTATCAAATACTGGTAGTTGATAAGCATTGCTTTCTAGCATTAATCTACAGATTTCTTCAACTGTTTCGTTTGTTTTTATTTTTGGTAAGTGCTTAAGATATGTTTTTACTTTAGAATTTAATTGTATTTTAGCTTTCATTATGTCATTTTTTAAAAGTGCTCCTTGATACTTTTTATCTTTAAAAATCATTATTACATCTGTTTTTTTAAACAATGGAATGGCTTTTGATAAAGGATCATCTAAATTTAACTTTGAATAATTTTTGTCTAATAGTTGTATAGAATTTATCATTGATTTTCGGCTCCGAAATATATTTTTTAAGAGATATACTACTTTAAAACTATAACTTAAAAATGCTTTAAAAACGAGTAAAAAATAATTCATAAGTTATGTCCATTCTTTTTTTGATTATCATGATATTCTAACACATTAATCTATTTTTTAGTTATTTTTTAATTGTTTTTTAGTCATTGTTATATAATGTATTATAAATTTATGGGAAAAGTATATATGAAACCAACACTGTTTAAAGTAAAAATCCTTAGCTATTTTAGGTTTGGGAGGAATGTTTATAGCAAAACAATTAAGTAATAAAGAACAAAGAAATGTTTTAAAACATGAACCTTTGCCACACATATCACTTTTTGATAGTATAAATCAAATTGCATATGTGGCGGATCCTTTTACTTTTGAGGTGTTATACGTAAATAAATATTTTGAAGAATTACTTGGGGAAAATCCAGTGGGTAAAAAATGTTATGAAGCTTTTCAAAAATTTAGAACTCCTTGTGATTTTTGTACAAATAAAAAGATTTTAAAAAATAAAGGTAAACCCTACGAATGGGAATATCACAATCCAGTTCTTAATAAAGATTTTATGATTACTGATCGCATTATAAAATGGCATGATGGTCGTGATGTACGTTTTGAATTTGCAATAGATGTAACAGAACTTAGCCAAATGAAAAAACAAATTAAAGATCAAGCTGAGCTTGTTGATAGAGTTAATGATGCTATTATTTCTACTGATTCAGATTTTAAAATTAAAAGTTGGAATAAGGCAGCTGAAAAAATTTATGGTTTTAAATCAAAAGAGGCTGTTGGTAAACGTATGCAAAATCTCGTTGATGTTGAGTACATTGAAGAAGATAGAAAAGAAATCTTAGATGAGTTTTTGAAAAAGGGATATTGGAAGGGAGAATCTTTACAAAAGAGAAAGGATGGAAAATTGATTAGTATCTATTCCTCTGTTAACTGTATAAAAGATAATGATGGTAATTTTTTAGGTGCGGTTGCTGTTAACCGGGATATTACTGAACGACAAAAAATATTAGGTGACCTTGAAAAAAGCGAAGAACGTTATAAACTTGCTCAAAGGGCGGGAGAAATTGGTAGTTGGGATTGGAATGTTGTAACCGGTGAACTTGCTTGGTCTGATCAAATTGAACCGATGTTTGGTTTTAAGAAAGGTAAGTTCGGTAAATCATATGAAGCATTTTTAGATTGCATTCACCCTGATGATCGGCAATATGTGCTAGATTCTGTAAATGCTTGTTTAAAAAAAGATAAAGAATATGATATCGAGCATCGTATTGTATGGCCTGATAGTTCTATTCATTGGGTTAGAGAAACTGGTGATGTAATTAGGGATAAGGATGGTAAAGCTGTTCGTATGGTTGGTATTGTTCAAGAGACTACTGATAGAAAAAAAAATGAAGAAAAGATAAAGAGACTAAATGAAAATTTATTACGACATGCTACTGAGCTAGCGGCAATAAATAAGGAGTTAGAAGCTTTTAGTTACTCTGTTAGTCATGACCTTCGCGCTCCACTACGTAGTATCGACGGTTTTAGTCAGGCATTAATTGAAGATTACTCTGATAAATTGGATGAAGAAGGAAGGGACTACCTTTTCCGTGTAAGGAAAGCAACACAGCATATGGGTAAAATAATCGATGATTTGTTGAAACTTTCACGTATCACCCGCCGTCCAATAGAATCTGAAAAGGTAAATATTGGTGATTTATCTAAATCAATAATTGATGATCTTCAAAAAAAGGAATCTGATAGAAAGGTGAAGGTAAGTATTGATAATGATTTAACTGCCATCGGAGATAAACAACTTATTCGTATGGCTCTTGAAAATCTTATTGGAAATGCTTGGAAGTTTACTAATAAAAAATCAAATGCAAAAATAGAAGTTGGTAAAAACAAGAAAAATAACAAAGATGTCTTTTTTGTTCGAGATAATGGTGCAGGTTTTGATATGAAATATGTTGATAAATTATTTGTTCCATTCCAGCGTCTTCATTCTGATGATGAATTTGAGGGAATAGGTATAGGCCTAGGAATTGTAAACCGAATTATTCATCGACATGGCGGAGAGATTTGGGCGGAAGGCAAGGAAGGTGAAGGTGCAACATTTTATTTTTCTCTTAGAGGAGGAGTAAAGAATGAGTAATAAATTGCATGTATTATTAGCAGAAGATTCTGAAGATGATGCTGTTTTAATTAAACGTGAACTTAAAAAAAATGGTTTTATTCCAGTGATTGATAGAGTTGAGACTTCTAATTCTATGAGTAAAGCCTTAAAGGATAAAAAATGGGATATTATAATCTCTGATTATGTTATGCCAAGTTTTAGTGGAATAGATGCATTAAAATTATGCCAGAAAAAAAATATTGATCTCCCTTTTATTGTTGTATCTGGGAAAATTGGTGAGGATACAGCTGTTGAATCAATGAAAGCTGGAGCTACTGATTACATTATGAAAAGTAATCTTAGCAGGCTTGGTCCAGCTGTTAAACGTGAATTAAAAGATTATAAAATAAGAAAGGAAAGAAAAAAGGTAAAAAAAGAACTTAAAGAGTCATTACAAGAACTTGAACAGGCAAATAAACAACTTCAAAATGAAATTAGTGAACGTAAAAATGCTGAAAAACAAGCAGTTGAAGCAAAAGAACATTTCCAGAATGTAATTGATAGTACATATGAAATTATTATCTCTGTTGATGGAAATAATAGGATTTCAACTTGGAATAACACTGCTGAAGAAATAACGGGTTATAAAAGTAAAGAGGTTATGAATAGAACAATCAGTAAATTGCCTTTGTTTAAGGATTCGCAAAATGTTATTGATGTAATAAAAAATGTTACAAAAGGGAAAAAAACTGGTTTTGAAGATTTAGTAATAATAACTAAGAATAATGCTAAAAAAATTATACGTTTTAAAGGATCCGTTATGAAGGGGAAATCAAATCAGAAAATTGGTGCTATTTTTGTTGGTGAAGACATAACTAAAGATGTTGAAATTCATGGTAAATTGGTCGATGGAAATAGTTATCTTTTCCCTGATAAAAATGTTGATTCAGCTGCTGATCTTTTTGCAGATATTGCTCAGTCAAATTATGATGGCTTGTTTATTACTCGTTCAAATCCGGAGATGCTTAAAAGTATGATTCCCACAAGTTCAAAAATAGATGTAGCTTTATTTAGTCAAGAGAAACTTGCTGGTTATAATAATATTTCAGATACTGAATCACTTGTTAAATTTATAAAAGATTTTACTGATAAACATAAAAAATCAGTTGTGTTGCTTGATGGGATTCATTATTTGATTACTAGGCATTCATTTGAAAAATTTGTTGATGCATTATATCAAATTAATGAAACAGTTGCTAAAAATCATTCTTTAATGTTTATTCGTTTTGATCCATCTATAGTTAACGATAATCAGATGGCCATTATTGAAAATGAGTTACACAAACTGCCTAGTCAAAAAATTGAAGGAATAACTTTGCAGGATTCTGTTTATGATATGCTTAAGTTTATTTATGAGCAGAATCAAAATAATGCTTTAGTTCCTTATAAAAAGGTTATGTCTAAATTCAAAATTGCATATTCTACTGCAGCTAAAAGACTTGAGGAACTTGAAAATAAAGGATTAATTTTTACTAAGCGACAAGGTAAGCTTAGAACTGTTTATATTTCTGAAAAGGGTAAAACATTGTTGCATAAAAGAGAAATTGCATAATTTTGTTATTTTAATCATTCTTTAGATATTTTCGAATTATTTTTAAGTTATATATTTATTTGAATAACGCAATTTATCATTATATTTACGAAAAAACAAATGTTTGATTAAGGTAGGTAATAATCATTAGCTCAAATAAAATTTTATTAGTTGAGGATAACCCTGATGACATTAAGCTTACTCAGCGTGCTTTTGATAGATGCGAATTTTGTTCAAACGGTTATAGTTTAGATGTTGTAAAAGATGGTGTAGAAGCAGTTGAATATCTTAATACTACTATTTTGCCTAAATTTATCTTGCTTGATTTAAAACTTCCAAAACGAGACGGTTTTGAAGTATTGAAATATATCCGTTCTAATGATCGTACTAAATTGATTCCAGTAATTATTTTAACTTCTTCTACTGAGGAAAAAGACATTAAACGTGCATATAGCCTTGGCGCTAATAGTTATATTCGGAAACCTGTGGATTATAAAAAGTTTCATAATGTGACACAGGAGATTGGTTCTTATTGGTTAATGTTAAACGAGAATCCTGTGTAGCAAATAATTGTTTAACATGTTTTTAATTTATTTTTAGGTTTATTTTTAGTTATGACTATATATTGCAATCAAAATTTGTTGTTTGTGTTAAAATGAATTCGGATGATGAAAAAGATCGACGTAGACGAGATAGAGATCCCTTTGATATGTTTAGAAATCAGGATGAGTTTAATAGGATTTTTAATGCAATGGAACGAATGATGGAAAAAACATTTAGGGATACGCCAACTGGTATGAAACCGGGAAGCTCGTTCGTACGTGGTTATAATGTTCATATAGGTCCAGATGGTAAACCCAGAATTCAAGAATTTGGGAATTATCCCAAAAAAACTTCAAGTGGCAGGAAAGGTTTTTCGGAGGAAAGAGAGCCTCTTGTTGATATTATCGAAAATCATAATAATGTAGCAATTACTGTTGAGGTACCTGGTGTAGAAAAAGAAGATATTGATCTTGATGTAAAAGATGAAAAACTAGAGATAAAAGTTGATCGCACTGATAAAAAATATCATAAGGTTATTGATCTGCCATGTAATGTTAAACCAAAAACAACTAAAGCCACCTATAAAAATGGCGTTCTTGACATCGAAATTGAAAAAAAGAAAAAATTAAACAACAAAGGCGGATATAAGGCAAATATAGAGTAATGTATTAATTTATTTTTCAATTATTTTTTAATCGTTTTTCATCTGTATTTTAGTTATTATTTAATAACACGTTTACATAAAATTAACAGATATCTATGAAACGAATTGGTATAAATGGTCTTGGACGTATAGGTAGACTTGTTTTGCATCATTTTATTAAGAATCCATCTGAGGATGTTGAAATTGTTGCTGCAAATGATTTGAATTCTGCTGAAGATATTGCATATCTTCTCAAATTTGATTCGGTTCATGGTGTTGCTCCTTTTGATATAAACTATGGGTCTGATTTTTTAGAATTACAAAAAACTAAAATGAAATGTGATAGGATTGTGATGGACAGACTTAATATCAAACTGTTTCATGAAAAAGATCCATCTAAGATTTCTTGGGATAAATTAGATGTGGATATTGTTTTAGAATGTACTGGTGCGTTTAGGAAAAGACAGGATGCTGCAAAACATTTAGGCTCTAATGTTTCTAAGGTTATTATTAGTGCTCCATCTGATAGTGCCGATTTAACAGTTGTTTTGGGTGTTAATGAAGAAAAATATGATCCAATTAAACATGATATTATATCTAATGCATCATGTACAACTAATTCTCTTGCACCAGTTGTAAAAGTATTAAATGAGGAGTTCGGTGTCAAACATTTGTTAGTAACTACTGTGCATGCTTATACTTCAAGTCAAGCACTTGTGGACAAACCTATTCGTAAACGTCGTCGCGGTCGTGCAGCTGCTGTGTCATTAATTCCTACAACTACTGGTGCTGCAAAAGCAACTGAGTTGGTTCTTCCAGAAATGAAAGGTAAAATGGATGCTATTGCAATTCGGGCTCCTGTTCCTGATGGAGCTATAACTGATATTGTTGCAGAACTTGAAAAGAAGGCTAACCCTGGTCTTATAAATCATGCTTTTAAAGAAGCAGCAGAAGGTAAATTAAAAGGTATTCTTGCATATAGTGAGGATGATTTAGTTTCTTCTGATATTATTGGTAATACTCATTCTGGTATTATTGATGCTAAATCAACAAAAGTTATAGATAATAATTTAGTGAAAGTTCTTGTTTGGTATGATAATGAAGCTGGATATGCTAAAAAATTATTGGAACTTGCTGAATATATTTCAAAAAAATAAGGAGGATAGTATATGGATAAATATGAATGTTTGACATGCAAACGCACTGAAACTTTAGATGAAGGATTAGAAGCACCAGAATGCTGTGGTAAAAAAATGAAAAAAATCCCTCGCGAGATTTGTCTTCAACCAGCTCATGCTGAGCATGCTAGACCAATGGAACGAGATGAAGCTTGCGATGATGGTCGCGCAGGCTGAATAATATTTTCAGATATTTTTGGAAGATGTATATAATGAATCAAGAATGGAATAAAGATATAAAGCTAAAACCAGAAATTGTTAAACAAAGTAAATCTATAAAACCACTTGATATCCTTGTTGGTGTTTTATGTAAAGACGTAGAAACAACTGTTTTGAATGTATTAAACGTAGTCAATGATGGTCTCTATAGTTATTATCCTGATTTAAAAAAAGCAATTGTAGTAAGCCAGGGAGTATCAACAGATGATACCGATGAAGCAATTGATCTTTTTCAACCTAACAATGATATTCCAATGATTGTTACCAAGGATATAACAGATGATGGCAAGGGTGCAGGTATTAGAACTATTCTTGAGATTGCGCATCTTTCTCAGGCAAAATGTGTAATATTGATTGATGGAGATCTTCTAAGTATAAAACCTGAGTGGATTAGAGCAATATCAACTCCTATTGTTTTTGGTATTGCTGATCTTACTGTCCCTTACTATATTCGTGATAAATATGATGGGGTTATCACTAATAATTTAGTTTATCCTTTTACCAGAGCAGTATATGGTATTAATGTAAGACAACCTATTGCTGGAGAATTTGGTTTATCCAAAGAGTTGTACGAAAAATTACGTAAGCATCCTATGTTTCCACCAAATTTTGGTGTGGATATTTTTATAGTAACTGTTGCAGCTGCAAATAAAATGGAGATTAAGGAAGGTTTATTTGCCCTTAAAATTCATCGGTCGACCAGAAGATATATTGAACCTGAAAAATTTTTAATACCTATGTTTAGAAGTGTTACAGGCAGTATGCTAGAACTTGCGAAATACTATGAGGATAACTGGAAAAAAAGAGAAAAATCAATTCATAATTTAAGATTTAATGGCCATATTGGTCGTAAACCTATACCTGTTAAAATAGATGTAAAGGATCTTAATAAAAATTTTATAAAAGAGTTTAAAGAAATCCATGATAATCTGTTTAATTATTTGAGCAAAAAAACCTTAAACTCTCTAAATACTAGAATAAAAAACGGTAATATTGACTCTGAATTATGGTCTAAAATTGTTTATGAATTTGCAGCGTCTTATAAAAATATAAAAACCTCTAAAGATAAAAAATTGTTAATCGATGCCTTAAAAACATTATGGATTGGGCGTTTTGCTAGTTATGCCAAGGAGACTAAAGATATGAATTTGAATCAAGCTGAGCAGGTAATTCAAAAACAAGCACAGATTTTTGAACATAACTTTGATTATTTTAAAACAATTTACTAGAAATGATGCTTTATGAAAAAATCTACAAAGTTAAAACCTGCTGCTATTTTATTTGACATGGATGGAGTACTTGTAGATAGTTTGGATTCTTGGTGGAAAAGTCTTAATGCTGTGTTAAAGAATTATAAAAATGAAGAAATCTCAAGAGAAGAATTTATTGAAAAATTTTGGGGGCATGAGCTTTTAGATAACCTTGAAAAATTGGGATTAGATGGGAAAATTGGTGCTTTTTGTAACAATATTTATTATAGTTATATAGATGAATTAAAGATATTTTCTGGAACAAATAAAATACTTAAAAAGTTGGATAAATATCCAAAAGCCATTATTACTAATACACCTCAAGATTGTGCTATTCAAATACTTAAAAAATTTAAAATAGATAAATATTTTAAAATGATTATAACCAGTGATCATGTTCAAAATGGTAAACCAGCTCCAGATATTGTTTTTGAAGCATGCAGAAGGCTTGATGTGAAACCTGAAGAAGTAATTTTGATAGGTGATACAGAAAGTGATGTAAAAGCTGGTAAAGCAGCTGAGTGTAAAGTTATTGGTATCAATGTTAATGCTGATTTTTCAATTAAAAATATTTCAGAGCTGCTAAATATTATTGATAATTAGATTTAATTTTTAACTGTTTTTTAACTGTTTTCTAATCGTTATTAAATCATTGTTAAGTATTAAGGTTGCTTTTAAACTATTATAGGAGTGTGTTTTAATATATGAATATGGAAGAAACTAAACATAAAAGTTTACCACTTGATGAAGCACCTGATGTAAAGAGTATTATCGGGAAAAAAGTTCTTACAGATAATGGAAAAAATATAGGTAAAATTAGAACGATACGTATTGATCCAAAGGATTTGACAATTGAAGGAATAGAAGTAGATACTGGTATTTTTAAAGTTGATAGATACATTGGAAAAAATTATATTAAAACACTAACAGACCAGGGTGCAATACTTAAAGTAAATCCAATAGATGATGTCGTTGGATTAAAAGTATTTGATTCAACCGGACAAAGTGTTGGTCAAATTACAAAGATTAAAAAATCAAAGAAAACAAATAAACTTTTATCAATAACAATGGTTTCAGATCTCTACAAAGGTGAAGATGTAGTAATTGAATCTGAATATATTGCAAACTGTGGCGACAGTTGTATACTAAAAGAACCAATAAAAGATATAGTTGAATAAAATTTTTCAACTATTTTTCAACTATTTTTAAATTGTTTTTAAGTAATTTTTTTAATAATATAATAAATCAAATCTATTGGAGGCTAAAACTATGGCTAAAAAAGAAGGTAAAAAAGGAAAATTAAATGTAAAACCAAAAAAGAAAGAAAAAATGGAAATAACTGAAAGCAGGCCATATGATCTGTGGACAGATTTTGATAGAATGTTTGATGATTTCAGAACAGATATGGGCAGTCTTTTCTGGTCACCCCTAAGAAGATTTCCAGTTGCTGTGAGTGAATTTAGAACACCATCAACAGACATAGCTGATCATGGTGACAAATATGAAGTATGTGCAGAAATGCCAGGTATTCCAAAAGATGATATCAATATCGAGGTAACGCCAAATAGTATAGAGATTTCTGCTGAGCATCAAGAAAGTGAAGAGGAAGAAAAGAAAAACTGGTTAAGACGTGAAAGAAGCAGTATGAGTTACTATAGAAATTTTGAACTACCTGAGCAAATAAAATCAGATAAAGTCGATGCGGACTTCAAAGATGGAATATTAACAATAATGCTGCCAAAAGTTAAGCCAAAGCCTAAACATACATCTAAAAAAGTCAAAATCAAATAAATCTTTTTTTTCTAATTTTTTGGAGATGATGAGTTGGATAAAAAAAGAAAATACAGTTCGAAGTACATCAAAAAGATTGTCGAAATGTTAGACAAACATGAAAAAGAAATGAAAAAACTTTATTTAACAAATCAAGGTGCATTTTAATGCCATATGATGATATTGATGAATTGCCAAATCAAGTTAAGTATAATCTTCCAAAAGATGCTCAAAAAATATTCCTAGAGGCTTTTAATTCTGCTTGGAAGCAGTATAAAGACCCTAAAAAAAGACGCGGATCTGATTCTACAGAGGAAGTAGCAAATAAGGTTGCTTGGTCAACTGTTAAAAAACAGTATGATAAGGATCCCATCTCAGGTGATTGGAAGAAAAAGGAGTTGTTAACATAGAAAAGGAAAGAAAAATAGAAGCAAATTATTCTTTTGATAGGGAAAAACTTGCAAACTTTCTTGCAAGAATTGCTTCTGAAATTGCAAAAGGTGAATTAATAATCAAAGGTCAAAAGATAAGAATTCCCCAAAGTCTAGATGTTGAATATGAATATAAACTTGAAGACGGTAAAAACGAAATTGAAATTGAGATGAAGTGGAAAGAATGAAGAAACTTTTTTCTGAAATAAAGATCGATGCTTCGCCTACAGAAGTTTGGGACACTCTTACTGATTTTGAAAAGTATCCTAAATGGAATCCTTTTATTCGTAAAATTCAAGGAGATCCAAAAGAGGGAGAAAAATTAGAGGTTATAATGCATCCACCTGATTCTAATATGATAGTTACTAAACCAACTGTTTTAAAGGTTAAACCAAAACAGGAATTACGCTGGCTTGGTAAATGGGGTATTTCTGGTCTTTTTGATGGCGAGCATATTTTTAAAATTCAAGATCGCGGTGAAGCAGGTGTATGGTTTATTCAAGAGGAGCATTTCAAAGGTTTATTTGTTCCTTTGTTGTCTAAGCGTTTGGATAATCAAATGCTTACAGGTTTTAACAAGATGAATCATGCACTTAAAAAAAGAGTTGAAAAAACCAAATAAAAAGGAGGTGAAAATTATGACAGAACCTGAGAAAGAAATTGAAAAAAAATATTCGTACAACAAAAAACAACTTATTGAATTCTTAGAAAAATTCAAGAGTGAAATTGATGCAGGAGAAATAAAAATTGGAGAGGAACAAGTTAAGATTCCTGAAAGCGACATGGAATTAGAGTACGGTTTTAAGATTGAGAAAGGACAAAAAGAGATTGAAATAGAAATAAAATGGAAGAAATAAAAACTAAAAATATTGGTATAATACAATCATAATAATAAGCACAACTAATAATACAACCCATAAGATTATTGCTTTCCAAACCATGTTTTTTGCTTTTTTCTTTTCCCACCAACTCTTAGGATTAATTCCCTGAACAAAGAATGTTAAGACGCCTGCTAAATTAATACAAACAAGATTAACTAAAAATAAAAGACCTGCTCCGATTGAACAATAAAAATATTGCGAACCTATAAGAAGACCACTTATAACAATAGGTGGTAAAAGAGCTACAGCAGTCATTACACCAACAAGTGCCTCAGAAACACCTTTGGTTACAGATAAAGAACCTGCGACACCACTTGAGAATGCTAAGATTACAAACATTAGATTTATCTCAGTTCTAGAAAGAATTTCTGGACTACTCGGATCAACTTCAAATAATAATCCAAAAATAAGTCCGATGATAAAAGCGATAAAAAAACCGAGAAAACTAATAATAGCTGCTTTTTTGATGAGTTTTGAATCTGCAAGAGTAAATCCTAGTGATAGTGCCATACTAGGATGAAGCAGAGGCGCAATTACCATAGATCCTATCACTACAGCTACATTATTGTATAAAATACCAATTGATGCGACAATAGATGCAAGAATAATCAATGCAAAATATGTTTTTGAAAAAGAAGATACATCGCCACTTACATCATCATAGATTTCTTCGATACTTATTCGTTCTTTATTATTTTCATCTTTTTTCTTTTCCTTTTTTTCTTCAATCTCAGGACGAGGAAGAACTGCTTCAGCAGGAATAATGATCACTCTAAATTTATCTGAATCAGAAAACTTTTTTTCTAAAATTTCAAGTACAGCATCTGTTTTATCTGCTGAAATCAATATCCTACTAAGTAACTCTTTATTAGATTTCTTCTCCTGTTTCAGATCAATGATATCTATATCTTTTAGTAATTTTTTAATATCCTTTTTTTTATCATCAGGATGATAAACTTCTAACAATCTTAGAGCCATTCTAAAATAGTGTATGAAAGATTCTATTAATCTAACTTTTGAAAAGCAAACAATAAATATTGATCAAATCAAGAAATACTAATAATAGTAATCTAAGAAAAGCTAATATCTTTGATAATAATACAATCTAGTATGAATGAAATCGACGACAAAGGAGAAGCAAAACATAAGAAAAAATCTTATACTCCTGAATTAAAATTATTACTTTTTTTTATGGTCTACTTAGCACTTGTATTAATATTGTCACAGTTTTACATTCATATCTCTTGCAATAATAGTGGATGTTCTGTTAGTATTACAAATTGGTATCTGTTTGGTTTTTTTATTGCTGTAGGAATTTTAAGGTTAGTAGGGTATAGCTATAGAAAAATCAAGACCTTTGAAAGAAAAGAAGAACAAAAAGAAATAGGGGAAGACATTGAAGAATCTCAGAAAGCTTTTGAAGACGACTTTTAAAAGAAGAATAAACAAGGCGAGATATAAAAAATTAAATTTAAAATAGTTGCTATTTTTGGTACTGCGAAGTTAATTGTTGATAATCTTTAAGATGGTCTTGATTTGAAATCAAAATTTAAGTAGAGAAAACTTTAAATCAACAATTAATTTCCAAGTACCCTATTTTTACTATAACTTTATTACCGAAAAATAAATTTCTAATTGATTTACAATGGTCAAGCTAGAACGTTCACTAGGTTTATTTGAAGTAACAATGATGAGCATCGGTATCATAATCGGTGCTGGAATTTACGTTGTAATTGGTGAAGCAGCAGGGATTACTGGTAATAGCCTATGGGTGGCTTTTATAATAGGTGCAGTTGTTGCAACTTTCACAGGACTTAGTTATGCTGAGCTTTCTTCTCGTTTTTCGCATGCCGGAGCTGAGTATGTTTATGTTCAAAATTCCTTTGGAAAAACTCCAGCATGGATTGTTGGATGGTTATTAATTGCGGGTAATATTATTGGTGGTGCAACTGTTGCACTTGGTTTTTCTAATTATTTTTCTGCTTTGTTTCATACGCCCGTTGTCCCTATTGCAATAGTTGTTTTGTTGATTTGTGGAATAATTTTAGCACTTGGTATAAAAGAAACAGCATCTATTACAATTTTATTTACATTAATTGAAGCTGTTGGTCTTTTCATCATAATTTTTATTGGTCTGCAAAAATTTGGAGATGTTGATTATCTTCAATTAACAAATGGAATAAAAGGTATTATTGAAGGTGGAGTTTTGATTTTTTTTAGCTATATAGGTTTTCAAAGTATTACTCGTCTTGCTGAAGAAACTAAAAAACCTGAAAAAAATATTCCAAAGGCAATTATTATCTCAATCATTGTTACAACTATTATCTACATACTTGTTGCTATTGCTGCAGTAAGTGTAATTCCTGCTCAGGATCTTGCTCAAGAGGGTGCTCCTCTGGCTCGTATTGCTGAGACTTCTTTTGGTCAGAATAGCTTTATTCTCCTTTCAGGTATTGCTTTGTTTTCTACTTTTAACACTGCTCTTATGATGCTTCTTTCTGGTTCTCGTCTGGTTTATGGTATATCTAAAGAAAAAGTATTACCAAAACTTTTTTCTAAGGTTTCGAAAAAAACTCGTGCGCCTTGGATTGCTGTAATTGGCGTTGTTTTAGCAGCTGTTTTTTTCTTATTTATTGGCGATTTGAAATCTATTGCAAATCTTACTAATTTTACTGTGTTTGCTGTTTTTATTGCTGTTAATGCAACTCTAATATTTTATAGAGTTAAAAAACCTGTAAAGGAGGGCTTTAAGGTTCCTTTTAGCATTGGAAAGATACCTGTTTTACCTGTTTTTGGTATTATTACTTCAGTTTTTATGATTGGTAATCTATCAATTGGTGTTTTGTTATTAGGAATTTTACTAATATTAATAGGATTGGTTGTTCATTTTTTCTTAAAAAAATTTACTAAAAACTATAATTAAAAAATAACATATGAATTATTCTTGTTCATCATTATAATAAATTGCTAATAAATCCAAATACAAAATCCAGACCTGCTAGAATAATTGCTACGAGTATAATTATTAAAAGTATCCAAATTGCAAATTTCAATAAATACCATGCAATGATTGCAGCAAGGATAATAACCAGAAAGAGGATTACTCCAAAAATCTCGATTAATCCTAAAATCATATAATCACATCAAATTTATTTTTTTACCCATTGACCATTTTTCTTTTCATATTTGTTTTTCACAGCAGACCATGCTACACGATTTGCTGCTTCTTCCTGTGAAGCATTACCTCTTCTTTTTTTAGGATCTGAATATTGATCCCATGCACTGTTATAAGCTTCTTTAAAAATTTCTTGTGCTTTTTCTGGAAGATTATCTCTTACTTTATCTGGTAGTTCACTTATTTTATCATAAGGCATTTTGTTTTATCTCCATTAACTTCTTTTTCCCAATAATGTTAAAATTCCAAATATCACCAGATATCCTCCAATTAGGTAGCCGATGATTTCGGGAATTGCAATTATTAAAATACCAAATATTATTGCTAAAATTGCTAATACTTCACGGTCTATTGAAATCATATTTTATAAAATATCTTTTTTAGTTATAATTATAACTTAATAACAGTTGGAATATAGCTTAAAATTAGTTTAATTTAGATATGTAATAATTTTGCATTAATTGCAACAATTACTGTACTTGCTGACATTAACGCTGCACCTACTGCGGGGGAAATAAGTATTCCTTGATTATACAATATTCCAGCTGCAAGTGGTATTGCAATTACGTTGTATCCTGTTGCCCAGAAAAGGTTTTGTTTCATTTTTTTATGGGTTGCTTTTCCAAATTTTATAAGTTGTGTAACATCCTCTGGATTGCTATTTACTAGTACTATATCTGCTGTTTCAGCTGCGACATCAGTTCCTGATCCTATCGCGATTCCTACATCTGCTTGGGCGAGTGCTGGTGCATCGTTGACTCCATCACCTGTCATTGCTACAAACTCACCTTTGTTTTGTAGTTCTTTTATTTTTTCTTGTTTTTCATCTGGTAACACTTCAGCAAAATATCCATCTAGTTTGAGTTTATCTGATACTTTTTTGGCAATTCCTTTGTTGTCACCGGTGAGCATCCAGCATTTGATGTTTTCTTTTTTTAGTTGTTTTATTGCTTTATATGATTCTTTTCTTATTTCATCAGAAAGTGTAATTAATCCAATAGGTTTATTGTTGATTAATAAAAACACTATTGTATCTTCTGTTTCATAGGATTTTAGATTCTTTGGAATTTTTATTTTTTTATTTCTTAAATAGTTAGGACCAACTATTTTTATATTTTTTTTCTGAACTTTTCCTTTTACGCCTTCCCCTTTTATGTTTTCAAAATCTCCTACTTTTAAAATTTTTACTTTCATGTTTTTTGCTTTTTCTAGTATACCTTTTGCTATGGGATGTTCTGAGTTTTGTTCTAGTGAGGCTGCTATTTGTATTATTTTTTTCTTATCATATTTTTTGTTTGCACTTTTTATTTCTGATACACCAAATGTTCCCTTAGTTAAGGTTCCTGTTTTGTCAAAAACAACGGTTGTTATCTTTCTTGAGTTTTCAAAAGGTGTTCTGTTACGAATTAGAAGACCGTTTTTTGCAGAAAGAGATGTTGATATTGCAACAACTAGTGGTATTGCAAGACCGAGTGCATGAGGACATGTTATTACCATAACTGTTGCCATTCTTTCTATTGAAAAAACAAAGCTTTCACCATATAAAATCCAAGAGAGCAATGTGATTGTACCAACACTTAATGCAATTATTGTAAGATAAAAAGCTGCTTTGTCTGCAAGGTGTTGTGTTTTTGATTTAGATTTTTGTGCTTGACTTACTAGATTTATAACTTTTGAAAGATAGGAGTCTTCTCCGGTTTTTTCTACTTTGATTTCAATGGATCCGTCGCCATTTATTGATCCGCCTATTACTTTATCTCCTTTCTTTTTCTGTACTGGTTTTGATTCACCGGTAAGCATTGATTCATTGATGTAGCTTTTTCCTTTTATAATAATTCCATCTGATGGTATTTTTTCTCCAGGTTTAATTAAAAGAGTATCGCCTTTTTTTATTTCACTGAGTTTGACGCCTTCTGTTTTTCCATCTTTTTTTCGATGTGCAATATTTGGCATTAGTTCTGCTAGTTTTTCTAGTGCGTTTGATGCACCTATTACTGATTTCATTTCTATCCAGTGACCTAGTAGCATTACATCAATTAGTGTTGCAAGTTCCCAGAAAAAGAATTTACCTTCTAGTCCAAATACTACTGCTGAGCTGTAGAAATATGCAACTGATATTGCTACAGCAATAAGTGTCATCATACCTGGTGATTTTTCTTTGAGTTCATCGTATAGTCCTTTTAAAAATGGCCATCCACCATAGAAAAATATGTAAGATGATAATATGAATAAAATATAGTTGCCGCCTTTGAATGTGATTTCTATTCCTAGGAATTGTTGAATTAGCGGTGATAAAACAAGTATTGGAATTGTTAAAATTATTGAGACTATGAATCTTTTTTTGAAATCTTTCATCATCATCTTATGATGATCATGATGCTCTTCATGTTGGTTGTGATTATGTTCATTATTCATTATATTTCCTTCAAATTATTATAACAAGACATTTCCCAGATGAACATGTTTTAACCCATGTTTTTTACCTATTTCTTTTGCTATTTTTAGTGTTTCAATAGGTGTTGGTTCTATATCTGTGAATTTGTAATCAGGATGAAAACGAGTGATATGCCAAGGGATATTTTTGTCGATTTCTGCTATAAATTTAGTAATATCATTTAGTTCTTGTTTTGAATCATTTTGATCTGGAACAACTAATGTGGTTATTTCTATCCATATCTTTTTTTCATGCATGGTTTTAATAGCATTTAAAACAGGTTGAAGTTTTGCTTTACATATTTTTTTATAAAAATCATCTCTGTAACTTTTTAGATCAATATTTGTAGCGTCTAAATACGGTGCAATGGTTTCTATTGCTTCTTTGGTTATGTATCCATTTGTTACAAATATATTGTTAAGGTTTTGTTTTTTTGCAAGTTTTGCTGTATCATATGCATATTCAAAAAAGATAGTTGGCTCGGTATAAGTATAAGCTATGCTTTGGCAGTTGTTTTGTTTTGCAGCATTTACGATTTCTTTGGGTGTCATTTCTAGTCCTTCATATTGAAAGCCCTGGTTAGATCTATATTGTGATATCTGCCAGTTCTGACAAAAGCTGCATTTAAAGTTACATCCTGGTGTTGCTATAGAATAAGATTTGGTTCCTGGTAAAAAATGAAATAATGGTTTTTTTTCAATAGGATCTACGTGAGATGCAATTACTTTTCCATAAACATGAGTGTATAGTTTTCCATTTATGTTTTGTCTAACACCACATATTCCAAATTTTGATTTTGCTATTTTACACCTATGTGGGCATAGATAGCATTGTACTTTTTTGTTATTTTCTTGTTTATAAAACATTGCATGTTTCTTAATAGAAATCACACCTGGTTTTCTTGTTGTTCTACAATTTGTAAATATTTTTCATGTATCATTTTTTTGTCAAAATCATAGAATTCCTGTAGCATTTTTTGTTGTTCTTTTTCTGTAAAATAATCCATACTTGGATAGAAGAATTCTTTGTCTTCTGTTTCAATATGAACTGGATACAGTGTTACCAGTTTTTCTAGATTTGTTGTTATTTCTTTTATTGAACTGGTTTTTCCTTGGATGTATTTATTGTTTTGATTTGAAAGATCTGTTACTATTTTTCTTGCATATTGATGATCTTGTGTTAGTTTGATAATAGTGCTTTTCAGATCACTTGAGATCTTTTTCTTTTCTAAATCTCTAAAAAGTATGCCTTCTTCTTTCCCATGGTGTGTTCTATCAGCATATGTTCTAAAAAAATCAACACTTATTTGAATAAAACCAGAATTGACTTTGTTTGTTTTTTTAATGTTGTTTATTTCTTCATTAATAAGTTTGATTAGTCTTTCTATTATTCTATGTTCCCTCATTAAAAGTCCTATAGGTTTCATAAGTAGCTTCCTTTATTTTTTAGATATATGGGGGGATGGGAAGAGGCACCGGTTATCATTTCTCTTCATCCTGGAATCTAGGATTCCGATTTGGCTCTGAAAACCTATAGTTTTTCGGCCCCCAAATCAAATTTATTATAGATATTTCATTAAGTCTTCTTTATATAAGGATAACTCAAAATTGATTAGAAAATAAATCTAATATAATTTAAAACCTGTTTTTTAATTTGTTAGAGGTTTTTTTAATAACTGCAAAAGATTTTTTTCATCTTCTGTCAGGTATTTTGTTCTTATTTTATTTTCCCTTTCAAATAACATTTCATCACCTTTTTCACTTCTTTATTTTTTAATAAGTTGTTAAGTTTGACTTAAAAATAGTTTTAAAATATCTAAACTATCACTAAATTTTTTAAAATTAAGTTAGAGATGTATTAATCCTATTCCATTCTCCACTACTGGTATTACTTCGTCATAATAGTTGTGTGTATTATTCCTTGCTCCTGATTTTAATACAAATGAATTGACGATGGAATAGCAATTCTCAATATTTGGATATATGGTAGGATTTTAAAGTTAAAACTTGCAGTTCGAGACGGGCCTGGCAGGATAGGTCTATTTCACAGGGCGGACACTGTATTTTAGAACGTATATTTTTTGTTTGTACACAGCTATCTGTTGAATTAAAATATTTTGAGTGAATTTATTTTTTGAGAATAGTTATTTTTGGCAATTTTTATCACAATCATTCATAAGTAACACGAACCATTATCAATAACATTTTAAACCTTTCATTTGCTTTAACAGCATGAGGTTTATTTGCAGGCATAATAATCGTATCCCCTTGCTTTAATACATATTTTTTACTAGAAATTACAACCTCAGCCGCTCCATCTAAAATATAAATTAAAGCATCAAAAGGAGCAGTATGCTCACTAAGACTTTGTCCTTTATCAAAAGCAAAAAAAGTAACTGATCCAGCTTTTTTGTCAATAATCATCCTGCTAACAATTGAATTTGTTTGATAATCAGCGAGTTCTGATAAACATAAAACTTCTGATGTTTTCATTTTATCATCCTTAAGTTTTTTATTATACATATAATAAGAAACCAAGAATTCCATGAATTATACCTAATAAAATTGCTATATATGCTAGACGAATATGCCATTTAACATTTATTTTGGTCTTACCCCATTTATTCAACAAAGGTAATGCTGCAGTTAATATAAACATAAACAAAGTAAAAATTCCCAGGTAAACAATAAAGGGTATACCTAATATAGGATAATAAGTAATATCATGGATTAGATTAGAAGAATCATCCGTTGAGGAAACACCTGATGTTACCGTTATCTGTTTTGTTAATGAACCACCATAATTACAATCTGCAAACACTTCAATTTCATCACCAATAGTAGCATTTACAACATATGTATAGGTAAAACTAGAACTTGTAGGTTGACTAGTATAATCATAAGATGCATAAATCTCATTATTCTTACTTATAGTTACAACATAAATATAATGAGCCTGAGGATCAGATACACCATGAGTAATTGATACATTGAGTTCTTGACTATTAATGTTAAAACTTAGATTCATATCAGATGCTTGATGGGCAGATACATTAACTGCTGTAAATATACCTAAAAAAACAAAAAATAATATTAAAAAATTTAAAAATCCTACTTTAGTTTTATTCATTTTTTCCCTCACTTATAACTTAACATCTTTTATCCGCTCAATCATAAAACGTTTTTCGCCCTCGCTAATTTCAACATCTAGCACAGGATACACATTTTTCTCCTCGTATGTTTTATGTTTTAAAAGCATAGTTTCCAAATCAGAAACATCGATAGATTTTCCACTCCGCAATCTTTTTCTCAATGATTCAACTTTTTCTAATATACTAGTATGTTGTTTAGAAAGATTTGTAAATAATTGATGCCCGTCATCTATATAATCTGGGTTATAAGATGTAAATACCGCACGCTCCTCAACAAAAAAATGCTTCTCCAAATTCCATTCAAAGGTGTTAAAAGACTTTAATAATACTTCAAAATCAATTTTAAGATTATTTTTAACCTCTTTAAGATAGTTCATAAGACGGTTATGGTCTTTAACCATCACATTCAATAATTCATTTGATTTCATCAACTTTCAACTCCATTTTTTTATAATCTAATTTCTTTTATACGATCAATAATAACACGTTTAGTGCAATCATCAATTTCTTGATCTAAAACTGGATAAACATTTTTCTCCTCAAACGTTTTATGTTTCACCAGTAGCTTTTTTAATTCATTTAAATCAAAAGGCTCTCTTTCCTGTAACTTTTTTCTCAAAGATTCAATTTTCTTTAAAATCTCTGTATGCTGGTCCATAATATCAGAAAAATAATTAAATTCTTTATCATGCTCATCAAGGTTATATGAAATAAATATAGCTTTTTCCTCAATAAAAAAATGTTTTTCCAAATTCCACTGAAAAGTATTAAAAGAGTTACTTAAAAAACCAAAATCACGGCCAAGGTTATTTTCTACATTCTTAAGATAGTCCATAAGGCAAGTATGGTCTTTTATCATCAAATCCAAAATCTCAGTTGATTTCATGTTCTCACAAGAATTTAATCCACGGTTATTACTTCAACAGGACAACCATCAGCTGCGTCTTGCACACAACTACTTAAGTCATCACTAACCTCACCCTCATCAGAGCCTTTAGTTTGATATTTTTCAACAATACTTGCCTTTTCACCACTTTCAACTACAAAAACCTTCGAACAAGTATCTTCACATGCTCCACATTCAATACAATCTTCTTGGTTTATACTTACTTTCATATCTTTTTATACCTCCATATTTTTTCAGGTTTGAAGAAACTCTTCAACTATTTTCAAACGCTCTTTTTTACCCTGTTTATTCTTAACCGGGTTCCAATTACCCATTAGCTCTTTATGAAAAACAGGTTTTTTGACCTTATAAAAAACACCAATCGGAAGCGTCTTATCCATTTTTTTAACAAGCTTAACAGCACCTTCAAAACTATCTGCAGGTTTTGAAACAACCTTTGTTATTTCATTATAAAGCTTGTATGTATCATTAAAAACAACACTTGGCTGCAGTACATCAACAACAGAAAAACCCTCATGCAATATTGCATCTGTGAGAATATCTGATAGATGATCTATTTTACCAGCATAACCACGAGCAACAAAACTAGCACCAGCTTCTAAAAGCAGGCTAAGAGGATTCAAAGGATTCTCAACATTGCCCTCAGGCATTGATGGTCCCTTAAAACCTTTCTTACTTGTAGGTGAAAATTGCCCAGTAGTAAGAGCATATGTTCCATTATCATGGACAACTACAGTAATATCCGCGTTTCTTTTTGCAGCAAAAATCATATGAGCAATACCCTCACCATATGCATCACCGTCACCTGCAAAAGCAACAACCTTTAGATCAGGATTACCGATTTTCATACCTTGTGCTGTTGCCATACTTCGGCCATGAATAGAATAAAGTCCACTCAAACCAATATAATCAAAAATCTTACCATGACAACCAATTCCACTAGAAATTATGATATGATCCTGTTTTACACCTTTTTTATCTAGTTTATCAATGGTTTTTTTCAAAGCGTTCAAAATACCAAAATTCCCACAACCAGGACACCATGTAATCTCTGCATCAGTAGATAGATTCTTACTCATTATTTCACCGTCCCAAGTTTTTTACTAAGCTCAATCGGATCAAAAGGACGACCATCAAACTGACGAATAGAAAGAATTGGTTTGATACCGACAATTTGTTCTAATAACTGCTCAAGCTGACCAGTACTATTTTGCTCAACAACCACTACTTTTTTGTTCTTATATTTACTAAGCTCCCAATCTGGGAAAGGTTGTAGATAAATAGGTTGTACAACAGTTGCTTTAATACTAGCATAATCAAGAGATTCTAAAACACTCATAGTAGTTGATCCAAATGTGATAATATAAGGTGAACCACGGCCATAAACATTCACTGTTTTAATATTCTTTTTGATATACTCTTTCATACTATGAAGTTTAGTATATCTTTTAACATGCATCTTAGAAATCATATCAGCTTCTTCAGTGGTAAAGCCTGCTTCATCATGCTCATAGCTATTCCAATTTATTAATTGTTTAGAAGGAGGAAATAATAGAGGAGAAATACCAGATTCGGTGTTATTATAACGTTGAAAATTCTTACTTTTTGAAATCGTTGGTTTAGCCCAACTACTATTATTATGTTTAATATCAACACTCATACTACTTTCGCCAAGATGTTTTTCTGATAAAAGAATACCTGGAGTTTGAAAACGCCAAATCAAATTAAACAATTCTGATGTTAAGTAATATGCTTCTTCAATTGTTCCGGGTGAAGCAACTATACGTGGAAACTCTCCCTGACCAGGATACAAAGAAAACAATAATTCACCTTGTTCGGTATAGGTTGGAACCCCTGTGCTAGGACCAGGACGTTGCCCAAGATAAAACAAAACAGGTGCCTCAGTCATACCAGCAAGAGAAAAAGCCTCCTGCATCAAACAAAAACCACCACCACTAGTTCCAACCATGGAACTAGCACCAGTAAAACTAGCACCAATTGCCATATTTGCAACAGCGATTTCATTTTCAGGATGAACTGATACAATACCAAGTTTTTTACCATTACTTGCAAAAAAATGCAAAACAGGTGAAGCTGGTGTCATAGGATATGCAAAATATAAGTCAAGTCCTGCAGCAGCTGCACCCAAACCAATTGCTTCACTACCAGAAATTGAAACTTTCTTATCTTTTCCTTTCTTTAAACTTATCTTTTTCTTTGTTTTATCATATGCTTTATCATAAATTGTATGCGCAAAATCTTGATTATCCTTAACCCTTCGCCCATATTCTTTTTTAATAATTTTATCAAGAGTTTTTTTATCAGCATCTAAATATGCAGCAAGAACAGCAATTCCTGCTACACCTTCAATCAGATCAGAATTATCATATTTTTTTGATTCAGAAGAAATAGGTATAGCAATGCCTTTAACATTTTTTAATTTATCAGAGTTAAAAACAATAACTCCATTTTTTGCAACATGATCCTTGTGTATATCATAACTACGTTGGTCAAGAACTACAACTAGATCTGCTTTCATATAATGACTATAAATTTTAGAAGTAGAAGTGCTAACAACAGAAAAATTATGGCCACCACGAATAAGACTGGGGTAGTCATTCATCTGAAATACTTCACGTTTTAAAT
>CAZWZY010000006.1:0-84416 GCA_964638175.1 uncultured Thermoplasmatales archaeon | reverse complement strand
CTGATGATTTTGGTAAGAAAGAGGGTTGAAGATGAATACTTTTGAGACAAAGCCACCGTATACTTTTACTCATCTCTGGGGAAGATATTTAAGACAGCATCTCTGATGATAGTATGGTGCAACGGACACAGCAACGCATTATGAAGAACCAACAACAGATTGTACCTCGTCAGTCACAACAATCATCTAGCGTATGCGCGCTTTGTCGTGGTACAAAATTACTGTGTGGTCGTTCACGCTGCCCCGTGGTGGTAAAATACCATGCACGAGCCAAGGTGCAACCTCTTATCAATACAACAAAACTAGGGGGATCATCACCACCAAGCGTGTTTATCGGCCGGTATGGTTACCCAAAGGTTGCCATTGGCCCTATGGTTCCACCGATTATGGGTGATACCTCATTGATAGATGCCCCTGAGCAATGGCTCGACCGAAGTCTTGATGATATTGTTGACTTCCGCTCCATGCTGATTAGAGGGAAATATGATGTTGATGTGTACGATGTCGAATCATCCAATAAAATCGTTGAGTATACTAG
The DNA here is from genome assembly GCA_964638175.1 of uncultured Thermoplasmatales archaeon. Lineage (GTDB taxonomy): Archaea > Thermoplasmatota > E2 > DHVEG-1 > DHVEG-1 > JAFGDG01. The sequence continues at coordinate 83,878 of CAZWZY010000006.1, read as the reverse complement.
AGAACTTGCGTTATCAAAAAACAGTATTTTTACAGAAGCACTCTTTGCAAAAAAACCACGAGGGGCTGTCAAGTTTTATGATGATGCACAGCCACATGGCCCATCCGCTCCTCTTACAAAATTCGATATTAGCAACCCTAAATATGATCAGCATATCGAAAAAGCATTTTATGACACTGACTTGAAATCAAGAGATGCCATAACCCGTCTCTATCATGATGGACTTTCTGTTACCAAACTCCAGCGGGCATTTTCTGTTGGTGCCTTTGGAATACACAAATACCGACGATTTGTACCAACTCGTTGGAGTATTACTGCCGTTGATTCAACCCTTGGCGAAAATCTCATGAAGCAAACTAAAGACAACCCTTGGATCAATGAGTTTCGCGTCTGCTATCACAATCAATATGACAATCGCTGGGCTATTTTAATGGTTCCTTCTGAATGGCAGTATGAGCTCATTGAGGCATGGTATCCTAATACTACCTGGAACCCATATGGATCTTCCGTATCCATTTTCAACAGCTATGAATTCTACAAAGGACGAACAACCTATGCAGAAATTGGAGGATGCTATTATGCCGCTCGTCTTGCGGTCAATGAAACACTTACCAAAGAACGTCGGCAGGCAGGTGTTGTTATCCTTCGTGAGGCTCATGGCGGGTATATCATGCCTATTGGTGTATGGAATGTTAGAGAAAGTGTTCGACGGGCATTAAAAGAGCCATACCAAATCTTCGATACCTTGGATCAAGCATTGGTTTTTATTACAGAAAAAATGGATATTCCCCTACAGCGATGGATTCGGAATAGCGCAGTATTAAAAAACCAACTCTACCAGAAACGTCTGGAGGATTTTTAAATGCGCATACACGAAATTACCTGCAAAACAGCGTTATCATCTTCTTCGTTACCTGGACTCAAGTATTCACTTAATCCCTATCGTGGTTGTCAACATAGTTGCGCGTATTGTTACGTTCCCAATATTCTTAGAATCAAACGAGCGGAATGGGGATTGTTTGTTGAACCGAAAATCAATATTCCTACTATTCTTTCCAAAGAATTGAAAAAGAAAAAACCAGGTGTTGTTGGAATTTCGACAGTAACCGATCCCTATCAACCTCTTGAAAAAAAATACAAACTCACAAGATATTGCTTAGAACAACTGTTACGCTATAATTTTCCCATATGTATGCAAACAAAATCAGCATTGATTACGCGAGATATTGATTTGATTTCAACGTTTTCTCATGCCGAAGTCATGTTTAGTATCGGAACGATAGACGATGCCGAACGAAAAAGACTTGAACCCTACTCTGTATCTATTGATGAACGACTTGCCGCCATGAAGAAATGTAATGAAGCAGGTATTCATACTACTGTCTTTTTCGGCCCTATCTATCCTACTATTTCGACAGATGATTTACCAACGATTATTAACACGTTTGTCGGCCATGGCGCCTGTGAAATCATGCTTGATAAATTCAATCTCAAACCAGGACTTTTACCAACTTTAGAACGCCTCTTTCCACGGCATACAACTACCTTCACCGATCCTTTGTATTTTTCTTCTCTCTTGGAAAAAACAAAACACATCTGCAAAGAAAAAAAGATAAAGGCTGTTTCAGCCTTTTAAGATATAGTATTCATTTTTAGCGATATGTCTATTTAAAATCATAGATGGCCACCGTTCCATAGTGAGTACCTGCTTTATAGAGGCCAGGAGTTGCTGTCATTTTGCTTCTGCTGTATCTGGAGTACTGCTCAAGCTTTGCTGTTATAATGTCATCAATTGATCCTTGCGACAGACCCAACTGACTTCCTAAAGCATAGATGCGTGCTTTACTCATCGGGTATCACCCCCTGTCCAATTTATATTGAACTCTAAAAAATGTTGAAAGATGACCTTAGCAATGAACCCGATCACGAGCTATCTTTGTGATACTCGTAGACTCCACAAAACCAGACTGTAACAATACTTGTTTTATTTCACTCATCGAAGAAGGACACTTTGATATATCTGCAATAATGTCCCACCGCGCCCGCTTCCCGCGCTGTGAGCTTTTTGATTCGGTCATGATCAAATCAATTTTCATGTCAGCAATTTTTTCTGCAATTTTTGCCAAACAACCAGGATTATCTCCAAATTCAATCTCCATTTTTACTAGATCGGTTTGATTGCCATAGATGGGACTGATGGTAAGTGTTTCTGTCTTTTGGTCTAGACTTATCAATATTTCGTCTCCTTCTTTGAGATTGAGACGCTCTCGAAATTCGTTAGGAATTACTAGCCGTCCTCTGGTATCAAGTCGTATGATGGAATTCATATTACACCTTTGTGGGAATTCTGTGGGTATATATGAGATACGATATATAAATATTTTGGCGATTTACTCTCTAAGAGTCCAATCGGCATACTTTTAAGTATAAGTAGCATATTAACCGAAAAATCATCTCATCTATGTAGTCAAGAAAAAATGTGATAGATATGGCAAAAGCACGATCACGAACCGCAGCAAGAAAAGTAAAAGATCGATGGAAAGCAAAAAGTTGGTATACAATACAAGCACCACCAGCATTTGATAGCGTCACCGTAGCAGACACTCTCTCGGACACCCCCAAGAGTCTCATTAATAGGGTCACTTCTATCTCATTCCAAGACATCACCAATGATTTTAGAAAATCACACATTAAACTATATTTTAAAATCCATAAAGTCGAAGATGAAATTGCTCATACTCAATTTGCAGGACATACGTTAACTTCTGATTACTTGCGAAGAATGATTCGCCGCCGCCGCTCAAAGATTGACGGTGTGTATGATGTCACTACTCGAGATGGTGCTGTTCTGAGAGTAAAACCTTTCGCTACTACCGATAAACGAATCCAAAACTCACAAAAACGGGTCGTCCGTGATGCTATGAAAAAAACCATCGCTGATCAGGCAAAAACCAGCACCCTTACAGAATTAGTAAAACAAATTCTTGATGGAAAAATCGGGAGCGATATTTACAAAAGTTGTAAAAAACTCTATCCAGTTAAACGGGTGGAAATTTATAAAACTGAAGTGCTTGCTCAACCATCTATTATGATCGCAGATAAACAACCAGATAAAAAAGAGGAAAAAGAAGAGCTGGTCACCGCAGAAGAACCAAAAAAAGCAGAGAAAAAGAAAACAGCAAAAAAACCAACAAAGAAAGAAGAGCCCAAAGAACCTGAAGGACCTTCAAAAGAAAAAGCACCAGAAAAACTAACAAAAACACCAAAGAAAAAAGTCCCTGCAAAAAAGAAAGCACCGACAAAAAAACCCGCCGCTAAAAAGACCCCCTCAAAAAAATCCGCTAAAAAACCAACCAAAACAGCAACGGCAAAGAAAAAGGCACCGACAAAAAAAGCCACAAAAAAAGCCACAAAAAAAGCCACAAAAAAAGCAAAGAAATAGCTCTTTTCTTTTCAACCAATCTTTTTATATATTTTCATCTATACTTCTCTGTATTCTCATGAAGAAGTCTGGTGTCATACTACTTATTGTATGCGTAATTTTTCTGTTCATCATGTTTATTTTTTCTTACCCGGTAACTGCATGTAAAGACATTGTGGCTGTTGGTGATGCAACCGCTGGAGACTATAATCTTCTCCTTAAAGTACGTGATCCAAGCCGTCCTGGATTACAGGTGCTCTGTATTGTTCCTGAAGGGTACCAGTACACCTATCCACATCCCTGGACAGGAAAACCAATGAGTTACACCACTACACAGACATATATTGGTGTTGCTACCGAAGGAGATACTATCCCTCACATTATAAAAGCAGGCATGGCCTTGAATGCTGCAGGCCTTGCATTTGGGGATGCAGACACGAACTCAAATTGGAAGAATCCTACAAAAAATGCTTGGGATGATTTTGACTGGATTCGTTATTCCTGTCAGCAGGCCCAAACTGAAGATGAAGCAGTACGACTGTTGACTACAGAAGCCGTTGATTCATTGCATGTAACAGGCGTCAGTGAAAACCTCTTTGTGGTGGGTCCAACCAAAGGGTATGTAATTGAGGCAGATGCTTTTCACTATGATATTACTGAAATTGAAAATGGTATTGCCGTGATGTCAAATTACCCAACGGAATTATGGCGGACACAATGGCACAAAAAAGTCCCTATTGCCCGCTCTTTTGATACTGAAAAAGAAGCAACCGTTAGGAGGGGACAAGTTCTGCGTTTAGGTTCACTATTTGGAGTGAGAGTTGTTGGTGTTGGTGAGACCTCTATTGTCGCTCGTCAAGTCCCATTTATAAAGATGAGCGGAGGCCTCCCTCGGTTCATAGGGGAACGAGTAACCATTCACCTTGGTGAACGTGAAACGGTTGGAGATTACAGTGTACGATTACTTCATAGCGACGGTAAAAAAGCACAAATTTCTGTTAAATATGTATTCAAAGATTGGGAAGATCACATGCAATCTTTTATTCAATCATCCTATGGACATATTACCGTAAAGGATATGATCAACTGGTCTCGCTTGCATACAGAAGATCTCGAAGGACTCAGACCTATGTGTGAGGATGCGGCCAGATATGAAGCAGTTGCTGTCTATCGAATCCCCGCAGAGAATTATCAATTACTCAGTAGCGGATGGTTTTCCCCCAATCATGCCTGCTCTTCTATTTATGTTCCTTTTCATATTTGTGTCACCGATATTTTTACACCATATACAACAGCAGAGGCAGCAGCCACCTCACTTGACTTATTAGACACATATGGGCATGACTCCCTTTCAATGGCTTGTGCTTCTGTTGAGGAAGTATTACTTTACGAAACAGAACGTTTGGAGAAACAAGCTCTACAGTTTCTTGCTGACCACATTGACGTATCGCCATTGTTCACTCTTCAAGACATGTCTATGCAACATCAGGCATTATTAACTGAAGAGGGATGGCTGGAGGCAAGTCACTATAATGGCCAGCAACATGAGCAAATGCTGCCGATTCTTACTTCATTCTGGGCGCATAATTATTCAACAAGTCTGGAAAATATTCATATGGCAATAACGCGTTTGAAGACCATCCCTAATTCTGAAAAAATAATACAATATATTGAAGAAATAGCAGTAAGCATATGCAAAACAAGACTTGATATGATTCAATCGCTTGAAAGACCTCATTCACAGGCAGAAGATGACTATCTCATTGCTACTTCTCTCTTTCGAAAAGACGAGCATGAAGAAGGATTTTTCCATCTAAAGAATGCATTTTCAGCCTGCCAAGCGCAGTTATATGGGCAACCTTCAACACAAATACCTCAAGAACCGTTGCCATCGGAAGATGGACATGACATTTGGTTCAATGTCCTACTCATCTGTGCAGTTTTTATAGCAGTCATTGTCTTAGTAAAACTACGATGGAGGAAAGAATAACACTAAACTTCCAACAAAAACATTAAAAAAACACGGGCATTAGACCGATTGGGGGTTATTGTTGAGTCAACCACAAAAAATCGTGATTATAGGCTGTGGTGCTGGTGGAGGTACCGCTGCACAATTTGCACGAAAAACAGATAGAAAAGCACACATTTCCATCTTTGAGAAAGGAACCTATCCTCAATATTCAAAATGTGGTCTTCCTTATGTTCTTTCAGGCGATATACCTGACTTTCATGATCTTATTGAATTTTCAGAAGAATGGTTTCAGAAAGCACATATCGCGTTGTTTCTTGAGACCACTATAGAGAAAATTGATACGAAACGACAAATGATTATGGCAAAGAAAGGAGATCAACGTATCGAACAACCATATGATCGACTAATTCTTGCCACAGGTGCAACGCCTACTCTTCCTCCTATTAAGAACCTTACACAACAGGGGGCAATGGTAGATGGCATTTATGTATTACGTACCATTGATGATGGCAAACGTATTGCTGCTCAATTGCAAAAAAGAAAAAAGGCGACAGTTATTGGCGCAGGACTCATTGGTCTCGAGATGGCAGATGCATTACATAAAAAGGGCTTGGAGGTAACAGTTGTCGAAGCACTGCCTTATATCTTAGCAAATACGCTCGATGATGATATGGCCTCTCTTGTGCACGAAGAATGTGCAAATCATGTCCGTATCTTTATCAATCATCGTGCGACACATATAGAGCATACGAAGGGAGTCGTCTCAAAAGCGTTCATCACAAATGCAGAGTCAGGTGAACAACAAGAAATTGATACTGATCTCTTGGTTATTGCCGCCGGAACAAAACCAGAAGCATCTCTTGCGCAACAAATAGGCTGTACTATTGGAAAGACGGGAGGCATTGTTGTGAATGAAAAAAGTGAGACATCAGTACCACACATTTATGCAGTTGGGGATTGCACAGAATACCGTGATTTTGTTACCAGCAACCCGGTATGCATTGGCCTAGGTAGCATTGTAGTAAGGCAAGGTATTGCTGCAGGAATCAATGCCGCTGGGGGAACGTACATGATTCCTAAGGGAGTGCTGTTGACTCGTACTTCTGAATTCTTCGGTACCGAGATTGCAGCAGTTGGCCCTATTTCTTCTGGTATGAAACATCTCTCTTTGGTCTCGGGAAAATTCACTGGTTCATCTCTTCCAGAATACTTTCCAGGCGGCAAACCAATTACTATTAAACTTATGGTTGACGAACCCACTGGTCGTGTTCTTGCAGCGCAGGCGATAGGAGCCAATGCTGCACAACGTATCAATACCTTTGCCTGCGCTATTCTCAATGCCGCCATGACGGTCGATATGTTGAGGACGTTAGAAACAGCATACGCACCACCTATTGCGCCAACACTTGATGCTGTCACTCTTGTTTGCGATGTCGTCTCTTTAAAACGTGCAAGAAAAAAAAGATAGTTATGAAGATTTTACATGTTGCTGATACCCATCTTGGCTTTTCTGCTTACCGTAAGATGACAGAAGAGGGCATTAACCAACGAGAGATGGATGTCTATGATGCCTTCAAACAATTTGTCGATTATGCGATACGTACCCATCCTGATCTTATTATTCATGCAGGCGATCTTTTTGATGCAGTAAGACCAAATAATAGAGCCATACGTTGCGCGATACAGCAAATAAATCGACTGTCAAAGGAACGCATACCCTTTTTGGTGATTGCAGGCAACCATGAACATCCCAAACTGAAAGAAACAGGCCATATCTTCAGCATTTTCGATCACATGGATCACGTATATCCAATTTATCATGCCATCTATGAGCAAGTATCCTTTACCATAGAAAACAAAAAAATCACTATTCATGCTCTTCCTCAGTGCGAACTGAAAGAACACTTCAGTCAAGAACTACAGAAACTCAAACCCGACTCCACTTCAGATTATAATATCTTTGTTGCTCATGGTGCAGTCACAGGAATCAAAATCTTTAGCATGAATGAGTTTAATGAATTGGTTATTCCCACAGGAGCACTGAGCAAACAGTTTGATTATATCGCTCTGGGACATTTTCATACATTTACTAAACTCGCAGTCAATGCATTTTATGCTGGTTCAACTGAGCGTTTTACCTTTACTGATGCACCAGATAGGAAGGGATTTATCGAACTGGACTTATCAAAGGGAACAGTGAAACCTAAATTTATTGAATTACAGAACAGGCCTATGACCGATATTCAACCCATTAAATGCTCAAACCTCAAACTTGATGAAGTGATGAAAAAAATAAAGGAAACGGTAAACGAAATAAACCCCACAGAAAAAACATTCCGCATCACACTCGAAGGAATACCTGCCCATATTTATCGGGGATTAGATTTTAACGAAATTAGACAACTCAGCAAAGATGCCATTCATTATGAAATAAAGGCAAATGTCGCTAAAGAAGGAGATGCAACACAGGAAACAGCATCACGAATAGATGCGTTGGCTCGTGAATTCAAGCATTTTCTCGATAACCAACAGTTGCAAGAAAAAGAAATACTTTTGGATCTTGGTGTTGGGTATATCGAAAAAATAGAAGCAAAAACAGAGGGCAAATGATACTGAAAACACTCTCACTCAAAAACTTTAGAAAATTCAAAGATGCTGCGATAGAATTCCCCGATGGCGTTACTGGAGTCGTTGGTCTGAACGGCGTGGGGAAATCAACGATTTTTGAAGCCCTTTCATGGGTGCTGTATGGATCCGTTGCCGCAAGGACTCCAGCAGATCAAATAAAACGACAGGATGCCTTGACAACCGACCCATGTAGGGTTGAATTAGAATTTATGTTTGAAGACGACAACTATCGAATTGTTCGTGAAATGAAAGGAAAATCTCTCACAGCATCTGCCACCGCTACCATTAATGGAAAAATTGCAGCGACAAGTGCAGAAAGTGTTTCACAATTTGTACAAAAGAAACTTGGTATGGATTTCAAGTCGTTTTTCACGTCAATCTTTGCTAAACAAAAAGAACTGAATGCACTTTCAACTATGATTGCTAGTGAGAGACGACCGCTTATTCTCAAAATGCTTGGTATTGATTCTCTTGACGAGGTGATAAAGGAAATAAAAGCAGATAAGCGGGAGAAAGACACACTACTGGATCGATTAAATCGAGAATTACTTGATACAAATGGTAACGAAAAGATTGATACCTACAACACCGGGATCAAACAATATGAAGGACAAAAAAAAGAAATTGATGCAGGTATTAAAACAACCAAAGCACGTATTGTTGCCACCGCTAAAGAGCTAAAAGCCTTAGAGAAGATATATCTTGGGCATAAGAAAGCGTTTGAAAAAAGCAATGAGCAGAAAGAAAAATTAGCTGAAAAGAAAACACGTTTTGAACAGAAAAAAACCCTTGAAGAAGAAATTAAGAAACTACAGCAAAAACTTACAGAACGACAAAAAACTATCGAAAAAGAAAAGAAGAAACGGGATGTTTTTAAGAACGTAGATGCTGATATTGAATCAACCAAAAAACGCCTTGATGAAACAAACACTCATCTTGAGCAATGTGTGAAAACAATTGAGAAAAAGAAGACACTTTCTGCACGAATTACACAGGATATTCAAGATATTGAATCCAAGAAAAAGAATATTGAAAAACTTGGTCCTAATGCAAAATGTCCTACGTGCGAACGAATTCTCTCAGATCAACATAATGTCCTGTTACAGAAATTTGAAGTAGAGAAAAAAGCATTAGAAAAAGAACAAAAAACTCTTTTACATGAATGCACCAAGGAGCAAGAGAAAAAGGATACGCTATCTCGAGAGCAGTACGCACTCCAAAAAAAGAATGTCTATCTACAAAATCAGCTGAGAGAAAAAGAAAGGATCGACACTACTATTGAAAATCTTTCCCAAGAAATAAAACGAGAGCAAGCGGAGATAGACGCTAAAGAGAGTGAACGAAAAAAGATTGGTACCGTCGTATTTGATTTGAAAGAATTTGAACAGGTGAAACAGCAACTTGAAACGTTGTACGCTAACTACCAAACGTCTCTTGATACGTTTAGCAAAAAAAAGGATGAGTTAGCAGCATTACAACTGCAGCTTGAGAAACAGGAAGGTAAACAAACACTGCTTTCTCAAACAATAAAAAACATTCAAGAAAAATTGTCACAACTCCGTGACTATAAAAAGCAAATAACAGATGAAAAAAAGACCGTTCGTTATTTAGGGATGCTGAACGAGGTTATGGCATCGTTTAGAACACATTTGATCTCAAGAATTCGTCCTACATTGTCCTCGTATTCCTCTGATTTTTTTGAACGGCTTACTGATGGAAAATACAGGGAACTTGAACTTGATGAGAACTACAATCTCATGGTCTATGACAACGGCAATGCCTATGGCATCGAGCGCTTTTCAGGCGGTGAGGAAGATCTAGCAAATCTTTGTTTACGTTTGGCTATCTCTGAAGTCATTACAGAGCGAGCTGGCGGTGTATTCAACTTCATCATCTTAGATGAAATATTTGGTTCTCAAGATATGTTCAGGCGTCAAAATATCATGAAAGCATTGAATACACTCTCATCAAAATTCAGACAAATTTTCCTTATTACTCACGTAAACGATGTGAAAGAGGATATGGAGCACATTATTTTTGTGACTGAAAATGAGGATGGAACCAGTTCTATAAAACTGGAATAATGCAGGGAAGATTATAGAATTGTATTAATCTCGCTGCTGTTATTATTTTGCAAAATGTTTAAATAAACAAAACTGATAGTAAGCTTAACGTCTGTTAATATGGGGGTATGAAATGAGAAGAATTTTTCCAATTATTATAGGTGGAATATTGCTTTTAAGCAGTATAGGTGCAGTTGCTCTTGCTGATAATCAGATACTGATGGCACGTGAACAAACCGCAGGCGATGAACTATATGACATGATTATTATTGCCCCGGCGTCATTCTCAGACGAACTTCAACTCTTGATTGATCATAAAAACGATCATGAGGTCGAAACAACGTTTATGTCAACTGAGGAAATTTACAGCCAATACGACGCATGGGATGAAGCCGAGGAAATTAAGTATTTCATCAAGGATGCCATCGAGACTTATGATATTGAATATGTACTCTTGGTAGGAAGCGTCGATAAACTACCGATCCGAACGACATGGTTTTTCAGTAGCCATCATGGCCGTTATTGGAATGAAAGTATTCTTACTGACCTCTATTATGCAGATATCTATGACCAATATGGTGACTTTTGCAGCTGGGATTCCAATGGCAATGGGCTGTATGGGGAAGTCTATCGCGGATGTCCAGGTGTCGACGATATTGTAGATCTCTACCCTGATGTCTGTATTGGTCGACTTGCCTGTGAGAAGACTAGTGAAGTTGCCACCGTTGTACAGAAACTCATTACCTATGAAACCACTACCTTTGGCCAAAGCTGGTTTGATAATATCCTCCTCATCGGCGGTGATACCTTTCCAGGATGGGGTGGAAATGAGGGCGAGATTCTAAATAATATGGTGGAACAACTCATGCCAGATTTTACATCAACGAAATTGTGGACTTCCGATGGTACTTTCACCTCGTGGGCAGTCAATAGAGAGCTTAATGCTGGTGTTGGGTTTGTTGACTATTCTGGCCATGGATTTGAACTAGGCCTTGGTACACATCCTCCAGATGATGAAGATACTTGGGTTCGGTATAACGTCTTTCATCTACCTGGACTGCTGAACGGCGATAAACTTCCTATTATTTTCTTCGATGCCTGTCTAACTGCAAAGCTTGATTACAATCTATCTGAACTCAGTAGTTCTACTGGTGAGGTAGTGTCTCAAATTCCATCCCCTTACGAACCAACCGTGCTTAAATCATCATCTTTTAGTACCAGCTTTTCTTCATTTGCTATATTTGCCAAGAAATTAGGATGGGGCGATACGCTGGTTCCTTGTTTTGCGTGGCGTTTGGTGAAAAAGGATAATGGCGGCGCTATTGCAACCATCGGTGCAACACGGACTGCATTTGGAGGTACCGAGAGTGGTGCCGGTAAGATGTCTCTTGTGTTCTTTGAAGCATATGCAAGTAGTGAAACCGTCGGTCAGATGATGCGACAAGCTCAGACTGCCTATGTTACCGATGTACCAGAAGATGCATTTACGGTTGAAGAGTTCATCCTTCTTGGTGATCCCAGTTTAAAAATAGGAGGCTATGAGGGTGAGGGATCTGGTAATGCTAATAATCAGATGAATAACGGTCCTGTAGGAACGGTTACTGCACCTCTCAAACAAACGATACAGCCTCTATTCAAAACGACAAAAACATCAATGTGCTAATAACTACTACCAGCATCAATAAAAATTGAAAAAAAGAAGAAAAAGATTATTTTTTAAATCGAAGTTTCTTCTTTTTAGGTTTTGATTTTGTTTCGTTTTTCGGTTCAGGGTTTTCTTCGGTTATTTCAGGTTCTTCAACAGTTTCTTTTGGAGAAGTTACTGTTGTAGTGCTCGGTGGCGCAGCAGAAAACAACCTATCAAAGACGTCCTTGTTTGATTCGAACCAGTTTTGCCAACCTTTTACTTCACCACGGAGTCTCTTGCATTCATTTTCAGTCTCCTCATAGAGCTGATACAACTTAGTCAATCGTTCTTTTTCTTTTTCGTATTGGTGAGTAACATCCTCTAACTTTGCTTTGTATTCTTCAGAGTCGCCTTTGCTTTTCCATTCATCAACTTGTTTCTGCAAGGTTTCAATAGTATTGTCTTTATTGTCGACCTCGCATTTTAAGGAGTTGATTTCCGATTCTAAATTATTTCGCACATTGTCAAATTCTTCACATCGTTGTTTATATTGGTCAACTCGGGCGACGCTTTCTTGGTTTTCGTTGATTTTTTGTTGAAGTGTATTAATCCGAGCATTATAGTCGTCCTCTAATTGTTTTTTTGCTGATTCTGCAACTCGTGCCCGCTCCTCATATTCAGCAAGTTTTTTTTCTGTTGTTGAAAGTTCTTCCTCTTGGTTTTTATAGGCATCCCAGAGTTTAATTAAGCGTTCTTTTTCTTTTTCAAGTTCCTCACTGTATTTTTTAGCCCCTTCTGCTGCCTCATGCTTTTGTTTTTCAACCTCGGAAAGACGCCCTTCAAAACTCTCAATGATGCCACTCAATTCTTCTAAGTTGCCGATATCAAGCATGCTTTTTATTTTTGAAAGTTCTGCCGTACTTTTCGAAAACGAATCTTTAATGGTATCGATTTCATTAGCAACAGTTTGTAATCGTTCTTTAAGAGAACCAATATGTTCTATATCTTTTACCATATTACTTTCCTCTGTCATAATTATTATGCCCCCCAGTTAAGTAGACGGAAAAGGAATAAGCTTGTTGCTATATAAGGGTTATCATTTAAATTGATAGATATATCCTGGATGATAACTTCATATAAAAGACAAATTTTATTTTTTTTCTCCTGTTAAAATATTAAACCATTAGATTAATAAACACCGACTAGCATATCTTTTTGTAGACGTAACCTCACTGCTAGGAGGAAGGACTGGATGGGATTATTTGGAAAACGTAGCTTTAGTGCGATTATTCAACGTATTTTTGGTAAAAAACATGCAAAAATCGGTATTTATGGGCCACCCAATGTGGGTAAAACAACCTTAGCCAATCGTATCCTTCGCGATTGGACTGGAGACATCATGGGAAGCGTTTCAGAAATCCCTCATGAGACCCGTCGTGCAAAATGGAAAAGAGATGTCAAGATAGAAAACGGCAACTCTTCACTCTTTATGGATATTGTCGATACACCAGGTATTTCTACGAAGGTGGATTTTAAGGAGTTTATGAATACCTATGGATTATCAAAAGAAGAATCAAAACGACGGGCAAAAGAGGCAACTGAAGGGGTTATTGAATCTATCCGATGGCTTGAAGGTATTGATGGGGTACTTCTTGTTATGGACTCAACACAAGATCCATTTACCCAAGTTAATGTCACGATACTTGGTAATTTAGAAGCTCGAAATCTTCCGGTACTCGTCGCTGCAAATAAGATTGATATGGAGGATTCGAGTCCAGCGACCTTGAAATCTGCGTTTCCTCAGCATCCTGTCATTCCAATTAGTGCATTAACCGGGTATAATGCCGAGAATCTATATTCAACCATGGTCTCTCACTTTAGTAAGAAACGACGAAAAAAGAAGAGGTAGAATGATGATGAAGAAAGATAGCGGTATTGCGGTCAATCTCATCTCTCGACAAAAACTAGAGGGGTTTACCTCAGATGAAAAATTAACATTTATCTTAAAAGAAGTCCAAAAGGGAAAGATTTTGGTTCTCGAACATGGACTTACTCCCATGGAACAAACATCGCTTATCGAGCAGACTATGAAAGAAATCGAGCAAGACACCTTTATCGGTATCGAAATGGAAGGATATTCAGAGGATACGCCCAGTTTCATTCAGCGGGTATTGGGGTTCATAAAAAAACCTCGAATGACCTTAATTGGCCCTGCTAACTTATTAAAAACGGTACGAAAAGATAGCAACATGATTCAAACTATGATTATTCCAGGGAAAGGAGCGAAATAATGCCTCATCAATGCCTTAAATGTGGCCAGGTATTTGAAGAAGGGTCTTCGCAACTTCTGAAAGGATGTCCTGAATGTGGCGGTAATCGTTTTTTCTTTACCAAAGAGCCCTTGGATGAAAAAGAACGAGAAGCAATTACCAATGAAGTGGGACAAGATATCAATGACAAGATTGTTTCTCTTCTTGGAGAAAATGCAAAAGACGTAGTTGATAAATCAGGAAAATGGGTCACCCTCAAACCAAAAGATGTTCGCAAGGCGGTAGAGCGACATTTGCCTGAAAAACCAGTTGCACCTGAAAATAAAGAAGACATTGATATCATTACTGATGAATCATATCGTAAAGCAGCACTTGAAAGACTTGAAGCAGAAGCAGACACATCTAATGAACCTGAAACAATAGATATCGTGCAACCAGGAAGGTATAAAATTGATTTAAAAGGACTCTTGGAAGAGGAACCCATTATCATTCAAAAAGATGGGTCCTACACCATCCATCTTCCCTCTATTTTTAAAATGATAGATAAAGGAAAGGAATAGCAAAAGAAATCCTTTTTATAATCGTAACCGTCTATGAAGTTTTACGACTGCTTCAACTGCTGATTTTGCCCGTTCAATACGCTCTTCTGCTTGTAATCGAGTCATGCCAGGTCCTGATATTCCTAATCCAACTGGTTTGTCATACTCTATGGCAAGATCTGCAATTTTTCGTGCTGCGTGGGAAATAACAACATCATCATGTTCTGTTTCTCCTTCAATTACAGCACCGAGCGCAACAACACCATCAATGTCTTTCTTTTGAAGTAATTTTTTAATAGCAAGCCCCATATCAAATACACCAGGGACTTTCACGGTTTGCGTAATGTCAGCGCCAAGAAACTGTGCATGTTCTTTGGCCCGCTCAAGCATCATCATGGTAATGTCGTAGTTAAATTCTGAAACCACCGCACCGATTCTCATTTTTCCTTCTTTTATCATTTATTTTTCCTCCTACTTTCTCAATAATCCCGCATCTTCAAATCCTTGTCTCAAACCAGTTCCTGCGTGTTTTGTCAGGTGTTCTGGTCTGAAGAGTAAATCTAATACATTGAGTGCATGCTCGCGTGTTCGTTGGTCAGCAAGCCAAGCAAGCTCTTTTTCATCTGCTGCCTCATCTTCATGGACAAACACTTCGATGATATGCTCATTGCAGAGCAATTGGGTTTGTATCAGCCCCATACTTGCTTCATGGGCGCATTGTTTATCAATTGGTTGAGCACCAGGCATCCCCAAAGCCATGACGATATCGCAACGGTGGTCTTCAAAGAGCTTTTTACAGGCAACAGGTAGATCCTTTACCCCCGGCACAGTATACCGAATGATCTTGAAGCCGGTACGCTGGGAGTTGATTTCATCTATGGCAGCTTTTGCCATATCGTACCTCGCAAAGGTAGTATCTGCAATACCGATGATTTTCATTCTTCTTCAATCTTCTCCATCACTTTTTGGAATTCATACGCAGCAATAATTTTACCGATAATCTTTCGCGTTCCGTTCAAATCTTCCATACCTGTATACTCTGGCAATCGAACCACTTTAATGTTGAGTTTCCGCCTCCTTAATTCCTTAGTTATCTTTTGTTCGTCATGAATCTGGTCATAGCCTAGCGCAATGATGTCTGGGTGCAGTTCTTCCACAATAGCGTACATATCCTTTTTATGACCCAATGCTGCTTTATCAACAATTTTCAATTCTTTAATGAGTTCAAGTCTCATTTTTTCTGGAGTAACTGGTTCATGTTTTAACTCTCGTACGGTATTATCTCGAGCAACAACAACCACCAACTCATCGCCAAGTTTTTTTGCTTCCTTCAAAAAATAAATGTGACCGATGTGCAGGAGATCAAAAGTTCCGGTAGCCATCACTCTGACCATACTTTCCATGCCTCAAGAATTTCTTTTCCTTCCAAAAAAATTAGATTATGCTTCTTCGCGTATTGTTGTACCTGATCCTTTGGGAGAGCCCTCCCCATGTCGCCCATAATTTCACAGCCACTTCCCACCGGTGTTACTTTGGCCATTTTCAATAAAGAAACGGCAAGCTCAGTATGTCCCTTTCGTTCATTAAGCAACTGTTTTGCAGCCACGCAAATAGGAATGTGACCGGGAGACCGAAAGTGTTTACCAAATAGTTTAGTTGCCTGTCCATTGTCGATAGAACCAATAGTTTTTGATAACTCAGCAAATCGTTTCATTGTTAAACTTCGATCGATATCGGTAATTCCCGTGAAGGTATTACGATGATTGATATACAACGAAAATGATGATTTAGTGTCGTAGGGAATATCGTTTGCGGTAAGTTCTTTTAATACCGGGTACTTCCCTTCAATATCTGTATATAAATCAGCGAGATATGGCAATTGTAATTTTTCAGCAATTTCATGAGACGCCATCAAAAAGATGAGGCCACCACCATCTTTTCTCATGGTACGTATTGAATCAGGTTTGACAAATTCTGATGCCATAATGAGATCGGTTTCGCCCTCTCTGTTTTCATCATCGAAAATTAGCACAAACTTTCCTTCTTGTAAATCTGCAATGGCTCGTTCTATTGTTGGTATACCTTCACCCAATGGCAGATTCACCTCCCTTAAAATAAATTTTGGGTTGTTACTCAGAACTGGGTGGAGTTGTCTTTCCTTTGTTCTGAGATGCAAGATATCGCGTCACATATCCAGCAATACGATTTCTTAGTAAATTACTCGATACCGTGCTTAATTGCGCAACCTTTTCTTTGTTGTGTTGAAAATCATCGTGTTTGAACTGTTTCGGATAGGCCTTAACCAAATCGATGGCAAGGTTTTTTATATAGGTCGGTCTGATGTTTCCCAGGATATCACCTTGTAAATGTCGGGGAGTTGGAATATCTTTTTGTTATAAAAGGGTATCTATGGGAAAGCATAACTCTTACATATCTTAAGCTTAAATATTATAAACTCTCGTAGTATGTAGCAAACTGCATGGGGCGAGGCCTATAGGCAGAAAACAATCATCATTTAAGACTCTCGCAGGAAAAAAGCTTGATACGTTAGAAAAATATGCGGTACGTAGCAGTATCGCCAGAAAGCTTGCAGCAATGGTGTATTCTTCTGATATCTATTCGTATTTTTCAAAAAAAATAAACAAATTCCGCGATATGAAACTGGTAGAACAAATTAAAAAACACCCCATTCCACAACATGTCGCGGTCATCATGGATGGCAATCGACGATTTGCCGCTGGCTTGGGGTTAGACCCTAGTGCGGGTCATTTCTTTGGGAGAGATAAAATTCGAGAAATGTTGGAATGGTGTTTTGAGTTAGGGATCAAAAATCTCACGTTATATGCCTTTTCGACAGAAAATTTTCGGCGTGATAGTAATGAAGTGGAGGCACTCATGAATCTTTGTAAAGAAGAGCTTGCCAAAGCAAAACACGATTCACGTATTCATAAACATCAAGTAAGAATTCGTATTCTTGGTAAACTTGAATCGCTACCAAAAGACATCAAAGAGTCTGCCCAAGAAATCATGGAACAAACACAACATTATGACCAGTACTCTCTCAATATTGCACTTGCCTATGGTGGGCGGGAAGAACTCTTACAAGCAATACAGAAAATAGCACACGATGTACAACAGGGGGCGTTATCCATTGATGAGATTAAAGAACCGATCATTTCAAAATATCTATACACAAACGGTATCCCTGATCCTGATTTAATCTTACGAACGTCTGGCGAAGAGCGAATATCAAATTTTCTCTTATGGCAGCTAGCGTACTCTGAGTTATACTTTTCTGATGTTTATTGGCCTGCATTTCAAAAACGTGACTTTTTACAGGCCATACAGACGTGCCAGCAACGAAAACGACGATTTGGCGCGTAACCTCTTGTCTTTACGTTCTATTCAGTCTCTTCTTCACCCTCGATTTCATCTGCAATTTTTGCCAATTTAGAAAATTGAGATGAGATAAAAAACATCAACAATCCACCGCCGATGCAGAGGATAGAAAATGCCAGAATACTCCCCAACGCAGTTTGCCCTATGCCGATGAGATGACTTGCTTGTTCAATAAGATAGATAATTAACAGGATTCCGCCTACTATCAGTAACAATCTATAGAGAGCCCCTGTCTTGAAATCATGTTGAGCAGAATACGTACGTTTTTTTAACATACCTATCAGATTACTCAGATTCTTCTTCGTTGCTAGGCATTTTCAGTGCATTCTGCACTTTACTCTGCAACTCGTTCAGCTTTTCTTTTGTTCTCCCCTCTTGTTTTTCAAGGGTTGTCTTTCGCAAATCTAATGATTCTTTGTTTTCTTTGAGTTCTTTCGTCACTTCACTTTTTCCTTTTGTTTTAATCAACAGTGAACCAACACTTTTATAGATGGGTGTTTTCGCATCAGTTTTTTCTAATTCTTGTGATGCTTCTTCAACTTCTTTTAACCTCATTTCAACTTGTTGACGTTGTTGTGTCAAGGTTTGCAACTGCATTCGTAATTGTTGTAATCTTGTTATTTGGTCTCGTAACTGTGGAGACATTTCTTCTCCAGTCATAATCTCTTACTCCTTTTGCAGCGTAATATGCTTTTTCCTTATTAAAGTATTGAATTCATAATCATTAAATAATAGCAATCGCTCTCCTCACCATTTATATTTAGGATAATATTATTATATGGAAAACATTATATAGAAAGATGTAAATATACTAAAATACTATAATTATATAAAACGGGGGATATAACATGAAAAAGAATGATAAAGTAATAGTTGTATTAGGAGTAGCGATACTTATTCTTGCTTCAATTGGCATTTATTATTGGGCTCCTGAAACTGAAATCGTTGGTTATGCAACTGTTGAAGATTTTGCCACCATATGCGGAGAAATGAAGGATAAACCAGATACAGCAACAGTTTCTGATAGCTGTCCGTTTTATCCGTTGATTGCAACGCCATTAACTATAAGCTATGATAAAAATGGTGAACAATACAAAGCTCCATTATATGTTCAAAATTTTGATGATCCTTCTACTGCGGTAACTCGGGCAAGAGATGTAATAGGAAAACCCCTGAATGAGGTTATTATTCAATCAGGTTCGCCCCACAACGTATCTTTAGCAGTCGCACGGGCATATTGGGAAAGTAGTGAAGGTGCTCTGCTCATTAAAAATAATCAAACCGGCTATGAAATTGGTGTGTTGGCCACCCCATTGGCATCATACCTTAGAATCCCGGTGATAGTAGTTGATGAATTAGGAGAAGAAGTTAAAGAAGTTCTTCGCGATATTGGCGTAAGGTATACTCTTGTTTGCGGCGATATTGAAGGGTACGGACATTCGTACGTATTTAGAGATGTTGATGATGTTGTTGATTTTTCTATAGAGGTTGTCCGGGAAAAATTTGGTGATGTTGATTATATTACGGTAACGAATCCTGTTGATGCTTGGCCCCCAAAAGTGTTAGATAGTGTGCAATTTAGTTTTGGCCCTGAGACGATTAAATCCTCTTCCATTAGCCAATTAGTAAATACACTCACCGGTGCTATATCTGGAGCAAATAGTGTCTCTTGGAGATTTACGATACCAAACGATTACAAGTATGCATTGATTAAATTTACAGGAATAAATCACGATGCAGATGAGGTCGATAAATTTGGAGATACTGCCAATTTTAATGTGGCATCGGATACACCCGAGACTCCCGAAGGTCTTGTTGTTACAGGGAATACTGGTGGCGGTGGTGTACCAGAAAGAGACGCTAATGGAGATATCGTAACAGATAAACTTTATCAGGAAGCCGTTGTGTATGATCGAGGCGGCATAGAATATATTGTTACTTCAACAGGATCATGGATGGGTAGAAAGGAAGGCACAGTTTCAGCAAGCGTGGAAATTGAAAAACTTGAACATCCTGTTTACCCCATGATGAAGCAACTCTCCTCTATGGCTCCCTATCTGACCGCGTATCACAAAGGTATTGTCTTTGGTGACCAAGAATTTGCATTCACTGCAGATGATGATGTCATAACTGATAAAGGGGAAACATGCCCAGGATTTTATGTTCCCCGGAGAAATCCAAAACTAACACCTATGTTAAACAAACATATCTTTGATAATATCCATAAACCCTTAAATTCTCTCCTATCAAGACTTGCAGATATCTCTTTGAAAGGAGATACAGACATTAAATATCTACAAGACTATTATAGAGCCCACCCCGTATACATTGCATTGGTGGGCGGAAATACGGTTCTCCCCAACTACATTTACCAGAATCATGTTGAACCTGTGGGGGATATTGACGGCGATGGAAAGGATGACACTCCATATTGGGTAGGTGGCGGTACTCCCAGTGATGTCATTTATGGTAATATCGATCCAGTTGAATATGACTGGTCTAATCTTGCCAATGATGTGTATACTGAGTATCCCTTCCAAGAAAACATTGTCGGCCGTATTACTGGCTGGGACGCTCAAGATGCCAGTGCATTGATTGCTAGAGCAGTCTTTTACGATGAGATTGTCGAAAACTTGGACGAATGGAAAGACAATTTTGCTCTCCTTATTGGCGGGGGACAAGATTTTCAAAAACCGTTAGCACGCCAAATTATTTTTGGTAACCTATTAGGGATTCACAATGCAGCTGAACCTATGAAATTATTCACCGGATATGCAGAACAAAGCCTTTTAAGCACGAAAGCACAGGCGGCGGAACCCCTGGGATTCAATGTGTTCACTGCCTTTGATACGGAAGCGATGAGAGAAGGCCTCAGTGATGATGCCATTAAAGAACTGAAGACGTCTAATCTACTCAACCTTCTCTTGTTCAGAATGCCTCAAGTACGAAGACTAGTTGGAGAAGGCAATGTAAAGGGTGGTGAAATCATGGAGTCAAGTAATTTCATTTTTGCAAATGGTCATGGATGTCAGAATTTCTATGGCATGGCAGGTAATTCGCTCACTGCTGCTGGTTTGGGCGGTCCTGTGATTCATTTTCTCCTTCAAAAACTCATTGTACCACCACTTGGAGGTTTTATGGGACCTGGAGCAGATCTAAGTAAAATTGGCGATTACAATACCAGATCGGTGTCAGATATGAAATTTGGCCCATCATTTCTATGGATTGAAAGCTGCATCTGTGGAAAGATAGATGGCATGTATCCAAAAGCAAATATTGGCCAGGCATATCTACATGCTGGAATAACGTCGCTGATTGCATCATCAACGGGATCTAACATTGGAGGTGGCTACCTTGAACCAAAGAATACGAAATATGACTTACCTATTACTACCATTCCAAAATATCTGAAAGCTAAGAGACAATGGAACAATAACAATTTTCCTCCTCCACACTTTGGTTTCAGATTGTATACTGACTTAAACACAAATTTAAAGGAAGATGATGCCAACATTGGACTAGCGTTACGAAATGCCAGAAATAGCTATTTTGTTCCTGAGGAAATAGATTGGCAAGTGTGGTGGACGCCGCCATTGGTTACTACGGGAGACTCACTTTTAGATGCTAGTGTGTCATTGATGAAAACAAAGAGCACTTCAGCCAACACCCTCAGTAAATGTATGGAATCTAAATATGTGACCTATCAAGAATACGTGCTCTTCGGTGACCCTGCACTCAATCTGTATGAACCGGTAAACGAAGGGTAATAAGTTAAACCCTTCAACCCCTTTTCTCTGTTTTTAAATTACGCAGAGTTAGGAATACCCTCCAATCATTAGACTGGGGTCGCCTAGCAATACCCATTGTTGAAGCGATTTTGCATGGTCTTGGTTTTCCATATCAAATGTTGAAACGTAAGATCGTAATGTCTGGGTATATGCATCACCAAGGATGTGATGTCCTTCTTTACCGTATTGTTTGAAAAATTCAATACAAATGCCCCCGTCAAGCCCATCAATGGTGCATGTTTTTCCCATGGTCCCATATCCAAGTCCGGTGTTTCCAATTGTTGCAATCGCCCCTTTTCTTGGTAGTTTGGTCAAATACCAACTGAAGCATTCAGGCACTGCGCTTCCATGAGTCCACAAGCTCTTTTTATTCTTCACATCCAGAAATGCTGGAATCATGGAGACATTAAATTGACTATTATGACATCCTCCAATTAGCACAACTGGTGGTTTGTCAGTATTTCGTAATTTATTCATCGGAAAGACAGGAAACCGAACAAAGGGCGGATAGATACCGATGCTGGTGACTTTTAATCCCGTAACACTCCCTGGTCCTCTATTCCCTGGCACTCCAGGATAATGATCTGCCCACACGTTAGGGCTGCCGTGTCCTGATAAAAAGGCAAAGCCACATCCTGGATTCAACGCATCGAGGACATCTTGTTGTCCCGTTAATTTTCCATTTGATGTCCAAATGATTTCTCGTTCAAAATCAGGAGGCATATAATAGAGAGCCCCACCGCCCCCTTCTAATACCTTTTCTCCACAAAGCCATTCTCCTTCATAGTACATCTCGGTACTGTTTCTCCATTCTGAAAAGATAATCTTATGATTCTCATCTTCTATCCAGACATGAATGTCAGTGACATTTCCGTACGGTCGAGGATCATAGGATTTCCCCCTAATATGCATAACACCATCAGTATATTCGATATTTGCCCATCCAGTAAAATCATTGCAATACGCCACGCCTTCTTCAGGTTCTTCGTAGAAATCAGTTTTTCCTAAGACATCACCATCTGAAGGAGAGGTAATTTCTGCGATTGGTGGTGCAGGGTACCCCTCAATTTTAAGATGATCATCATGATTAAAGGACAATGAGGTCGCCTTCGTTCTGTCAACGGTAACCTCAATGGTGTCGATGGGTCCTGCGATATCATCGGTATTTATGCTTTGAGCATGGATGGTATATTTTCCTTCTGAAACATCCTTAGTGTCCCATTGAATGTCAAGGTCTTCTTGATCTAAGAAACCATCCCCTGATATCACGACTACCCGTTTAAACCATGAAGGATCAGCAGGTTTTTCTTCGTAGGTGATGATTTTGTCTACCACTGCTTTCACTTCTCGCTTGTTTCTACAGGCAAGTCGTCCAAGACAGACATCTGGGTAAAAATCAATCCCCGTATCATTTTCTGCGATAGGATGTCCCCATGCAGCAAATAACCCATCTCCATTGGGATCCCAATCTTCAAACACACCTCCTTCTTTGTAAATATCGGCATAATACAAATCGCTAATGACACCAGGATCGTTGATGGAACTGCTGAGTGGATGCTCTGGATTGTCAAAACAATTGGTATATCTTACCGGCACATACCAATCTCTTGACCCTTGATTGGCATCATCTCGAGGACGAGCTCGGAGTAGTGAATTCAATCCACCAACCAAGAGAACGTAGGTAACATCCCACAGTTCTATAGCATTTTTTATGAAATATTTGATTTGTTCTGGTTTATCCACTCCTAGATATTGGTCATAAATTTCTTCAGTTGTTTTCAGTATTGTATCAACGCCAACTCTGTTTTTATGTTCCACTAATGGTTGTAACTCACGGGAAAAGAGAGAGGGAGCAATAATTACCAGGTCATATTGTTTACTTGGTGTAGGTGGAGGCATGTCGCCTTCTTCATACGTTATGGTAATGTCAAGTGATTCAGCGGCATATGCTTTATCCACTCCTGGAGCATATCGCATTGGATAGGTATGAACAGTTACGTGAGTCACACGCTTATTTTCGTTATTGAGTCCACAACCAACATGAGCTGAATGCCATGAAGATGGAAAGAGTTCAGTACTCTCATAGATATCAGTGTCTTTCTCAGATGAAAATGAAAGGTCCGTTCTATCTGCAATAAGCGGGATGTGTGCTGGCGAAGGTTGCAGTTCACCATCAAGATCATACTCTTGTACATTGTTTGGTAGAACAGTAACGTGTACATTTGTTATGCCAAATGGCAGTTCAAATGACATTGTCTCCTGAGGAACCATCGGTTTTCTTGGCATGGTCGTATATGATGACGCCTCTTTGACCGTCGCTTCTAGATACGATTGGTCCGATTTTTTTATTATAGGTGATGAAAACGTAATAGTCTTTGTCATCACATATTCTTTGTTAGTATCCTCTTCTTCAGTAGGAAATCCATATGCTCCTATTGCACTCAACACTAATAGACTTACAACTACTATTGGTAAAATTTTCTCCATCTTTACTACCCCCACAAATTCTAATAAGAAAGAAAGATATAAATGTTTTTTAAAAAAGAGCAAATAAAAAACGAAGGGACGATCTATTCTTCAGCCTCGCAAGTTTCTTCATCACCGTTTTCCATCACTTTGGCAACGGAGACGACTTTATCTCCTTTGTTGAGCTTCATAATAGTAACACCCATCGTGCTTCTTCCTTGGATTCTTATGCCACTGACAGGGATTCTTACCATCATACCGTCCTTACTTGTTAACATGATTTCATCATCATCATCGACTTCTCTGACATAAATGACTTTTCCATTCCGTTCATTAGTAATGATGGTTCGTACACCCTTACTCCCTCGATGGGTTTTGCGGTACTCTTGTATGGGTGATCGTTTGCCAAATCCATTCTCCGTGATCGTTAACAAATTCCCTTCTTCTCCAACAATGGCCATGGAGACCACTTTATCTCCTTTATTCAATCGAATACCAATGACGCCTCTTGTTACTCTGCCCATTGGACGAACTTCTTCTTCATAAAAGCGGCATGCCTGACCCTCTGCAGAGGCAATCATAACGGTTTGTTTTCCATCGGAAAGTCTTGTACTGATGAGCTCATCATCATCGTCTAATTTGATCGCTCGGATACCGTTCACTCGTATATTACTATAGGCCGATAGCACGGTTTTTTTAATGATGCCTTTTTTAGTTGCAAATACCAGATAATGCTCATCGTCAAACTCATGAATGGGAATGGCAGTTTCTACATATTCCTCTTTTTCTAATCGAGGAAGGAGATTGACAATAGCTTTCCCTTTCCCATATCGTTCTCCTTCAGGAATCTTATATCCTTTCAACCAGAAGCATTTTCCCTGGTTGGTGAAAAACATGATATAATCGTGTGTTGAAGTGATAAAAGAGTCGACAACCACATCTTCTTCTTTGGTTTTCATGCCGATGAGACCTTTGCCGCCACGTCGCTGCGTTCGGTAGGCTTCACACGGAATCCGTTTGATATAGCCACTGTCAGTAATGGTGATAACTACATCTTGCACTGGAATGAGATCTTCCATATCAATATCGATTTCACCTTCAACAATCTCTGTTCGTCGTTCATCACCGAATTTTTCTTTAATTTCAATGAGTTCTCGTTTAATTTCATCCAAAATATGTTGTTTATCACTCAGCAGATGTTCCAAATTCTTGATCACTTCTGCAGTTGCTTGATGTTCTTGTTGCACACCCTCGATTTCCATACCGGTGAGTTTCTGCAGTCGCATATCAAGAATCGCTTTGACTTGTAGCTCCGATAATTCAAATCGTTTCATTAATCGCTGCTTTGCTTCATCTACCTCTTTGCTCCCTCGAATAATTTTGATAACTTCATCAATGTTTTTGAGGGCAATCATCAACCCTTCGAGAATATGCATTTTTTCTTTTGCTTTATTGAGGTCATAGGTCGTACGTTTCGTGATAACGTCAACCCGATAGTCAATAAAATAGTGGATAATCTCTTTTAAGGTAAGGATCTTTGGCTCGCCATTCACAATTGCTAGATTTAAAACACCAAATGTTGATTGGAGTTCCGTGTGGCCATAGAGCTGATTGAGCACGACATCTTCAATGGCGTCTCGTTTCAAATCGATGACAATACGCATCCCCTCTCGGTCGCTTTCATCGCGTAAATCGGCGATACCTTCGATTTTTTTGTTTTTTACTAATTCTGCAATGGTTTGAAGCAACTTCCCTTTGTTGACCTGATATGGTAATTCTGTCACAATAATGCGCTTGCGATCTTTACTCTCCTCGATAGTCGTCCGCGCACGAACTCGGACCAGTCCTTTTCCTTCAGAATACGCGGCAAGAATACCTCCACGACCATAGATGATACCGCCAGTGGGAAAATCGGGGCCTTGAATAATGGTCATTAATTCAGCCGTTTCAATGTCAGGTTCATCAATTACCTTGATTGTACCCTCGATGACTTCGGAAAGGTTGTGAGGTGCCATATTGGTGGCCATTCCTACCGCGATCCCTGAGGCACCGTTGATTAATAGATTGGGAAGAACGCTTGGAAGTACAATTGGTTCTTTTAGTGACCCATCAAAATTGTCAGCCCATTCCACCGTTTCTTTTTCAATATCTTGGAGCATGAGACCTGCAATTTTTGCCAAACGTGCTTCAGTGTACCTCATTGCTGCTGCAGAATCTCCATCAACACTACCAAAATTTCCTTGCCCATCAACAAGCGGGTATCGTAGGGAAAAATCTTGTGCCATACGAACCATAGAGTCGTATACTGCTTGATCGCCGTGTGGATGATATTTACCAAGACAATTATGTGAAAGCATTCCGTTTGCGACAAATTCATGCTCATTTTCAACTTGGATATCATATGTTTCTTCTGCTTCAATCGTTTCTACTGAAGATACTCTTAAAAAAGTAATTTTATCCTCAAGGATGTGTTCTATAAAATCATTTAAATCATATCCAATTCTTTCTAGTTTATCTTTGACGCCCCATTGGTTGATTTGTGATAGACGCAAGGATTTTGCTTTGAGATCAGTTGAGTATATTATCTTACAACCATCTGGATATTTAACTCCGCTTCTAAAATTTCCTTCGTTTATATCTTTATACCATCCACCACCTAAATGATGATTACTTAATTCTTCAAAAACTTGCTCTCCTGCATATGGTATGATATCATATTTGGACCATGACTCTCTTTTTGTTACTTTTTCCTCTGCTAATCTTTCAAGCAATGCTTTTTTTCTAACACAACTTAGATTTAGATTTTTTGCTAGCTCTACAGCATCATTTCCATGAATTTCTAAATTAAAAAGTGGATGTCTATCAACTATTGTTCTATCATCGATATGCCTCTGTTTTAACTTATTTGAGCAATATTTTGAACTAAAAATTCCTTGGTGTTGAAGAAGAATCATTAACTGGTTAATCATTTTTTCAGAAATTGATCCATAATGAATTGTGTTTCTATTTTTGTGTATAGATCCATCTCCATCTACCATTCCCGAGATAAATGAATATATTACTTTTTGAGGTGAATTAAAAATCTGTTTAGGTATTTGTTTAGTAAAAGCATTTACATTTTTAAGATTAAAGTTTGAAACAAAGAAATCATTGATGTCTTTCCTATTAATCCTAACATAGTAAATACATTTTTTTTCCTTTAATTTCAACATGTATTCTTTTTCTTGAATCGTTGGCCGGTAATCGAATTCTTTTTCTACGATTTGAGCAACTTTTTCTGCGATTTCTCTACTTGTTCCGCCATAAAAACATATTCTCGGATGTCTTTTTGTAGTATAGTCTTCTGAAACCCACCCATCCGATAAAAAAATACCCAATAAATAGCCTATATTTTCATTTAAGAATTTGCATAACAGCCTTTTTTTATTGTTTAATTTAACACAATTTTTTATATTTGGATAATCATATTTAACAACAACAAAATCGTCATTTTTTAGATCCTTTGCTTCTTTCCATTGAAATTTCCAATCTTTTGTTAAAATCTTAAATTTTTGAGATTTTGTAGCTTTATTCTCCATTCCATTTTCTAAAGAGATTTTTAATAGCTCACGTTTAGGCATTATATAAAGTTCTTTAACTTTTTCAATGCTGTCTTGAGTATAAACTTCATCTCCTTTTTTTATCTCCTTAATAGGTACTAATCCTTTTTTGGTTAAAACCATAGTATCTCTAGTAAAACATTCTCCGACAACTCTTGCAGATTTTTTATATGCACTTCTGCTGGTAAGCCCCATATCATTCATGGCGTACAAAATACGACGATGAACAGGCTTTAATCCATCTCTGACATCGGGAAGGGCTCTGCTCATAATCACGCTCATTGAATAATCAATAAATGCACGTTTCATTTCAGATTCGATAGCTCGAACATGCTCTTTTTTCACAGGCTCATCAGTCATGATCAATCACCTTAAATATCGAGGTTTACCACGTCCTTTGCATGAGTTTCGATAAATTCTCTTCTTGGTTCGACATTCTCTCCCATCAGAATGGTGAAGAGTTGGTCAGCCTCAAAAGCATCATCAACTGTAACTTGTACCGTTAATCGATTCTCAGGGTCCATCGTGGTTTCCCAGAGTTGAGTGGGGTTCATTTCTCCGAGCCCCTTATATCGTTGGATACTGATGCCGGATTCTCCCAATTCTTTGATTTTTTCCAGTCGCTCTCTTTCTGAATAGGCATAAACAACTTGTTTTCCTTTGACAATCTTGTAGAGTGGGGGCTGTGCAATGTACAGATAGCCTTCTTCAATTAACGGGCGCATGTATCTGAAGAAAAAGGTGAGTATTAACGTTCTAATATGTTCACCATCAACATCTGCATCTGTCATGAGAATGATTTTATGATATCTTGCATTTTCAATCTCAAATTCCTCCCCGATTCCTGTACCAATTGCAGTGATGAGTGCAAGTATTTCGTTATTTTTGAGAATTTTATCCATGCGTGCTTTTTCGACATTGATAATCTTTCCTCTCAGTGGAAGAATGGCCTGAAATCCACGATCTCGACCCATCTTCGCACTCCCGCCCGCGGAGTCGCCTTCAACAATATATAACTCTGATTTGCTAGGGTCTCTTGTTGAACAATCGGCAAGTTTTCCTGGAAGGGCAGACGACTCCAACAGCCCTTTTCTTCTGGTTAATTCTCGTGCCTTTCGTGCTGCCTCTCGTGCACGGCTTGCCGTCAATGCTTTATCAATAACGATTTTAGCAATGGGTGGGTTTTCTTCCAAAAACTCTCCTAATTTTTCGTTGACCAGACTTTCTATAACCCCTTTGACTTCGGAATTGCCTAGTTTAGTTTTTGTTTGCCCTTCAAATTGTGGGTGGCGCACCTTACAAGATATCACCGTGGTAATCCCTTCCCGACAGTCCTCTCCAGAAAGGGCAAAGTCATTATCAAAAAGGTTATTTTTTTTGCCATAATCATTCAACGTTCTGGTCAATGCTGCTTTAAATCCCGATAAATGGGTTCCACCTTCATGGGTATTAATATTGTTGGCAAACGTAAAGATATTTTCCGTATAGCCGTCGGTGTATTGAATCGCCAATTCTGCTTCAAAGTCTTCCCGCTCTGCTTTCAAATAAATAGGATCAGGATGTAGTGGTGTTTTATTTCTATTGATGTACTGAACGAATTCTCGGATACCCCCCTCATATTTGAACGTCTCTGTGGTACCGGTACGTCCATCAGTAATTTCAATTGCTAAGCCTGCATTTAGAAATGCTAATTCCCGCAACCGTGTGGCAATGGTTTCATATTTATAGGTAGTTGTTTCAAACACCTCTGGGTCTGGAAGAAAAGTAACCGTCGTTCCAGTACCATCTGTTTTCCCAATTTGTTTGAGTGGCTCGACGGCCGCACCGTGATCATATTTTTGATAGTATTCGTCTCCCTTTCGTCGTACTTTTGCCTCCAACCATGCTGAAAGGGCATTGACCACGGAGACGCCAACGCCGTGTAATCCTCCAGAGACTTTGTATGCTTGGTTATCAAATTTCCCTCCAGCATGAAGGGTTGTCATTACGAGCTCAACGCCTGACTTATTGTATTTTTTATGAATGGTTACTGGAATGCCTCGACCATTATCGTCGACAGTTACTGAACCGTCCTTGTTCAGCGATACCTTAATGGTAGTACAATACCCCGCTAGTGCCTCATCAATAGCATTGTCAACAACTTCGTACACGAGATGATGTAATCCTCGTTCGTCAGTACTTCCAATGTACATTGCTGGATTCTGTTTGACTGCTTTTAGGCCTTCGAGCACCTGAATGGAGTCGGTGTCATAATTTCCATTAGATTGCGTTTTTTCATTGGTCATGGTCTATCATCTCGTTCAAAACATACGCTAATTCGGCTAATTTTTATCAGGAATGTAGTATCCCATCTCCCAGGTCATTTTTGGGTGTTTTTCATATGGAATATTACCTAATAAAGGTTGCTATTATAGGGTTATTTTTTAAAAAACTATTAAAAATGACACACGCTATTACTATATCACGTTTGGGGAGGTTATAATGAATAAATTAAGGAAAGGAAGAGGACGCTTTTTGAAACTAGCAATAGTGTTTGTTTTAGGATTATTGACAATAACATTGCTGTCAACAACAGGGCTTGCTGCAGATGAAGATATCGCAAGCCAATATGCACCAATATTCTATTTTGAAGCAGACGAGACTTGTTATCCTGTTGATGTTTCCTATCATATTGATAACTCATACTTGTTTCAAATTATTGATGACGAGGCTCAACTGATAAGTGAAACTCCTTCTGAGACAGATTTATCCTTTTACAGTTCTGATGACTATTACCTAGATAACCAGCGAGGAACGGTTGATGATGTAGGCATTATTACTGATTATCAGAGTAAATTATCAACATTAGGGTACACGGTCTACGCTCGTGTTACTTCAGATGGAGGGTATACTGTTATTCAATATTGGATGTTTTACGCTTTTAATAAAGGGGAACTCAATCAACATGAAGGCGACTGGGAAATGGTTCAAATTGTGCTTTCAGGAAGCACCCCTGAGCGAGTCATGTATAGTCAGCACTACAGCGGACAACAAACAACCTGGAATCAGGTTGAACGAACCGGAGACCATATTCATGTCTATGTTGCACGAGGAAGCCATGCAAATTATTTCCGGTATTACTCAGGTAAACTAGGAGTTGCCAATGATTATGTAGGAAACAATGGAAGAGTATTGCAACCCAGCGACTACTCCATTGAACTCCTCGAGTCTCAAAATTGGTTGGATTTTTCTGGGCATTGGGGATGGTATGGTGGTTCTAACTCTGAAACATCATTTCTTGGTGAAGCTGGCCCGCAGGGTCCGGTGTACCGATCAGAAGGAGGGCACTGGATGTGGGACGATCCCCTTTCATGGGGTGCAAGTCTAGGACAATTAGACAGTAACATGCTGCTCGTTGAATGGTTGTTATATCATTTTGTCCCAATCTTTTTGTTAGTTGCGTTCATCTCTCTAGGAATCAAAGTATATCGCATCTATCGACGTCACAAGACAACTGGTCTTGGCCCCCGAATCGCCTCGATGTTGTATATTGATGGGATGAATCTGAAAAGTATCGGCAATATTCTTTGTTTTATCGGCATCGTTATTGCAGTATTTGGCTTGTTCAATCAATGGTATTCAGTCTCATATGGACTTACTGGAACAAACGGTGTAGAAGAATATGCTACAACCAGCATGGTCGATGTGATTAATGTTGACGGTATCAATGGTATACAACTTACCGTTCCTGGCTCGTCTGGTCCTGTTCCTATGGGTTCGTTTTCTCTTCCGTTTTCGTTGATTATGGGTGTTGGTCTACTGTTTCTTGTGATTGCATCAGTTGGGCTGATTGAAAGTAAAAAACTTGGTAAAAAGTATATCTGGCGCGGTATTAAATTATTGATACCTGTAATTATTATCGTTATCGTTATCATGATCGTAGGAAGCCTCATCTCAGGAACTATGGCTGATATGGGAGCGGAAGCATCTGGAATAAGCAGTCTCTTTGCGTTTACAAGTTCCCCATTAGGAGGACAACAAAGTATTCCCCTCTCTGGAGTGGATGGTACCCTCACTCTGCAGTGGGGTCTTGGTCTGGGGGGACAGCTTCTGCTCCTATCAGGTATTGTATTTATCGTTGCAGGTGTTCTAGAGATATCTGCTAAAACAACGTTTTTTAAACCAAAAATGAAAGAGTCACCAAAAGAAAAGAAAAGCGAATCATCTTCTCAGAAGAAAGACGCTAAGGAACAATCACAAAAAGAACAAGCACCTGAACCAACACCAGCTAAAGAGGAAAACAACAAGAAAAGCGATGATACCTCATGATCGTTAATGCTGATTTACACATTCACTCGAGATTTGCTGGTGCCACAAGTAATAAGATGACCATAGAAAATATTGCGTTTGCGGCACCACGAAAAGGAATCCAGGTGATGGGTACCGGTGACTGCTTGCACAGCGGATGGATGAAGGAAATCAAGACATGTACCTCTATTGATGACGGCACCTTTGAACTGCATGGTACTCGATTTGTTCTGACGACAGAAGTGGAAGACCAACGCCGCGTTCACCATCTCTTATTGTTTCCTAGTATTTCTGCTGCTGAAGAGTTTAAGGAACGCATTCGACCGAAATCGAAAAATCTGGAACACGACGGCAGACCAAATGTTGATGCAACGGGCGAAGAACTT
Organism: uncultured Thermoplasmatales archaeon; assembly: GCA_964638175.1. Lineage (GTDB taxonomy): Archaea > Thermoplasmatota > E2 > DHVEG-1 > DHVEG-1 > JAFGDG01. The sequence continues at coordinate 51,433 of CAZWZY010000006.1, read as the reverse complement.
GCGGCACTTGCAAAAGATGTTGATGCCATTATTGGCCCGTGTCATGCATTCACTCCGTGGACTGCCTTGTATGCATACTACGATTCATTGAATGACTGTTATGGTGATCTTGCCGATTATGTGTCGTTTGTGGAATTAGGACTCAGTGCCGACTCTGATTATGCAGACACGATTGAGGAGCTCCACCGATTAACGTTTCTTACCAATTCCGATTGTCATAGTCCGCATCCTATTCGTCTGGCAAGAGAATTTACCCGTTTTGATGTAACGGATACAACATTTGATGACATTAAAAAAGCCATCCTTCGTGTTGGCGGCAACAAACCTATCTTAAACGTAGGTCTTCCTCCACAGGAAGGAAAATATAATGAAACCGCATGCATAAAATGTTACACTCATTATACGCTAGACGAAGCACAACGACGGCGATGGAAATGCAGCTGTGGAAAACGCATTAAAAAGGGAGTAAAGGACAGAATCCACGAACGTGCAACCTTTTCAGAGCCTCATCATCCTGATCACCGCCCCCCTTATATTCATCTGATTCCCCTGGCAGAAATCATTGCCAAAGCGCTTGGGTTACGAACTCCTTTCACCCAAACGGTGACTAGACGATGGGCAGAATTGGTAGAGGCGTTTGGGAATGAAATTACCGTTTTACTTGATTCTCCTCTTGAAGATATTGCACAGCTAACAGCACCTGCCATTACAGAGGCCATTCAGGCATTCCGGGAAGATAGAGTCATTATTCGTCCAGGCGGAGGGGGAGAATATGGAATCATTGAATTACCCGAGGAAAGAAAATCTCCATTCACGCCAATGAGGCCAAAGGATACACAAATGAGTCTTGTTGATTATTAGTCTGGGTGGTGAGGCGAATGGATTATATACAAGCAAAACAAAAGATTTCTCGCATTATTGAGGAAAGCAATCCCTCTTCAGTTTTACAGGATGTTGTCGATTTTCTTTACGAAACGTTTGGCGCATATTCATGGATAGGTATTTATCTTGTCAAGGGTAGTGAGTTGATCCTTGGTCCATGGAGGGGAAAACAAGCCACCGAGCATAGCACTATCCCTCTTGGTAAGGGCATTTGTGGTTCGGCAGCGAAAACAGGAAAAACCGAAATTGTCGACGATGTCAAGAATGATTCCCGATACCTCTCTTGTTTTTTGTCAACTCGATCAGAAATTGTTGTTCCTATTTTTTCACAAGGTAAAGTTATCGGTGAAATTGATATTGACTCAGATATCCCTGCTGCATTTACCAAAAACGATGCTGCCTTTTTGGAGCATGTTGCAGAGCAATTGAGTGCTTTTATTAACGATCGTGGTTGATTTTCTTTACTCTAATAATAATGCCAACAAGTACAATCAATACTATGGCACCAATAATTGCTCCTGGGATTAACCACGACGTTGTTGGGGTTATAGTGGGTTCTTCTTCAATACTAAACGATCCTTGTGCGCTTGCAGTCTGCTCGTCTCCATATGTAAATACCACGGAGTAGGTATATACTCCCGGTGCAAGGTTTGCTGTAGGAAATGAGGCATTGAGTGCCTTTTGTCCAGACACCGATACGGTTTGCTCGTCTTCCCATAGTGTTTCTTCTCCTTGTAACACCGCAAGTGCTAGTGTTCCATTTACGATTCCAGATTCGCCTACATTGATAAGAGTAATAATTGTTTCGACAGCATCACCTTCTACAACAATATCGTCAGGTATTTCTAACAATACATCAAATAAAAAATCTTCAGAGTCCTCTTCTTGTTCGTTGGTACTACTGCCGTTTGTGTAAGCATCAGTAGCAAGATGTGCTTTAGGAGGCTCTTCAGTAGCACTGGCAACTGTTGTCTCAGAAACACCATCATATGCTATCGAACGCTGGTATAATGATCCCCAAACTGCATATGCCCAGGCGCGATAGTAATAGGTTGTTGATGGGCTTAGACCACCATCCACATAACTTGTACCTGTTCCATTGTAGACAATAGTCCCTTCGCCAGGTGACGGGGAGTATCCATCTGTTTTTCTCACAATAACCGTTTTATTTGCAGATAATCCTTTTGTCCAAGAAAGAGTAATACTTCTTCTTCCTTTGGTACTTACAGAAAGATTGGTTGGTTCTGCAGGCCTTGTAACAAAGGCATTATTACTGCCTACTGTCGCCCCGATTGAATTATTTGCGTATATCCGATATTGATATCGTTGCCCTCGTTGCAAATTCGTGAGATTCTGTGAACAGGCGTCTCCTTTTGTTTTTGTTTGATTTGTAGTATTTGTACCATAACTCGTATTGAGTCCGTATTCAAATCGAACAGTACACGCTTCACCACCATCTTCTACTACATACCCCCACAACTGTGCTACTGATGTCGTTATTGCTGTTGTTGTATTCGTGGTGACAGTGGGAACTGATTTTGCGGTTGTTTTGTTTCCTTGAGCAGTATTCTCAGACCATTGGACGAAACTACTCCATGTTGTATAGGACCATGCTTTGTAGTTGTAGCTAATGCCAGGACTCACTCCATTGTCATTAAAACTGGTACCCGTGCTATTGTACACAATAGTTCCATCGTTTCTGTCGCTTGGATATGAACCTTGTTTCCGAACGATATAGGTAGTGTTTGCTCCTGATCCTTTTGTCCAAGAAAGATCAAGTTGTGTAGGACTGTGAGCAGTAATGGTAAAATCTGTTGGTTTTACTGGTTTTGTTAATAGCGACTTTTCAACGCCTGTTGAAAACCCTTCTGAATTATTTGCCCATGCTTGGTAGTAATATCTTTCTCCGGGGTTAAGATTGAGTCTTGTCCCTTCAAGTTTAAACCAATAATCATGGCCAGAAAATTCTACCCATGAGCTACCACTATTTGATGAATGCAATCTGTTTCCACCAGCATATGTCCCAGAACCATGATTGTAGTTCACTCGAACTGCAATGTCAGATTCAGGACAACGCATCACAAAAGCATATTTCGTTCCGCTACTTAGAAAAACAGTAGTCTCAAATGGAATGTACGTTGTTGCAGCGGAATCCAACGGTATAACACTTTTATTTACTACTACTAACGCAAGATCGCTTCCTGTCGGTTTTCCGCCAGATGTAGCACGTATACTGACATAGAAATCATCTGTTGGTACATCATCAGCAAAAAATCGCAAAGTAACTCCAGTTATTTTTATGCCATATTCTGGAGTAAATGATTGAGATGACCAAACATTTCCCTTAATTAGGTTTTCATCTTCTCCAGATTCATGTGAAATCATCGTTTCACAGGAACCGATGGCAAAATCGGAGTCGTTCACCTGCGCCCCTATGGTTATATTTTCTGCATATGTCCCTGACTGTGTCCCATAGCGAAATCCGCAAGTAGCAGTTACTCCTCCATTGGTTGCGAGATATCCATTGAAGGTAGCATTATATGTTTGTACACCTGTCGCATCTCTTGTCTCTACGGTTGGTGATGCTGCTATTGTTATTGGGGCCAATGACGTTAGTGCCAGTAAGAAAAGTATACTTAGCGTTCCAATGATTTTTCTAACTCGCATCTTTTTTTTAAAATATGCTTGTGTGGGTAAGGAGATTACCATACTATTCCCATCCTCTTGTATAAATTACGAGTGCATTACAAATTAATTACACCTAATTTCGTCATTGCTTAAAAACTTTCCCTCTATATAAAAAATAAAAAAGTGTGTAGGGACATATGTCCTGTCCTAACACATAAAAAATAAAAAAGAACGAACACAGCACTCTTCAGCACTCAAGATCTTCATCATTACCCTCCCAGGTTCAGCAAGGGTTCGTTCATCACAACAATACAAACATGTAAGTCTCATTTTAAGATTTCTGTTTAACCCATGATGTTCCAGATGGCGTTTTTCCATATATTTCTCAAAACATTCACTTTCAGGTCAACTAGTGTTTTTTCACTATCTTTGATCACAAGATTCTTTGCTTTTGTTTCACCGAATTTCAAGAAAGGCGTATTGTTTTTCTTGAGTAGTTCTTCAAACTCGTTTTGTTTTTCTTTCTTGACTTCAACAATCCATCTGGTATTTGATTCAGAAAAGAGTTTGATATCTGTTCGTAGATTATCTCCGACTCCTGTAAGATCAACCGCAACTCCAATATTGCCACCCATCACCATTTCCGCAAGACACACGGCAATGCCTCCTTCGCTGACGTCATGACATGAGGCAAGATGCCCCTGTTCAATGACTGCAAGGAGCCCCTTTATGCAGTTTTTCAACAGAGCAAAATCAGTCTTAGGGACGTTTCCCCCGTCGACCTTCATCAGGGCATAGTATTCAGATCCACCAAGTTCCTTTTTTGTTTCTTTGCCAACGAGATATAATGGGTCCCCTTCTGCTTTGAGATCAGCGGTTACACATTTTCTAATGTCCTTAACGATTCCTATCCCCATGATTTGGGGGGTCGGGGGGACTGCAGTTTTTACCGATTCATTATAGAAACTGACGTTGCCAGAGACAAACGGGAGTTTTACTGCACGTGCGGCATCACCAAGCCCTCGGCATGCTTCATAGAATTCTCCCATTTTTTCAGGCTTTTCAGGATTGCCAAAATTCAGACAGTCACACACGGAGTCAGGATGAGCACCAACAGCCACCAGATTTCGGCACGTTTCATCAATGGCAGCACAGGCACCCCAATAGGGGTCTCGCTCCATGAATCGAGGATTGATATTTGCCGTTACGGCAAGACCCTGAAAGGAGTCTTCTAATGGTTTGATTACTGTTGCATCACCATGGGTTTGCATGCCTAGTGATCCTTGGAGCGGTTTAATGACTGTATTTCCTCGCACTTCATGGTCGTACTGACGGATGACCCACTCCTTTGATGCAATATTATGAGACGCAAGCAACTGTTGCAGTGTGTTGTTGAGGTTGGGCACTGGGAAGTCAGGATCGGCTCTTTCCTTTTGTTGGGGGAGTACATATGGTCGCTGGCAGGTGTTGTAGACGGGACCAGCAGTGAAAAAATTCATATCAAGTTCAAGGATTTTTTCTCCTTTGAAAAATACACGAGTAATCGGTTCTTTGATGACCTTACCTACAACTGCAGCAGTGACATCCCATTGTTTACAGATATGTAACACGTTGTCTACATTTGCTGGATCCACAAGAAACATCATGCGCTCTTGGCTTTCTGATATCCAAATTTCCCAGGGTGAAAGCCCTTCTTCTTTCAAGGGCACATTATCTAAATGAATTTCGGCGCCAAATCCCGCATCATAGGCAAGTTCACCACAGACACAAGATAAACCGCCACCGCCAAAATCTTTCAATCCTTCTAACAGGCCTTTTCGATTGCATTCTAAGGTGACATGGATGACTGGTTCTTTCGTGATAGGATCGCCGACTTGTACTGCTGATCTACTACTTTCTTCACTGTCGTCAGTAAGTTCAGCGGATGCAAAGGTTACTCCATGAATGCCGTCTCTTCCTGTTTTTCCTCCAACATAGACATAGACGTTTCCGGGCGCTTTTGCGCGACTGTGAATCAACTCTTCTTTTTTCATGATGCCAAGGCAGCCTACATTGACCAGACAATTGCCTGTGTATCCTAGATGGAAGTACACCTGTCCAGAAAGAGTGGGAATGCCAATACGATTGCCATAATCTCGAATGCCGTCGACGACTCCTTTAAATAAGAAGCGAGGATGTTTTGTTCCTTTGGGTACCTCGTCTACTGGAAGATCAAGTGGTCCAAAAAACAGTGGATCAATATAGGCAACTGGTTGAGCTCCCATGCATACAATATCTCGGACAATGCCACCTACTCCTGTTGCTGCGCCACCGTATGGCTCAACGGCAGAGGGATGATTATGCGATTCTAGGGCAGCACAATAATAGTGATTTTTGTCAAACTCAATGACGCCGGCATCTTCTCGAGCAACAATGCGCTGCTCTTCAATGCCAAACACGTGTTGTTTGAGGGGAATTCTTGAAGATTTATAGCAGCAATGCTCAGACCATGCTTGGCCTAATGCTTGCAACTCTATATCGGTGGGACAGCGATTTTTTTTCTGGAAATAGTCCTTGATACGTTTCATCTCTTCAAGGGCAAGGGCGAGACCCATAGTTGTACTGATTTCTTTCAGTTGTGTATCAGTTGTTGAGAGAAGATCAACCTCATAGACATCAGGAGCGGATGTTTTCCTTTTTAGCAACGTTTCAACAGCCATCGTGCTTTCCCCACCTACTTTTTTTGTATTTTGATGTCATAGGTATGAATAACGGGATTGGTGAGTAATCGTTGGCACATCTGTTCTACTTGTTTTTTGACGTCCCGCTCGCTTGGTGCATCAATCAGTAAATCAATAGTTCTAACGGTTTTTGCTTCTTTGACGCCGGTAAAACCAAGTAAATGGAGTGCCTTCAGTGTGTTTGCCCCCTCGGGATCTGAAACCCCTTTTTTCAGCCCAATGGTTACTTGTGCCTCATACATAAAAACCTGAGCCAGACATATGAGAATGTATTGATTAAATTATCGTTTTCATCTTTTCTACTAGTTATATTCAAAGATGCTGCTTTCTTGCCAAATACGCATCTGTTACGGTGTTTCGATCGATGGTATTAATCTCATAACAGCAGCAACCAAACACTAAGCCAAGAGATACAACCACTCGGTCTACAACTTGTTCTACTATGACAACTAAATAAGTACTAAAAACTAAACCTTCTTCTCTTTTCTTACTTTTTTTAATTTGTAAATGAAAAAATCAGCTTTTAAAAAATAGATTTTACATATGAAAAAAACTGTTCCCCAAGCACTGCCCACTAAATTTCACCTGAGGTACGAGTCCGTCTCTACAAAAAATATTGTCTGGCGGGAGAAAAACAGGGTCTGGATCGCCGTCCGCTGGGTTCTACCTTGAGGTTCAGGTTATACCGGTAATTCTAAAGGATGAAATAGTGGGGTGTAGGATATCCTAACTAACATCAGAATTCGCTAGTTAATGATACTATTTACTTTCTTTTTGTGACTTAAATGTATGCTGCTCCATCAGCACATTGGCGATATAATGCACCATTGCCTCATCATTGCCATTATCGCCTTCTTCAATTGCTTCGTAATAGTTGATCTTATCTCTTAGTTCTACATAAAACATGGGGAATCTGTTTTTCATTAATATCCAATTCATCACAACTCGTGACGCTCTTCCATTCCCATCAGAAAACGGATGAAGTCTTACTAATTTATTATGCAGAATTGCACCTAATTCAACAGGACGTAGCCGTTTCTTAGTAAAATAGTACCATTGGAATATTTTCCTCATTTCTTCTTTAAGTTTTTTATGAGATGGAGGAATCCAATCAGAACCCGAGATTCTCACATCATGGTTTCTGTAACTACCGACAATTTTGCAGTTTGTGTTCTTGGTGAGTAATCCATGAATTTTCAGTAAAAACTTTTGATTAAATTCGCCCGTATAATTTTTCATGAATTCGTAGCAGTCTTTTGAGTTTATTGCTTCATTGTAATCATTGGGGGTGACACCAGCAGGGATGATGTTCTCAGTTAAAATCATGCTCGTTTCTCGAAGGCTCAAACGGCTGCCTTCGATAGCATTTGAGTTGTAAGTAAATCTCACGATAAAGTCTTCTTCATATTTTTTTATCTCAGTAGCATTTAGTTTTCCATGCCACTTGTTAAAAACCTCTTTAAGATCCTGTAACTTCTCTGCTTCAGTATCGCTCAGATACTTATGCTTAGAAACAGGCTTCATGAGCCCTCTTTTTAATGCATCTACTTCGATCTCTGCGATCGCTTTTGTGGTTTGTTTTTTGGAAGGGGGCTTGTCACCAACATACTTTCTTATTTTCTTCCATTTTTTGCTACTTACTCTAAAATTCTTTGTAATGTAATAGTATGTCCTGTCGTTTCTTTCAATTCTCTCCAAATAAACCATATTTTATTGTATGGGCACAATGACATATAAAGTTATCTATTTTTGTTAAATAGAGTGCCCTTACAATCCATGAGGTTGTTCCAATGCATGGGCACACATAAATACAAAAATTGTCTTTTTTGTTTAATTTTGTGCCCTTATAATTTCAAGCTAAACGCCTCAGGTTTAACCTTATAAATCCTATTCTTATTGTGCAATGAGTTAGTGCAGGGGAAGGGATTTGAATATATGGGGTTAAAATCCCTCCGTCAAAAAGCAATGTAAACGTGTGTTTTTACAGGAGAAAAAATAATAAAATGAGCCGATGGAGTGAGTATGGAGTATAACTTCAAAGCCCACAGCATATTTCACTCATTATTTTTGCAGAATTAGTTGAACTGTTTCTAAGAATTTTTCAGTTTTTTCAAGTGCATCTTTTGCTTCATCTTCGTCAATTGTTGGTTTTTCTAGTCCGTAGAAGGATTCGTGACGTTCAAGTCGATAAGTATCCAGCCAATTGATCATGTTTTGACCGAGTTTTGATGAATAGTGTTCTCTTAGGTATGCGATAACGCAAGCGTGGCTTTTCTCAATGATGCCGTCGTGAAACAGAAGAGCACGAGATGCTTGAAACATACAAGTATAGGATTGTAACTATTGATTCTTCAAAGAAGTCGTTCTCAAAAAGTTCTAAGGCTCTCTCCTTTTTTAATTCTGCCATTTCTAATGCTTTTGTTACTTTGAGATGATCGGGTTTTGTTCTCCTTAGCAATCGTTTTTTGAAACAGTCATCTGCTCTCATTCGACCACCGGTTTTGTTCCGTATAATACTATTCCGTCAAGGATCACATCAAGATAGAATGCTTTATTGGTTTTTGCTTGTTGTGACCATTGCGCTGGTGTAAAATTGATGAGATTTACATCGCGTTTGAGCACTTTCGATAATTCAGCGGTTGGTGTATTTTTTGAAAGTGATATCGTTAAGATATCCACGTCACTTTCACTGTCGTTTTCTCCTTTTGCATAGCTTCCAAAAAGAAGGACTGAAGTCACGGTATTCATATGATGAGTGATAAATTCAGATACCCTTTTTTTCTGTAGCCATGAAAGATTGTAAGATATTTTCAGATATATGAAGGCAGGATTTTCAATATGTGCTTTGTAAAGTATTTGATTTTTTTCCTTGGTTCTTATTAATAGATTATCTGCAACAAGTATGTCTAGCGCACGTTTTACCGTCATAGGATCCATTTGCAAGAGGCGGGCTGTTTCTCGTAGGTAATAATTACTATGTGGATTTTCAATGAAATGTTCAAGAACACGTAATTGTTTGATTTTTTGATACAATTGTATCATAATTTCATACATATGTTGTAGGTTTAAATATTTCTCTCTCTTTATATATAATATGTTTAACAGGAGAAAAAAGAGGTTGACTAAGCCGATGGAGGGACTATAGCCCCAGAGTTACAATCCCTCACCTGTTTTGTCATCTGGAAAGAACAGATATTTACCAATAAAAATTAACCAATACTCCTGTTGGTCTAAAAGCTACTTTTTTCTATTTTTTATCCAAATTCTTATATCAATTATCATCCATGGAATCGCAAGGAATAATAACCAATAGAACCACAACACATACCAATCTGCAAGTAATTCTGAAAAAGAAATACGACTTATTAAGACTAATATACTTGTTATAGTTGTGGAGAATATAACTGAAATGATAATTGTTTTTTTACGCAATTCGTTATCAGTTATGGTTTCTTTACTGCCCCAACCTTCACTTGTTAAGTAAATAAATCCCCATCCTATCAACATACCGAAATAAAAGAGTAAAAAAATAAAAGTTTGTAATTCTATTAATTATTCTTTAAGCGCAGTAGTCAAATAGAAAATTAAAAAAAGTACACTTGCTAAAACTAATGGATAGACACCAAGATATTTTATCTTTTTATTCATGCCATCACAACAATATCAAATAGGGTGTTTGAATTTATATTTTCTTAAATTTAAATAAATAGTGCAGGGAATGGAATTTGAATACGACTTTAATATTAAAAAAGATAGTTTCCACCGGTTTAACGATTGTTTTCCCAATATTAACAGACGTTTATTAAAACTGTGCCAGTGTTTTGTATCCGAGAATATGTTGTGATTGTGTAGGTCTCGGATGGTGAACAATTCAGCGTCTTGGATGCTGAACGAGAGTTGGGTGTGGAGGTGCTGTGTTTTGCACAATGGGGATGCTACGTTTTGGGCACGGCAGGTACCGACTTTTGGACACTGAGCAGGTCTTGGATGTTGGACACGGGGTGGATATGCAGGTACTTAGTTTTGCACAATACAGGTACTGACTTTTGAACACCGCGTGTGTCTCGGATTTTGAACGGGGATAAGAAGTGATGAGCGCCGTTAAGGTGGGAAAACGGGAGATGACAAAATGTCGTTTTGTTATTTTGTCGTATATGATGGTTTTACAGGATAGGTATATAAGTAGGTAATGACAAAGTAAGTCATGGTAATATATAACAAAGTATTATACTACTAAAAAAGGTGGTGAGCGGTTTCATGAGAGGAAAAAAACGCAACGATAATGCATTCACATCTAAGCAGAACGTCTATCGATTGTTTCCATTTTTTATAATGTTTATGCTCGTTTTTGCAAGTTTTACGGTAGTAATTATGGTTATGCCGGAACAAGGTGCTGCTGATGCTTCCCCTGAAGGAAGTTGGCTTGGTATTGATAGCAGTCACTTGTATTCACGGTGTCATGACACGGGACCAGGTTCTTTTACCCATCTACTCCCCGATGCACTTGATGGTACCGATTATTGGGAGTGTAGAAGTAAGACACCACACTGGTTTCTCATAGATCTTGGCTATACGTATACTATTTCATCGATTCGTGGCCGTTCAAACTCTTTGAAAGATCCAACTTCTGTAAATATATACATAAGTACTGAAGCAGACCATTTTGAGGCAGCTTCAATAGAGAGACTTGACTTGAGCGATACCAGCGAGTGGATAGCATCATCAGATTTTGATCCCAAAAACGGCCGATATGTCAAAGTAGAGATAGAAGCCACAGAGGATATAAACGGTGAACTGCAATTCGGCGGATCGATGTCTTTTTTCAGTATCTTTGATGTCTTTGGTGACCTGTTGTATGACCGAAAACCTGTCCATTTTTTTGACGAGGCTACCAATGCTGTTGCTTGGGAAGGAGAGTACCCCATGATGGCTGATGGGGAGGAGGAGTCTTATGCATTTACAGCAACAGATGCTGATGTTCAACTTTTGACCGCCAACAATTGCACTCGATTAAGTGGGTCGATATTGAAGGTAGAACTTCGTTGTAAAGGATACTATGCAAGTGGTAAAACAGTAGCAACCGATCTCTGGCTCATACCCGTATTTGGTGGAGATACCGATGGGGATGGTAATTATCACTATGATGCTCCGGCAGATGAAGGTGCGTGGTCTCAGTGGTTTGACATCACCGATGATGCGAATGGTCCCGGGTCCTGGACATGGGAGGATGTTTATGCTTTAGAGTGTAAAGTTTCTGCACACCCCGAAGCAGAAGCCTCTTTTCGAGTATACTGTTCCAAAGTTGACTTACGGATTACGTATGTCCCTGTTGCAGATGCACACTTTTCCCCCTCAGATGCAAATCCTGATAGCGGCGATTCTGTTACCTTTGATGCAAGTAATTCAGATGGTGCTGGTGCGTTAAGCTATAGTTGGGATTTCGATAATGATGGCACTCCAGATGATTCTGGGTCTATTGTAGAAAACTCGTTCATCTTTGCTAAGCGGTATACCGTCAATTTAACAGTTACTGACTGTGAAAAAACAGTATCGTATAGTGAATCAATGGTTACCGTCAAACAAAAGATAGCGGTTGTCAACAACAGTAACAACGACGGTATCAACTATATAACATGGGGTGCTACTGCGTCGATATTAGCAAGTGAACTTGCCACAGATATGGGTCTTGACACCGGAGACGCTATTCGGAAGTTTGATCCTGGCACTGGTGACTGGTCAACTGTAGAATATGTGGCTGGCGTGAGTGAGGAAGAAGGCGGAGAAGCTGATTTTACCATTAATAGGTGGGATTATGTGCAAATTCACACTAACTCTGATCATACGCATTCCTTTACCCCCGATGATGCGGTAACTACGTCCCAACAAAAAACTATGGAGTTCAATAGTACGAATGAAAATTACTATTATATTACCTGGAGTAACGATTATGCTATCGCCCCTGAAAATTTTGCAGCAAGTTTAGGTGGTAGCGGGGTTGCTGGAGAAAACGTTGAATTTTACGTCTATAAACCTGCAACAAACACATGGCTAAACTATAACCCAAAATATCCTGATTTTGCAACACTTACCAGTATTGCACCATATGATGTCATCTGTTTTAGAGCACCAGGACATGCCAATATTGATTATGACACTGATGACTGGTAAATAAAATAAACACTTGCTTTTTAAATAATGTCTTCTCTAAACACACGACCATAACTTTAAAAACAAGCATTTATTATAACAAATTTGACAACTGAGGAGGGATCCTAATCAAGTTCACGCCAACAAGAAACGTGGCACTACTCATCGCTTTTGTCCTTATCATTCAACTTGCTCTTTTGCCGTGTGTTTTTGGGGCGAAACACCAAACGGTATATGGGTATATTGACTATAGTGATGGATCCCCTATCCCTAATGGTGTCGCTGTTCTCATAACCAACTCAAACACTGGAGATAACATGACTCGATATACTACAACAGCTGAGAACGGCCATACGGGGTTGTATCATTTAGACGTTTTCGATATAGATGCTGATGAAGGTGATATTGTATATGTCAATGTCTCTTATGGTGGATGTGAAGGAAATAATTCGGTAACGGTAGGCAAAGGTCCCTCAAAACGATGTAATGTAACTATTACTGGCAACCTTCCTCCTCTCGTTCCAGACCAACCATTAGGGACCACAACTGCGTATACAAACACTATCCTTGAGTTTTCTACCCAAACAACTGATCCCGATACTCCTACAGATCAGGTGAAATATGGATGGGATTGGAACAATGACGATATTGCTGATGAATGGACTACATGGCATGATTCTGGTGAAACTTTTAATATAACACACACGTGGCAGCAAGCAGGAATCTATTCTGTGAAAGTAAAAGCAAAAGATGTACATGGCGCAGAGCGAGGGATAGGATGGTCTGATGTACTCACGGTAACGATTAGTAATCCACCAGGTACCATAGAAAACGAGGTACCAACTGCTGGTTTTTCATATACCCCTGCAAATCCTTTGATTGATGAAGTCATCACGTTTACGGATACGTCTACTGACGATGGAATCATTGTCAATTGGACGTGGGATTTTGGTGATGATACAGGATCATATGAGCAGAATCCTACCCATGCATATACTGAAGAAGAACAGTACGTTGTCGTACTTACCGTCACCGACAATGAAAACGAATCTGATACGACACAACAAACTATCACGGTCACTGAGAAACCAGTAACGTCCGGTTGGGAACAAACTGAAGACGTCACGCTTACTTCTTCTCAAAATAATGGCATTAATTACTTAACATGGAGAGGAGCTGCTATCAACGCAAGCTCTCTTGCAGAAAAAGCACAGTTGGCTGTGGGCGATACTATCAGCATTTTTGATAACACTCAAGGGGTATGGTTAACGTATACCGTTGGCAAATCTAGTGAAGCAGAGACGTTTGTTATTAATCCATGGGATGTTATAATCATTTACACTACATCTATGAAAATCATTTCGGTGGACATTTCAGCACAGGATGATGCCCCACAGTCTCTTACGTTATCATATTCTTATGATGGAGAGAGTAAGACAGGCAATAGTGGATATAATTTCTTTGGCTGGCCTGGAGGAGATATCTCGATTACAACCTTTATTGCTTCGTACGACTTAGCAGGCGTAAATATCGAAATCAGCATCTATGATACGACAAGCAGCTCCTGGAAAACTTACAATCCCTCCCTTTCCACCGATTTCCAAGATACGTTTGATATCCATCGCTATGATATTGTTTGTATCAAACTTTCACAATTGTCAAAGGAGAGGACGTTGATCATATGAAGAAAAGCCCTGAATCTTTGAGAACCAGACGTTTTGTCGTTATCTTGGTTTCTCTTCTGGTTATTGGGCTATCAGTGAGTATTTCTCACACTCTTCTTGTGAAAGGTGATCTTGGTGGCCCGTATTATGTAAGAGGATACGTTAAACAATGGAATGGTACCGCGGTACCGTCTGGCGTTACGGTCACGATTACCAACAACGAAAATGATAATTCAGGGACTACCACAACCACAGGGAGCAATGGCGCGTATCAGATCAATGTTGGAAAGGATTCAGGATTTGATTGTACCAATGGTGATCAAATTGTAGTCAACTGTAGTTATAGTGGACAGGTAGGTGAGAACGACACCTCGGTTGATACGGGAGGTACCTTTTCGTGGTGTAATTTAACAGGAGGGACACGATTGCAAAACCAAACTCTCTCCATTAATGTTACTCCCTGGAACTGGGATGCAGGAACCATTGACTATGGTAGTTGGAATGCTACCAGCAATACCTATTTTAATCTCACCAATCAAGGAAACGTCAACATCAATGTAAAGATTCATGGGTACAACATCTCGTATGGTAGCAATTACTGGAATCTTACTTCTTCTGTTGGTGTCAATAATTATACGTTAAAATATCAAAAAAGTGGTGCAGGAACCTGGACTGCTATTGGACTAACCAATGCCAGTTTTGTTACCGATCTTGAATTCAATTCCGATTACTTTGCCTATACCTATTGGCAAGAATTTGGATTAAATCTCTCAATGCCCACCTCGGTAGTACCATCGCCCAGCGGTAGTTTAAACACGAGTGTGAGGTTCTGGTCTGAGCTTGCATAAGAAAATAGACCTATTACGAATACAGGAGTATAAAAAGGTATGAACCGTCGATTAATTTTCATGAGCACCCTCCTGCTTACTGGCTTCTTTCTTTCTCCAGTCGCATCAGCAGCCATTTTTGTTTCTCCTGCTGAGATGTGGGTTTCTATGGAAAATGGCTTTATTGACGGTAATACCAGCAAAACGATCACGGTAAAAAATACCTATGACTACAACGTCTCGGTGAAAGCATGGATGCTTCATCCTGATATTATCGAGTGGATGCGCCCTAACAAAACGTTAATTAATAATATTTCATGGATTTCTATCGAACCATCGTACATTGTCATTCCGCCAAATAGTCAAGTCCAGTTTTTTATCGCTACGCACATTCCTAATGAAAGTAAAAATCAAACCTATGATCAACATTGGGAAACACGGGCTGCCTTTCAAATTGATACTGTTTCAACTAACCAATCTGCTATGGTAAAAGAGGGGTATCTTGTTCGGGTGTATGTTGATACCCCACTGACACCAGTCTCCCCAAGTGACGAAGATGGTTTCTCTTCTTTCTTTATGCTCATCAATCTTTTTATTGCCATTGTTATCATTGCCATTGTTGTTTTAGTCTATCTAGCCTACCGAAGAAGATACTAGCGCGTCTCTTTTCTGCTGTAAGTCCTTTTCATAGTTTTTTTTGTCTTTTTCAGTATGTCATATCCAAATAACGTCAAATATAAAACATAGATAAAAGATAGAAAAAATTATTATATAAAAACTTCATTTCCTAGTTTACGTTCATTATCAGACAATACTCTTTTTTTCCAAAAACGTCAAATTAAAAACATATGAATATGTTATAAAAAAATAAACATTTATAAACTACCTTTCCCATTCTGTATGTGAGCGGGATGGGCACTATTTGAAAAGGATGGGATTGCCAACTCGATTTATTTGTCCGTATTGTTCTAGTGGACAGATAGTCCAGAGTCGCCATCCTCTCGAAGGAAAAATTCAATTTTTTTGCAAATCTTGTGGTAAATATTTCACCGAAGACGCCCTGAAAGGCTACCCACCGACCAACATCCCCTTTCCGATTATCGCCTACTGTCTGTACTTCCGCAGAACCATCCCGTCTTTTCAAAACATGCGGGAGTACCGAGGCTTTGTCAACGACCTGTTGTCCCGGCTCCAGGTCACCAAAGGTGATGTTTCAAGGCAAACCATCCATCACTGGACCAAGAACTTTGACCCACTCCTTGGCGAGGTCATCACCTTTGCAGAAGCACGGGAGTATGTTCACTCCCGTCTCAAACAGACTCGTCCTGTTTCTCCCATCCCGTATCGACGAGTCTTGAAGGTATTGGAACACAAGTTAGGCCGCTCCCGTCTACTCCAGTGGATCCGCGAGGAAAACCCCTATTTCCATGAGCTGGCATTTATCATCAGCCGCACCGCCGTCCTCGTCCCGCACAAGCAAAAAGGAGGTGATCGGCCATGATCGGCAGAGACGATCTCCGCTGGCTTGACCAACTCCGCATCCAGTCACCACGCCAAGACATCGATGAGCGTGTCGACCGTCTCTTCATTGACAGGACACTGGAAACACACAACCACCTCATCAGCAAACGACAACAAAGAAGACCACCAAAACCGCAGAAAAAGCTACCCATTGCCAAACTTGCCTTCTCCCTTACCTCTCTTGCCCTTATCATTGCCATGATCATGTCGGTCTTACCAATCTTCTATGGCGGCGACTTCGATATCAGCGTTTCTGTTGAACCTACAAATCCAGTAGAAGGAGACCTCATCTACCTTAATGCAACCATTCCAACATCCTACAACATCACTGCGGCCTGGGCAAACATCTCTGGACGAGAACGAATTACCTTGAAGTTACTCAATACAACCGATAACGTAACCACTGATCAGCTCTGGCAAGGCAACTGGCTCTTCCAAAACTTCTCGGCGGGAGACCATCTCATCACCCTCTCAGCCATTGACCGCAACCAAACCGTCTATCAGACCACCTACCGCTGGACCATTACTTCCAATGAAACCCAAAATGAAACCACACAACCAGACGACAACCAGACACAGGACGACACTACACCGCCAGTCGACCATACCAACGACACCAAGCCACCAACGAACGATTCATCCGAACCAGTAGGACCTTCCAATTATACTGACAAAACTAGAGTGATTGTAAAGTTTACTGAGAAAACTCTTGGCAAAACAAGCCTAGGTGTTCAAACTGATTGGTTAGAAGATTTGGGTTTGATTACAACGGCCGAAATTAAATCTGCTGGATTGGTTGCCGGATTTATCAACACCTCTCTCATTGATATCCTTGAAAACTATAGTGATATAGAAGGCATTTATTCTGATCGGTCATTTAATGTACTCTTGCTGGAGAGTCTTCCACTCATCCGTTTCAACGACTCAATAAAAGATTTTAATCTCACCGGCAACGGGACAACCATATGCATCCTTGACACCGGTGTCGATTCCTCTCTGGTGAACTACAGCTATGGCTATGACTTCGTCAACGATGACAGCATCCCAGACGATGAGCACGGTCACGGAACCCAGGTTGCAGCTGTTATCAAGGCCATGGCGCCTGAGACAGAACTAATTGTCGCAAAAGTACTCGGTGCCAATGGCACCGGCTATGAATCTGATGTGTTAGAAGGATTACAATGGTGTATGGATCAACATCCAGACATCATCAGCTTCAGCATCGGCTCCCAGGCTACCTGTACCGGCTTTTGCGATGCTGACTTCGTTGCCGATTTAGCTAACAGCGCCACAGAACAAGGCATCTTTGTGATTGCCGCTGCAGGTAATGATGGCAGTACCAACCTTACCTCACCTGCGTGCGGCTCCCAGGTCTTTTCTGTCGGTGCAACTGATGACACCGACACCATTGCCTCGTTTTCCAATGTCAATCCAACCCTGGACCTCTTTGCCCCTGGCGTAGACATTACCACGATAGCAGGAACTAGCAGCGGCACCTCCATGAGTGCACCGCATGTTGCCGCTGCCTCTGCACTCGTAGTAGAAGCCGAATTCTTACCTCCCGCCGATCTCAAGTACCGGCTGCGAAGCACTGGTACACCTATCAAATACACGTATAATGAGAGTCTTACCATTGACATCGGTCGACTAGACCTTTACAATGCACTGACCAATACCAAAACCATGGAGCCATATAACTATTCTCACTGGTTACAAGATAATATCAGTGAAGGAGGAGAATATGAATCATTGGCTGATGCGTGGCTTGGTATCAATAGTTCAGAATACGATTCTGATTCTGGCGATGACGGCTCTCACACTGCATCAGAAGCACTCGATGGAACAGATTATTGGGGTGTTGGTTTTAAGACACAACATTGGCTTATCCTTGACTTGGGAGAGACGTATACTATCAAAAAAGTACGTGCTCGTTCTAATTTAACCGCAGATCCGACAGACGTCGACATCTATGTCAGCGATTCAAAAGCTAGTTGGGGAACGGCAGTAGCAACGGGAATAAATACATGGCAAGACAACTCTAGCTGGCAAGAGGTTGATACCACTGACAAAGATGGAAGATACATCAATATCTCTATTACTGCGACAGAAATAGCTGGTGGCGGAGGAACATGGGCGTTATCCTTTGGTGGAAATCCTGCGTTTACCATTTTTGATGCGTATGGAAGCACATCGTTATCTGTAGAGAATGTTACCATTACTGCCACTCACAACTTTACCCTTGATGATTTGATAGGTAGTGGAGACATCTATAGTGGTCAGGAAGAAAATTCAACATTTGAATGGTGGACAAATGAATCCGGATCATGGGCTGCTCTTGGTGTAAATTCAACAACACTAGATTCTAACTACACAAATGAGAGTGCCTGGTATAAATTTGAATACACGCCAGGGAACGGAACCGCTTACGGTGACCCAGTGAATTCCAGTGCATTCCAGGTAAAACCATTAAGTGAGGCTGCTGGTACATATAGCGGGGCATATGATGAGGCGGAGAATTTAACCATTGCCAATGGAGGGAACCTGACGATTAGCGGCACTATTGATATTGATGGCGATGTCTTGGTGCAAAATGGTGGTACCCTCAGCCTTGGAAGTAGCAATCAATATCTTGGTTCACTCACCGTCAATGCTGGTGGGAGTTGTACCGGATCAAGCGGCACACTCTTTATCACCAGTGAAACGAGTGGCGGTTATGCCGTTGATCTTGATGGAACGTATACGCATAACTCAGGAATTCTCGAAATCAATACCGATGATAATACTTGGATTGATCCCTCTGGTGCAGGGAACCCCGATCATTTTAATAATGTCATTATCGATCTTGTTTCTACCACTGATGACGTGTTCCTTTCCGCCTCATTTCCCACTGATGGATTCCTTACTATCGATGATGGTGAACTTAATACAAATAACAATGCCGTCACCATTAATGAGGATGTATTGATTCAGAGCGGTGGAGAATTTGATGGTGAGGGGGATACTGCCGATCATTCTTTTGGCGCATTAGATATTGAAATGGGTGGTGTTTTCAGAGGAGCAGCAAACAGTAAAATTACCATTACTGATGAAACGGTTGCCGGATATGCGGTAGAAATTGAGGGAACCTATACTGCAAATGCAAACACCATAGAAATTCAAACTCCGTCGTCAACAAAAGTCGATTTTATGGCACCTCTTTCATTAAATACAGTGTATGATATTATTATTGATACGGGAGATGTTGTTGAATGGGTCGGTGCAACGACGATCAGCAATAGTCTTACTATCGAAGGCGGTTCGACCTTCCAGCCCGATACCAATACATATTCTCTCTCAGTAGCAGGTGACGTAACCTTGTTGGAGAGCGGCACATTGAGCGCAGATCGTGGAGGCGCTGCATGGTCATTTGGATCACTTACCACAACAGACACGACTGAAACGGTAGATGCCACATCCGGAACAACCACCATTACTAGTTATAATACAAAAACCAAGTATGTTGTTGATCTTGATGGTACCTATACACATAATTCAGGAACATTGCGCTTTACTCTTGGCGATAAAGTAGAGGTCAAGGCAGATCTCATCCCCTTCAAATCGTTTGTCTATGACCTTACTATCGATATCGGCGATACTACTGTTGTCTCATGGGAAGGATCTACCACTATAAACCATGATCTTACTGTTAATTCTGGTACCTTTAGTCCTGATGCTTCCGAGTCTTCCTTGACCGTAAACGGCGACGTTTCAGTAACAGGCGGCATCTTTGGAAGAAACGATATCGAAATCACGGCAGGATGGCAATTCTTATCACTTTCTCAAACAGGAGGTACCATCCAGGCACCTGCGTCAACTATCTCTATTAGGGGTAAAACATCAGGACTTCCAAGTTATGCCGTTGATCTTGATGGTACCTTTGCTCATAACGCGGGCATCATTGAAATTAATACGGATAGTACTGCTGCCTATCTTGACTTACAACCAAGCTCGGGGACGGTTAATGATATCATCATTGCTCTTTCTGATACTTCCTACGATATTTACCTCGCGACTAGTTGTACTATTAGTGGATCCTGTAAAATTGATGAGTGCGAACTCGATACCAACAATAAAGCACTAACGGTCACTAGTGAACTCTTGGTACTGAGTGGTGGTGTGTTTGACGGAGCGGGAGATACATTTGATCATAGCTTTGGTGCATTGGATGTTGATAGTGGAGGAACATTCACAGGGTCTTCAAGCAGTACCATTATTATTACTGGCGAATCTAGTGGCTATGCGGTTGATCTTGACGGTATATATACTGCTAATTCTAATACGTTAGAGATTCGAACCAACGCAAACACCGAGGCCGACTTAATTCCATCAGTAGGGACAGTGTATGATTTAGTCATTAATACCCAAGGTAACGACTATCTTGTTGATTGGGGAGGTGCCACAACAATCAGTAACGATCTGACAATAACTAATGGTGTATTTAGACCAAACATTGCTGGGGATACCTTGACGGTTAGCAATGACGCTTCTCTTTCCGGCTCTGGTTCTACTTTGGGGCTGGATAGCGCATCAGGAGCATGGTCATTCGGCTCTCTCACTCAAGAAGCAAGCACCACTATTTTAGCTACTTCAGGGACCATCACTATTACAGACGAAGCAAGTTCAGGATATGCCATTGACCTTGACGGAACCTATACTCATAACTCAGGAACGCTTGAGATCGAACGAGGAGGTGTAGAGGATTCCACCATTATCGACATTGCCCCCAGTTCTGGTACCATCTATGATCTTGTTATTGACACATTAGGTAATACCGTTACCAGTGACGAACTAGCGACTATTGCCAATAATGTAACCGTAGATGCCGGCTCGTTTGATGTTACGGCAAATCTTTCTATAAACGGCATGAATATTGATGAAGGAACAACCTTCAACATCAAAGAAAATAGTACATTGACGATGAGCGGCGTGCTAACCCTCAATGGTGATTTTGATATTATCAATGGAAGTGCTGTTGAGGTAACGCTCAATAGTACCACCTTCGATCTGACAGATGGCATTAACGTTTCCCTCCACACTCTACCAATTATTCCTGCCAATCCCTCTGGCCTTGGCAACATCAGTAAGTATGTGAATGTGACTGCGATTGATGCATCTGCTACCGTTGATATCAACATCAGTTACGATGATGCTGATCTTGGCAGTATTATGGAAGACACGCTTGTCATGTATGAGTATAACGAAACAACAGGCCTCTGGGTACAAGCTCCCAATACTGGAGCCGACACCAGTACCAACCATGTGTGGGCAACTGATGTCACTAATTTCAGCATTTATGGTCCTATGGGGAGAATAAACATTGCACCTGAAATCAGTAACCCCTATCCGCCAAATGAATCTACCAATATTCCTCTTCGTCCGTCAATGAATATTACGGTCAATGATGGAAATGGACACACCATGAATGTCACCTGGTATTCAAATTCAACAGGGCCAGGAGATTTAATTTTGAGGCCAAATGCAAATGGAACCACAACAAACTTGAATAAAAATGGAGATAATGCCAATTACAAATGCGTTGACGAGGAAACTCATGATGGATCAAGTACCCATGTAAGCAGATCTGCCGGCTCTTGGGCAAATGATACCTACAATATCACGGATCATGGATTGGCAAGTGATGAGCAAGGAGTAATAAACTTCGTCAATGTATATATTGTTGCGTGTAGGGACAATAATTTCGGAATGCCTCCGACGGATAGCTATACAAAAATCATTCTTTGTAATGGCACCCATTATAACGAGAGTGACCAGTTTACTATAGCACAGGGCATGTCTCCTCTACCTTGGACAAGTTACAACCGATCGTGGGCTACTAATCCATTTACGGGAAGTAGTTGGACGTGGAATGATATTGATACCATAGAGGCAGGTGTTGCCTTTGTAGGCAATCAAGGATTAAGCCGGTGTACTCAACTTTATGTCGTGGTCAATTATACGGCCCCCGCATGGCTTCCCTTTGGGAGAAACAACTCGGTTGGAAACGGTACCTATCATCAGACCAATGCCAATTTCAGTGCCTATGACACTACGTATTGGTGGTATGTCAATGCATCGGATGGCTATACGACAAACATGTCAGATATCTTCCATTTCACCATCCTTCAAGACAATGCTCCTGAGTTCTCCAACGAAAATCCTGTAAATGGATCCGTCAATGTCTCTCTCTATCCGACAGTAAATATCACCATAAACGATGATGAAAGTGATCCCCTGAACATTAGTTTTCACACTAATCAAAGCGGTAGCTGGTCATCATTTGGCAGCATAGTTAAAGAGGGAACAAGTGACTTTGGGTATACCTGGGCCCAGGGGTCTACGAAAGAAGATACAAATGATATGATTCGTGGAACGTGGTTTACCTGTCCTACCAACGGAACTGCTGCAGGTATTACCGCCCGTGTCTATGTGACCGGAGGTCAATTTGATAGTGCAAAAATGAATTGCGCACTCTATTACAAATCAAATCTTAGTCTGATAGCAAACACTACTGAAGTTACGTTTGGCAGTATGTTGGGCCCCAATCACGATGGATGGAAGGAGTTTACATTTGATTCACCGCCTGTGCTTGCTGCTGGAGAAGAATACTATGTGGTCATTCATGGCGATCTGCTGAGTGCCTACAACGTCAAAGTGTATAATGCCTCTACCCCGTATTCCAATAGAAGCATTTCCATGTCACAAGCGTATGGGTCTTTCCCCGCTGAACTTACTCCCACGTATATCGGTAATAAAATGTATGAGATATATGTTGAGTATACCCCAGATTCTGTCGCTAACGGGACCTATTATATGGATTATCTCAACACAACATCACCTAATGCAACCTATTATTGGAATGTGAGTGCCGATGACGGGAATCTGACGAATACTTCGGATCTATTCCACTTCACTACTGAGTCAGAAAATACTACCATCACTGTTACTCCCGACCAATGGGCTATGGGCACTATTGATGTCGGTGGTAGTAACGAGACTACCGGCTTTTATTTCACACTGACAAACAATGGTAATTGTTATGTCGACATTCAAATAAAAGGAGAAGATGCTACTAACGAGACTGAGGGCACAACATGGAAATTAACCCCCACACCAGGGCATGATAACTTTAGCATGCAATATAATCTCAGCAGTGAAGGAACATGGACGACTATCAATACTTCCTTTGAGCCCTTTTTAGCAGATCTTGCTATTGATGATTCGCAAACCTTTGATTTGAAATTTATCGCTGCTACTACCTCATCAACCACTACCCCTATGTCTCTCTCACTTACCTTCAAATCAGTTGTTTCGTAATCTTTTTTTGTTTTTACAATGAATAGTTGCATCTATCGTAAATAGCGTCAAATATAATCCGGATAAATATCAAATAACAAAAAAGTATTTATAAATAAACTATGATTGACTTTTGTTACGGGTATAATTGTCTTTTTTTTGTCCAGATTACGTCAAATATAATCCTGATTTTCTTCAATAATAAAAAAATATTTAAATACTCTAATTGAGTTGCATACATTGGAACGGGATGGGTAAAGATTCCTTATCAATTTGTCCTCATTGCAGACAAGATGCACTTGTTTTTAACGGGCATCCTCATGGAGCAAAACAAGAAATTTTTTGCAAATCGTGTGGTAAATATTTCACCGAAGACGCCTTGAAAGGCTACCCATCAACAAACATCCCATTCCCAATCATTGCCTACTGTCTGTACTTCCGCAGAACCATCCCGTCCTTCTCCAACATGCGGGAGTACCGAGGCTTTGTCAACGACCTGTTGTCCCGGCTCCAGGTCACCAAAGGTGATGTTTCAAGGCAAACCATCCATCACTGGACCAAGAACTTTGACCCACTCCTTGGCGAGGTCATCACCTTTGCAGAAGCACGGGAGTATGTTCACTCCCGTCTCAAACAGACTCGTCCTGTTTCTCCCATCCCGTATCGACGAGTCTTGAAGGTATTGGAACACAAGTTAGGCCGCTCCCGTCTACTCCAGTGGATCCGCGAGGAAAACCCCTATTTCCATGAGCTGGCATTTATCATCAGCCGCACCGCCGTTCTCGTCCCACACAAACCCAAAGGAGGTGATCGGCCGTGATAGGCAATGACGATCTCCGCTGGCTTGACCGCCTCCATACTAACTCATCAACACGCCATGACATTGACGATCGTGTCGATCGTCTCTTCATTGACAAAACCTTAGAGGCAAACACCCATCGGATCAAGAAGCATCAACAACCAACTACCTCAAAACCACGCAAAAAGACACCACTTACCAAAATTATCCTCCCACTTGTCTCAGTTGCGATTATCGTTGCCATGATTCTGTCGATATTGCCTATCTTTTATGGTGGAGATTTCGATATCAGTGTCTCCATTGAACCGCTTAATCCTGTTGAAGGAGACCTGATCTACCTCAATGCCACGATTCCTGCATCCTACAATATTACTGACGCATGGGCTAATATCTCAGGTATCAAGACTATCAATCTGACGATGGTCGCAAATACTACTGTGGGTAATCGTACCACTGACCAGCTCTGGCAAGGCACCTGGTTCCTCCACAATCTTTCTGCGGGGGACCATTTGATTACCATTTCAGCAATAGGCCGCAACCAAACATTCTACCAGACTACCTATCGTTGGTTAGACTCAAACGTGAGCGGTAACGAATCTGAGGAAACCCCTGAAGGAAACGTCACACAAAACGAGACCACAAATGACACCCTTAGCCTTGACCTTTGGACTGATAAACAACAGTACACAGTAAACGAGACCATTGCTCTTCACGGTCTTATTTACTACAACGAAACCCTTATCAATACCAGTGTAAACTTTTCCATATCCGGTCCAAATCTCACTACTTCGCATCCCATCAATGCCAGTAACGGTACCTTCAACTATAGCATACGGGCAGCATTGCCTGGAGACTATGTGTTCGAGGTCAATGCTACGGTAGGCAATACTACGATACAGAAAATACTGCAGATAACTGTGACAAGCAATGCAACAGAGCAGCCAGTCGCTCCTCCAGGTAACTTCACTGCTCGTGCATTGAATACAACCACCATCCATCTCTCCTGGAGCAAAGGAAGAGGATCAGATACCACATATGTGGTACGAAACACCGAAGGCTATCCAGAACATACGGCTGACGGTATTGTCCTTTACAACGGAACCGCACCATCATATAATGACACCAATCTTACCCAAAGTACGAGTTGCTATTATGCCGCCTGGGGATACAATCGTACCACTTCCTTCTGGAGCACAATCTCCTCCTTTGCTTCTGCAAGTACACTCGCAGAACCGCAGAAGAACACAACGACCCCACAAGAAATTGCCTTTTCAGTAGTTCCTGATCCTAATCCCCCAGATATAGCCGACAAATTGGCCACTTCACCAGATCATATTCTTGTTGAACAAGGGATGAACTGGAATAAATATTATGACACTTCCAGTGGCCACTATCGATATGTAAGCTATCTTGGCCCTGTTAATTATCAGGACGAGGAAGGACAATGGCATCCCATTCTATGTAATGTGTCTTTGTTGAATGCATCTCACCCGGCTTATGAATATGGTTATCGAGCAGGGAATGAACGAGGATTGTTTAATGTGTATTTCAAACCTGATCTTTCAGCGGAATGGCCCATTGCTTTCGCGTATGGCAAATCAAACGATCCTAGTGTGGATGTCTTGCGTAGTAAATTGGTTGGCGTAGGATATCTCGACCCATCAAAGAATTGGCAATATGAGTACTTGCAAAGCATTCAGTCGGTACAACCATCAATCCAGGGGAGTGCGTGTGTATTTCCCAATGTCTTTAGTGGTATGAATATCACGTGGCGATACACCCCACATGGACTTAAGGAAGAAATTGTAATGACAAATACGACAAAAACAGTATTACAGAATGCCCCACCATCTACTTACGGATTTAGCAATCAGGACTCATATCTGGTATTTATTACTAAATTGGATTATCAAAACCTCCTGTTATATAGTGATGGGAAGGAAAAGAGAGATGATTTTACAGTAACAGATGGACAGATTAATTTTAAGGATGTCTTGGATGATCTTAAGTTTTTCATGCCCGTTGGCAATGCATACGAATTGCATAACAAGAGTATAAGACAACAGTTGACATATCGTTTTGTCCAACATGATGGCGAATATTATCTTCTCTCTGGTATCAAAGTATCAGATCTCAATCATATGGAGTTTCCAGTGGTGATCGACCCAAGTATTGATACACAGATTGATGCTGGTGTCAATGACGCCTATGAAAATGATGCCGAATCTTCCATTAGTCGTACAGCACAATATATAAGGGCTGATGATAGCACGACTGACACAAGTAGATACAATGGTGGTTTATTTTTCTCAGATATTTCTATTCCAAATGGTGCCTTTATAGATGATGCATATCTTGAAGTGTACACGTATTCTAGTGGATCTCATGATGATCCCAACCTTGACATATATTGTGAAGCCATTGACGACTCTCAGAATTTTTTGGATAACTACGATGTTGCCAGCCGGACAACCACTGAGAATTCTACGGAATGGACAGATACCAATGTGGGAACGAGCACATGGATACAGAGTCCAGACTTTACAGATGCTGTTCAAGAAGTTATTGATCGTTCGGGATGGAGTAGTGGTAATAACCTAACCGTACTTCTGAAAGGAAAAAATGAAAATGTAGGAAATCTCATCATCTGGTCGTATGAATATAGTTCACAGGTGTATGGTGCAAAACTTAATGTCGAATATAGCCAGATTAGCACTGCCGTTGATGCCATTAGTCCTTATCAGATAACCTCAGATCCTCTTGCTATTACCGCTACCAATTATAGTGCTGTGGATAATGTTACTCTCTATTACCGGCATTCTCTTGATAACAACTCTTGGAATATTGAAGAATATACCACAGGTAACGACGACTACCTTACATATCAAGTTCTTGGAGCATCAACTGGGACCTACTATCAAACATTTACCATCGGTGCTGTGGGCGCCACAAGAACATACAATTTAACGAATATTGACTTTCTCATAAAACAAAGCTCGCCTGGCGGTGTCAGTACGTTAACGTGTA
Source organism: uncultured Thermoplasmatales archaeon (assembly GCA_964638175.1). Taxonomy (GTDB): domain Archaea; phylum Thermoplasmatota; class E2; order DHVEG-1; family DHVEG-1; genus JAFGDG01. Next base: position 23,886 of record CAZWZY010000006.1, on the reverse strand, counting down.
CCTTGTATCCGACTGATGATAATGGTCAGCCAGATACCGGTGGTGGATCGCTAACATCTGGCTCCGGTGGTGTTTCAGAAACCTCAAACACAACGTGGGAATGGCGATCAGTCAATTTCGATGGATATACACTGCAAGCGGGTGAAACCTATGCAATGAAATGGGGCATAAGTGGAACGATGGGCAATTCTCTGTATCTGGCTAACGATACTACTTCTGCTACGTATCCTGGTGGTAGTATGTGGTATAAACCAAGCGTAGGAGCTTGGCAAGAAATGACTGATGATGATGTGTTGTTTGAACTTCATGGAGATTGGCAGAAATGGGATAACGCAAACAATCCTGATACAAGTAGTCCTTGGCAGTGGAGTTTTGACTTCCCGGACGGCGCAGGATATTACGAATTCTACAGTATCGGCAATAAATCAGGCGTTGAGAATGAGACCCCTCCAGATGCTGCTGATGCAATATGTTATGCACCGTTAAACACAACGATTGATACTATCATTCCCTATAATGTCACCACCCCCTCATTGACTATTACTGCTTCTAATAACGGTTTACCTCCAGATAATGTCACCTTGTGGTATCGAACAAATAATAACACATACGAGTATTACAAGACAGGCGGTGACGCTGACCGATTATATTACACTGGCACTATGCTGATAAGCACTACTTATTATCAAACGTTTACCATCGGCGCTGTCGGTGCCAACGAAACATTCAACTTAAACAGTATTAAATTCCTTATCAACATAGATAGTGGTGTTGAGAGATTATATTGTAAGTTGTATCCAACGATTGCTGGTGGTCAGCCAAATACCAGCGGAGGATATCTGATACAAGGATCAGGAAATGTTTCAGCTGCATCAACTGCTGATTATGAATGGTGGGCAGTTGATTTTGGTGGCTACGAGCTTCAAGCAGGTACTACCTATGCGATGACATGGAGTGCAAGCGGAACTGGAGATAAATACGTCTATCTTAGATATGACAGCACTTCAGCTTCCTATTCTGGTGGTAGTGAATGGACGTACAGTGCTATCGGTGGGTGGACTCAGGATACTGATGACGACTATTTATTTGAACTTCAAGGGGATTGGCAAAAATGGAATAACGCAAACAATCCAGATACGAGCAGTCCTTGGAGTTGGAATTTCGACTTCCCTAACAGTACTGGCTATTATGAGTTCTACAGTATCGGGAAAAAAGCCAAGTCAGTTAATGAATCGACTCCAGGTAGTGCCGATGCGTTCTGTTATCGTGATAACACAACACCTTCATCCAGCGTTAAAACGATTTCTCCATATTGGAACAATAGCGGTAGTGTCGAATTATCAGCGTATGCATTTGATGGCTACAGCGGTGTAAAGAACGTCACCTTATGGTATCGCTATTCATCGGATAACAGTAGCTGGGGTGGCTGGGTGGAAAACACAACCGATACTGATTATGACTGGAATTGGACCTTTACCTTCCCCAACGGTAGTGGCTATTATGAGTTTTATAGCATCGCTTGTGACAATGCTAGCAATGAAGAATCATCTCCAGGTATTGCTGATACGTTTTTGATAGATTCTCCAGGTACGACAACGGGCGGCGACGGACGTCAAATTGTAAGAACTTCCGATGGAACAATTCATATTATTTACTATAACTCTACTGATGACAAAGTGATGTATGCCCGTTCGTACAATGATGGGATGACCTGGGACACCGAAGTTCTTGAGGATAATCCCTATACCATGCTTGGTGTCGCTATAGATTCTAGTGACAATCTCCACTTTTGCATGGGAGATTATCGAGAAATTGCTGATGCAGGTGCCCACCGATTATGGTACAAGAACGGTACGGTGGACAAAGCAAACAATCCGTGGACATGGAGTTGGGGCAGTACTGCTGAAGTTGCCGATGCAAGAGATTATGGTAGTAGCGGAGATAGATACGATCGTATACGTCACCCTCACATCCTTGTTGATTCTAACGACTATATTCACATTGTCTGGACAAAATTTGATGATCCCATATTGCTGCATTCAAACTCGACTGATGGAGGATCGACATGGGGAACAGATGCTGGCGTTGATCATGGATCGGGAAGTTATGATCTCTCTGTCGATATCGATCCATCAACGCAGGATATTTGGGTCTCGCCTCGGCAATGGAGTGCAAATGGAGGTAATGGGTATACTCAACGTATCCAGTATAACGGAGGAACATCATGGACCATAAATGCCCGGTCGCTTTGGGGGACAAACTACCGACAGGACCCATCCATTGTTGTTACTTCTGATGGATATCTCTATTTAACTTATTGGCATAGTAACGATAACACTCGATATGTCAGATATACTCCTATCCCCACCTTAAGCTGGTCCTCAGACTATGCGGTTCATAACGATTCAGGAGGAGCACACATCTCCAGAGGACACAATAGTACAGAAGTGTATATTCTTTTCAGATCAGATACAATTAATGCAAATTATGATATTTTCTACCGAACGTTCTGGAGAACCAACAACTCGCTTAGTGGTAATATCTCAATAACAAATGATAATACAGGGCATGACTCTCCAAGTTGCGTGCTGGGGCCATATGGCACAAAAATTGATTTCGTCTGGAGGCAAGGAACCTCTTCTCCATATAGTATCTATTATGGAAGAATTATTGAAGGAAGAGATGCGGTTGCTGGCTCTGATAACCAACCTCCAAGTTCGTCAATTGATACAATTTCTCCGTATGTAAATTCCACAGGATTGATAGAGATTACAGCTACCGCATCAGATGAGTTATCAGGTGTAAAGAACGTCACCTTATGGTATCGCTATTCATCGGATAACAGTAGCTGGGGTGGCTGGGTGGAAAACACAACCGATACTGATTATGACTGGAATTGGACCTTTACCTTCCCCAACGGTACTGGTTATTACGAATTCTACAGTATTGCGACGGATAACTTTACCAATATTGAGTCTGCGCCAGGGAGTGCTGATGTAATATGTCTATTCGATGATACTGCTCCTTCCATCTCCTTTGACACTCCGCCAACTCCCGCAAATGATACTGAAACAACCGATACTTATGCACAGATTAATGTTACCGTCTCAGATTCTAGCGACACCTCAAGCTTTATCAACTGGGATAATAGTCTCGTCGGTTATTGGAGCTTTGAACACACCAATGCTACACATGTCTTTGATAATTCTACCTATGGTAACAATGGAACTCGAGAATATACTAATATTACTGGTATTGCAGATGTGGCTGCCACCAATGAAACACAGTGTGTAGATGATGATACGTTACAGACTGCAGACGATGTTTTTAATGGATGGACATTTATGGCCACTTCTGGATTGGCGAACGGTAATACTACCATTATCTCAGATTATGAAGTTGTCAATGAATCTTACAGGGCACTCTATTTCCAAGACACATTGACAGGATTTAACGAGGGAGATTCATATGCTCTCTGGTTGAATACAGGATTACCAAATCTGACAACGGGAAAGTTTGGATCTGCTCTCAGTTTTGATAGCGGCGACTATGTTGACTGTGGAAATGATGTAAGCTTCGATATTACTGATGAAATCACGATTGAAGCATGGGTGAACTATGGGACGTTCATAGGTTGGCCCCGGTTAGTCAGTAAAAGCCGGATATCAGCGTACGCACTTAGAATTATGGGTACTGGAAAAATAGAACTGGCAGCGGAGTTTGGTGGGGTAGCACAAGGAAATGACTTATGGTCATCTAGTGGATTTAATCAGGGAGAATGGTCACACGTTGTTGCAACCTACAATGGTACCACCATACAATATTACATTAACGGTGCGGATGCAGGCACTGTAACACCGGCCACCACTGGCCCTATCGGGACAAATAGTCTTCCATTATGTATTGGTGGCGAAAGCCCTGGAACAGCATTTCTTTTCAATGGATCCATCGATGAAGTACGTGTATGGAACCGAGTTCTCAGCTGGGAAGAAATAAACGCTTCTTATAACTCCTCAGACTACAAGCTACATCATAACTTTACAGGATTATCTGTTGGGAACTATTCGTATTATGCTCATGCCATTGATGTGGCAGGAAATGAGAATACAACCGAAACACGCACTCTTGAGATATTATCTCCTGAACCGACGCAGAGTTCCCCATCCCCATCAAATGGAGCGACGAATATCAGCATTATTCCTGTGTTAAATGTCACCGTAGATGACGCTGATGGTGATACTTTAACTGCGTATTGGTATAGCAACAGTAGTGGTGGTTGGGCATTGTTCGCCACCAATAATAGCATTGATGCTAGTAGTGGCAGTGTAAATATCAGTCAAATAAATACTAACTTTAGTAATTATGGTACAATATGCTATTGGAGTGTAAACCTCACTGATGGTACGTATTGGTGTAATGAAACATATCACTTCACTACGGGATCGATTAGTACATCGGTTGATGCAATTAGCCCATACGAGATATTCTCTTCTTCATTAACGATTAATGCCACCGCTCAACATAATGACTATGATAATGTAACCCTATGGTACCGCTATTCTTCTGATAATTCGAATTGGGGGAATGCTTCTGACTGGTGGAATGCCTCCTGGAAATATCGGAAGAAATTAACCATAGATCATAATCAAGTTGATGATGATCTCACCGACTTCCCGATACTTGTCAGTATCACTGATATGGGTCTCGCAAACAGCGCTCAGGATGATGGAGACGATGTTGTCTTTACTAATATAACCGGAACTAAACTGAACCACGAAATAGAGTCGTTTAACGGCACGAGTGGTACCCTTATCGCATGGGTGAATGTCACCAGCCTCAGCGCTTCAGTTGATACTGAAATTTATCTATACTTTGGAAACACAACGTGTATAAGCCAACAGAATGTAGCAGGCACATGGGATGGCGATTATGTGGCTGTATGGCACTTCAATAATAGCTTCAATGATTCTTCTGGAAACAATTATAATGGTACAAATACCAACATGGTAAGTGCAACAGGAATTATAGCAGGAGGTATGCAGAATAGTGATGCAGAGGAGCGAGTCGTCAATGTCACCAATTGGTACTCACTAAACGACCAGATTACAGCCGAAATCTGGCTTAATCTTAATAATAATGATGTTACATATCCCAGAATCTTTATGGAAGGGCCAGACTGGACTGATAATGATTGGGGTGTTTATCTTAGAACACAAGATAATTACGAACTAAGATGGTTGAGAGTGAGTCAATTTGTACAAGGAGGTAATGTTCCTGATAATTATGGTTCTGGAGTTGGTGGTGTAGGCTATTGGTGGTATCTCTGGGGTACGTATGATGAAGATGGTGGTGGCGCTGGTATTGATCCCACCTCTATGCATTACAATAAAACCGTTGATGGTTTTGATGATACATTTACTACGGGAGCATCGTTACAAGAGAACCATAATTATCTATTAATAGGGAATGATGCTGCTGGAAATTGCTGGGATGGACGATTTGATGAAGCACGTATTAGCAAAGTAGTACGAAGCAATGAATGGATGAATACCACCTATAATACCATCATAAATACCACAACGTTTCTGACTGTTGCAGATGAGGAAGGATGGATGCAATGGAGCGATGCGAGTAATCCTGATACCAGCAGCCCTTGGCAATGGAACTTTTCCTTCCCAAACGGCACTGGTTATTACGAGTTTTACAGCATCGGTAAAAAATCCGGGAGTACTGATGAAACATCACCACCGGTTGCTGATGCAATATGTCATTGTGATCCTTCAGTTGTTCCTATTGTCACAACAAACGCTTCTACCGGTGTCGAAGAAACCAACGCTACCTTGCATGGTTATCTCAGTAATGATGGTGGAGAGAACTGCACCGTCTGGTTCGAATATGGAACTACCATAAGTTATGGGAATACAACTAGCAATCAAACAAAATCGACTGGTGATGAGTTTAGTTATAATTTAGATAGTTTAGGTGGTTACCAAACTGAAGTATTACGACCAAATGCAGCGGGGAGCCTTACTCAATGTGCTATAGATGGAAATGACCCTGCCCCAACAAATTGGGAAAGCGTTGATGAGGTAACCTCAGATGGAGATGATACTTATGTGAAAGGCGCTATCGATCAAGATCATTCATTCGATTTATATAATGTGACTGATAGTTCTATTCCCAACGGAGCAACTATCAATTCTGTTACTGTTTATGCAATGTGCAAAAAAGAAGGCGCGGCTGGTGAAGTAAAATTATCTATAAAGGAGAATGGTGTAAAATCAGATAGCGGCATTAAATCATTACCTGTATCTTGGGGTTTAAAATCAGAAACATGGACAACAAGACCTTCAGATGGACAGCCGTGGACAAAAAATGATGTAGATTCCCTTGAAATTGGAATCGGATTATTCTATTGGGATGGATTATTAAATAGTTTATGCACTCAAATATATGCAGAAGTGAACTATTCGATTTCTCTTGCGCCAGGAACATTGTATCATTACCGCGCTTCTGCAAACAACTCAGTTGCGGCATCTTATGGCTCAGATATGGCATTTCTAACAAAACCAAATGCACCAACAAACTTCAATGCAACATCATATAACTCTACACAAATCAATCTTACATGGGTAAAAGGAACGGGAGCAAATAACACCTATATTGAATACAACACAACTGCTTCCAGTTGGCCTCGAGGACAAGGAACCATGATCTATAATGATACCGGGACCTCATATGAACACACTGGACTTGCAGAGGGAACGACGTATTACTACCAGATTTGGTCTTACACAACGTGGACATACAACCCCACCGTCCATCAATGGTCAGATGAGAATGCCAGTGCAAATAACAAAACCAATACACTGCCAACAATAACACCTATAACTCCGAAGAATGGTAGTACCGACGTGTCATTACAACCAACTTGTCAGGTCTGGGCAAACGATTCTGATGGAGATACACTTATCGTGAACTTTTGGCAGAATGCTAGTGGTGCACAAACCTTCGAACAATATACTGAGTCAAATTCGCCATATTACTATCATGCCGGATGGTACGAATTCCAAACATTTACCATTGGAACGACAGGAACAAATGCAACCTTTGAATGCACAGATATTTCACCGTACGTCTGTAAATATGGAAACCCACCAAACGCAACCTTCCAACTTAGAGAAACCAATGCAACTGGTCATCCTCTCATGAATAGTTATCTTGCAAGTAAAACAATAACAGGAGCATCTCTTCCCTCAACTTACCCTCCTGATGGAACGTGGAATGTAACTTGGGATGTGCCAGTAGAACTTTCACAAGGAACAACATATGCCATTGTCGCTATGTGTGAATATGGTGATACTGATAACGATATAGAATGGCATACAGATACTACCAGTCCAACATACTCTGGTGGTGTGAGAGGATATGGAAATGATACAGCTGGATTCACTCTTGATGCTACTGATGATCATGCATTTGAAGTATGGGGAGAATGGGTAGTCAATCAAACCAATACCAGCGTATCGGCAAATTCCACTGTTTCCTGGGGTTATACTCAGGCATCATCCACCAATACTACCTATTGGTGGAAGGTAACAGTAGATGATGGATTAGATTCGAATGCAAGCAGGATATTCCATTTTACAACAGAAGAAGAGAACATATCCTTCGATATTGCTCCTCCTCAGTGGGACATGGGTTCGGTTGATATTGGCGATATCAATGAGACCACTGGGTTCTATTTCAATCTTACAAATGAAGGAAATGTTGCCTTAGACATCACCATTAATGCCACTCATGCCACCAACAGTACTACGGGTGCGCAATGGAATCTTACCACCCCACCGGCGAAAGACAACTTCAGTTTGTGGTACAAGAAGAATGGTGATGCATCCTGGACCAACATTACCACGTCCTTCACCAGCTTTGTCACCAATCTTGCTGCTGATAATTGGAAGACCTTTGACTTAAAACTCTTAATGGCAACCACCTCGTCAACCACTGATCCACTTGGGCTGACGGTGACCTTCAAGTCTGTTGCGTCATAAAAAACAGGGGGCATTACTTTGTCAAGAGACCAATCATGCCAATAAATGGTATCTTTACAGGTTGCTCACCAACACATACAACTTTTCCGAGTACCTGGTCACTCTCCACATACGGTTCAGAAAGCACACTCTCTTGTTGATCATTTTGAGTGATAGCATCACCTTTGGTTGCTAAGACCACTTCACCCTCATGATCGACAGTTTTCTCTATGACTCGATGTACAATAATTTTTTCCCCAGACCACCCAGGACTTTTATACACCACAATATCACCAACTGCGATGTTGATAATATCTGTAGATTCCCAAAGTAATACATCTCCTTTTGACAACGAAGGGCTCATTGATGCAGAACCGACAATTGCAAACGAAAAGGGAGAGAATAACAGCGTACTAACAATACACCCAACACTCAGTAAGAGTGCACCAAAGAACAATCTAGACGACACTAGGCACGTATACCCACGTTTCTGCATCCCATCCACTGCTATTTACAACCAACTTTCTCTATAAATACCACTATTGGTAAGTGCATGAGTACGTGCACTAGTACCTACATATGTACCTCGTAGATTACCTAAAAATTCTACTACACAAACCAGCTATGTAATAGCGCAACAGTTGGTATCTTGAGCGGTTGAGAACCAACACAAATCACCTTTCCGATGATGTGCTCATATGAAATATAGGGCTGGGGAACGTGCGGCCGTTCTTGGTCAATCCATTCATTTGCATCTCCTTTTGTTTCAATGAGTACGCTGCCAGTGCTATCATAGAGAATATCCGATATTCGGTGTACGACGAGTGTTTTCTTGGGCCATTGCGTATAGCTTTCATACACAACAATATCGCCGATGGCAAGATCGGTTTGTTGAGCCGGCTTCCATATCAAAATATCTCCTTTTTGTAAGGTGGGACTCATTGACTCAGAGCCAACAACTGCCCACGAAAAAGGAAAGGCAATCATCACCAGCAGTATACTGATTCCTAGCAATACTGCACCTATGCTGTAAAGTGTTCTTTTTGAAGGTAATACTGGTGCGATTACCTGTTGCATCCCATCCTCAGACAACTAATTACTCAAGTGTATAAATAGCAACATTCGCAAGTGCACATTCACCTGCCTCATATCTACATGTGCATCCGCATATTCACTTGCATATGCATCTCCATTTGCTCTCCGTTAATTGTCAGTTCATATGGAGTTAGAAAAAACGTCAAAAATAATACGGGTATAAAAGATAAGAAAAATGTAATATTTAAATACTAACTTTCTGTTACAGTTTTCGGAGCGGGATGGGGCGATCACTCAAACCACAAGGTAGACGTTTACCGTTTAGTTGCCCTCATTGTCAGAGTAAACATATTATTCAAAATGGTCGACCGCATCAAGACAAGCTCCAATTTTTTTGCAAAACCTGTGGCAAATACTTCACCGAAGACGCCCTGAAAGGCTACCCACCGACCAACATCCCCTTTCCGATTATCGCCTACTGTCTGTACTTCCGCAGAACCATCCCGTCTTTTCAAAACATGCGGGAGTACCGAGGCTTTGTCAACGACCTGTTGTCCCGGCTCCAGGTCACCAAAGGTGATGTTTCAAGGCAAACCATCCATCACTGGACCAAGAACTTTGACCCACTCCTTGGCGAGGTCATCACCTTTGCAGAAGCACGGGAGTATGTTCACTCCCGTCTCAAACAGACTCGTCCTGTTTCTCCCATCCCGTATCGACGAGTCTTGAAGGTATTGGAACACAAGTTAGGCCGCTCCCGTCTACTCCAGTGGATCCGCGAGGAAAACCCCTATTTCCATGAGCTGGCATTTATCATCAGCCGCACCGCCGTCCTCGTCCCGCACAAGCAAAAAGGAGGTGATCGGCCATGATCGGTAGAGACGATCTCCGCTGGCTTGACCGCCTACAAGATTACTTCGACCAAACACCACACGACATCGATGAACAGGTGGACCGTCTCTTCATCGATAAAACGTTGGAAACCAAGAAAGACCTTATCAGCAAACGACAACATAGAACCCCATCCAAACCTCGTCCGAAGCTATCCTGGAGCAAGATCATTCTTCCATTGATTTCGCTTGCACTGGTCTTTGGACTTCTCCTTACCACACTACCCGTCTTCTACGGAGGAGGCGACTTCGATATCGGCGTGTCCATTGAGCCTATCGATCCTGTTGAAGGAGATATCATCTACTTCAATGCCACCATTCCTGCGTCCTACAATATTACTGACGCATGGGCTAATATCTCAGGTATCGAGACCATCAATCTAACCGTGGTAGCAAACACCACCATCGATAACCATATCGCCACTCGGCTCTGGCAAGGAACCTGGCTCTTCCATAATCTCTCTGCAGGAGATCACCTGATCACTCTTTCAGCCGTTGATTACAACCAAACCTTCTACCAGACCACCTACCGGTGGACCATTGCATCAAACGTGAGCGGTAACGAATCTGAGGAAACCCCTGAAGGAAACGTCACACAGAACGATACCACACAACCAGATAACAACCAGACACAGAACGATACCACTCCACCAATCGATGATGGTTATACCAATGATACCCAACCACCAACCAACGTCAGCGATGATACTATTACTGCCCCCACTGACCTCATCGTCAATCCACAACAAGAACAACGTTACATCCTTCCAGGAGCCAGCTTCTACGTCGAACGAACTATCAGTACGGCAGAGGATGCAGAGACCATCTTTGCACCGTTATATTCAGACGGTCTCGCCTTAGAAAAGATCGAGATTATCGGTGCAAATGCTACGCAAGAAACGGTGCGTTCCGTTGCGACAGCTACTCTGTTCAGCAAAGACGTCTCGTTTGCCAACACCATCCAAACACAAGCAACAACCTTGGTTAACAACCTTGGAGCAAAGGCAGACGGTCTCAATCGCGGCGTCTACACCTCCTTACAACCTCAACAAGAGCCCGTAACCGTCAGAACCTGGTTTACGGCCCCATCCTTTGAAGAGATTCAGGACGGTCTTGCTCCCAGCTCAGGCCGTATCTCCTACTTGCTCTTCAATAGAGATAACGTCTCTACCTACGACTTTGAAGGCAGCACCTGGTGGAACAGCAATTGGAACTACCGAAAACTGATCACCGTCAACTCTTCACAAGTTGATGCAGATATGGTAAACTTTCCCATCCTCGTGAGTACCACAGACACCGATTTACGAGATAAAGCACAAGATGACGGCGATGACATTGCCTTCGTGCTCTTCAGTGACAACACCACGAAACTCAATCACGAAATTGAAGATTTTAATGGAACCACAGGAAAACTGGTCTGTTGGGTAAACATCACTCGGCTTGAGAGCAGCGCTGACACAAAGATATGGATGTATTACAACAACAGCGCAGCAAGCAACCAACAAAACGTGGCAGGAACCTGGAATGCTAATTACGTGGTTGTACAACATTTGAATGAAACATCAGGAACGTATTATGATTCAACAGCATATGGCAATAATGGGACGCTTACCGATGCAGACTCAGACAGTACGCGAGGGACAACAGGTAAAACAGGACCAGGTATCGACTTCAACGGCGATGCAGACTTTATCAACTGCGGCCAAGATACCAGCCTAGACGTCGATTATGTCACGATTGAAGCGTGGGCAAAATTCGATGTCAATACAGGAAAACGTGTTATCGCATCCATAGATGATGGATCGAATAGACGATTCTGTATGTATCTCTTAGATGAGAATCCATACAAACTCAGATTCTTTGTGTTTGTAAGTAACTCCTGGTCAAGTCCAGATGAGCCATTCCAACCCACAACAGGAATCTGGTATCATCTAGCAGGGGTAAAGACTTCGAGTGATGTGATTACATACCGAAATGGAACCATACTTGGCACTCCAGCAGCACGCGCAGGGGTTATGGATAAAGATCCTATGGACTTGCGGATTGGATGCGGTAGCTATCCAGGGTATTTTGATGGTACCATTGATGAGTTCCGTATGTCAAATATTGCCAGAAATAGCAGTTGGATATTGACTTCTTACAATACGATGAACAACCCGACAACTTTTATTTCCTTTGAGAGTGAAGAAACGGCTCTTCCGCAGCTCACAAACCCTGTACCCAGTAATGGAGCTACCGGAACAGAAATTCCGCCCTCTTCCTTCAATATTACCGTCTCTGATGCCAATGGCGACACCATGAACATCACCTGGCGAACCAACGAATCTGGCAGCTGGACAACCTTCAATACGTCAACGAATGTAGGAAATGGCACATATAATGCAACAAACACCTCGTGGGTTGATTCCTATGTTACTACCTACTGGTGGAGTGCCAATGTCACCGACGGCAACGGATGGGCCAACGCCACCTACAGGTTTACTACCAGACCAGAAAACTTTGCACCTGTCATCGCCAATATCTATCCCACTAACGCTTCCATACAGATCCCCTTGAAACCAGAATGCCAGATTTGGGCAAACGATTCTGATGGAGACAACCTTGACATCTACTGGTACGAAAACAGCAGTGGCGGAGGCTGGGCACTCAGGAACACCAACAGTAGTGTTACCGCCAATACTACGGTTTCGTACAACTTTAGCCAATTCAACACCGACAAAACCACCTACTGGTGGAAAGTCGCGGTCAACGATTCTGAACATAATACTTCTGCATGGTATTCCTTTACCACTCGCTCTAACGATACCACTAAACCCAGCTCCAGCGTCACCGCGATCTCACCGTACTGGCACAATGCAGGAGACAATCCCTTAACTCTAACCAGCACCGATGCACAAGATGATCCTGGAGGAGATGGACTCAAGAACGTGTCCTTATATTACTACTACAGTTCCGATAACAGCTCTTGGTCCGGCCCATGGTTCTTCAGCGTCGACAGTGATCCATGGGTCACGTGTTCCTGGAGCTTTACCTTCCCCAACAGCTCGGGATACTACCGCTTCTACAGCCGTGCCGCAGACAACGCTAGCCCGGTTAACACCGAAGATCCACCGGTCGCCAACGACACTAGCTGCGGCTACGATGCCGTTGCTCCCACCTCTTCCATAAACGATATTTCACCCTATGTGGTGACCTCTTCACCACTTACCCTTTCAGGATCAGCAAGTGATGCACTGAGTGGTATGAACAACGTGTCTCTGTGGTACCGTTATTCCTCGGATAATGTTTCTTGGGGTGGAATTGGTGACTGGTTCAATAGTAGTTGGACCTATCGAAAGAAACATCACATCGATGGAACGTCTGCAGGAGACCAAACAAACTATACCCTGCACCTTATTGTGCATTACGGTAATGGCACAGATAGTGGAAAGCATGTATATCTCAATAATAAGTGCAAGACCGACTTTGGTGATATTCGATTTACTGCATCAGACAAAGTAACCGAATTGGGATACTATCTTGAAGAAAAAACAGATTCTACAAAAGCATCATTCTGGATAAAACTGCCAGAACTTAATGAAACAAATGGTGAAGATATTTACATCTATTATGGCAATGCTGGGGCATCTACAACGTCAAATGGCGATAATGCCTTCCTATTGTGGGAGGATTTCGAAGCAGTGACCAATATCTTTGATACGCATAGCTCGGGAAGTGTGGGAAGGGATGGAAGTAATGCAAAAGAAGGATCATATGCGGGAATTCCAGCTGCTGCAAGCTATAACTGCCACTGGAATAGCACGTACACCTATAGTAGAGAATCATACTACATTGAAGCATGGATGAAATGGGTTGATAGTACCATTCCTATTGGGTTGCACTTCCAGGGACAAGACAGTGGAACTGACGGTTATCAAATCATCGTTGAAGGCAGAACGGCTGATAATCCTGAGATCAGAAGAAACATTAACAGTGGAGATGCGACAAAAGGAACCTATTTACCAACCCAGGATGTCTATTATTTCTATCGCGGGTGGATGACCTCTACCACGATTGAAGCCCGACTGTTTGATGATACCTATGAGACCAATCAATACGGAGGAAACACCTCTCGAACTGATAACACCTATACTGGTACAGGATACGTCGGTGTGTTCAACTACAACAATCAGGAAGGATATGTTGATGCCTGGCGTATTCGCGCTCGCGCCAATCCTGAACCATCAGATGGAACTTGGTACACTGAAGAAGACTACAGCAGTGTTGGCTGGGAAGAATGGTCTAATGCAAGTAATCCAGACACCGCAGCACCATGGAATTGGACCTTTACGTTTCCCAATGGTACCGGTTATTACGAGTTCTATAGTATCGCTGCTGATGTTGCTGGAAACACTGAATCCTCTCCCAGTTCGCCAGATGCCTTATGCGAATACAACACCAGTCTTTCTATCAACGTCACTCCTGATCAATGGGCTATGGGAAGTGTGAATATTGGTGACACTAACGAAACCTCAGGATGGTACTTCAATCTGAGCAATGAAGGAAATGTTGCCTTAGACATCACCATTAATGCCACCTATGCTACCAACAGTACTACGGGTGCCCAATGGAATCTTACATCCCCACCGGCAAAAGACAACTTCAGTCTGTGGTACAAGAAGAATGGTGATGGGTCCTGGACCAACATTACCACGTCCTTCACCAGCTTTGTCACCAATCTTGCTGCTGATAATTGGAAGACCTTTGACTTAAAACTCTTAATGGCAACCACCTCGTCAACAACCGATCCACTTGGACTGACCGTGACGTTCAAGGCTGTTGTCGCATAGTGATGTGTCGACAACATTCGACAATAATTGTTTATTTTCGTCTATATCTATAGAAAAAAATATTTCATTTTTACCAATCCATCATATATTACCATCACCTGTTGTTTCCCCGGCTCTGTTATAATAGATTTCTATCATTACGTTATAATTTCATTTATAGTGTAATAAATATAACATCAGCACTTATTTTTCGTGACATTTTGTCATTGTGTCATTTTTTCTCCCTGTCATTTTCCCGGGGTAGCTTTAAATATAATTATTGACAGAATGTATCGTGCTATCAAGTATCATGAAATACCTTGGTAGGAAAGCTAACGGAAGGAACATACGATGAATGCAAGGGCGAAAAAGAACCGGAAATGCTCATTGCCTGTGATTATTCTCATTAGTATGTTTCTGGTAAGTTTTGTTATGCCTTCTATCCTTGCTGCAGATCATACGAAAATCTCGTTTGATCCAACCTTTGCTGCAGTACCCCCTACTATCAGTAATGTCTATCCTGCAAACAAATCAACCAATATTGGATTGCAAATTACCTGTCGCATTCAAGTTAATGATATCAATAACGATGATCTGAATGTTACCTGGTATAGTAGCAGTGATGGTCTCAGTTTTAATCCACAAGAAATTGACAGCGGCGTCCATTCAGGAGATTACGTCTATTGGACATATACGCAAGCAAATCAATATGTAACGAAATATTATTGGAAGGTTGCTGTCGATGATGGGGTGTTTACTACCTCAGCCATGTATTATTTTACTACTAAAGATACGTCCTATCCAAGCCCCCCTCCCCCTCCCCCACCAGAACCCCGTATTAATCAAGAACCGATTGCCAATATCACCGGTCCTCACTACGGGTATGAAGGGCAATCCTTGGTGTTTTATGGCGGGTACAGCTATGATCCCGACGGAACCATTGTAGGCTACCGCTGGGACTTTGAAAATGATGGGCTTTGGGATACTGATTGGCAGGAAACGGCCTATGTTTCTCACGTCTATGAGAACGCAGGTAATTATACGATAAAACTCCAAGTACAGGATAACGACAGCGCGACGGCATTTGCATCCACTGATGTTACCATCCTTGCATTGGAACCCGACCAACAGCTCCCCATTGCAAATATCAGTTTTCCCTTTGCAAACGTAACGGTTCCTGCCCAAGGATATTATGAAGCATTTGTGAATGAAACCATTCAGTTCAGCTCGAACGGAAGCTATGATCCTGACGGTGTTATTGTGTCGTATATGTGGGATTTTGGGGATTATAATACGTCGCAAGAGGCCAACCCCAGTCACGTATATACGAAACCAGGAAATTATTCTGTTATTCTTACCGTTCTTGATAACCAAGGACTGTCAAATATGGATCTTGCCTTAGTGATTATCAAACCTATTCCTGTTGAAGAGCCGCCAGAAGAGCCAGAGGAACGGGCGTTACCCCTCTCGTTGATTGCCATCATTGTGGGTGCTCTCCTTGCCTTGATCTTTGCTATCCTCGTTATCTTCAATACGAAGAGAGATGGAAAACACAAACCGTACACGCCTGTGAATAAACAGAAACAATCATCTGTCGCTTATTCGCACGTCGATGATGTGCTAGTAAAAGATATTGAAACAAAGGTAGACACGATGATTGCTGAAAAGACCGATAAACAAGTCGACGAAGTCCTTGGTCATACTACTAATGAGTCGTAACTCTTTTCTTTTTTTACTTTTTTATTTTTAGAATAATGTGTTATTTCATATCTTACATATCATTAATAACTACGATAGTACCTGCGTTACTGTCCGCACCATTACCAATGATTTTGACCACTATTGCTCTCAGGTATTCACTTGCATATTCGCTTGCACATTCATCTACCAATAACCAATATAAATCATGTAATTTTTACTTAATAGCAAGGATGGGATAAACAAATAGTTGATGGCTTTCTTTGTTTATCATAAAAAGAAGAGGTAATTTGGATGGGATGCAAGATGAAACTTGAAAAATATTTTCTGATAGGCTTAGTAATGATGTTAGTTATAACTGCCTTCATGCCTCAGCATATTGTCTTGGGAGATGGGGCAAGCGATGAGTTACAAATTAGCTTTGATCCTACCGGTTCCGTTGACGGAAACGTGTCTCCCGAGGTGTGTAACTTTTCCACTGTTGCTATGAGCAGCAATGAAGAAACGGCCTTTGATTTTACCCTGTATAACAACGGATCAATTCCTATGCTAGCAACAGGTCAGCAGAATCAATCAACCGATGAAGGAGACATGGATTGCGATGGAGACGGAGATCCCGGAGAAGATTTTTACAGCCTTCGAATCACAGATACTGCACTATCTGGAAACAATAACTATATCAATGACGTCGCCGCAGAAACTCTTGAATTAAGTCTCGCTGGGGAAAGTAGTGATACGTTTAAACTCACCATTTATCTTGGTACCTGTAGTGCTGACCACGATTGGCAGACCACACAAGTGAATTGGACTTTCACCGCAGCATAATCCTATTTATCATAAAAAAGAGTATATTGCTCGTAGGGAAAGGAAGTAGGAGATTGTAACGAATCAATTTGGTTATCGCAGCTTTTTACTGCCTGCATATACACCTGCCAAAAAAGCTTATAAGTAATTACTTTTTACATAAACCTACAAAGGATGGGACAAAATCATAATGTTTATATTTGTCTATTCAGATTAGGAGAAGGAGAATGGGATGATGGGATGCAAGATGAAACTTGAAAAATATTTTCTGATAGGCTTAGTAATGATGTTAGTTATAACTGCCTTCATGCCTCAGCATATTGTCTTGGGAGATGGGGCAAGCGATGAGTTACAAATTAGCTTTGATCCTACCGGTTCCGTTGACGGAAACGTGTCTCCCGAGGTGTGTAACTTTTCCACTGTTGCTATGAGCAGCAATGAAGAAACGGCCTTTGATTTTACCCTGTATAACAACGGATCAATTCCTATGCTAGCAACAGGTCAGCAGAATCAATCAACCGATGAAGGAGACATGGATTGCGATGGAGACGGAGATCCCGGAGAAGATTTTTACAGCCTTCGAATCACAGATACTGCACTATCTGGAAACAATAACTATATCAATGACGTCGCCGCAGAAACTCTTGAATTAAGTCTCGCTGGGGAAAGTAGTGATACGTTTAAACTCACCATTTATCTTGGTACCTGTAGTGCTGACCACGATTGGCAGACCACACAAGTGAATTGGACTTTCACCGCAGCATAATCCTACAAAAGTAAGCAATAAAATAGAAGAACCGCGGAATCATCTATTCCTTTTACTTTTTTATTTTTCGTCTTTTTAATCATAATAGAAAATATTAAGACCTCGTTTCCCTTTCTTTTTTGCAGAGGGTAAGACCATTTGGAGATGGGAGTCTGAAGTATAGTTTGGTAGCACTATTTGCAATCTTACTAACATTGAGCGTTGTTTGTGTACAGCAACCCGTTGAGGGAAGAATTACTCTCTGGCCAGCTAAATTAGACATTTCTATGGAAAGCTTTCCAGATGGACCGATTGTGTTTAAACGAGTGCAAATAAAAAATCCAGATAATAAACCGGTCGTTGTTAGATCTGAAGTTTCTCACCCTGCTGAAGACAATATTCAAGAAGGTTTTTCGTTTATTCCTGATCTTTCATGGGTATCAGTCACTCCTGAAGAAATGACCATTCCCGCAAAATCTGATGGATTTTTTAATGTGACCATCATCATTCCAAAAAATAATCAACCACAATCATATAATCAAAAATGGGAAGTGTTGGCACTCTTTTATCAAGTAAAAAAATCTAGTCAAGGTGGGGTTAATTTTCTTATGAAACTTGGTTCCCGCCTTTTTATCAATATGCCAACAGGTGAGGAAAAGAAACAAGAAACGACACCGAATGTATTTACAATAGTGTGGTTTGTTGGTATGGCTGGACTTGCAGTTACAACCGTCGTCTTTTATCTATGGGGCCGCCATAGTAACTATAGGCAGAAATCAGCAGTCTATTATCTCAAAGATAAAAATAAAAAACATCATAAAAGAAAATAAATTTTTTTCACCAATAACAGAGATACCAATAATTTTTTTCATCTTACCCCCATTCTTTTTGTTAAATTTAAATGATTCGTATATGAGTCATATATGAATCATAAAAATATGGAAAAATTTTTAAATTCTGAAAGTATTTCTTCAATAAATTAGAAAAAAATGTTTAAAATAATGTGAATCACATATGAATCATATATGTATCTCTATACATTTAGGAATGTATATAAATGAGTCATATATGAGTCATATTTGATAACAAAAATGAGTCATATTTGATAACAAACTTTATAAATAAATGAATCATATGTGATTCACATAAGGGAAGAGTGGATGGGCAAGATTCAGCGATTTCCAGTTGGTTTTCCACCTGCTATTCGTGAGATCATCAAAGATCAAGTTGGAGAACTTGGAAATTCTGAGGCTGAAGTTGTCAAAAACATCGTTCTCATTTATCTTACTGAGAGAGGGCTCCTAAAAACATTCAGACCGCCTAAGGAGAAGGGGGGGAGGCGGAGATGAGCAGGGGTTCTCTCTTGAAGATTCTTGGCAGTATTGCACTACTCTTCATTCTCCTTGCACCTTTCGCAACCACTCTTATTGTGCATGCTGTTCAACCAATTTATCAAGAAACCCTTATTGTAGATCCAAGTGGAAAAGGAGACTACACCACCATCAAAGCAGCTGTTGCAGCTGCAAATCCGCTCAGTATCGTTGAAATACGAGCAGGCATGTATAATGAACATGATATTAAGATAACTAAAAAGATTGCTCTTGTTGGTGAGAGCTCAGATACGACGATAATTAATCTTGAGAACAACAACGGACTCTTGTTTGATAGTACCTATGTCGAATTCCATAATCTGAAGATACTTAACTCAGGTTATTATGCCATTTCTATCCCCTTTGATAGTGATTATTGTAATGTTTCCAACTCTATTATTGAGCATGCCCAAGCACATGGTATTATTTTGCAAGCAAGCTATTGTAATATCTACGATGTGAAACTTCAAGGAGATAATTCAAGTGGAGAAGGCATTACTGTTCGTGGAAGGAATACAATTATCAACCGCTGTTCAATCCAAGGGTTCAAAAATGGCATTCTCACACTTCTTGCGGCAAGGCAGAATCAAATACTTTACACAAATAGCTTCAACAACGATGTCGGTATCGACTTCCGTATCAGTGCTTCAGATAATGTTTTGTCACAATGTAACATCTATGGTAATACATACGGCATCCACATTTGGCAAAACTCTCATAGAAATCAAATTTATCTGAATAATTTCTGGAAAAACGATAATGACGTCGTTGACGAAGGAAACAATACGTGGGACAACGGAGCACAGGGGAATTATTGGGATCAATATACTGGGAAAGACGCTAATGGTAATGGTATCGGCGATACGCCGTATAAAATCACCTCAACGACAACTGATAGATACCCACTCATCAACATGATTCTCCCCACAACTATCACGGTGCCACCTAATATTAAACTCACCAGTTCTACTTGGGAGGACACTCCTTCCTTTACTTGGGATCAATCTGTGTACAGCAAAGGCATCGAAGGATATTATGTCAAGATAGGAAACAACCCTGAAACCTTTGTGGGTAAGACCACCAGCTGGACCAGCCCCACTGCTGTTTCAAATGGTGTGCATACCTTCTATATAAGAGCAGAAGGAACCGATGGTACGAGTAGCGATTATGGTACCCTTACCTTCTCTATTGATACTACGTTTGTAGATACCGATGGTGATGGCTGGTCTGACGATGAAGAAGAGCAATATCGTACCGATCCGAATGATAGTGATAACTATCCACTAGATACTGATGGCGACCATATTCCTGATTCTGTTGATACTGATGATGACGGTGATGGTTACAGTGACGACATGGAATTATCCTATGGAACCGATCCAAAGAACCCAAATAGCTATCCTCTAGATACTGATGGTGATGGGGTACCAGATCACGATTCAATTGATGGAAAATATGAAGGAGACATCGATGACGATGACGATGGTTTAACTGATACCGTTGAAATTAATTTGGGGTCAAATCCCAAGGATCCCACCGATGTTCTCAAGATATATGTGAGTGGGAAGCCTTACAATCTTATCGATATCTCTACAAGTGGCGTCTATGATGTGTTATATAATCCATCTACTGGTGATACCACCGCAGTGGAGAAATATGGAACCAATTACTATCGTCTTGATATCAACGGTGATAATGCCTGGGACTACATTTATCAGCCTTCAGATGGATCCATTGTAACCTATACTGGTGAACAACCGGACATTATTACCATTGATACCATCCTCATCATCCTTTCGCTTGCACTTACGATATTCCTTGTCCTCTTCTATCTGTTTAAGATTAGACCACAACGCTATGAACCCTTCAGAAAACCGCTCAAGACGAAGAAACGGCCACCGTACCGAAAACCAATCGAGTATCAACCAACAGATGCCAAAGACACGGTCGAGATGATTGGTCGCACCCGTGTACTATTGCAACATATCCATGAAGACGTTCAAGCCTATATGGATCAATTAAGTCACATGGAAGAGCAACTTACCATGACGACCATGAAACCTGAGGAGGAACTTGAAGAGAAACCCGAAGAATCAACCACTATGCCTGAGGTAACTCCTGAGAAACCTGCATTGTCTCCTGTGCCAACAGAACAGCCACCTACAACGGGTAGAAAAGAGACAGACGTTGATTCAGAAGTCGATGAGTTGTTATCACGACTCGAAAAGAAAGAAAAAACCTAAAAACGCACACTGCATTGCTGGTACCGGGAGGAACCTTGAGGTGACGTATCGATTCTTACTGATGCTTGTTATCTTTTCGTGTTGTTCTGCTGTTGCCAGTGCAGGCATTACTGTGTCACCGCTCGAACTCACCATTGCCATGGAGGATGAGTTTCTCTCAGGAGACACGGGAATGAAGATAACCGTGTATAACGCTGGTGATCAAGACGTTAACGTCACGTGGTATATCGAGCACCCTAACCCACCATCCTATATGAGAGCGAATAAAACCACCATGCCGAATCTTTCATGGATTGATGTGGAGCCGTCCTGGATTGTTCTTCAACCACATAGATCAGCTCGCTTTTCCATTTTTACCGACATCCCCGATCGTACAGATCTCTATGATCAACACTGGGAGGTGTGGGTAACTTTTAAATCAGGAAAACAAGGCATGTTTGCCTTTGAGCATGCCGTCCGAGTCTACATCGATACTCCTGCAGAATCTGAACCAGATGGAACGCTTCCAGGAGCAACTGATACAGTTATTGTTCCGGTAGCATTTGTTGCACTGGTTGCTGGTATTTTGATCGGTATTGTTGTTGTGATGAGAAGCAGATGGCGTCATACGCGAGGCGATAATTCTATAGAAAAGAACGCATCTGCCGAGAACCGCTCATCGACAGAAGCACGTATTGATGAGACACTCTCGTCGTTTGAACAACGGAAAAAATGAGGTTAATGGTGGCCAAGTATCTGTCGAATACGTGTGATAAACTCCTCTTTACTCCCTTCATTAGGAACAACGATATCTGCTGAAGCAATGACTGCTTCGATGCCCCAGTTCTTCTCGCGTTTATCACGTTCTTTTATTTTTTCAAGCGTACCACTATCATCCTCTCGCCCGCGTGTTAATGCCCGCCGATATCGAATCTCATTTGATGCTGTAATGGCAATCACTACAAACTTTTCTCCCAATTTCTGTTTAAACGCGTCAATTTCTTCGTGATTGCGGATTCCATCAATGATGAGTGTCTTTGTTGTGTCCAGTGATTGTATTTTTTTAAGGGTTCGTTGTGCCCAAATGTCCTTGCCCTGCTCCTTGCGCATGGAGGCGGCAACCTGACCAACAGTTTTATCTGTCAAGGGAAGCCCCCGACGGGTTACCTCTTTCCAGACGGCATCTCCCATGCGTACAACAGGAAAGCCTAGTTCTTTGACCACTTCAACAGCAAGTGTTTTTCCAGAAAAAGGCATACCGGTAAAGGCAAGGACGTTCGTTGACACACCTCTTTTTTTGTTACTAAGTGCAGGGGGAGCGATTTGAACGCTCGAAGACCTACGTCACAGGGTTTCTTAGTGCTGAGATATGCCCTCTGGCACACCTAAGCCCTGCCCCTTTGACCATGCTTGGGAACCCCTGCAAGATGAAAAAGACTAATCCATGCTCTACTCAAAAAGGTTTTTAACGCAATACCTCATTGATACTTCCGCGATATCATTTTTGTGAGAGAAGTTTTCGTGCGCCGTATTTTGCGTAACAGTCAGAACAAAACTGACGGGCAATAAGTGAGTGCAGATGTTGGGTTTTCCCCTCCTCTTGGTGATACGCATTACCTGTAGGGATTGAGTTTTTGCATTGAGTACACACCACCGGAACTTTTGCAACTTTTTTTACCAGTTGTGTTTCTATCCCTCTTGCGACCATATGGTCCCCCGCATCTTCATTTATTTTGGTGTTTATAATGGTTTCTTTCGTACATATGCACATAGTAAAGAAACATTATCGTTGTATGGTCATTCTTAGTGGCAACTATTTAGTTCATATATCACGAACATTTTGTTCATAAAATACGAACAAAACGCCTATTCAATATCAATTTTATTCAGGGATGGTGCCCACGAGAAAAGTCACTTTTGTATTACAAGATATTTAGAAAAATACGTTGAAACAGAAATATTGGAGGAAGAATGGGGTTTCTATTAACTCGTATTAGAGGTTTCCGGCATATGGATCAATATGTTCTTGAGCATTTTTCGACAGAGGAAGAAGCGAGTTCCGCCTTTCAATCAGCTGAACGTTTTGTAAAACGAATGAAACAACTTTTTGAAGAATAAGTACTATCTTTAAGTAGGGGGAACAATATTCACGAAAAGCAGTTCAGATATATGGCGGTGGAAACAATACGGCTACCCATCATAGCGAGCATTCATCTGAGAGGATGGTGTCTATAAGGGTGGGGTAGCCAGGAAATCCCGACGGGCCCATAACCCGTAGATCAGT